>JAYVQY010000124.1:0-56285 GCA_043776715.1 Cyclobacteriaceae bacterium | reverse complement strand
TCTTTGCAAAACAATTGCTGGCTTTGGCCACTCGTTTTCCAGTTTTCGATCATCGAAAACTTTTGAGCATACCTGGAAATTGAATTTTCGGTCTTCATGATGTAGTTTTAGTGAAACCCAAAACTACGTCCAGCCGATTTCTAAACGAATATGTACTTCATCGGATGCTTACGTTAAGAAGGTAACAAAGAAGACGAAGCCCTCTGTTGCACGCAGACTCGGTGCTACAGCTGGCACATTGAAGAGAACAGTCGTTTCTAAAGCAAACACCATAAAGGGTGAAGTATTGAAGAAAGCTGCAGACACCAAAGAAGGAGTCACTATGAAGGCCGAACAATTATCTTTGAATTTGAAACATAACGTTGCAGAAGTGAAGTCTACCGTTAAGCATGAACTTGAAGACGCTAAAAGGGATTTTAAGGAAGGGTGGTCAAAAGGATGATCCTATTTTTGTCTGATATTTCGAATATATAGAGCGCGTTAGGGCACGATAATTACTCTTACAAAGTCTTAAGCGGCTATATTAGCCGCTTTTCTTATTTAGTATCTTTCAGGCGACATAACAGCTCCAACTTGAAAACATTGCTCTACCGTCTTTTCGTTCCGGCAATATTATTCATTACCTCGATTTTTTTATATCATAAACCCTATTACAATTGGGACCTGTTCCCTTACATGGCACTGGTCATCGGCACTCCGTCGATACCCTTTGAGATAACCCATGCGAGCATATACAGTCAAGCGGCAGCACAAATGCCACCCAATGATTTTATTGCCCTTTCACAAAGACAGCAACTGCTAATGCAAAGTTCGGAAGCCTTCAAAGACATACTAAAATACTATGAAATCAAACCAGCTTACATCCTTGCTGCAAGGTTTCTTCATTTTCTCGGCTTCGACCTTGTTGGCTGTACATATATTCCTTCCATTATCAGTTACTTTTTCATTGGACGCCTCTTATTCGTTTGGTTACAGAGGATGTTTGATATTCAAATTGCTTCGGTAATTACATTATTGATTGCTGCGTCTCCGTTTCTCATCACCTCGGCGCGCTATTCATCGCCTGATATGATGTGCGCTGCCTTTTCATTGGCAGGACTGTTCTTCATTTCAGAGGCTTCAGTTATAGTTGGATTGCTATTGTTTATTCTTTCGATTCCAGTCCGACCCGATGCCGTGATTCTATTTCTATTCGTGATTCTTGCCCTTTACAAAAGCAAGAAGTTGGTACTCAAAAGTGCATTGGCCTTTTCCGCAATCGGAATGGTTGCAACACTCCTTGTCATTGGTGACATTACATTATTAAAGGAATTCCTATTTACCCTTCCCTCCCACTACTCTTCGCAGAGCATGCCTGGCATGATGGAGCGTTATGGCAGAGGATTGTGGTATGGACTTAATTCCGTTATGAATTCACAAACTGTCATTTTCAGTTTTCTGGCAGTGGTAACGGTCTATCTTGGTGCGAAAGGAAATAAAATAACTGACAATCTTTGGTCGCTTTTGATGATCGTCACGCTGGCGGCATTCATCTTAAGGTACTTGCTCCATCCAATGATGGAAGACAGGTTTCAAATCACCAGCTACCTCATCATTATTATTGGATTTTGTAAAACCATTAGCAATCAACTTCCGATGTATCCAAAGCAAATTAGTCGCTCAACCTCATCAGGAATTCTGTAAAATATTTATCAAACCGTCTGCCAGCTCAATGCCACCAAAAAACATACCGGCACCCAATGTCGTGTGCTCTTTACATAGATTTTGCAATGCGTATGGAAATGCAGCCACTGCCGCAAAGCTATAACTTACACCCGTGAGGATGCAAACAAGTAAAAAGGGGTATGTCCCCGGAACAATGTAACTAACGCCAAGGCAAACGAAAGTACCCATCAGTCCATACTGTAAACTCTTTCCTATACCATACCGATTCACAAATTTAGAAAGTGGCCAGGCGCCCAAAGCTGAGACAACGAGAATATAAGAAACGACAAGTGATTCATTGAAAATCGGCGTTGCCGATTTCATCGCAAACCATATCGGCGTATAGTTTTTAATGATTGCGGTGGCTACTCCGAGAAAAAGTCCAGCGATCAATACATTTGCGTATTTACTTTCCTCCACTTTCACCGTCTCCTGATCACGCACCAATTTCGTATCCTTCGTTGTACTTCTAAAAAAATAACCGGTCACAATCATCAGAATACCTCCTAATGAAAAGGTTGCAATCGGACCGATCCAGTTGACAAAACTGATCAGCACCGGCTCAAGCGCATTCAACATCTCCGTCGTGAGAACAATTAATGCCATCGCGGCGGGCAGTTCTTTGGCTGGCGCAAACATCTCAAGCATGGAATTCGCGGGGCTGTGGAATATATTCATTGAAATGAGCCAAATGACAATCATAAAAGGTAGTGCCGCAGTAAGATTGATGGTCGTAGCCGTACCTACCGTAAATGCCACGAGCATAAACACCATGGCAGTGACGCTAATCCCAACTGTGAAGACCACAAACCGGTTGCCGTTGATTTTGATCATATAATCCCCCACAATGCCTGCCACCGGAGGTATGAACACCAGGATCAAGGCCTGCGCGACTACGAGAAAAAATGATAGTTCCTGAAAATGAAAGAGCTCCAGAACCTTTGGCTGAAAGTTATGGTAGGCGATCCAACTAATGACAATGGCAGCATTAAGGCCAAGGAGGCTATAAACCTGATTCCAGTTGGTTTTGGCCGTAGGGGCGGACTCTATAGTGATTGTTTGCATACATCCACTTACGAATAAAGGGGATCAGGTGGATTTCAGAAGGCGGTCTGTCGCTTCATAAGAATTACGCAAGCCGACTGCATCCGGAAGCCATGACATTTCATTCAATCTTTCAGTCCAATAGAATTTTATACAACTCATCGAGCGCCTTTTCAGAAGCCTTATGAATCGGACTTTCGGTCACCGTCCCAAGGTTAATACCAATGAAGAGGTATAATCTTTTATGGGAAAAATAATACAACTGGCATCCCGCCCCGATGCCGCCACCACTATGACCATAAGCAGTGTGTCCACCGAGTGTTGCATAGTCAAGCCCTAACCCATAAGTAGGGTTGCCCTTACTGTCATTGACCCATGACTGCATGAGTTTGAGGGTGGGAGGAGTAATTAACTTCTCATCTATAAGTCCTTTTAAAAATTTCACTGCATCGCGGGGAGTCGCTACAATGCCATCATCCCCCACCAGCGAAGCTACATTGGTACGTTGAAGCACCGATGCATTCTCGAGGATGCTGTTGCTATGCCTATCCCAATAAGCGTTGACTAGATTGGAATATGTCAAGTAGCCAGGGTCACCTCGGTAGAATGTATTGGTAAGCACCAATGGTCTCATGATTGTTTCTTTTATGAATTTGGTGTGATCGCCTGTAATGGCGTCTGTCATCAAAGCCAGCAACAAGTAATTCGTGTTTCGATAAGAGTACTTGCTTCCCGGGACGAAATCAAGTGGCTTCCCTTCGATGTATTTAAGGTAGTCTTCTGGGGAAAAGAAATGATCTGGATGCTGCAGAAGGTAACCCACATAAGCAGGGACCAAGTTATACTCCGGTATTCCAGAGGTGTGGCTTAACAGCATTCGAACCGTGATCTTCTCCGGGTTTGAAATAAAATGGCAGTACCTGGCTGGCAGGTATGTTGTAATTGGTTGTTCAAGCTCTATTTTTCCTTGCTCAGACAATTTTAAAATCGCAATGGCCATATAAGTTTTTGAAACACTTTGAAGGTATTGCAAATGGCAGCTTTGCATAAGTGTCTTATCTTCAATTTTGGCATATCCAGCAGATGCTTCCCACCATCCCTCATCATCTGTATACAGTGCCATCGAAACGCCAGGAACTCCTTCTTTCACCAATCGTTGCAGCACCTCCTTTACATCTTTAGCTTTTGAATAGTTTGTGTTAATAGCGTCTTGAGATTCCAAACAAGAAACAATCGGCAAAGCCTGTGGATGAACCTGGAATCCAGCGATCAACAGAATGAAGCAACAAAATGGTTGGATGAGTATTTTCATTGAGTAATGTCTATTAAAATGATGCACAAACTTCAAAGTAAACGTCTATTTGAAATGAACCCTTGAACCTACTTGAACAAGCGTCTCAGGAACGATCGGAATACTCTTATTATAACCGCTGACCAATAAAAACTGATAGCTCGCAAACGGTGAAACATAAGTTCCGGAAGAGTAATTGCTATAACCCAAAGAGACGCCAACGGGAACCGTAAACATTCCTTTCCCCCGATGTCCAGCTGATACCCATTCACCCTCCACCTGCTTGTACGACTTCACCGGTCGGGAAGAAATCAAATAACCAACCCCCAGCTTGGCTTCTGAGTAAACATTCGAACCCAACATGGGCCTCCATACCAACTGAGAATAGAAAAGTAGCCTATTGCCCATGACCTTATTGTGATACCAAGCAGCACTGAGCTGCTGCACCCAATTGCCTTTCTGATTCAAACTGACTTCCGTCCCGAGTCCTATGCCAACATTCGAGAAATTTGCCTTCAGGTCCCTGAATGGCAATGTGAAGCCGTGAAACTGAAGTGAAATGATAATTGGAAAGTCACCATGGTTATTGGCAGTATCGGTCTGTGCCAATCCCATGGTTGACAGGCAGCATCCAAGCGCTATACAGAATATGTTCCTTTCCATCCTTCGATTTTTTTTCAACTGCAATAACGGATCGAAGATCTGCCTTGAAGTAGTTAATTGTGGCTTTGATGGCGAAGGGTGGAAATTTTACCCTTGAAATGTATCTATTCAGGCCGAAACCAGTCTTTAAATGCCGGTGCCTTTTGGCGGCTTACGGGTATCTCTTCAGGGAAATTATCACTTCGGTTAAGCAGCACTAGGATTTTGCCATTCTCACCACGCCTGAATCCTGAGACCAATTGCCGATGAATAATAAACTGGCGGTTAAACCGAAAGAAAAACGTGGAGGGAAGCTTTTGCTCGATCTTGTCCAGCGACTGCGTCATGTAATACTTCTTCCCAATGAGGTTGGAGGCGACCACATACTCCCCTTCCACATAAAAGCCAGCCAACTCCTGGAAGTTCAACATCAGATCCTGCTTACCCTGACGCACCATGACGCCTCCCGACCTGATTCGATTCTCTTCCTTACGAAGGGCTTCTGAATTCTGCCATTCATTGTAGAACTTTAACCCTGCATAAATGCCAGTGATAACAAAGAACCAAATGCCGATGATAAATACATCGATGGTATAAAAATTCAGAGGGGCCGGTTTTCCCTTAGCGATCCAACTCACCAGCTCCGTCAGCAAAATGATAATCGATAACCCAATAATAAAAGTCCCGATCAGTTGAATAATAATCCGAAGCAACGGAGCTCTTTCAAACGGCTGCTTTTTGTCCAGGAAAAAAATATAAATACGAACGGCCCACCAGGCTAAATAGCCCTGAACCGTGTCGATTGAAAAGGTGAGGAATAGGAACCAATTTAGTTTGATATTAGAATATGTCAGGTAATAGTTGAAGGCACTGATGAACGGAATAAGTATTAGGAATATCCAAACATCAGGATGATATGGGTTTTTGGAATTGCGTTGTTCAGACATCGAACTTTTCAGCTTTGGATATTTGCTGTGCAAGATAAGCATTGCCCAATTTCTTATTAAAACAATTGCCCCGTCTGGGCTAAAGCCCAATGTGTCTCGCGCATATAATAACCACGGGCTTAAGCCAGGCTTAAGCCCGTGGTTATTATATCAATTTCTAAAATGGACTTTAGTCCAAACTGCTAATCCTGCACCAAATCTAACATCCAGAAAATTTTCCTCATTTCATCTATATTTACCCTTCATTCCTCTCCTAAAAAAACCCATGATCAATTTCTCACTCAATCGCGTACTCTCAAAAAGTGAACTTCAGATTGAGAAGACAAAAGACTATCGAAACGTAGTTCTAATCCAAATCATTATTATCGTCTTCGGATTGACACTTTCAGAACCCCTTCTTGCCGATTCCAAAAGTGATGTCTCCAAATTCATCATCGCGATCTTTTCTTTTTTCGGAGCAACCTATGCGTTTTTACTATGGGACATGCTTCGAAATTTTACAACCAACAGGATTCTGATCAGAAGCATCCTGATTGTTCTGACTGGCATTGTTGTTACAGGAACCTTGGTGGAGTTTCCCTACTATCAGATAGTTCATGTCGCCAATCGGCAGGCATATTTGCTGTCCATTCACAGCCTACTATTCCCGATTGAAGTCACCGTAATAGCCTTTGCCATTCGTGACATATTCTCGGGCGGCTTTATGACCGGGGAAAAGCTATGGGGCGCTGCGTGTATTTATCTAATGATCGGAATTTCCTTCGGCAGCCTCTTTGACTTAATTACCATTGTCAAGCCGGGGGCCCTTGGCGCAAATATTGAACTGGGCTTGCCCAATTACTCCGAATGTGTAACCTACAGTTTTTGTGTACTTGGAGGGGTAGATTCGGGGCTTGAACCCACACGTCTTCTCCGCAACATAAGCACCATCGAAGCCGTCTGGGGAAACATCTATGGCATGCTGATCATCGGCAGACTGCTGGGCCTGCCACGTGAGGAGAATCCTACCAAAGGCTAGCAGCCAAAAGAAATTCCCCATCCAATTCATTAACTTTATAGATTCTATTTAAACAACCCCAATTTCAAACTAAAGAACCATGAATAACCGCAGACTGCCCCTGATTATCTTAGGAGTAATTGGCTTCATCATCGTGATGGCCCTCTCCAACAGCCTATTTTATACGATCCAATCCAACGAACGGGCTGTGATCTTTTACCCTTTCACGATAGGTCTTGACAGGGACAATATCATCGACCAGGGTATTCACTTGAAAGCCCCCTGGAACGATAAGTATGTCTATAGAGTCAACGAGACGTCCTCAGATGAAAATATGGACATCCTTGACAAAAATGGTCTATCCATCCATGTGGATATCACCGTCCGGTATTTTCCCATTCCCGAAAAGATCGGATACATTCATCAGAAGTTTACCTCTTCCTACGTGGAAGTTCTGGTGATCCCTGAAGTACGTTCTACGGTACGACAGGTAATGGGTCGCTACACGGCAGAGGAAATCTACTCCACCAAGAGAGCGGAAGTCGAAGCCGCCATTAAGAATGAAACGGAGCAAATTCTGAGTTTGAATTTCGTCACGGCAACTGCAGTACTCATCAGATCCATTGCGCTTCCGGAACAGATTAAAGCTGCCATTGAAAACAAACTTCAACAAGAGCAGGAAGCGCTCGCCTACCAGTTCCGACTTGACAAGGAAAGGAGTGAGGCTGAGCGGAAGCGCATTGCGGCAGAAGGCGAATCCAGGGCCAATAACATTATCAACAATAGTTTGTCAGATAAGCTATTGAAAATGAGAGGAATAGAAGCAACACTGGAGCTATCAAAATCACCTAACTCCAAGACAATTATCATTGGCTCTGGCAAAGATGGTATGCCTTTGATCCTTGGAAATAATTAAATTCAGAAAAGGACTTCCAACTACAAGAACCCCGATTTACTTTAGGGAAAAATAGCATCACATGGCAAAGACGGCACAATTGATCTTGGACGGCAAAACTTATGAATTACCCATCGTGGTAGGCACAGAAGACGAAGTAGGCATTGACATTGCTGAACTTCTTGAAAAGACTGGCGCTGTCACGCTCGATTTTGGTTACAAAAATACCGGTGCCACCAAGAGTGCCATTACTTTCCTTGACGGTGAAAAGGGCATTCTTCGCCATAGGGGTTATTCAATCGAAGATCTAGCAGAAAAGTCAAGTTTTCTTGAAGTAGCCTACTTGTTGATCTTTGGCGAATTGCCTACGAAAGACCAACTGGGCAATTTCTCAGATGATATAAAGACCCATACCCTGGTTCATGAGGATACGAGGAAAATCCTGGATGGATTTCCTTCCTCCGCCCACCCAATGGGTGTGCTAGCCTCCATGTTCTGCGCGCAGACAGCTTTCTACCCAGAGTCCCTTGACCCCAATCGGTCGGCTGAAGGCGTCTATTTGAGCATCGTGCGATCCCTTGCCAAAATGCCAACGTTTGCAGCCTGGGCCTATAAGAACGCCATGGGGCATCCAGTCAATTATCCAGATAACTCATTGGACTACTGCTCCCGCTTTTTAAAAATGTTATATGCGCTTCCCGCTGAGCAATTTGAAGTTGATCCGGTGGTGGCCAACGCGCTTGATAAACTACTCATTTTGCATGCCGATCATGAGCAAAACTGCTCTACTTCTACCGTCCGCATTGTGGGATCTTCCAAAGCGAGCATCTATTCTTCGATTTCTGCGGGCATCAACGCACTTTGGGGCCCCCTCCACGGAGGTGCCAATCAGGAAGTAATACTAATGTTAGAACAAATTAAGAAAGACGGTGGTGATACAGAGAAATGGATTAACAGAGCAAAAGACAAAAACAGCGGATTCCGACTGATGGGATTCGGACATCGCGTATATAAGAATTTTGACCCCCGCGCCAAGATCATTAAGAAGACGGCAGACGATGTTCTTAAGAAACTTGGAGTAAATGACCCGGTCCTTGAAATCGCCATGAAGCTGGAAGAAGTTGCCTTGCGTGATCCCTACTTCATTGAGCGGAAGCTGTATCCAAACGTCGACTTCTATTCTGGAATTATTTACCGTGCTCTGGGCATACCGGTTGACATGTTCACCGTAATGTTTGCAATTGGCAGACTTCCTGGATGGATTGCCCAGTGGAAAGAAATGCGGGAGAACAAAGAACCAATCGGCAGGCCGCGGCAGATATATGTAGGTCAGAAATTGCGCCCGTACATGCCCATTACAAAACGATAACTTTTTGATGGTCGTCCTGCCACACTGCAGGACGACTTTCTAATTTTAGCCAAATGGCACTTCAAGAAGATTTTCAATCAGCCGTTTCACGGTCTAAGGAGTTTGCAAGGCGACCTTCAAATGAAGAGTTGTTAAACCTTTACTCATTATACAAGCAAGCCACGGATGGAGATGCCATCGGTGAGCGGCCCGGTGGTTTTGACTTCAAGGCGATCGCAAAATTCGATGCATGGGCAAGCAAAAAAGGGAAATCCAAAGAGCAGTCCATGCAGGAATATATAGACTTGATCTTAGCACTCGAAAAAGAGTATAAATAGGCTTTCTTCCATTGCCCACGTTCTACCAACCTGAAATATCTTCCGGTCATCTCCTACCTGATGAGTCGAGGCATGCTGTAAAAGTTCTCAGGCTTGGGCAAGGTGATGAAATCGAGCTCACAGACGGCAAGGGAAGCTTTTGTCGCGCCAGCATTACAAAATCAGACCCGCAGAAATGTGAATTCAAAATTACTCATCGTGAGATCATTGCTAAACGGGACTTTTCAATCCACCTCGCCATTGCGCCCACCAAAAATTCGGAGCGGGTTGAGTGGATGGTAGAAAAGTGTGTTGAAGTTGGAATAGAAAAAATATCATTCATTTTATGTAAAACCTCCGAACGTAAGTCGATCAATATGGAGCGACTTGAAAAGATTGTCGTCAGCGCCATGAAGCAGTCGAGACAGGCCCGGCTACCGGAGTTGGTCGCATTGAAGCCAATGGAGGAGTTCATAAGCCAGTGTACTGAAAAGAATAAGTTTATCGCACATGTTGATGAGCAAAATCTGGTCTATCTGAAAAATCAAGGGACGGCTGCGTCTAATGCGGTTATCCTTGTCGGTCCGGAAGGTGACTTTACAAAAGAAGAACTTGGGGCAGCGAACTTAGCAGGCTTTCAGAAAATCAGCCTCGGCCCTAGCCGCCTTCGAACGGAGACTGCTGGACTTTCAGCGGTGATGCTTCTTAATTTTTTGAACCAGGCTTAAATCGCCATTCATAAACATTTTTGAGGACTTCGGCAGCTGCCTAGTTTCTCCTGGTAAAGATGAGGTTATAAACTTTTGCGCTCTGCATTCTCTAAAAGTATTTTCACATTTCATTCCAACTCGCTTACTTTAGATTCGAAAAAGCTATTATCTTTTGCCCAATCTGCTTTATGGATACCAAGGAAGCCAATAAAATTATAGCTGCACTCACTGAGAAAATTAATCATCATAACGACTTGTATTATCAGAAGAGTAAATCGGAAATAACTGATTTGGAATTTGACAACCTCCTTGTGGACCTTGTTAAACTCGAAGAACAATTTCCTCAACTCAAACTACCAGACTCTCCCACCCAGCGGGTCGGAGGCACCATCACCAAGACTTTTACCACAGTGGTGCATCGTTACCCCATGCTTTCGCTAGGAAACACCTATTCGCAGGAAGAACTTGAAGACTTTGACGGCCGGGTAGCAAAAGGACTTGAAGGGGAGCCTTACGAGTATTTTTGTGAACTAAAGTTCGATGGAGTTTCGATAAGCCTCATTTATGAAAATGGAATTCTGGTGCGTGGCGTGACCCGTGGTGATGGCGTCCGCGGAGATGATGTTACGCAAAATGCAAGAACCATCCGATCCATTCCCCTTAGCGTGAAGGGAAAGAAATTACCTGCCTCTTTTGAAGTTCGTGGTGAAGTGTTCCTCCCGAAAAAGGTCTTTGAACAATTGAACAAAGAGCAGGAGGATATCGGTGAGGAAACGTATGCCAACGCCCGCAACACGGCTTCAGGAACGCTGAAAATGCAGGACAGCAGTGAAGTAGCAAAACGAAAGCTAGATTGCTTCACTTATTATCTGCTTGGAAAAGAGAACGGAATCAAGACACACGAAGAAGGAATAAAGCAGCTCGAATCCTGGGGCTTTAATGTTTCACCCACCCATCGAAAATGCAAGAACATCAAAGAAGTACTAGGTTATATTGAACACTGGGAGAAAAGAAGACAAAGCCTTCCCCTCGACACCGATGGCGTTGTGATAAAAGTAAATCGCCTTGACCAACAGGAAAGACTTGGCTTTACAGCTAAAAGTCCTCGCTGGGCCATTGCCTATAAGTACAAATCCGAAAGTCTCAGCACAAGATTGAATGGAATAACATTCCAGGTCGGAAGAACAGGAGCCATCACGCCCGTTGCAGAATTAGAGCCCGTGCTCCTAGCGGGTACTACGGTCAAGAGGGCTTCGCTTCACAACGCCAACGAGATCGCGCGGCTTGATCTAAGGATTGGGGATTTTGTTTTTGTAGAAAAGGGTGGCGAAATTATTCCAAAGGTGACAAGTGTGGATCTTTCCAAAAGAATGCCAGGAAGTAAGCCGGTAGCATATATCAGCAAGTGTCCAGAGTGTGGCGCCAACCTGGTTCGCCAAGAAGCAGAAGCCAATCATTATTGTCCAAATGAAACAAAATGCCCTCCTCAAATCAAAGGCAGGATTGAGCACTTCATTCAAAGAAAGGCAATGAACATCGATTCAATGGGTGAACAAACGATCGCACAACTGTATGACCTCGGCCTTGTGAAAAGTCCTGCTGACTTATATGACCTAAGGCAAGATGACATTCTTAAGCTGGAGGGCTTCAAAGAACTATCTACCAAAAATTTGCTGGCAGGCATTGAGAACTCAAAATCAACACCATTTGAATCTGTTTTGTTCGCCATAGGTATTCGGCATGTGGGGAAGACCGTGGCAGAAAAACTGGCGCACTACTTCAAAACAATCGATGATCTAGCCCAAGCGAGCCTCGAAGAATTGCTGAAAGCTCCTGAGGTAGGCGAAAAAATAGCCCAAAGTGTGTTGGCCTTCTTTCAAGATTCAGGAAGCGTGAAAGAAATCAATCGACTGAAGAAGGCTGGTGTGCAGTTTGAATCTTCTGGAAGAGAACCGGAGAAAGTAAGCGATTCTTTGGGTGGTAAGTCATTTGTTGTATCCGGAACATTCAAGCACTACGAACGGGAAGAGATCAAAGACGTTATCCTAGCCAACGGTGGAAGGGTCCTGTCAGGGGTTTCTGCAAAACTGGACTTCCTGGTGGCTGGGGAAAACATGGGGCCATCCAAGCGCGAGAAAGCCGAAAAATTGAAAGTAAAGATTATTTCAGAGGTTGAATTTCAAAAGATGCTAAAAGGCTGATGATGGTGCAGAAATTTGGGATAATTTAGCGCGCTTTAACACCATCCCCTTGAGACTGACCTTTTTAAAATGGCGAACGAATTCCGCTTTAAGGAAAAACAAAAGCCTTCGAACCAGCACGTCATATAAAAAATCAAACTCAATTGGTGTGGTTTTTAGTGTTGAGGACATGCAAAAGCACGATGATATCAAAGAGTTCGTCAAGCACCTCGAGCAGGATGGCAAGCAAGTTCAGGTAATTGAGTTCCTTCCAAAAAAGAAAGATAACTACGAATTTCTCTTTGACTTTTTCACTATACGGGATCTCAACTTCTGGGGAAAAATTGACAATGCTAAAGCTTCTCACTTTGCCCATATGGCATTTGATTACTTGTTCTACATCGATAATGAGCACAATCCATTGATTTTGAACCTTCTGGCAGAAAGCAAGGCACATTGTCGTGTTGGAAAGCATCAAATAGAAAGTGAGCCCTTCTTTGAATTCATGATTGAGAATAATGGAACAGTAAAAGGTCTCATTGATAACATGTATAAGTATGCTAAGCAAATAAGGTAAAATGAAAAAGCTATACGGCACTGGGGTAGCGTTAGTAACACCTTTCTATGAGTCAGGGGCGATAGATTTTGCTTCGTTGAAAAAGGTATTGAACCATACCAGTCGCGATGTCGACTATTTCGTTGTCATGGGAACTACTGGAGAGTCCGTCACAATGTCGAAGGAAGAGAAGAAAGAGGTACTGGCATTTGTTTTGAAAAACAATAAGAAGAAACTACCCATTGTGTATGGTATTGGCGGCAACAATACTGCCGCCGTTTTGGAAGAAATCAAAAACACAGACGTCAGTCAGGTGGATGCACTTCTCTCCGTGAGCCCCTATTACAATAAACCCTCGCAGGAAGGGATAATCAGGCACTTTTCCATCCTTGCAGACCAAAGTCCCCGACCCATCATTCTCTACAATGTACCGGGCCGCACCGCTTCAAACCTAAGTGCCGATACAATCCTTAGGTTGGCGAGACACAAGAATATTATCGGCGTAAAAGAAGCCTCCGGGAATCTGGAGCAATGCATGAAGATTGCAAAAGAGAAGCCGACAAGTTTCATGCTGATCTCTGGCGATGATCTCCTCACGTTACCCATTTATGCAATCGGTGGTGTTGGTGTGATCAGTGTTTTGGCGAATGCATTACCATTCGTGTTCAATAAAATGAAGGAATCAGTCCTGTCTAATAATTATGCAAGTGCCCAAAAGGAGTTATTTAAGTTGGTTGATATGAACGGGCCGATGTATGAGGAGGGAAACCCGGTCGGCGTTAAACAACTATTGCATTACATGGGCATCTGTGGTCCTCATGTCCGCTTACCACTCATGGCATCTTCTCCGAAACTATCGGATAAGATCAGAGAACTCTATTTAGCAACAAAAAAGGGACAACGATAGTCGCTGTCCCTTCTCTTGTAACGGTGGGAGGTTATTTAGGCTCCTTGTTTTTGAGTTCTTGAACTTCCGCACGGATGGATTGCGCTAAGTTTTTCAGGTCTTGCATTCCTTTGCGTACACGAGTGCCTGCAGCACTGTTGCCCTTATTATAGAATTTGTCGGCATCCAGTTCGATAGAGGCAATCAAGGTTTTTAGTTCTTCAAATTTTTTCATGCTGTATTAGTTTTTGGTTGAAACAAGGGTTTTGATAGCACTAAGGTAGGTAAAAAGGCTTAAAACCAATGGAAAACCAATATTTTTTACATTGCTTTCGTTACGGACACCAATTCCTCCTTGCGGTAGAAGCCCTCATCCAGCTTATGTTTAAGCTCCGAAAAGGCTGTCAAGGTCTCCTGGACATCCGCTAAAGTATGGGCTGCTGTAGGTATGATTCTGAAGATGATAACATCCTTAGGGACAACCGGATAGATGATCACAGAGCAGAAAATATGGAAGTTCTCCCGGAGGTCCATTGCCATGTTTGCTGCCTCTCCCACACCCCCCTTAAAAAGCACTGGCGTGACAGGTGAGGTTGTGGGCCCCATGTGGAAGCCCCTTTCCATAAGACCGCCCTGGAGAGCACGCACAATCGTCCAAAGATTTTCCTTTAGCTCAGGTTTAGTCCTCAACAGCTCAAGCCTTTTCATACCCCCTACAACCAGCGGCAAGGGCAGACTTTTTGCAAAAATCTGTGAGCGGGTGCTGTATCTCAAAAACTTAAGAATATGCTTTTGCCCAGCTACAAACGCTCCGATGCTTGCCATTGACTTTGCGAAAGTCGAAAAGTAAAGATCGATTTGATCTTGAACGCCCTGCTCCTCTCCTGCTCCAGCGCCCGTTTTACCCATTGTGCCAAATCCGTGTGCATCATCTACCAGCAATCGAAAGTTATATTTCTTCTTGAAAGCAACGATCTCTTTGAGGTTGCCCATATCGCCTGACATGCCAAAGACTCCCTCGGTGATCACCAGGATTCCACCACCGGTTTCATCCGCCAGCTTGGTCGCACGTTGCAGTTGTTTTTCGAAACTCTCCATATTGTTGTGTGGGAAGACAAAACGCTTACCCATATGAAGTCGGACTCCATCAATAATACAAGCATGCGACTCAGCATCATAGACAATGATGTCTTTGCGGTCAACAAGCGCGTCAATAATTGATAATACTCCCTGATAACCATAATTGAGAAGCATGGCGTCTTCCTTTTTGACAAAGTCAGCCAATTGCTTTTCGAATTCCAGGTGCAACAATGAGTTGCCAGACATCATCCGCGCACCCATCGGGTTCGCCAGACCATATTTTGCAGTTGCTTCAGTATCCGCTTTTCGTACTTCAGGATGGTTAGCAAGTCCAAGATAATTATTCAGACTCCAGTTTAGCACTTCGCGCCCCATGAAGCCCATGCGGGGCCCAATGTCGCCTTCTAACTTAGGAAAGAAAAAATAGTCATCCGGGAGGTGTGAATATTTGGCCAATGGGCCTGCCTCCATTTTGAGCTTTTCAAATAAATCAACCATTTCGCTGTTTTTCAGTTATTAATTTCCGCAAAAATAGAAAAAAATCCCTTTCCACTCTATTGATCCAACCCTACCCTGAAAACTCCATCCTCAGCTTCAAGCATCATCTCTGGCCTCACTGCAGCCCATCTGAAGCCACACTGATAAGGGCGATTCTTGTCAATTGGGATTATTTTCTTAGCATTGTCATGAATGGCTAATCTTCGAAAAATAAAGAAACTTCTTATTGCAAATCGTGGAGAAATCGCCTTGCGCGTGATGCGAAGTGCGCGTGAACTTGGAATAAAAACGGTGGCCGTCTACAGTGAAGCTGACCGGCAGGCTTTGCATGTCAGGTTTGCAGATGAAGCGGTTTGTATTGGTCCACCTCCATCGTCAGAGTCTTACCTTAGAATGGATAAGATCATTGCAGCTGCGAAAGAGACCCACGCAGATGCAATACATCCAGGCTATGGTTTCCTTTCAGAGAATGAAGTCTTTGCCACTGAAGTAATCAAAGCAGGAATCATTTTTGTTGGGCCTCCCCCATCAGCGATTGAAATCATGGGGAGCAAACTCGCAGCAAAAAATGCTGCAGCTAAATTCAAGGTACCGCTCGTGCCAGGAACCTCCGAACCAATCAGCGATATTGCCAAGGCTAAGAAGGTTTCAAAAGAAATTGGCTATCCCATTCTAATCAAAGCAAGTGCCGGCGGTGGTGGCAAAGGAATGCGTGTAGTCAACAGTGAAGCTGAGTTCTCAGAACAAATGGAGCGTGCCGTAAGCGAGGCAATCTCCTCCTTTGGAGATGGATCGGTCTTCATCGAAAAATATGTGACTCAGCCAAGGCACATCGAATTCCAGATTTTTGGCGATCAACATGGAAACGTAGTGCATCTCTTTGAACGAGAGTGTTCAATTCAACGAAGACATCAAAAAGTGGTTGAAGAAGCTCCTTCATCCATCCTGACACCAGAGTTGAGATCGGAAATGGGCAAAGCTGCCGTAAATGTGGCACGCTCTTGCGGTTATTTCAACGCCGGTACGGTGGAATTCATCCTTGATGAAAAGAAGAATTTCTATTTCCTCGAGATGAATACCCGGCTTCAGGTAGAACACCCGGTCACAGAACAAATCACCGGCCTTGACCTGGTGAAACTTCAGATCAGCATTGCAGAAGGTGAAAAATTACCTTTCCTCCAAGAGAACTTGAAAATAAATGGACATGCGGTGGAAGTGCGCATTTATGCAGAAGACCCAACCAACAATTTCTTACCCGACATAGGGACCTTAAAAACATACCGGCGCCCTCAAGGCCATGGGATCAGGGTTGATGATGGATTTGAAGAAGGAATGTCTATTCCCTTTTACTATGATCCGATGATCGCGAAGATGATTTGTCATGCAGAAAACCGGGAGGCGGCGATTGAAAAAACAATTCGCGCCATTAACGAATATCAAATCACAGGGGTAGAAACAACACTGGGGTTTTGCAAGTTTGTAATGGAACATGAAGCCTTTCGATCCGGTAATTTTAATACCAAATTTGTCGAACAATACTTCAAGCCTGAGTTTCTAAACAATATTTCCGCAGATCCTGAAAGTGAGATGATTGCTGCTACGTTGGCATCGATCGTCTTTGAAGAATCAACAACCGCCAAAGCGCGCAACGATCAATCTTCTCAGTCAATTGATAAAGCCTCGCTCTGGAGGACGAATAGAAAGTAACAATCACTGAAATTCGATCTCTCAAAATTACCGATTGAAGAAATGAGTCGATCTGTGCTAGAAGCGTATGAAGTTTGACAGGCCCCTCGTACTTGCCTCTACGTCACCCCGCAGACAGTTTCTCATGAAAGAAGTCGGCTTTCAATTCAGCATAGAAAAGCCCGAAGGAGACGAAAGCTTCCCGGCCACCTTACCACTTGAAATGGTTCCTAAATTTCTAGCTGAGAAAAAGGCCATGATTTTCAAACACCGGCTTCGGAACGAAATTATCATTACCTCGGATACGGTGGTGATATTAGGAAATAAAATAATGAATAAGCCAGGCAATCAGGATGAAGCCATTCAAATGCTTTCTGACCTATCTGGCCAGACTCACCAGGTGATTACCGCAGTATGTCTTCTTGCAAGGGAAAAGCAAGACCTCTTTGATGACCGTACCGAGGTAACTTTTAAAAAATTAACTCAAGCTGAAATAATCTCCTATGTGGAAAACTATAAACCTTTTGACAAAGCTGGCGCATATGGTGCGCAAGAATGCCTGTCGGCCGGTGTGAACCCGTGCTCGGAGGAAGAAATTGAGTTTCTAAAGTCCATCAATAGAATCGATTTAATTGAGCAAAGCAAAAGTACAAAGTCAGGAATGGAAGGCATTGAAAGTATCGATGGCTCCTACTTCACCGTCATGGGATTTCCGATTCATAAAGTTTATCAGCGTCTCCTGCAGTTTTAAAACCCCAAAATGGCTCCTTTACATCGGGGGTAAAGCGCTCACAGCCGTGGCCAGCAGCTGCTCTTTCTGAATCGTAAATGCACAGTTAAAGTGCCCCAGCGGACAATTTCGGAGGCCATGAAGTCCGCAAGGCCTGCACTCAAGATTCTCAATTGTTTCAACGACGAAAGACTTATCCGATAAAGGACCAAACCCAAAAGAGGGTGCGGTCGAACAATAGACTGCAGTTACAGGAGCGTTTAATGCCGAAGCCAGGTGCATTGGCGCAGAATCATTGACATAATTCATGTGAGCATCATTCATAAGAGCTGCAGATTCCAACATCACCAGTTCACCTGAAAGGTTCGTCACGCTCCTAGATGGGACTCCCATGGCTATTGAATCACAAAGAACTCTGTCGGCGCTTGCGCCTAGAAGGAATATTTTGAATTGATCTGGTACGATGGCCAGGAACTCTATCCACTTCTCCGCCGGAAACTGTTTGGTAAACCACACCGATGCCGGAGAAACCGTGATGTATGGATCAGTTTTAAATGCCTTTACTTTTTCAAAGTGGTGCGGGAGAGGATATAATCGGGGTCTCTTGCCTTCCTTTCCAACCATAAATTCGATCAAAGAGTGGTTTCGGCTTATCTCGTGCAAGCCATCCATACGATGAGAAACTTTTCTTGAGAACAAGAACGACAGTGGATTCTTATCAAATCCAATGGTGCTCTTTGCCCCTGAAAGCGCCGTCATAATGCCGGTGGTGGCAAAACGTTGGACGTTAATCACAAGATCATATCGGCACTGCCTTATTCTTAGGATGAGTTTTATAAGGTTTATGAACTTGCGGCTTTTATCAAAAATCAGAACCTTACGCAATAGCGGATTACCCTGCAGCAGCTGTTCATTCCCCTTCCGAACAACAAAGTCAATTTTCGCCCCTGAAAATTTATCATGCAGCGACTCGATCAGCGCGGTCGCCAGAATAACATCTCCAATAAATGCCGTCTGGATAATGAGGATTGAGCGGGGTTGCTCCATACCTTCAATCGGGTTTATTCTTGACTTTCAGAAGGTAGTAACCCATTGCCTTTTCGATGATCTTCATCGCTATTTCTTTACCTTGAAAATCAGGCACCGTGACCACCTTATTTTCAAGTTTTTTATAGCTTTCAAAAAACTCTTTCAACTCCAGGGTAAAGTGTTTGGGCAGTTCGCTGACATCATTCAAATGACTTACGCTGGCGTCCTGTTCTGCGACAGCGAGAATTTTTTCATCTGCAAGTCCCTGATCAAACATTCTCATCACACCAATCACACGCGCGGGCACAAGGCACAGCGGCTGAATGGAAACCAATGAAAGGATCATGATATCCAGAGGATCCATGTCCTCCCCGAGTGTTTGGGGGATAAATCCATAGTTCGCGGGATAATACACCGATGAATAGAGTACGCGGTCCAACTTTAGAAGGCCAGTATCTTTATCGACTTCATATTTGGCCCGCATGCCAGTAGAAATTTCAATGATGCCGTTGACGAATTCAGGAACTTGTCGTCCTACTGGGGCCTCATGCCATGGGTGTTTGATCATACCCTAAAGGTAATAATACGCACTCATTACTTTGTCTGAAGTTTTAGGCTTCAATGAGCGTAATATTATTTGCTTATGCGGAGTTGCTCAAATCTGCTACGAAGAAAAAAGCCTGGCCCCGATGACTTCGGAACCAGGCTTAGACTTCAGTCCTTCCTTATTTAGAGTCGTCCTTCTTCTCTTCCTTTTTCTTCAATTGCTTGATGGCATCACCATCCTTAAGACGCTTGGAAACGGCAAGAAAGGGTCCAGTCACCACTTCCTGTGCTTCGGTGATACCTTCAAGAATCTCGATATTGTCGTAATCACTGATGCCGGTTTTCACCTCCACCATCTTTGCCTTTCCATTCTCATTTAAGAATACCACAATCTTATCTTTCTTTTCAGGGGTTTTCTTATTTGGATTTTCTGCCCTATTGCCATTATTGGGAGGTCCGCCCCCGCCTCCTCCTTGAGGAGCTTTCTCAACTTCCTTAGCATCGGGGTTGCGGGTGGTCACGGAGGCCAACGGCACGGATAAAACATTTTCCTTCCGGTTGGTCAATACTTCTACGCTGGCAGTCATGCCAGGGCGAAAAGGATATTTATTACCGCTCTTGATCAAATCTTCATAGGAAGCACGCAGGATTAAAATCCTTACTTCAAATTCGGTAATGGCGTCTGCCGATGCTTTGTCTTTTGCTGTATTGGCAATATTGGTCACGAGACCAATAAATTTTTTGTTGATATTTTGATAAGCGTCGACATCGATGGAAACTGAGTCGTAGAGGTGAACTCGAACAATGTCGTTCTCATTCACATTCACGCGTACCTCCATCTTATTGAGATCGGCTATTCGTAACATTTCAGTACCACCCATGGTACCTGTTCCAACGACTCGTTCTCCTTTCTTAACACTCAACTTCGAAACGATCCCCTTCAGAGGAGCAATTACCAATGTCTTGCGCACGTTTTCACGAGACTCTTTTACGGAAGCCTCTGTACTATTAACAATAAACTTTCCGGCTTCCACTGATTGTTTTGAAGCTGAGAGATCATTCTTTGCAACTTCATAATTTTGTTTTGACAACTGCCAGTCCGCTTCAGAGATTACTTTCTGGTTCCATAGCTTTTCCTGGCGCTGATAGTCGAACTCGGCACGGGTAAACTGGGCCTGAGATCGGCTAAGGTTAGCACGCGAAGACTCAAGGTTAGCCTTCTGCTGGCTAAGCGACGCTTCGATCCTCTCCAATTGGCTCAACCAGGTGTCTGGGCGGATTTTAACCAATGATTGACCCAAGAGGACAGAATCGCCATCCTCGATATTAAGTTCTATGATCTCACCAGAAACTTCGGGAGCGACCTTTACTTCAATCACAGGTTGCACGGTTCCCGAGGCACTGACTTTTTCAATGATGCTAATACGTTTTGCTTTAGCAAATTCCACTTCAATTTCCTTTGACTTGCCAATCCAGCCCATCGATTTGCCTATAAAAACAAATGCGATAAGGACGACAACGCCTCCTATCAGATAGTACATCAGTTTGCCTGACTGTTTCTTTTGTTGTTTTGCCATTCGCTGAAAAAATTATGGGTTAGGGTTAATATTCAATTTGTTTGCCTTGGTAGAAGTCGAGGACCTTTTTCTTAAATATGAAATTGTATTTTGCGCGGGTCAGGTCGGACTTGGCGCGAAACAAATCATTTTCGGAGACCTGATATTCAATGATACTCAATGCCCCCACCTCAAAGCGTTGTTTGTTCATCCGGTAAGCTTCCTCCTGAGCATTCACTTGCTTGACAGAAGAAGCATAGGACCGCGAAGCTGACGATGCGTCGTTATAAGCCGTCTCAATGCTTTGACGCAACGTGTTTTGGGTTTCTTTAACGGTGATATCTGCCAGCTCTCTGTTGATAATCGCCCTTTGCAGACTCGCCCGGGTTTGAAACCCGTTCAAAATAGGAATAGTCAATTGAAGGGACAGACCCTTGAAGACATTATCTTTCAACTGGTTCCCTGCACCGTATGACGGAGAAATGATCGTGGATACGGGAGCGGCATAGTAAACGTATTGGCTGGGGGTCACATAGCCTACGACCTGATTGGTTAGAATATAGGTTCCATCTGCTTGTGTCCGTGGAGTATTGTTGAGACTTGAGTAATTAGAAGATGCAGAGGCGTTTAATGAAAGTCTTGGAAAATAATTTCCTCGGCTAGCCCTCATCGCAAAGTCTGCGCTTTGAACTTTGAGTACGGCACTCTCAATTTCCGGCATCGTATTTAATGCGATTTGATAGATATCTTCAGCGTTTTGATCAAGCAAAAGGCTTTCGAGTTGAAGTTCCGGAATCACAAATTCTAATGATTCTGATGCAGGTACCTGCATGGCCTGTTTAAGTTGAAGAATGGAGAGAACAAGGCCATTTTCCTGATTTATTGCATTTAACTCATTTGTAGCTACCTGCGCTTCCTGGTTCAACTGGCTGGACATAGACAAAGCGCCTGCCTCCACTTGCTTTTTTATTTTATCAAGAACCTGCTGACTTGAGTTCAATTGGTATTTGGCATTTTCAAGAAGCTCCTGGTTGAAGATGACATTTGTATATAACGTAACTACATTGAGGGTGACATCATTCTTTGCCTTTTGTAAATCTTTATCAGCCGACTGCACATCTCGCTGGTTCTGTCGGAAAGAATTTTGAATCCTCATTCCATTAAAAAGAACCACAGAAGAATTGAGTGATGGGCTGATTTGCGTTGAATTTTTGTCGACAAATTGGTTCGTCACGGGGTTTATGGCACGGCCAAAGTTTGCCTGATACGTGCCCGTACTATTAAATGAAGGTAAAAAAGAGCCTTTAGACTGTAACAGGTTGACTCGAAAGGTTTCAACATTGTAAACGCTTCGCTTGATTCGTAAATTTTTTTCAAGGGCAATTTCTACACATTCTTTCAGTGTCAATTTTCTTGAATCCTGGCTAAAGGTTGACCCAAGGCTTATGCAAAAGACAACAACCAGCAATAAAACTTTCTTCATATCAAACTTCAGATTTGTGGTATATATATAATTTCCTTAACCCAGTTAAGATTCTTTAAATACTCTAATGTTACGGGCTTGATCCCTGAATCCATTTCAATTACAAGGCAGGCCAGGTCAAATTTCCCTCGGCGTGATACAGACATCGTCGCGATATTACACTCGTCATGCGCGAGCACATTGGCAATGAATGCAATGCTGCCCTTAACATCTCCAGCCGTAATAATAACAGTATGCAAGTTTGCGCTGAAGTCAGCCTTAAAGCCGTTTACTTCCGCAATATTGATGACACCTCCACCTTTGCTCTCGCCAAGAACTTCAACAGACTTTTCACCTCTTTTTACCTTTACTCTGACTGAGTTTGGGTGAAGGGTAGAGGCATTCCCAACAGATTTAAAACTATACTGGAGTCCACCTTCTGTCGCTAAGGGTATGGATTCCTTGATTCTCTTATCGTCTGTCTTGAATCCCAGAAGCCCGGCCAGAATGGCCCGATCGCTTCCATGCCCTTCATAAGTATGGGAGAAGGAGTTATAGAAGATGATTTCTGCCTGTTCGGGGACACCGCCGAGGATCTTGAAGGCCGCAAGACCGATCCGCACCACCCCTGCCGTATGAGAACTGGATGGCCCAATCATGATGGGGCCAATCATATCAAAAATGCTACTTTTCTCTGGCATACGGCTTGAATACGGAAAATCACCCAAAAAGGATGTGGGTATTACATGATTCCCATAAAACAGCCGCAAAAATAGGATTTACCTCTTATTAATCTAAATGTGAACTTGGTATTAGAAGGCAAATGAGCTAGTCACCTCCTTGAAGATCACTTAATGGATCTCATCCTCATACTGCAATCGGAGCCTTTATTCCCGGGTGGCATTGATAATCCAGAATCTCAAAATCCTCAAATTCATACTTAAAGATAGAACCAGGTCTTCTTTTAAGATTCAAGGTAGGCAATGGATAAGGCTCGCGGGTAAGTTGGAGTTTAACTTGCTCAAGATGGTTGCTGTAAAGATGTGTGTCGCCACCAGTCCAAACAAAGTCTCCTACGTCAAGGTCACATTGCTGAGCAACCATGTGCGTGAGCAAAGCGTAGCTGGCAATATTGAAAGGCAATCCCAGGAATGTATCGCAAGATCTTTGGTAAAGCTGGCAGGATAATTTTCCATCGGCCACATAAAACTGAAAAAGTGCATGACAGGGAGGCAATGCCATCGCATCTACCTCTGCCGGGTTCCAGGCTGAGACAATGTGACGACGAGAGTCAGGCTTGGATTTTATTTGAGCAAGCAACTTAGTGATCTGATCAATACGCCGGCCATCGGAGGAAGGCCAGCTCCTCCATTGTGAACCATACACTGGACCAAGTTCGCCATTCTCATCGGCCCACTCGTCCCAAATTGACACCCCATGATCCTTTAAGTATTTGATATTGGTTTCTCCTTTGAGAAACCACAATAGTTCATAGATGATTGACCTCAAGTGTATCTTCTTTGTGGTTACCAGCGGAAATCCATCCTGGAGATTGAACCTCATTTGATAGCCAAAAACTGAAAGTGTACCAGTCCCTGTTCGATCGGTCTTCTCAACACCGTTATCGAGTATGTGTCTTGCGAGTTCTAGATATTGTTTCATTGTGTCAGCAAACTTCGCAAATTATTGGCTTGGTTTCTAAAGGCTATAATAAAATGTTGAGCATCCTTAAATGCGGTTGTCTTCGCGGCCCCCGACGAGTTGGGAACCGCAAACTTCACCCCTGATTAGGAACTGCAATCCAAGCGTATGGTTACGAACTAATTTGGATAAAGCTGGATTGTAATGCACTGAGGTTAGCTTGTAGATCACGGTTTTTTTGATGAGACATCAAAAAACCGCGAAGATTCTGTGTTAAGATCCCAAGGCAAAAAAAAACAAAAAACCCACCCCAAATAATTGGGGCGGGCTTTTCAACCTAAACTCCTATTTCTTACCTAATTTCCATCACCTTTAACTTCAACATCTTTCGATTTTCCATTGATGGTAATGGTCACCATATTATCGCACGCTCCATCGCCAAAGTTTATGGTCACCACTTTGCCGTCTGATGTGAATGTCTTTTCTCCCGAAACAGCAATGAATACCTTGTTACTGATCTGACAAGCTCTTGAGTAAACAAGGTCCTTAGTAACCTCCATCGCATAAATTTTTCCATCGCGGTTAGTACCAGAGGCTGTCCCACCTTTTACAAGCACCCATTTATCTTCTTTAGGGTTTGTAGCACGTTGCCATTCACGGGTGAAGTTTTGCTCGCGGGTCACAGTCTTACCATTTAAGAAAGTAACTTTTCCACCAACGATGGTAGCGTTAAACCTGGGGTAACCAGCGGCGCCCACGGGCGCAACATTGGTCAAAGTGTGTGTTCCTTCAATTTTTACTCCAGCCACAGAATAGTTGAGAAACTTTGTAGAAATTGTTGAGCCTATCGCAAATTTCTTTCCTGAATAAGTGATGATGATCGATCCCAATCGCACATTTCCGCGAGCATCTTTGCACGTACCATCCTCAGGATAGAGAATTGTGATTACACCGGCAGGCTTATCTTTTGTAGCATTAAGTGAACGTTCGATTGTAATCTTTGCGCACTTAAGTCTCTCATTATCAAGAAAACCACCTTTTATCTCCTCGGATTCACGGCCACCCAATTGCAAATCGCTAAGGCCACCTACAACATCCGTTGAGACATCCGAGGCATCGGAGGAATAAGAATCTGAGGTAGACTCGCCTTCCACATTAGAAGCATCGCTCGCTGTAAAATCGATCTTGTTGTTATCGCTGCAGGAAGCAAGGAACATGATAAAAGCTACCGTCAAATACGACAGGCCCCTCATACCAAATAAGTTTTTCATAGTTTTCATGGCAGTTTTTGTTTGTTTTGTTGTTTAGACAGAGAACCCTGTCAAGGGTTTAAAGTAACGCAAAAGAAAGTATAAAAGCTTGAGAATCATGGTTAAAATGCCGTTTTCATATGTATTCAAAAGGTTAATCTGTCCGATCCTGGTATTGGTAACCCTTGGAACATCTCAGGCCCAATTAAAAATTGCAAAACTAAAATACGGAGGTGGCGGCGATTGGTATGCCAACAAGACAGCCCTGCCCAACTTAATCAAGTTCTGCAACGAACATCTTGCCATGAACCTGGCAGCAGATGAGGATGCCGTCGAGGTGGGAAGCCGCGACCTCTTTTCGTATCCTTATCTCTATATGACAGGGCATGGCAATGTCGTATTCTCTACCGAGGAGGGGCAGAATCTAAGAAATTATCTTATCGGGGGAGGCTTTCTTCACATTGATGATAATTACGGTCTGGACAAGTTCATCCGACTTGAAATGAAGAAGGTATTTCCCGAATTGGAATTGGTCGAGATACCCTTTACGCATCCTATCTATCATCAAAAATTCAATTTCCCGAAAGGGTTGCCCAAAATTCATGAACATGATGGTAAGCCGGCTCAAGGTTTGGGTTTGTTATATGAAGGAAGATTGGTGGTCTTTTATTCTTTCGAATGCGACCTCGGCAATGGCTGGGAAGATCCCAGAATCCACAATGACCCGGAAGCTAAAAGGCAGGAAGCCCTACAGATGGGGGCGAATATTATTTCATTCTGTTTCACAGCTACGAATTAGCGAAAAGCTTAAAGTTTAAAGTTGAAAGCTCTTGCTTCAATTCTTAATAGCTTTAAACTTTTAGCTTATTGCTTTAAGCTTCTAACTCCCCCCTACTTCAAAACCTCCATCAACTTTTTCTGTAGCCCGCTCCCTCTTAGATTCTTTGCAACAATGATTCCATTTGGATCGACAAGAATGGAAAAAGGTATTCCATTGATGTTATAGTCCTTTGCCGCTTGTGAATCAAAATATTTAAGATCGGACACATGGTTCCAGACAAGTCCATCTTCCTTTATGGCCCTGAGCCAATCATCCTTTGTGCGATCAAGCGAAACGCCGAGGATATCGAAGCCCTTGCCTTTAAACTGATGGTAGGCTTTCACCACATTTGGATTTTCGCGACGGCAAGGGCCACACCATTTAGCCCAAAAGTCTACGAGAATGAATTTTCCTTTGAGTGAGGAGAGGCTAATGATTTTGCCATCGGGGTTGGGCAAAGAAATTTCCGGAGCGGGCTGACCGATGGCTGTCTTCTTAAGGTTTTCAACAAAGGCTACAAAACCTTTTGCGTATCGGTTATCCGGCCATTCACGTTTGAATTTATCAGAGGTCTCCGTAAAAAGAGAGAAATACTTATCGTGGCCAATCGCATTTCCGTTTTGCAACAGGTTAATCAAACCCAGTGAAGGTGGCTGCTGCCTCAGTAAGTTGGCGACTTGTTCATAAGATTTTTCGATGAGGAGCTGATACTTTTCCTGCAGTTCCAGAATCTTAGGCTCATTGTTCTTGCTGGCCGCCACCTGAAATTCCGCCTCGATCGCCTGAGCTTCTTTTGAGGATTGCGCTTCACTCATCATCTTCTGCACTTGCATTCCTAGTTCCTGATCGGGCGAACCTTTCACTTCGAAGAATCCGGCCGGATCATTGCCCTCCACATTGACTTCCAAATTACTCTTATCAAGAATTACGTTGACATACTGTCGCTTGTAAAAAATAAGCTGGTAATAACCCGGCTCAGTAATCTTGATTTTCTTCTCATAGGTGTAGTTGCTTTTTAGCATGATCGTATCTTCAAAAGGCTTTTGCTGATCCTCGCGAATTTCCTTGATTACGATGTCGCCTGCTTGCAGCGGGAAGCCTACTTTTCCTTTGACCGTAACATCCCAGCCTGGAGCCTCTTTTTTAGGACTCGTACAGGCAGTCAGGGAAACCAGCACCAACAATAATTTAATAAATTTCATAGTTCACTTAATTTTTTTGTTAATAATTGAGTAGCAATTTTAGGATCAGCCTTACCTTTACTTCGCTTCATCACCTCACCCATGAACATGCTGATGATGCCTTTCTTTCCGTTCCTATATTCTTCTACTTTCAATGGGAATTCTTTGATTACCTGGTCAACGATCGGTGCAATCGAATCTGTATTGCTGTCCTGAATCAAATTCAGCTCCTCCGCTATTTCCAACGGCGATTTTGAAGGATCGTTCAGAAGCTCAATGAATATTTTCTGAGAGGCCACTGCAAAGCTAACTTTTCCGTCATCGATCAAAGCAATTAGTTCCGCCAGCCTTTTAACCGAAATAGGAAATTCCTGGATTTCAATTCCCCGCTCGTTCAGGTATGATTTCACCGGGCCCATGACCCAATTGGAAGCCGCTTTAAAGTTGCGCGTATGTTTGCAGAGGTCCTCAAAATAGAATGCCACTTCTTTGGTATCTGTCAATACACCTGCATCGTAGTCAGGTAATTGATATTTTAAGACAAATTTCAAATGCAATTCACGCGGTAGCATTGGCATCGAAGCCTTAATATCATTCAGCCAAGCTTCAGACACTTCCAGCGGACTCAAATCCGGATCTGGAAAATACCGATAATCATTCAGCTCCTCTTTGGTACGCATGCCATAGGTTTTGCCATCGCCAGCATTGAAGGTACGGGTCTCAGAAACAACCATCTTATTGTGCTCCAATAGTTCAATTTGCCTTTCAATCTCATGTTCGATTGCCAGTTGCACGTTGCGGATTGAATTCACATTCTTAACCTCCACCTTTTTTCCAAATTCTTTTGCCCCCTTCAGCATCATCGAGATGTTGGCGTCACAACGCAGTGACCCCTCTTCCATATTGCCATCGCATATATCCAGATATCGAACGAGCTTTCTGACCTCGCTAAGAAATGCGGCGGCTTCTGATGAACTGTTTATTTCAGGATTTGTTACAATCTCAATCAAAGCCACCCCTGCCCTGTTGAAATCAACCAATGTATCGCTTTCTGTTGCCAGGTGAATCGATTTGCCGGCATCCTCCTCAATATGGATGCGATGGAGGCTAATATTCTTCTCCTCGCCCTCTTTTGTATTGACGGTGACATATCCACCTTTGCAAATGGGTGTGCGGTCTTGGGTGATCTGGTAGCCTTTGGGGAGGTCAGGGTAGAAATAGTTCTTCCGGTCAAAGATCTGAAGCCTGGAGATTTCACAATGACAAGCAAGACCCATCTTTATTGCAAACTCTACCACGCGTCTATTCAACTTCGGCAACGTACCGGGATGCGCCAGTGTAATGACACTCACATTCGTGTTAGGCGCGCTGCCATACACTGCTGAGTCTGAGTTATAGATTTTGCTCTTGGTCAGCAACTGAGCGTGGACTTCAAGGCCAATGACCACTTCGTACTTTTCCCTCGTTGACTTGTCCATTTAAATATTCCTATGGCTTTTCCTGTTTTATACCGGTTAGGTTTTAAAAACCTGACAGGTGTAAAATAGTTATAAACTATAACCTTTTATAAGTTCTTTCGCCTTCTCCAATACAGCATTTAACCCATTCAGATTTTTACCTCCAGCAGTCGCGAAGAACGGCTGCCCTCCTCCCCCTCCATCAATTTCCTTTGCTAGCTCCTTCACCATATTGCCGGCATGGAATTTTTTGGTGGCCTCCAACTTCTCCCCAATCATGACAGCAACCTGAGGTTTGCTCTCAATGTCGGCGGCGAGCACCATCAGCAGGTCATCAAACTGATTTCTTAACCCGTAGGCTATGTTTTTCAGGGCGTCCGCATTGGGTACTGACACTTTTTCAAGAATCAAAGTGTGACCATTGGCTTTGGTCGCTTTTTTAGCAAGTTCATCTTTTAGCTGATTGGAACGCTCTTGCTGAAAGACCTCCAGCTTCTTCTCCAATCCATGCTTCTCCTCAATGAGATTTTGTAATGAAGCGGCCATGTCCTTTGGGTTTTTCAAGAGTGTCTTCACCTCACCCAATAAGGCCAGTGCTCCATTCACATACTCCTGCGCGCCTTCGGCAGTAACGGCTTCAATGCGTCGTACCCCTGCCGCTACCGAACTTTCTGAAATAATTTTGAACAAGCCGATGTTACCGGTTGCCTTAATGTGTGTTCCTCCACAGAGTTCCACTGAAAACTTTGGATCAAATGTGATGACCCTGACAAATTCGCCATACTTTTCGCCAAACAATGCCATGGCGCCGAGGCTCTTCGCCTGATTGATGGGAACATTGCGTTGCTCGTTGAGTGGAATATTTTCCCTGACCTTTTCATTAACGATACTTTCTACTTTTGAAAGCTCTGCATCAGTCATTGCAGCAAAGTGAGAGAAGTCGAAGCGCAGTATTTTCTCGTTTACCAGGGAGCCCTTTTGTTCAACATGCTTACCCAGCACCTGACGTAAAGCAGTATGAAGGAGGTGGGTGGCAGAGTGATTGTTCATGGAGCGTCTTCGCTTGGTTTCATTCACCGCAGCAAAAAACTCACCCTCCAGCTTTTCGGGAAGCGATTCTGTCAAGTGAATAATCAGGTCATTCTCCTTTTTGGTATCAATTACAAACACTTTTTCATTGGCAGATTCTATGACGCCATTATCCCCAACCTGACCACCGCTCTCAGCATAGAATGGAGTCTTGTCCAGTACCAGATGAAACAGTTCCTTATTCTTTTGCTTAACCTTCCGGAATTTTACAATTCTGGAAGAAGAAGTCAGTTGGTCATATCCAATAAATTCTGTTTTGGCGTCATCACCAATCAATATCCAATCGCTGGTTTCCTTAACGGCAGCTGCTTTGGATCGGGATTTTTGTTCGGACATCTCAACCTTAAAGCCAGATTCATCCACCGCAATGCCACGCTCACGTGCAATCAAGGAAGTCAGGTCAAAAGGGAAACCAAACGTATCATATAACTCAAAGGCTTGCTCACCGCTTATCGTCTTGATTGATTCAATCCTTTTAAGGCCTCTTTCCAAAGTCCTTAAGAATGAATGCTCCTCCTCATGCATGACCTTACTCACATAGTCCGATTGCTGATGCAGCTCCGGAAAAACATCCTTCAATTGTTGCGCGAGCAAAGGTACAAGCCGATACAAAAACGGCTCCTTGAAATTCAAATAGGAAAATCCATAACGCACCGCCCTCCGCAATATCCTCCTGATCACATACCCAGCACCTGTATTCGAGGGGAGTTGCCCATCACAGATCGCAAACGAGACAGCACGAACATGGTCGGCCATCACCCGAATGGCAATGTCGGTTTTCGTGGCGCTGCCGTACTTCACGCTTGCATGAAGCGCAATAAAGTCCATAAGTGGCCGAAATACATCCGTATCATAGTTGGAAGTCTTTCCCTGAATGGCCATGCACAAGCGCTCAAAGCCCATGCCTGTGTCGACATGTTTATCCGGTAGCGGCTCCAACGACCCTGAGGCAAGACGGTTGAATTGGATAAAGACCAGATTCCAGATCTCTACCACTTGCGGATGATCATTGTTTACCAGCTCTCTTCCTGGCTTCTTCCTTACCTCAGCTTCCGGCCTTAAATCAATGTGAATCTCTGAACACGGTCCGCAAGGTCCTGCCTCGCCCATCTCCCAGAAGTTGTCTTTTTTATTGCCGTGAAGGATGCGATCCTCAGGCAAGTACAGTTTCCACAATTCCTTTGCTTCTTCATCCACCGGAAGGCCGTCTCCCTTGTCGCCGCCAAATACTGACGCATACAACCTGTCCTTAGGCAACTGATAAACCTCCGTCAACAACTCCCACGCCCAGCCAATTGCTTCCTTTTTAAAATAATCTCCAAACGACCAGTTGCCGAGCATCTCAAACATGGTATGGTGGTAGGTATCTAATCCTACGTCCTCCAAATCATTGTGCTTGCCACTGACACGAAGGCATTTCTGGGTGTCGGCAATGCGTTTGTATTTTGATACACTGTTGCCTAGGAAATAATCCTTGAACTGGACCATGCCTGAATTGGTAAACAATAGGCTTGGATCATTTTTCAGTACCAGCGGAGCAGAAGGCACAATCTGATGACCTTTGCTTTCAAAAAACTCCAGGAACTTGCGTCGTATCGTAGCCGAATCCATCATGAATTATCAATCAAATGGCAAATTTAAGCAGTCGCAGATAGAAATGAAGGGAAATTTTTGAAGACTATGAGCCGTTAATAATACAAGACCCAGCTTGAATGAGCGAAAACTCATTCTGCCACTAAGACACAAGGTCACGAGGCATTTTTTTTGACTTCGTTGTGCCTTCGTGCCCTGGTGGCAGAAGATCCTTTTCATTTGTCCATCCGAAATGATTTCTTTGCACCACATTTCAAAATCAAGCATGCAGGTTCGTACAACAATTCTATTTTTAATCATACTAAGTCAATCCAGCTTTAGCATAGGCCAGGTGCGAAAAGATACCGTCACCGTGATTGGCGTAGGTGATATCATGATGGGCAGCAATTATGAAAATGGAATATTGCCTTCAGAAAATGGTGCCCGCTTAATGAAGGATGTTGAGAATATTCTAAACAATGCTGATGTCACATTTGGCAATCTGGAAGGTGTGCTGCTCAATGAGGGGGGCACTCCTAAAACCTGTCGGGATCCTAAGGTATGTTACGTTTTTCGAAGTCCGGTTACCTATGTTGAAAACCTGGTAAGATCTGGATTTGATATGATGAGCATTGCAAACAATCATGCAGGCGACTTTGGTGATCTGGGGAGGAAAAGCACTATGGAAACACTTGATGGAGCTGGAATAACCTATGCAGGACAGTTGCAAAAGCCCTGGACCATCATTGAAAGAAATGGAGTCAAATATGGGCTGGTGGCCTTTGCCCCTAATAGCAACTGCCTGAACCTCAATGACAGCGTTGGAGCAAAAAGACTAGTGGCACACGTTGATTCGCTTGCTGACATTATGATTGTGTCCTTTCATGGTGGTGCAGAGGGGCCTCAATATCAGCATGTCGTGCGTCAAACGGAATTGTTTCATGGTGAGAATCGAGGCAATGTATATCAGTTTGCCCATCAAATGATCGATGCAGGGGCCGACCTTGTGCTAGGCCATGGTCCTCATCACACGAGAGGGGTTGAAGTATATAAAAATCGCTTTATCTCTTATAGCATGGGCAACTTCTGCACATATGGTATGAATACCACTGGGGTGAATGGCCTGGCGCCCATCATTAAAGTATTTACTACTCCTAACGGAGTATTCCTTCAGGCGCACATAACTTCTACAGACCAAAGCGACCGGACAAAAGTGAAAATTGATGTGGAAAGACGTGTGCTGCAACGAATTAAGCAGCTCACAAGAGAAGATTTTCCTGAAACCAACCTCACCATTGGCGATGACGGATGGATCAGGAAATCCACAAAGTAATGTTGACATCTTGTAGATGAAATAAATTTCACTTCATTGCTTTGAGATTAAAAGAATTGCTACTTTGCATCAGGTGATGACTACATCACGGCTAATTGACTTCATGGCCTACAGAGAAAAAGAAATAGAAAAATTATATTATTCGATCGGTGAAGTTGCCGAACAGTTTAATGTAGCCCCCTCATTGATCCGATTTTGGGAAACTGAATTTGACATTCTTCAGCCCAAGAAAAATCGCAAAGGAAACCGCCAATTCACAAAGGAAGACATCGACCAGATTCGAGTGATATACCATCTTGTGAAAGAAAAGGGGTTTACTCTGAATGGGGCGAAAGAGATGTTAAAAAATGACGCCATTGCCATTAAAGACAAGATGGAGCTAATGGACTCGCTCAAAAACATCAGAAAATTCCTGGTTGAAGTCCGGGACAAAATGCAGTAGGTCTCCCAATTCCAATAAAATCGTACTGTTTTCCTGATTGCGCAATAGCGCAGCATAGCCTTATTTCGTCTCAGGATGGATCAGGAACGCATTTCCTTTGTGGCCCTGCATTTCGTGCCGGGCGTAGGTGACTTTCTTATAAAGCAGCTTGTGAGTTATTGCGGGTCGGCAGAAGAAGTATTCAAGCAATCAAGGGGCAGGTTATTGAAGATTCCCGGAATCGGCGAAATAACTGCAGAAGCCATTCACCATGGAAAAGTATTCCACAAGGCCGAACAGGAATTCAGAAGAGCAGAGCGTGAAGACGCGGAGATCCTATTATTCACTGACAAGGCTTACCCTACACGCCTGAAAAGCATTGACGATGCTCCTTCCCTATTATATGTAAAAGGGAACATTAATCTAAATCATCCTAAGACAGTCGCCATCGTTGGAACCAGACAGGCTACTTCTTATGGAAAAGAACAAGTTGAGCGGATCATCGAAGAGCTAACCCCTCATGGCCCTGTAATAATCAGTGGCCTTGCATATGGAATAGATATCCATGCGCATAAACAGGCTCTCAAGCACGGACTAAATACACTCGGCGTTCTTGGAAGCGGCCTGGATGTCATGTATCCAGCTTCGCACAAAGAAACGGCTAAGCGAATGACCAACCAGGGTGGCCTCATCACAGAAAATCATTTCGGTACGCAACCCGATGCGCACAACTTCCCAGCCCGTAACCGCATCATTGCAGGAATGTGCGACGCCCTCATTGTAGTAGAGGCTGCTACAAAAGGAGGTGCCTTAATTACAGCCGAAATTGCCAACAGCTATAACAAAGATGTCTTTGCAATACCAGGTAATATCGGCAATGTCTATTCGGAAGGTTGTAACAAATTGATCAAGATTAATAAGGCAAATTTACTGATGTCCGTAAATGACCTTGAGTACCTCATGAACTGGAACGTAAGAAGCGAAAAGCCCAACGTACAGCTTAGCCTTAATTTAGAGCCTGACGAACAGACTGTAATGAACGCGCTTCGGCTAAAAAACATACCAATTATGATAGATGAGTTAAGTGTGAAGACCGGTATTGCACAGGGGCTGCTCGCCTCGCTCCTGCTTTCCTTAGAATTTAAGAATGCAGTAATCTCGCTGCCGGGTAAAATGTACAGGGAAAAGTGAATGCCTTTGGGATAGCGTCATTGGTGAGTTTGGTACTCGTCTGAGCGATGGAATTCTTAGAGCAGTTAGAATTTCAAATTCAATGATGCGGGAATATTTCCTCTGCGAGTTCAATGGCCCTCGCAAATTCATTTTGGTTAATGTGCGTCTCAATGCCTTTTGAGTCAAGATACGCCAGTATTGATTCTGTGGCCAGATTGCCGACCAACTCCTCCACCGCCATCGGACAGCCGCCGAAGCCTTTGATTGCTCCATCAAATCGTCTGCAGCCGGCATCAAATGCAGCCTCAATTTTCTCAATGGCTTTCGCCGGGTGTGCGTGCAGATGAACCCCGAACTCGATGGAAGGGAAGTCGTGTTTGAGAAGGCTGAATAGATAATTAATTTGTTCAGGCTTGGAAATTCCGATGGTATCTGCAAGCGAAACAATGCTTACTTCAAGTGTGGAAAGTATATCGACAAACTTTGCTGCTACTTCCATATCGTATGGATCACCGTACGGATTGCCGAACCCCATGCTGATATACGTGACCAATGTTTTATTAGCCTTGAAACAGATTTCCTGAATGTCATTTACGGAATCTAGCGCCTCGGGAATCGACTTATTGGTATTCCTCATCTGGAATGTCTTGGATAACGAAAGTGGGAAGCCTAAATAGGTGATGGAAGCATGTCGGCTTGCTTCGACTGCACCACGGGCATTGGCTACGATCGCCAGCAACCTGGTGTTGCTTTCACCCAGCTCGACTTTTTCAATTACCTCAGCTGTGTCGCGCATCTGGGGTATGGCTTTCGCGGAAACAAAACTCCCTGCATCAATGGTGTCGAAGCCCACTTTCATCAACTGATTGAGATACCGCACCTTCTCTATGGTCGGAATGAACTGTTCAAGGCCCTGCATCGCATCTCGAGGACATTCGATGATCTTCATAATTGTAAATCTGCTAATAAACAGGGTAGCCTCAAAACCAATAGGTCCTAAATACGGAAAGGACCACATTGAATTTTCTATTTGAAATATTTTTTCTTCCTTGGTCTCACAATCATGATTCAAATCCAAGAGAATATCTCCCTGAGGCGCCTGAATACATTCGGCATCGAAGCACAGGCAAAGTATTTCATTGAAGTTTCTTCAACCGAAATATTACAAGAGCTATTGCAGCACCCGATTTATAACAACCATCGGCATCTTGTACTTGGCAGCGGAAGCAACATGCTTTTTACCAAAGATTTTGAAGGGATTGTCATCAAATGCACCCTGACTGGGATGTCGATAAGCCAGGAAAATGATGATTTCCTTTATTTAAAGGTGGGCGCAGGCGAGAACTGGCATACTTTGGTGACACATTGCGTAGAGCGAAGTTGGGGAGGAATAGAAAACTTGTCATTAATACCAGGAACAACAGGTGCAGCACCTATGCAAAACATCGGAGCATACGGTGTTGAGATCAAAGATGTGATCGAAAGTATTTCTGGAATCGAGTTAAGTACAGGAATGGAAAAGAGCTTCACAAACTCCGATTGTAAGTTTAATTACCGTGAAAGCATCTTCAAACAGGAATTAAAAGAAAAATATTTTATTTCAAGTATTACTTTAAGGTTGACCAAAAGAAATCATCAAATCAACCTGAAGTATGGGGCCATTCAAGAGGTATTAAAACAACATCATATTCATCATCCTACCATCAAAGACATAAGTGAAGCAGTGATCGCAATCAGACAAAGCAAACTTCCCGATCCCCGATTGATTGGCAATGCGGGAAGCTTCTTCAAGAACCCCACTGTAAGTGAAGAAGTATACAATGCAATCAAAGCCACTCATCCCTCATTACCCTCCTATTCTGTTGATAATCAATCATTTAAAATACCAGCCGGATGGCTCATCGAGCAATGCGGCTGGAAAGGGAAAAAGTTTAAAAACATTGGTGTTCATCCTTTGCAAGCCTTGGTATTGGTAAACTATGGCAATGGAAAAGGCGAAGAAATATTTCAACTTGCTATGAAAATTAAGCAATCCGTGAAAGAAAAATTTGGAGTGTTACTCGATACAGAAGTGAATATTATTTAAGAGAAGAAGACGTTAAGAACTTGAAGGGAAAGATTATCAATGTTTGTATTCGAATTTATCACACTTCAAAAAAAAACGTCAAAAACTTTTGATGATAAATATTTTATTATACCTTCGAATACGTTTAATGATTAATTAACTTAAAATTTTAAACGCTATGGCAAAAAAAGCTAAGAAGGCTGTTAAGAAAAAAGCAGCTAAGAAAAAGAAGTAATAGGTAACAACCTATCTTCTTAAAAAGGGAAGCGATCAAGGATTGCTTCCCTTTTTGCTTTCATAACCTTTGCTAAAAGAAACATGTGTCGCAGAAATCATACGTTCATTGGATGCATTCCCATGGTCTAAAAACAAGCTGAAACCATTTGCAAGGCTTAAAAAGCGGCAACGGTTGCGTAAAATATTGTTCCAAAGTCCTTGTTTACCGAGATAACATGTATCTAATTTTGCATGTACAAACCAATTACACAATGGCCAAAGCAACTCCAAAAGTCGCAGTTCCGACTGTTAAGAAGAAAGCAACCACAAAGAAGGCGGCATCCACTCCAGATTTAATCGTAAAAGCGTGCGAAGCTTCACTTGCTAAACTCAATGAATTAGACATTGAGCATCCACTACAATCGGAAATCAATTGGTGCTTAGGCAGTTTCCAAAACGACCAAAATCCGATTGGCCTCTATCAGATGGCTGAACGATCTGTGATTGTGTTCAAAGCTGAGCTGACAAAAAAGACCAAAGGTGTCACCGCTAAGTTTATTGGAGATATTGAGAAAGCGTTAAAGGCAGGCAACTAATTCATATGGGTGACGTTGTCGAGCGTCCCACTGTATTTAATGCATTCTATCCCGAATCTGTTTAGAAAGTCCACGCCCTCGTCAGATGGAAGCCCTTTGAATTCCGCGTATGAATTGAGGTAAATCACCCGTTGGATGCCCATGCTGAAGATCATTCTGGCACATGCCAAACAGGGTGAAAGGGTAACATAAAGGGTAGCATTATCTACCGCCGTCTTATTTTTTACTGCATATAGAATTGCATTCTGTTCTGCATGTATGGCAAGCGAACAGCTTCCTTTGGAGTCCCTCGGACATCCTGTGTCGGGCCATACTTCATCGCAATTGTGTGTGCCTGACGGAGGACCATTATACCCAATAGAAATAATACGAGTGTCTTTAGTAAGAACCGCGCCAACGTGCCGCTTAAGGCAATGAGATCGCTTGGCAAGGTTGACTGCCAATTCCATGTAAATGTCATCAAATGCGGGTCGGATCATGATGCAAAGTAAAGAATGGTACTAAAATTCTTAATTTTGTTTTGAAACTTTGATGATGAAACCGCTATTCCTGGTTTGCCAGCTTCTGTTTAGTGTCTGTGCCTTCTCCCAGGAAGCTGTAAAGCCACGACCCAGCCCTCTGGCTGTTGTGACCGTCCGCTACAAAGAAACCTATCTTAAAGTGACTTACAGTCAGCCCCATAAGCAAGGCAGGGAGATATTCGGCAAACTAGTTCCTTATGACCAGGTGTGGCGAACAGGGGCCAATGAAGCAACAGAACTCACGCTTACCCGCGATATAAAAATCATGGATGTGAACCTAATAGCTGGGAGCTATTCAATCTTTACCATTCCCAGTATAGAGAAGTGGACAATCATCTTCAACTCAGATCTTGGGATGTGGGGCAGTTACAATTACAACCCAAAGATGGATGTAGTGAAGTTTGATGTACCCGTTTCTGTACTGAAGGATGTTGTCTATGAGCCTTTCACAATCTGGATTGACCAAAAGAATGACAAAGCTGATTTACAGATGGCGTGGGACAAAATAAAAGTGACATTGCCTCTTCAATTTTTGGAACCCAAACTATGAAACACCTTTTGCTTCCCGTGTTTGTTGTTTCGGCCCTTGCTGGGTATGGTCAGGATCTCGCTGAATTAGACCGGAGAAATGGTTTCAAAGACCTGAAGCTTGGGGTTCACATTGACAGCGTAAAGGGAGCTGAATTCAAAAAAGAAACAAAGGAAAAAAATGAGTTTCCAGCCAAGCTGTACGATGTAGAGAATGAAAACTACAAGTCCATCGGGGAAGTAAAGGTGAAGAAAGTAGAAGTAAAAACTTATAAAGACCTTGTTTACGAAATCATCGTCATCACCAGCAAAGACACACGCTTGATGAAAGGCATGGAGAAGTCATTTGGCAAGCCTCTTTATATTCTTGTAACGGACTCATACAATTGGAAAACGGACAGCCTCAGCCTCACCTTTAAAGACCACTCCAAAAATGAACTACGTCTTACGTATCGTTGCTATCCTATACTCAAAATGATGCGCGTCGATAAAGGGAAGAAGATCGAAGATATCGCTACCGACTTCTAACCTTTGTAAGAAATCCTGTAAATCACATTGGCTTGATCATCGCTCACCAATAGGGAGCCATCTGGCAATACCAATATATCCACTGGCCGGCCCCAGGCTTTTTTCTTGTCTGCACCGAGCCATCCCGAAGCAAATGTTTCATAACTCTTTGCCTGATTATTCTCAATCTTCACCAAACTAATACGATAGCCGGTATGCCCAGCATCGCTGCTGCGGTTCCAGGATCCATGCTCAGCAATGAATAGCTGTCCGCGGTAATCGGCAGGAAACATCGTTTCTGTATAGAACTTAAGTCCAAGTGGCGCCACATGGGGCCCAAGGTTCTGCGCAGGTTTTGTAAAATCACTACACGGCCGCTTGTCGCCAAACTCAGGATCTTTGATGCTGCCGCCATGGCAATAAGGATACCCAAAATTCATTCCGATCTTGGAAGCCGTATTAAGTTCGCAGGGAGGAATATTATCTCCCATCATATCTCTGCCATTGTCCGTAAACCAAATTTCTTTGGTGTCAGGTTTCCAGGTAAAGCCGACGGTATTGCGCACACCACTTGCAAACACTTCTACATTACTCCCATCGGCGTTCATGCGTGTAATGCTCGCATAAACAGGGTCTTTGGATTCGCAAATGTTGCAGGGAGCTCCTACGGGAACATACAACTTGCCATCAGGACCAAATGCAATGTATTTCCATCCATGATGCGTTTCGGTAGGGTACTTGTCATATATAGTCACGGGCTTGCCGGGGTTAGACAGCTTTGATTCAATGCCGGATATTTTTGAGATCTTACTTACTTCACCGATGTAGAGATCACCATCTTTAAAAGCAACGCCGTTCGGCATATTGAGGCCGCTGGCAATGACCCATTTTTTATCCGCTATATGATCACCATCCGTGTCCTTGATGGCATATACCTTGTCTTCATTGCGGTTGCCTACAAAGATGGTACCTCCTGGACTGATGGCCATCGATCGGGCATTTTCAACTTCGGCAAAAACAGCAATGCTAAAGCCCGCAGGTAATTTGATGGAATTTAATGGCAAAGCCGCACTCAATTCAGTGATGGCCGGCACAGAGCCGTCGGCTGAAGTGACTAAGTGAGGCTGACTTACCTCACTGGTGCTGCAGCAAAACAACACAAGGATTGCAATGGATGTAATTGCTCTGTTGATTTTCATAGTAAATAATTTACCAGCAAGTTAATCCAACCTTTTCAATCGGTAGAAGCCACTGACGGGTTTTTTTGCCCGCTTAAATACTATCTTTGTGACATTTTTCATAGGTATCGTTCATGGTCTCCATTTCAAACATTTCATATTATATCGGCGGCAGAGCCCTTTACCTCAATGCCTCCATGTTCATCAAAGAAGGTGACAAAATTGGGCTCATCGGTCTCAACGGACGTGGTAAGTCCACCCTCTTGAAACTCATCTATGGCGAAATGAAAGTAGATGAAGGCAGTATCAGCAAGGCGAAGGACTGCACGATTGGATTCCTCAACCAGGATCTGTTGTCATATCAGAGCGAAGATGCCATCGTCACAGTAGCAATGGCAGCCTTTAAAGATGCAGTGGATACACAACGGGAGATCGAAAAAGTTCTTCACAAACTGGAAGCAGATTACTCGGATGACCTTGTCGACAAGCTTACAAAGCTTCAGGAAAAGTTTGAACATCTTGATGGCTATACGATGCAGGCCAAGGCAGAAGAAGTGCTGGAGGGAATAGGATTTACTACCGCCGATCTACATCGACCGCTAAAAGAATTCTCCGGAGGATGGCGTATGCGCGTCATGCTGGCAAAGCTTCTGTTGGAGAAGCCTTCTTTGCTGATGTTGGATGAGCCTACTAATCACCTTGATCTGCCGTCGATTGAATGGGTGGAGAACTACCTGCGGAACTATGACGGGGCGGTGATCATCGTCTCCCATGACCGACAATTCATTGACAATGTAGCTACCAAAACAGTAGACGTTACTCAGCAGCAACTGATTTCATATGAAGGTAATTACAGCTACTACCTTCAGGAGAAGGAACTGCGAGAAACGATCCAGCAAAATTCTTTTGATAATCAACAGTCAAAGATTCGCCAGGCAGAGCGATTCATTGAGCGTTTTAAGGCCAAGGCAAGCAAAGCCCGTCAGGTTCAATCAAAAGTAAAAGCGATCGAACGGCTGGATCTTGTGGAAGAAGTGGTGGACGACTCGGCAGCTGTCAATTTCAAGTTCAAATTCAAGCAGACTTCAGGAAGGCATGTCGTGACCCTAAAAGGCGTATCCAAATCATATGGCGCTACTGAAATCCTGAATAATACCAACGCCATTGTAGAACGGGGTGACAAGATTGCACTCATCGGCGCAAACGGAAAGGGCAAGTCAACGCTCCTGAGAATCTTATCCGGGACGGAGCTAGTAGACGGTGAACGGATCATTGGTTATAATGTAATCCAAGGATTTTATGCCCAACATCAATTGGAAGCTTTGCATGTTGAGAATGAGATTTTGGATGAACTTAAGCAGGCTGGCAGTGGCAAAACCGAGCAGGAACTCAGAGGCATTCTGGGATGCTTCCTATTTACAGACGAAGATCAATTCAAGAAAATAAAAGTGCTCTCCGGTGGGGAAAAATCACGGGTGGCGCTTGCCAAAACATTGATATCGGAGGCCAACTTCCTCTTGCTTGACGAACCTACCAATCACCTTGACTTTATTTCGGAAAACATTCTTATACAAGCATTGCAGCAATATGCGGGGAGCTTTGTGGTCGTGTCACACAATCGATATTTCATCACCCAGATTGCAAACAAAATATGGTACATAGAAAATCACCAGATCAAAGAATATCCCGGGACGTACGAAGAGTACGAATATTGGAAGCAAAATAATAGTGTAAATGCTCTGACGATACCAAAGTCAGAATCACCCAAAAAGAAATCAGTAATCCAGAAAGAAAAGCCCGCCTCCGAGAGTAACCCAACACTTAAAAAATTAACCAGAGAACTAGACCTTACGGAAGAGAAAATAGAGGCTTTACAAACCGAAAAAGCAAGGATTGAAAATGAACTCGTAAAACCAGAAGTGTATTCAAAGTTCGATATTCTGGCCACCCATCAGGCGGATCTTAACAAGATCACCACACAAATTGAGACCTTCAGCAGCAAGTGGGAAAAACTTGTATTAGAAATCGATATTTTAGAACAAAACTAAACCTTGAAAATCTCAAGTACTGAGCTGATCAGCAAAAGGGCCGAAATAAATAAAATTGCATCCAAATAACGCGCCAGCCGCTTTTTGGCAGAAGAATTGATGGCTTCCATAAATCATTTAACTTTTGATATTAATCCATTGACCCATTACCAAGTAACCGTGCTATTGAGGGTTATTCTTCTATTTGCTTTTACAATTGCGACGGCCCCGGCATGGAGCCAAAAGACATTGTTGCTGGAGGACAGAATATATGAGCCTCAAATCAAGACAGTCCAATGCTATCCGAATCAGCCGACTGACGGCAACTCCCTTCTCCCGGCAGCAACCAGGATGGACGCGCAAAATCTGCTTTTGGAGTTTGATGATCTTCGTGAGCAACATAACAATTACAGCATAAGGCTTATCCATTGCAATTTCGACTGGACCAAATCCACGTTGATGGACCTCGACTTTATGCACGATTACAATGACTTCGTCATCAACGATTACTCATTTTCGCTCAACACGATCATACCTTATGTTCATTATAGGATTGAGATACCGCCCGTGAAAATCCCCGGTAATTATGTGGCGATCGTCTATCGTGATGGGAACCGACAAGACCTGATTTTGTCCAGGCGGATTGTCATTTTTGATTCAAGGCTGGACCTCAAGACCGATCAAGAGATTTCTGGCCTGGGAAACATTCGGAGCACAAATCAGGCGCTCAATTTTATGATCAATTATGGTCGGACAGACATCATAAACCCTATGGGAAGCATTCACGTGGTCATTCGGCAAAACCAGCGTTGGGACAACGCCAAGATTGATATAAAACCCAGTTTCATACGGGAAGATATCAGTCAATTGGAATATCGTTTCTTCGATATGGATAATACTTTTCAAGCTGGAAATGAATTCCGATTTGTGGACTTCCGCTCACTTAATTACCCCGGACAGAATACTTTGAAACTCAATAAAAGTATTAAACCATTTGAATTATCCGTCAATATCGACGGCCCACGAACGCACCAATCGTATTCTCAATACTTAGACCTGAATGGAAACTTCTATCCTGCTAACTCCGACTATCCGCAGGAGCCGTGGGTCAGTGCCAATTATCTACAGGTCAATTTTTCATTGCAATCACCTCCCTTGAAGGGTGACCTGTTTGTCATAGGAGCATTCAACGGATGGGAAAAAAATGAAGAAAACAAAATGAAATATGAACAAGGACTGTACTCAAAGAAGATATTGTTGAAGCAAGGGTTTTACAATTACGGCTATTGGGTCAATTCAACCGAATCAGATGGAAATCAGGTGGAAGGAAATCATTTTGAGACTGAAAATCTTTACGAAGTACTGGTCTATTATAGGCCGTTTCAACCCAATGCAGATTTGTTGGTGGGCTACTTTGTGATTCCGGTTAATCCACGTTAAGCATACACCAGCTCCAGATCGGGCTCCTTCTTGATTGAATCGTGGTTGGCCATGTCCAGCATGCCGAAGCCCTTGTGTGAAAATTGTCCAAGACCATGCTCATAGACAAATTGCTGGACCGTAGCAGGCGCAAACAGAGTAAAAGGAAACGTGTAACCTCTCACTTCATATTTGATATCAGAATCGTAGAGAGGATAAATTCTTGCAAATTTCTTGTGGGTCGTCTGAATTCGGTTTAAATAATCCTTGTCTGGCACCAATTGAAATTTATAAAATTCGGCAAGTTGTGACGCGCTAAACTTTCCGGATGCTTGCATCTGTGAAATCGTATAATCATAAAGCAAATCAGAAAACTCATCACTTTCCGGAGAGATAAAACGCTTACCGGATTCATCGTTAAAAGCGGCAGGCATTAACACGATGGGTGAAATACATAAGAATTTCACGCTTTCAGATACGGCCACCGGCTCCTCATGCTCTACGACTTCCGGTGTGAGCTGTAGCATACCGATCATGATCTCCTTGTGCTCAAAAAGAACAGCCAGGAAATACTCAAGAAAGCCTTTGTCTGAGGTCGAGAATACAAGAGTGACGCGCGAAGAATAATAATGAAGGCCTTTTCGGCTGATCTTAGTCTGTCCTTTTAACCCTGAAAAGTTGAAATGAGTAAACTGCTGGAATTGCGGATCCTTACCAGCTACCACCAATCCCTTTACTGTCTGGGCTAGTAGAAACTGGTGATGGAAGGGAACAAAAGCTCCCTTGTTCTTCAAGGAAAAAACGATCCTTATTCTCACAGAACTCGATATAAGCGCTAAAAAATATTAACCTATAGCCGCAAAAAAGTTACACGCGGGTAGCTAAAGTACTAAAAATCAGACCTATTGAATGATTTACCGAAAGGAATATTTTAATATGTTAATAAAGCATTGAAAATGAATTACTTACCATTATCAATCAAAATCAGACATTAAATCTAAAATGCATGACGTCTCCATCTTCTACCACATATTCCTTGCCTTCAACGGCCAGTCGTCCAGCCTCCCGGATCGCCGTTTCAGACTTGAACTTCTGGTAATCGCGGATCTTGATCACCTCCGCCCGAATGAAACCCTTTTCAAAATCTGTATGAATGACTCCGGCGGCTTGGGGGGCCTTCCAACCTCGATGGATGGTCCATGCCCGAACCTCTTTTTCTCCTGCCGTAAAATAAGTAATAAGGTCCAGTCGATGATAGGCTGCTTTGATAAGCTTATAAAGCCCGGACTCTTTAAGACCATACTCTGAAAGGAAGGAATCCCTGTCTTCCTTGTTTTCAAGTTCTGCTATCTGCGCTTCAATGGCTGCACACACCATGACCACTTCAGCTCCTTCATCTTTGATATGATTCTTCAAGGCATCCACATGCCTATTTCCTGTGTGCACCGAGGCTTCATCTACATTGGCAACATAAATTACCTGCTTGTCTGTCAGCAGTTGAAGATCCTCAATTGCCTTGCGGTCTTCTGCATCCGTGATGACGGTCCGTGCATTTTTCCCAGACAATAATGCACTCTGAAACAACTGAAGCACAGAAAGTTCCTTCTTCCCTTTTGCATCTCCACTTTTGGCTGTTCGCTCCACTTTGGATATCTTCTTTTCAATAGACTCAAGGTCTCTCAGTTGGAGCTCTGTATCGATAATTTCCTTATCAGCCACAGGATCGACCCGGCCATCCACATGAATGATGTTGTCATTTTCAAAACACCTCACCACATGCGCAATCGCATCTACTTCCCGGATATTTGCCAGGAACTGGTTGCCGAGCCCTTCGCCCTTTGATGCGCCCTTGACGAGGCCGGCAATGTCCACAAACTCGAATGAAGTTGGCACCAACTTCTGCGGATTCACCAGGTCTGATAAGATATTCAACCTTTCGTCAGGAACCGATATGACTCCAATGTTAGGCTCAATGGTGCAAAAAGGAAAGTTTGCGGCTTCAGCCTTGTTATTTGAAAGTGCATTGAACAGAGTAGACTTCCCAACATTAGGCAGACCTACGATCCCGCATTTTAATCCCATATATTATTTCCTCTTAATTAATTTCAATGACAATGACCCAAAACGATTTAATAAGTCATGAAAAGTCCGCAAATATAATGGTTAAAGGCCTTCCGGCGATTACGAATCTCATTTCTCTTACAAAAGGGATGGGTATAAAAAAACCCTGAAGTTGTCAGGGTTTTTAATGGTGTTGGCAGGAACAGGTTCAGTCCCATTTTAACTCTGAATCAACACTCGCTGGTTTGCTTTCAGCGACAACTTCTTCACGGTCTTCCCGGACATGGTCAAATTGGGTAAAGTCAACACCCGGCATTAACTCATTTTTCACGTGGTTAACTGTGTTATTCAATGCACCCATGAACTTATTAAAATCCTCCTTGTAGAGAAAGATTTTGTGCTTCTCATAGGTAAATCCTTCATCGTCCTTGTTATACCTTTTTTTGCTTTCTGTAATCGTAAGATAGTAGTCGTTTGATCTGGTTGACTTCACATCAAAAAAATAAGTACGCTTTCCAGCTTTTACTTTTTCTGAGAAAATCTCTTCTCTTTCGTTCTTATTCTCTTCCACAAATGATAGGTTTAGGGTTGGCCAGTTAGGTTTAGGTTTGATCTAAGATAGTAGTTTCAAAAATTATAGCAAACTCACTCCAATAAAATCCGCTTCTGGCACATTACTTTTAGGTCATAATCCCAAAATTGCACCGATAATCCATATTTTTTTAAGCCTGTGTCAGTTAGAATTAACGATTTCCGACAGTCTGCCAGCCTTGAATTGCTTGCAAAACAGCTTGTAGAAGGCTTTATAACCGGCCTTCATAAGTCACCCTATCATGGCTTCTCTGTGGAGTTTGCTGAACATCGGCTTTACAACGAAGGCCAAAGCACCCGTCACATCGACTGGAAAGTATTTGCCAGGACTGACAGGCTTTATACGAAGCAATACGAAGAAGAAACAAACCTAAGATGCCTGATCGTGCTTGACGCATCTTCCTCCATGTTTTATCCTTCAGACACGCTCGCAAAACTGAAGTTCAGCGTCTACGCTGCTTCTGCCCTCGCCTACTTGCTTCATAAGCAACGGGATGCCGTAGGCCTCTGTCTTTTCTCTAATAAGATTGACGAGTTTACTCAGATTAAATCTACTGCATCGCACCTGGATAAGCTTTTTACGTTATTGGAAAAGACCATTGAAACCGGCAATCCATCTCGAAAAACTACCAGGGTCTCCGAAGTTTTGCATGAGGTGGCAGAAAAGATTCACAAACGATCACTGGTTGTCATATTTAGTGACATGTTCGATGGAGCCGAGGATCCAGAGGACGTTTTCAAGTCTCTCCAGCATTTAAAACACAACAAGCATGAGGTGTTGCTATTTCATGTAAGCGACCACGAAACTGAATTGGATTTTAATTTTGAAGAAAGGCCGTATGAATTTGTGGACCTTGAGAATGGTGAAACGGTAAGGCTCAATCCGGCTGAAATAAAAAATCGTTATACCACCTCTCTGGCTGAATTTCACAAGACCTTAAAACTCAAGTGCAATCAGCTAAAAATCGATTTCATTTCAGCCAATACAAAAACGGATTACTTCGAAGTCATCCAGGCTTATTTGATCAAGCGATCGAAGATGAAATAGGACTGGGCTATGAAGCAGCCTGAGAAGTTCGAATCGGAACTGACAGATTTGTCGGCCCAATAAAGAAAGTCGGGCTATGCTTGCAGTTCTTCGTTATGGAGATAGGCTTTCTTTGCCGTAAGCTCCACTTTCGTCTCTACATGATCAGGATCAGGAACACAGCAGTCAACAGGACAGACCGCGGCACACTGGGGCTCCTCATGAAAGCCAGTACATTCTGTGCACTTACCAGAAGTGATATAATAGAATTCATTTGAGACGGGGGCCTGTGGTGACTTCGCATCCACCTTTGCACCCTCCAATTCAACCTCCGTTAGTTTCGTACCACCAGCCCAAGTCCACTCCCTGCCGCCTTCATAAATGGCAGTATTAGGGCATTCGGGCTCGCAAGCCCCGCAGTTAATACACTCTTCTGTAATCTTAATCGCCATCCTATCAGTCTTTCACTTAATTTTGACCGCAAAAATACAGCCCTTTGAATGATTGTCAAAACACCCATGGTGCATTGAATGTTTAGCCGAATGAAGTTATCTGAAAGAATAGATGCCTTTTGCCGACTGGGCGAAGCCATTCGAAACCTGACGTTGAGCGACCGAAATATATTGGCTGAAAAAGCGGGGAATGAAAACGGCTGGTTTACGCAGGAGAATGTCATGCGATCATTAAAAGGCATCGAAGCTTTGCTGGAGCCAAAAAAGCTTGAATCCTGGGCCTTGTCTTATTCCCCGGAGCCAACCATCATCAAAACCATTGGCGTAGCCATGGCAGGCAACATTCCCTTGGTTGGATTTCATGATTTCTTGTGCGTGCTCATGGCAGGTCATAGGCTAAAGGCTAAGCCGAGTGCACGCGATACCATTCTCCTGAAGCTGGTCTTTGCAAAGTTGCACGAGCTTGAACCCAGGTTTGCTGAATGCACATCATTTGAAGACACTCTGAAGGGAGTGGATGCGATGATCGCCACCGGGAATGATAACACCGCGCGGTACTTTGAATACTATTTTAGAAACATTCCTCACATCATAAGAAAGAACAGAGCTTCTTGTGCTGTAGTTCAAGGCTGGGAAACAGCAGAAGAATTTGCGCTCCTCGGAGAAGATGTGTTCAGTTACTTTGGACTTGGTTGTCGAAATGTTTCTAAATTATTTGTTCCTGAGGAATTTGATTTCGGATCATTGATCAAAAGTTGGGAGCCTTTTCAAGCCGTGATAGATCACCACAAGTTTGCCAACAATTACAGCTATCAAAAATCGATCATGCTATTGGACCAGGTGCCGTTCCTTGATGGGGAATTCATTTTGCTGAGAGCGCACCATAACCTGGTCTCACCAATCGCCACGCTTTACTATGAAAATTATAAAAGCCTGGAGGAGTTGAAATCGAAGATTGAAGGTGAAAAAGAAAAACTGCAGGTAGTGGTTTCAGCGAAGGGGTGGTTTTCAGGAAGCATCCCTTTCGGTAAGGCACAATTGCCTGAAGTTGGTGACTATGCTGATAAAGTAGACACTATGCAGTTCCTGGCGAGTTTGAAATGATATTCCCTACCAAGTGATAAGTCGTAAGTATCTAAGGTTGGGAAAGAGTCACAACCGACACGAAGGAGCCACAACCATTACAATTAGAATTATCAAAAATCCACCTCGTGATCTTCGTGGTTCGTGGACCAGTTCGCCAGCCGTTTCGCTATGTGAATGTATTTAAGCTAAAACCTCCGCTGCAATATCTCACTCAAGATAAAAGCCTTCTTGAATCCTTTAGGGTTCTTTAATTCCTTGACATATTCCTCCACAAGGTTATGGCTCCCTTTGGTGTTGTATTCTTTAAACTGTTCAAACCGGACAATGGTGTCCTTTAGTTTCACCGTCTCTTCCAGCGAAGGTCGATTGAAGGCCTCCTTTGTAGCATTATCGTAAATCTCGTAGATCTTGTCGTTGTCTCTATAATCAAAGTCCTTGTCTTCTAGTTGTTTCCGCTCCTCTACTTTATATGCAAAAGGCACCCACGGTTGCTTTTCGGTTTCAATCGATGGAATTGGTTGGTGCACTGGCGCAGGTTTCTTCTTCCCCTGTATTTCACGTAAGAGCTCCTCAAAGGTCACTGGCTGGGGAGCAGGCGCATCAAATTCCTGGTCGGATTCAGGAGTTGTCGAAGGGTCTGATGGGACTGGCTTCTTCTTCCTGCGTGAAAACAGGTAGACCAGACCTATGATAATCCAGATGATGATTTTGACTTCGTCCATCAAAACAAAGGTATCAATTTGAATGTCAGTTTCCACCACATCTGAATAGATGAAATGTAAGCTTTTGGCCACGCGGGCTTTTTAGCCCACCGCTTTCTCACACGTGGATCGCAATCATTAAAGCGATGCTTTAACTAAGAAAAAAACACCCCCCTTGATTCAGATTTCCTTCTATCTTTGCCAACTTTATTTATAGAGAATAACCACTTTTTAGAGAATGCAATTAGCCAAATTAGAGATCAAAGGTTTCAAAAGCTTTGCCGATAAGATCGTCATTAACTTTGATGAAGGAATCACCGGAATTGTGGGGCCCAACGGCTGTGGCAAGTCTAATGTGGTCGACGCCATCCGATGGGTACTTGGCGAGCAGAAGACAAGCGCACTGCGCTCGGAGAAGATGGAGAATATTATCTTCAATGGCACCAATCAGCGCTCTCCTCAACAAATGGCGGAGGTTTCCCTGACCATCAACAACACCAAGAATCTATTACCCACCGAATATTCGCAAATCACCATCACCCGTCGATTGTATCGCTCTGGTGAGAGCGAATATCTGTTGAACGGAGTCACTTGCCGACTCAAAGACATTACCAACTTATTCCTGGACACCGGCATCGCCTCCAACAGCTATGCCATCATCGAGTTGGGGATGGTTGATGACTTGCTAAACGACCGGGATAATTCCAGACGCATGCTTTTTGAAGAAGCGGCCGGAATTTCCAAGTTTAAGAAACGCAAAAAAGAGACGTTGAAAAAACTGGAAGACACCGACGCCGATCTGGAGCGCGTGGACGACCTTCTTTTCGAGATTGAAAAAAATATGAAGAGCCTGGAGAAACAGGCCAAGCAAACTGAAACCTATTATAAAGCCAAGGAAGATTACAAGGAGAAAAGCATTCAGTTGGCTAAAGTGGTTGTTAACAAACAAAAAGAAAAGTTTAACCATTTCAACCGTCAAATTGAAGAGGAGAACGATCGTAAGATCAAACTAACTACCGAAATCGCTGACAAAGAGGCTTCCATTGAAAAAGAAAAGGCCGAACTCATCATCAAGGAGAAAACCCTTTCTGCGAGACAAAAGGACATCAACGACCACGTGGCCAATATCAGGTTACACGAAAGCGAAAAGCAGATCAACAATGAGCGCTTAAGATTTCTGAATGACCGGGCATCCAGCTTGAGGGATCAGATCGATCAAGACAAAAAGAGCAATGATCGTGGCCTATTTGCGATACAAAGTTTGCAGGGAGAGGAGCTATCTGCCAACACCATTCTAAATGAGATTGCTCTCAAGGCTGAATCCATCAAGTCAGCCTACGAATTTCAAAAGGTGGCCACTGCCCAGCTTCAGCTTGATGTTGACGCTTTGCGCCATTTGCATCGCGACAAACAAGAAGAACACTTTCAAACCATCAAAGCGGTAGAGATTCGGGAGATTCAAATCACATCTCTGAAACAGGAGATTGACAGGGCATCCACCGACACCCACCAACGCAGTGCGAGCCTGGTGGAGTTTGAGAACAAGCTTGTGATTCTGCAAGATCAAATTCGGGAGAAGAACATTTATCTTGAATCCATCAAGCAGGAAGAAAATGACGTGCTTGCTCGCATCAGCTCGCTTGAGAAAACAATCGACTTGATTCGGGAAGAGCTTACAGAAACAGGAAGAAAGCTCGATTCACGACAGAATGAGTATCAGCTCACGAAATCGCTTGTCGAGAACCTTGAGGGGTTTCCAGAGGCCATTAAGTTCCTGAAGAAGAAAGTAGAGTGGACAAGGAATGCTCCCCTCCTTTCGGACGTACTCACTTGCCCTGAAGAATACAGGGTGGCGATTGAAAACTACCTGGAGCCGTATCTCAACTACTATATCGTTCACAATGAAGCCGAGGCATATGATGCCATCAACATCCTAAGTGATGCCAGTAAGGGCAAAGCAAATTTTTTCATTCTTGATGCTTTTGAAAAGTTCATCCCGAACTCAACCCAGATTTATTCTAATGCCTACCCTGCAACCCAAATCATTGAATTTGATCCCAAGTATGGCAAACTGATGTCATTCATCCTGGATCGGGTTTACTTCTTTGAGGGCGATTTGAAATTAGTTCCTGCAGAAGATGACAACACGTTCATTACAAAGAGTGGCAAATATACCCGTAGACGGTTCAGTCTTTCAGGCGGCTCTGTCGGACTCTTTGAAGGCAAAAAAATTGGTCGTGCGAAAAACCTGGAGAAGCTGGACAAAGAAATCAAGGAACTCAATAAGAAACTGGAAGAAGTCCGCCATTCCCTGCTCGACCGACAGCGTGAATTGGAGCGACTGCGCAATCACAATCTGAAAGTCTCAATCGAAGAGGCTCAGGACGCGATCAAGCATGTGAATGATGAATACATCTCCGTCAAAACAAAGAAAGAGCAGTTTGCTGAGATGATCAACAATGCCGATCTGCGGCGTGAGGACATCCTTGAGAAGATCGATGTGCTGTTGAAAGAACTGGATGAACTTCAGCCGAAGTCCCAGCAGCTATTCTATGAACTGTCTCAGTTCGACGAGAAGGTCAAGCAGCTTGCGGATGAACTCACCACCCAAAACGAATTGCTCGAACAGAAATCAGGCGCCTTTAACGAGCAAAATATCTTCTTCCATCAGCAAACGAACCGGGTAAAGAGTCTTGAGCAAGAAATCCGTTTCAAACAAGAAGCGGTCGAGCAAAGTGATCAACGAATCGCTACCAACTCTGCTGAATTACAACATAACGAAAACGAAATACGTGCCATCTTTGAAAATACAAAGACTGGAGATGAGGAGCTCATTCATCTGTATGCCCACAAGGATGAGATGGAGCGTGGGCTTAATGAAGCCGAAAAAGATTACTACACAGCCCGTGGCAATATCGACCAGGTTGAAAAAGACTTACGGAATGTTCAACATCAAAAGGACAACATCGACTCATTGTTGATGCAACTTCAAAATGAATTGAATGAAAGCAAGCTGGAACTGAATTCTGTTAAAGAGCGCCTTTCTGTTGAATTCAATGTGGCGTTGGACGAAATCCTTAACCAGATTTCAGAAGAAGAAAGCCTGGCACTTGCGCAAGAAGACGAAGAAAAACTTCGCAGCGGCGTAACGCGTTTGCGAGAAAGGCTGGATACCATGGGTCCCATCAACCCGATGGCGATGGAAGCTTATCATGAGATCAAGGAGCGAAACGATTTCATCATTGCGCAGAAGGATGATCTGGTAAAAGCAAAAGAGTCGCTATTCAATACCATCAATGAGATTGAAGGCGTGGCAAGCCAGACTTTTATGGATGCCTTTACGCGCATCAAAGAACATTTTATCGAGGTGTTCCGCTCCCTGTTCAATGAAGGTGACGAATGTGACCTAAAACTGGTTGACCCCTCAAAACCTTTGGAATCTGAAATTGATATCATCGCAAAGCCAAAAGGGAAAAGGCCGCTGACGATCAACCAACTCAGTGGCGGGGAGAAGACGTTGACCGCTACTGCGCTGCTTTTCTCCATGTACCTTCTGAAGCCTGCCCCATTTTGTATATTCGATGAAGTAGATGCACCACTCGATGATGCCAATATTGACAAGTTCAATAACATCATAAGGAGTTTCAGCAAAGATTCGCAATTCATCATCGTTACCCACAACAAACGAACGATGACCACTACCGATGTAATCTACGGAATTACAATGGTGGAGAAGGGAATTTCGCGGGTCGTGCCAGTAGATCTTCGAGAACTGGCTTAGGAAAGTATCAAGAAGTAGGCAGTAGGCAAAAGCGTTGTGTACTGGTATTTTGCCTACCGGATACTAATCTGTATTTGACGCAGAGGCGACAAATGTTGTTGATAATCCAAACCGTCAGGCTCCTTACTTCGTAAAAAGACTCAACAACTATAAGAACATGAACCGACTCAACCTGATCATCCCAACCCTGGCACTGACGCTAACACTTTCATCCTGCGACGCACAATCGAAAAAGAAAGGAGATGCTGATACAAAAATCAACCTGACCCCTGCCGTCGGCAAGGCAGTGGCGGCGTTTGCAGAAGGATGTTTTTGGTGTTCGGAGCATATTTTTGAGGCCGTCGTGGGCGTAGACTCTGCAGTTTCAGGGTACGCAGGTGGCACCGCTTCAAATCCCAGTTATGAGTTGGTCAATACCGAGACCACTGGCCATGCCGAATCTATACTCGTTTTTTACGATCCCAAAGTCATTAGCTATGCTGAGTTATTGAAAGTATTCTTTACCTCACAAGATCCTACTACCCCCGACCGGCAAGGTCCCGATCGCGGGAATTCATATCGATCCATTATTTTCTATAAAACTGCAGAAGAAAAATCGCTGGCAGAAAAGGCTAAGCAGGATTTTGCGCCCTCATTCAAGAATCCCATCGTATCCGAAATCAAGCCACTAACTGCATTCTACAAGGCGGAGGGCTATCACCAAAATTATATAGAACATAACCCGAATAGTTCTTATGTGACGGGCGTTTCAATTCCAAGATTTGAACTGTTCAAGAGAACGTATAAAGGGAAGCTGAAAAAGTAGCAACTAAACCACGATGGCCGAAACTCTGGACACCTTATCGCAGGGATTGTAACCACGCATACGTCGAAATAGAAATGCGTGTGGAGACACGATGCATCTTCCTGGTTATCGTAACTTACGCACAATAGTCTATTTCAGAAAAGGTGTTGAGTGTTACAAAAGGCGTATTCGCATTAAGTTTAATTGCGATCCTCGGATTCCATTCAGCATCCATCGCGCAATTCTCCTCAAGCTCTGGCCAAGCTCACTATGCCGCCGTTCAAGTCTTTAGACTAAAAGCCTGGACCGTCATGTCAAAGAATGAATGGCGTGATGTCATTTACCGATTTCATGATTTTCAGGAAGGAAGAATCATGTTGCAAGGAGGATTTCAACCGACGAATACATTAATGTTGAACTTCAATATTTATGAGGAAAGAGTAGAAATCATTTCTGAACAAGGTGACACTACGACCTTCGAAAATTCGGCCCAGATAAAATTGATCACGATGGGTGATCATATTTTTTATAATGACTTTCCAACCGGGTATGTTGAGCTTCTGAATGAAACGCCTGTTGCATTGGGTGCTAAGCATCAGATGAAAGTAATGATGGAGTCAGGAGCGGGAGAGCAGTTTGCTGCAACAGATTATCACAATCTTACCTCCCGGTTCGATCGCTTGTATATAAAGAAAGATTCCTATTTTTTTATTGGCCTCAATGGAAAACTATACGCTGCCTCATTGCCTTCTATTTTAAAATTATTCCCAGACTCTAAAAAGGAAATTAAAAACTTTTCAAAAGAAAATAAGATCAATTTCAAAGTGAAAGATGATTTAATACGGGTGCTGGATTATGCCAATCAAACAAAATAAAACAACCAATCATTTGAGTATTCAAATTGGCTCTAAGCATAAGTCACTACTGATCCTGCCCTAATTTAACTCTCGGCCCGGACCTGTATGATTGATCCATTTCATGGCTGTTTGTTCTCAAAAAGTGCACTGGAGCCATTCATATTAATTGAGACACATGAGGAATGTGGAACTTTCTCCCCATTCCACACTAAAAACATGAAATAATACCAACCCGAATACACAATAACAAGCCTCCTCTTGTGGTACAGTAATTTGAGGTTTATCATCAGGGTTATTGGTTTATTTAAAGAATGCAGTGTCATGGCTGCATTCTTTTTAATCTACCGCTCAAGTTTATAGTATTTGATTACTGCTTGATAGCATTGGGCACTTCTTCCGTCGGCAGTGTGTGCCCCTTTCCGATTGCCACTTTAGGATTGGAATAGGTACCGGTGACATGAAAGGGAATTTTTATCCCAATCGGAGGAAGCTCTAGCTTCACAAGGTACTGAATGGCACCTGTGATTTCGCTTACGCCTTCAATGTCGGCATCAAATCCAGAGACTTTGATGCTAAATGGTTTGATGTAAATCTTGTTATCTTTAATTTCAGACCGCATCACAAAATCCTTGAGGTGCGGGTCATTGACCTCCTTCTTCTTAGAGACCTTGCTTAGTTCTTCAAAAATTTTCATTCCATTAATTTTTGCGTTTGCTATCCGCATCTCCCCTCCCCCAAAAAGTGTCTCCATTTTAGGTGAGAAATCCGAATTCAACTCACCTTGGAGCTTGTACACCACAGAGAATTTTCCCTGGGCATCGCCGGCTGCGGGTAGAAGGTCACGGACAAGCTTAACTTCTTTGTATGCCTTATTGATGTCCAGCTCCTTTACATCAAGGTCCATGTCGAAAACAGGATGCTTCATATCTCTTGTATCGTAATCTCCAGACAGGTTAAATTTCGCATTGAGCGAATTGAAGCCGGTTTCGTGCAAAGTCATAACACCTCCACTCATCTTGATTTCACCATCCAGGTGCGACATTTTCACATCCTCGTATATCACATATCCTATTTCCGAATCAAACACAGCTTCAAGGTTAATGGGTATCTGCCAGACATTGATTTGATGACCAGACGAAGAGTCTGATCGTTGGGTTAATGTTTCTGAAAGCCATTCGTTCAAGTCCAGCGTATCGCAGGTTAACATCAGATCAGCCTTTATCAAATCATCGGTACGTGTAGCAAATGCCATGTAGTTGGATAAGTCGCCGGTCAATGAAACAGTGCTTCTTCCCAATCTGGCTTTCAGTTTTTCCAACACTATTTTAGAAGGCGAAAATGTAAGGAGTGCATCATTAATCAAAATAAGATTTGGGATGGAGGGATTTTGAATTAATAGATCCTTTATTTCAATGGTTCCATCCGAAGAAATTCTTTCATAGTGCCCAGCCTCGGCGTCCGCCAATGAGCCGCGCGCCTCCAGATCAGAGTCTATGGTGCCGCTTAATTTTACGCTTGGAATGGGGTAAATCCTGGTGAGCTTTTCAAAATCAATCAAGCCCTTTATCTTCAAATCAAAATCATACTTATCAAGGTCAGAAATGGTACCGCTTACAGAAAATGGTTCATCCTCAAGGGTATACGTTAATTTATGAATGGATAAGTGCGTATCCGCGAAATTTCCGGTAGCGTTCATTACTTCTCCCGACAATTGGATATCGCTTATTGGTTCCGGGTATCCTTTGGTCTGCAGGAATCCGTCTTTCAATTCAATCTTCGCATCCACAGAAGGAAACTTCTTCAAAGAAGAATTGTAAATCCCCTCTAATTCTGCATGCAAGGCAACA
>JAYVQY010000123.1:0-20417 GCA_043776715.1 Cyclobacteriaceae bacterium | reverse complement strand
GGTAGTAGGCATGTTCCCATACATCCAATCCAAGGATAGGCGTTCCCTTTACTTCTGCGATGTCCATCAACGGATTGTCCTGGTTCGGAGTTGAAGTGATTGCCAGTTTGCCGGTGGCATCTTTGATCAGCCATGCCCAGCCGGAACCAAACCGGCCAGTGGCAGCAGCGCTGAACTTGGTCTTGAATTCATCAAAATTTCCAAAAGCTGCGTTGATGGCGTCACCGAGCGCACCACTGGGAGCACCGCCTGCATTTGGACCCATAATCGTCCAGAACATGCTATGGTTAAAATGACCGCCACCGTTGTTGCGCACCGGTGCCGGAAACTTAGAAATCGTTTTACAGATATCTTCGATGCTCATGCTCTCCTCTGGTTTGCCGGCGAGCGCATTGTTCAGGTTGGTGATGTAAGCGTTGTGATGTTTACCGTGATGGATCTCCATCGTGCGGGCGTCAATGTGCGGCTCCAGTGCGGTGGCAGCATAGGGAAGGGCGGGAAGTGTGAATGCCATATCAGTTTTATTTATTTAGTTTTAATAAGAACATCTAAATTAAAGAATTCAAATCAGTTTGCACCAAGTTTCTAGTTTCAAGTTTCTGGTTTCTGGTTTTGGTCAATATTTCTTTACAAGGTCTCCCAAAACCTTAATTCCTTGCTCAACCCGCTCCGACCAGGGCAACCCAAAACTGATGCGAAAACAGTTTTCGAAACGACCCTGGGATGAGAAAATCTGTCCGGGTGCGATTCCAATGCCATGCTTCAACGCTCTTTTATGAAGTTTGTAGGTATCAATCCTTTTATCCAATTCCAGCCAAAGGGCAAATCCTCCTTCCGGACGTGTAATACGGGTGCCTTCCGGAAAATAGGCAGTCACCGCCTGAATGTAGCGCAGGCTTTGCGTATGAAGCGCCCTACGCAAATGTCGCAGGTGCAACTCATAGCGGCCATTGGCGAGGAAGTTGGCGATGGCCGATTGCGCTAGGGTGTTGGTCGATACATTGTTCATCCTCTTGAGGCGGATGACATCTTCTTTAAATTTTCCAGGCACCGCCCAGCCTATCCGATAACCAGGCGCCAATGACTTCGAAAATGAACTACATTGAATCACCATCCCCTTCTTGTCAAATGACTTGCAGGTGCGGGGACGGGTTTTTCCAAAATAGAGCTCTCCATAGATATCGTCCTCAATGAGTGGCACGTTTCTTTTCGCGAGCAACTCCACCAGTTTTTTCTTCTTCTCATCCGGTATGCAACTTCCCATCGGATTTGTGAAATTGCTTACAAACAGACAGGCCTTGATGTTAAACTTCTTAATGGAAGTTTCAAGGCAATCCAGGTCAATGGAGGTGACCGGGTCGGTGGGTATTTCAACGACATTTAGTCCGAGGCTTTCCATCACCTGGAAGATTCCAAAGTAAGTAGGACTTTCAATGGCTACAGCATCCCCCGGTTTCGTAATGGCTTTCAAAGAAATAGATAACGCTTCCATGCATCCCGCCGTCACAACGATATCATCTTCACTGAGCGTTCCTCCCCAATTGAACGAAAGCCTGGCAATTTGTTTCCGCAGTTCTACATTTCCCTGGATATGCTCATAATTCAGACAACTATCATTTGAACTGCGCAAAGCCTGGATGACCGCCTTATTTAGTTTAGCCTTGGGCAAAAGTTCGGGCGAAGGAGACCCCAATGAAAAATTAATCAGCTTGTCTGAACGAAGGTCACTGTAAACGCTGCTGATCATTTCATCGATCGTCACCGGCACAGCTTCTTCTGAAGGGTCGCAGCAGGTAGGCACCTCCAACATATGCTTCGGAGAAAACTTCACATAATACCCTGATTGAGGCCGTGCCTCTACAAGCCCCTTGCTTTCCAAATGATAATATGCCTGGAAGGCAGTGCTCAAACTGATGCCTTGCTCTTTGCTGAGTGAACGGACGGACAGAAGTTTGTCGCCAACTTTGAAAGCTTTCTTTTCAATGAGAAGGGCAATGCGCGCTGCGACCTCCTGATAAAGATGATCTTGTGTGAGGGTTTCAGATTTCATTTACTACGTTTAATGTTCAAGGTTTAAGGTCTAAGGTTTAGGGTCCCCTTGATAGGGTTCTTCGGGTTCATGGTTGAATTTTGTTCCTTTCATTTCGCTCCGTTTTAGGTAATTCATTAGTCCTGAAATCTGCTTGCTAATAGTAATGACTTCTTCCTGAAGTTCATCAAAGACCTCTTGACTAACATAGCCACGATCCAGAACTCGGTACAATTGCGACCGTACTTCGCCAGCCGATCCTTTTGCTATTGAAAGAAATTGAACAAACTCACGCGTTCCTTCCCTTTCGAATCCTTCAGCAATATTATCCATGATTGATCCGGCAGCACCATTAATCTGATCCCGCAACTTATAATCTCTCGAAAAATCACCTTTACGACTCAGGTCATGAATTTTGCCTGCCAGTACTCTCGACTTTTGCCATGCCTCAATCTCCTCGAACGTCTTAAACGTGGCCATCAACCTTAAACATTTAACCTTAAACTTTAGACCCGCCAAACTGATCTGGTCAAAATTAATAAAACTGAAACTGTTTTTTAAACGTATTAAGAGAAAACTTTGCATTACTTTTTTAGGGCACGGTTTCACAAGAAGTGGGTTGAGGAAACAACCTTGTTGGGGGAGCTTTGGATAAAAAAGTGAACCAAAAATGAAATTCTTCATCTTTTTAATAGTTTCATTTGCTTTGATCCACCACAGCGGCATGGCCGGAGTATTTGCTCCGACCGATTCGGTTAAGAAAATCAAATTTGAAAGAAGATCTAACGCTAAGCTTGCAGTCCGTTTACATTCTATAGGGCAGTTTGCCTATGGCGGAAGAATCGTTTCCGATAACCCTGTAATTGATTTCAACTTTACCTATGATCGAAAGAAGTGGGGATTTCAATTCTTCAAGGCGTTGGACCTTAGAGACCTCAACACAGAAATTAACTTCAGTTTTGCGGTGGTGAATAAAACTTTCCACCTCGGAAAAAGGCTCACCATCACGCCCAGCGCAGGATTTCTGCTGGAACAGTCTAAGTCGCTTGCCGATCACGGGTCGGATGTGGTGCTGATCGTGACCTCAACTTACAAGCTGACAAAAGAATTTACGCTGGATTATAGCACGCTCTTCGGGAATCTTGTTTTGGAACCGGAGGCGAAAGACTGGATCAACCGGGTGCGACTGATTTATTCAAAGAAGCATCTTGATCTTACCACCATGGTTTGGCATAACAACAAAGTCTTTGATTCAAGCGAATACGTCACTTGTGCAGCCAGTGCCTTTTTTAGCAGGATGAAGTTGTCCAAAACATTAACCATGAGTGCGGGCGTAGCAGGTTTGGTGATGCCATACTCGAGCGATACGAATGTCAACCCAAAGAAAAACGGAGTGATCTTTACATTGATGTTCATTCTTGACTAACTGATCTGGTCAAAATAAACAAAACTGAAACTGTTTTATTTACGTATTTAGGAGAAACTTTGAACAATTTTGCAAGCGTATGAAAATGAGAAGGAAGTGGATCATCATCATTGGAATTATTATTGGCATCGTTGTGTTTGCATTGCAATCCTCAATTTTATGATTACAACCGGATCGATTTTTTAAAACATTCATGAAGAACAACAAGAACCTTCTTGCTTATCTCGCTCTATCGGCTGTCTGCATCATCTGGGGGACGACCTACCTCGCGCTGCGCATAGGCGTCACTCAGTTTCCGGCATTCCTTTTTTCAATGATTCGATTCCTGATCGCAGGGCCGATCCTGATTCTATTCATGCTCACGATTGGCAAGGCTGAATGGCCAGATAAGAAAACGCTCTTCAATCAGGCTGTCGCCGGATTCCTGATGATTACACTAGGGGTTAGTGTCGTTGGCTGGGGGGAAATATATCTCTCCAGCGGACTTGCTGCCGTCATCTGTTCCGTCATGCCCATCTGGACGATATTGATCAATCTCATTGTGAGCAAGGATGAACGCCCGAATTGGCTGATCGGCCTGGGTGTCGCCACAGGCCTGGGTGGCATCATCCTTATTTTTGGTGAACATCTTACGGAGTTTTCTGATTCAAACTATGTCATTGGAATCGTCATGACTTTTTTGGCCAATTTATGCTGGGCCATTGGCAGCATTTGGACCAAGAAGAAAAATCAAAATACAGATCCCTTTCTTAATGCTGGTTTGCAAATGCTCTTCGGCGGACTGTTACTCATTCCCATCAGCCTTGCAATGGATGACTACCATACAATTCAATGGTCCAAAGAAATTATTTACACCCTCGCCTATATGATCGTGGTGGGTTCGGTTGCTGCCTATGCCTGCTATTCCTACGCGATCAAAAAGTTGCCCATGACCATTGTTTCCTTATACGCCTACATCAACCCGATGGTGGCCGTGATCCTTGGCTGGCTCATCCTCAATGAAAAGTTAAATATCCGTATCAGCATTGCAATCCTCGTCACCGTTGCCGGCATTTACCTTGTCAACCGCGGCTATCAATCGAAGAACATGCCATTAAAACCATTTTTGAGTTCAAGCATCCGACATCTCAAAGGTGTGGGGCGTTTGATTAAAAGTCGATAAATAAAATCTCATGAATATTAAGATCTATCAGGTCGACGCTTTCGCCGATAAACTCTTTGGCGGGAATCCCGCGGCAGTTTGTCCTCTGGACGCCTGGCTTCCCGATGATTTGCTTCTGAACATCGCCATGGAAAACAACCTTGCGGAGACAGCCTACTACGTAAAAGAAATCGAAGGCTATCGCATTCGTTGGTTCACGCCGACGGTTGAGGTGGACTTGTGTGGACACGCTACGCTGGCGACAGCCGCCGTCTTATTTAATCATGAAGGATATCAGGGAACTCAACTGACATTCAATTCCCGCAGCGGACCGTTGACGGTGACAAAGGATGGAGATTTTCTAACCCTCAACTTTCCCGCCGATACATTTTCTGAAGTAGTACCATCTCGTGAGTTGACCGATCCGTTTAACATTAAACCTGTCAAGGCATTCAAAGGAAAGACAGACTATATGCTGATTTTCGAAAATGAGAATCAAGTCAGAAAATTGACGCCTGATTTCAGGAAACTTGGAACCGTCAGCGCCCGGGGCGTAATCGCAACTGCCAAAGGAGATCAGGTTGATTTTGTTTCCAGATTTTTCGGACCTCAATCGGGTATCGACGAAGATCCTGTGACGGGATCTGCGCACACCACACTCATCCCCTACTGGTCGAAAGTCCTGGGTAAAACAGAGATGAACGCCATTCAGTGCTCAGCCCGTGGTGGAAAACTAAAATGTAAGATGAAAGGTGATCGGGTTGAAATCGGAGGACAGGCAAGACTTTTCCTTACGGGTACTATTTTTGTTTGATCAACATAAACAAACTAAATGACATGAAGACCCTTGCATGGTTTGATAGAAAATTGGTTTTTGGCTTTTCCCCAGAGATGCTTCCCCTTTTTCTTGAACGGTTGGAAGGAACCCACATCCGGCTTGAGCACAAAGTGAGAGGGGTGAGCGATAAAATCCTTTCTGAGAAAATCAATGACAAATGGTCTGTCAAACAAAACATCGGACATCTTGCTGAAGTGGACGGCATTGGCAACCGCCGAATGGATGAAATGATCGCTGGAGTCACGATGATGTCACCGGCGGTATTTGAACCCCAGGATTACAATCCCTGGCCGATTGAAAAAGTATTGGATTACTTCCATAAAACAAGAATTAAAAACATTAATAAGTATAAATCCCTTTCAGAGGGTGACTTAACCAAATCTTCTTTGCATCCACGGCTGAAAATCCAAATGACTCCCGTTGATCTTGCCTGGTTTGACGCCGAACATGACGACCATCATCTGGTCAAAATCAATGAAATTATTTTTACCTTGACAAAAACTTAATCGTATGAATACCGCAACCGCCTTTGATGTTCAGAAAACGTCTCATTCAAGAATTTCAGAAACCGATTTTAGCAACCTGGAGTTTGGAAAATACATTTCAGACCACATGCTGGTGGCTGAGTACACTAACGGTGAGTGGAGTGAGCCGGTGATTATGCCTTTCGGCGAATTAAAGATGTCACCGGCGATGCTTTCTCTACATTATGGTCAGTCGATTTTTGAGGGTATGAAAGCTTTTAAGATCGACGATGGAAGCATTAATATTTTCCGGCCCCATAAACACCATGAGCGCATTACCAAATCTCTGGATCGAATGTGTATGCCCCGCATCTCATTTGATATGTTTATTCATTCTCTTCATGCGTTAATAGAAATTGACAAAGACTGGATTCCAACCTCCGAGGGTGCTTCACTTTACATCCGTCCGATTGTCTTTGCTTCTGAGTCCAGGCTTGGGGTGAAAGTTGCCGATCAATATAAGTTCATCATTCTCACAAGCCCGGTGGGGTTATATCACACGAAACCTTTCCGCCTGAAAGTAGAGCAGCATTTTACCCGTACGGCGGAGGGCGGTACAGGATTTGCAAAGTGTGCCGGTAACTACGGAGGCGCTTTCTATCCCACGCAAGTGGCTAAAAAAGAAGGCTTTGACCAGATTCTTTGGACCGACCACAAAGAACACAAATACATCGACGAGGTGGGGATGATGAATGTGATGTTTGTATTGAATGGCAAACTAGTTACACCTGCCCTGAACTCCGCCATCCTGGATGGCATCACCCGCGATTGCATTCTGACTCTTGCTCGTGAATCCGGAATCACCATTGAAGAGCGACGAATCAGCATTGATGAATTGGAAGAAGGTTTTAAGAAGAAGACACTGACGGAAGCTTTTGGCACAGGAACAGCAGCCGTCGTGGCACCCATAGCAGTGATCAACATCCACGGTATAGAATATCAACTTCCCGCCGTTCAGCCTCAGAGCATCCAGCAACAAATGAAAAAGAAGCTGCTGGACATACGGACGGGTGCGGCACCGGACAACCATCATTGGAATTACCTCGTGAAGATGTAGTGGCAAATGAAAGCGACAGCAGGGTTTAAGTACAAGGAGACAAACTGGATAGAGAGAATAAAGAAAGAGGCCGGAGGTTTTGATGTCATTATTGATAGTGCTGGAGGCGAGCAGTTCCCATCCTTGCTGGACCTTGCTTTTCCAGGTGGAAAGATTGTGATCTTTGGCAGGACTGCTGGAAACATTCCCTCCATCTCTCCCGAATGTTGTTCTGGAAACAACTTTCCAGCTTTGGCTCGACGATGGGCACCGCAGATGAATTCCTGTCAATGCTCGACTTCATTCAGAAGCATCAAATCATCCCGGTGATTGATAAAGTTTTTCCCCTGGCGGAAGTAAATGAAGCATTCAACCGTATGGAAGAAGGAAGTCAGTTTGGTAAAATCATATTACAGATTTCTTAGTAAACGTATGGACGGAATTATTTATCGTAGTGATGCTAAAATATCACCGAAGGATTTTATCGATGTATTAAGGCGCTCAACCCTAAGTGAGCGAAGGCCGGTGGACGAGCCTGAACGAATTTTAAAAATGCTGGAATACGGAAATATTCTCGTGACGGCCTGGTCTGGAAATATCCTGGTCGGCGTCTCCAGAGCACTCAGTGATTTTTCATTTTGTTGTTACCTCTCCGACCTTGCAGTAGACACAGCCTTTCAACGGCAAGGGATTGGCAAAAAGCTCATCGAAGAAACTCACAAACTGGCTGGAAAAAATACAACGCTGATTCTATTGTCAGCGCCGGCCGCAGTCACGTATTATCCAAAGATCGGCATGGAACGTTTTGCTGATTGCTTTATCATCAAAAGAAAATCAAATTAAAATGGCAGATCAATTCCCCATCACCGAAAAAACTAAGATCACACGTTTGCCGAAGCGTGGCATCTACGATAAGGATGTTGTCTATTCAATTCTGGACGAAGTTCTGTTTTGCACCCTCGCCTATGTAAGGGATGGACAGCCCTTTCAAATACCCACTGGCTTCTGCCGAATCAATGATACGCTCTATCTTCATGGAAGTGTGGGTAGCTTTTATATGAGAGCACTTGCCGCTAAAAAATTGCCGGTTTGCATCAGTGTCACCTCCATCGACGGGCTGGTGCTGGCACGGTCCGCCTTTCATCATTCCGTGAACTACCGCTCTGTGGTTATTTTTAGTGAACCGACGGAAGTCACGAGCAAGGAAGAGATATACCGGGCACTTGAAGTCTTTACAGAAAAGATGTGCCCGGGCCGGTGGGCTGACGTGCGCAAGCCGACAGACAATGAATGGAAAGCCACGATGGTACATGCATTCAAAATTAATGAGGCTTCAGCCAAAGTACGGACGGGCCCGCCCAAAGACGATGAAGAAGACTATGCACTTGATATCTGGGCTGGAGTTCAGCCATTAAAAATGGTTAAGCTGCCACTCGTACCCGATCCTGCAATGAAGGACAGAGTAAAAATCCCACCCTATCTCAGATAAAAACGTAGGACACAACCATTTTGAATCAACAGCTAATTTAAAACCTCCTCATGCATGCTCCGTCTATCAAATTGAGCTTCAAAAACCGAATAAAACTCTATCTTTGGGGCTGCAAAAGTCAAGATTCGGTTTGAAATCGATTGCAAAGCTGAAGTATTGTGACGGCAATGAATTTTGGCACGTTGTCTTAAAGAATAGAAATCACTAATCAATACAAATTCATGGGCAGACCTCCCGTATTACCGAAGAAGAAAAAAGACGGATTCTATATCGAAATCCGCAATAAAGGTGCGAAATCAGGCACGATCATCATCCGCGACAGCGAACAAGCCATGATGCAGGCAGCCAAACAGTACGAAACCACGAAGGATGTAACCATTCTAGGCAAACACGAAAATGGTAAACGTGTGGATGAAGGACGTAAGAAGGTAAAAGCTTAATTTCTTCTTTCACTCTACATTATTCTTGCTTTAAATAGATTGTAAAGTTGTATGTAGACTCGAAAGTAGGCAGTAGGCAATCTGCAGTAGGCAAGAACCCCACTGTATTTGCTTGCTACCTCTTCATGTGATACTTAATAATCTCACTAACAGAAACCCTAAAAAGGCAAGTCATCGCTGGACGATGGGCTTGCCTGGAATGGCTCGTCACCAATGGGGGCATCAGAAGATGAGGACGTACTTTTCCCACCACCTGAATTGGCTGCACCACTCCCGCTTTTATCAATTTTCCAGGCACGCGCTTCTGTGTACCAGCGGCCATTGTACTCCCGACTTTCAAGGTCCACTGATACGTTCACAATGTCTCCTTCTGAAACATTGAACTGATCAATCTTATCTCCCCAGGCTGACAGGCAGACTTTTTTGGGATATTGGGTTTGCGTCTCCACAATGAATTCCTGCTTTTTCCACTGACCCTTTTTGCCCATCCCTGTTTGTACGGGCAGCAGTTGGATAACTTTTCCTTTCAATTCCATGCTCATAATATACAATGTTACTATTTTTCTCTGATCCTTTTGAAAAATTGGTTGATCAACTCTTTGCTCTCCCCTTCTTTAAGGCCTTTCTGTACTACAGTACGAGGATGCAGCAAGAGTGATTTCACTAAGCTATAACCCCGTTGTAAATCGTCGGCCCCATACACTAACTTCTGTAGCTGTACCCAATGCAAAGCACCGGCACACATCACACAGGGCTCTAGTGTGACAAACAGTGCACACTCTGTCAGGTATTTGGAGCCTAAATAATTAGCAGCTGAGGTTATGGCCAGCATTTCAGCATGGGCCGTAGCATCGGTGAGCTGTTCTGTCTGGTTGTGAGCGCGGGCTATTATCTTATTTTGACACACCACCACCGCTCCTACAGGAACTTCTCCTGCATCGTATGCTTTGTGCGCTTCCTTCAGCGCCTCCCGCATGAAGTATTCATCGGTGTACAACTCCAGCATGCCGGAAGATATTGGTTGGGGCATTTAATTAAAAATCTTTTCGTGAAGGATTACAGGATGATTAAAGCCTCCATCATTTTACCCTCACGCTCTTCATGATCTCACTCGCCGTCTTTCGCCAATCTTCTTTTTGTTCTTTGGGGCATGAAAATGTGAATACCAGTGTTCGGTCTTTCTCAACTAAATACTGGATAAATGTATATTTCAGGATTGGTTCCTGAGTGCTCTGTTTCCTTCGATCACCATTGATCCTGGAATCAAATTCAAAAAATATAAATTTTTTCTTATGCAGGAGTTGAGTGCCCTCCGTGATGATATCAAGCCGGTCATACAAATTGTATAATCCTGCTTTAAAAAATTTTTGTGCCAATTCAACATTTCCGTCAGGCCAGGTTGTCGCCGATATGTTGATACTGAAATCCACCGCCCTATCCTGATCCGTGAAGGCTCCCAGCGGGGCCCGGACGGATGGGTAGCGTTGGGCGAGGTCGTCCGGTGTCATGGGAAACATTGCGTCTGGCAAGGACACTGTAATGCCGTTTCCTACCTTGATTTTAACCAGCTTTAATGTGGTGAATGGAACCCACCACAAGGAGACGATAAGGAGAAGGCTTTTGATCATTGTTTATTAACTTGCGCGCCCAAAATTAATCAAATTCAGATGCTAAGGACACATACATGTGGTGAACTGCGGATACAGGACGTGAACAAGACCGTAACCCTGACAGGTTGGGTACAGCGCCTGCGCGACAAGGGTAGTTTGTTGTGGATAGACCTGCGCGATAGATATGGAATCACCCAACTGTTTCTCGAGGAAGGCAAATCAGATCCAAAACTCCTTGAATCTGCCCGTCGGCTGGGGCGGGAATTTGTCGTCAAGGTAACTGGCACGGTGGCAGAGCGCATGTCCAAAAATGATAAAATACTGACCGGTGGCATTGAGATAAAAGTAGAAAGCATTGAGATCCTCAATGCATCGAAAATTCCTCCCTTTACCATCGAAGAAAATACGGATGGAGGCGATGACCTTCGTATGAAATACCGATACCTCGATCTGCGGAGAACGTCTGTCCGCGAAAGCCTCCAATTACGTCATAAAATGGCACAGCAGACCCGCGCCTATCTCGACAGCCTGAACTTCATCGAAGTAGAGACCCCCGTGCTGATCAAATCAACACCGGAAGGCGCGCGCGACTTTGTGGTACCATCAAGAATCCATCATGGCGAATTCTATGCGTTGCCACAATCACCACAAACATTCAAACAATTATTAATGGTATCGGGCTTCGATCGCTATTATCAAATCGTGAAGTGCTTTCGCGACGAAGACCTGAGGGCCGACCGTCAACCTGAGTTCACGCAAATCGACTGCGAGATGGCCTTCATCACCCAGGAAGACATTCTAAGCACGTTTGAAGGATTGGTAAGACACCTTTTTAAGAATGTAAAAGGAATTGATATGCCGTCGGTGCCACACATCACCTACGACGAGGCCATGAAATCTTACGGTTCGGATAAACCCGATACACGGTTTGAGATGAAATTCTCGGAGTTGACGGACCTTGCAAAAGGAAAAGGATTCATGGTATTTGACCAGGCTGAACTGGTGGTTGGAATTTGTGCCCAAGGCTGTGCCGGTTATACCCGCAAGCAGTTAGATGAACTTACTGAGTATGTAAAACGTCCGCAGATTGGGGCAAAGGGGTTGGTGTGGGTACGTTATGAGGCCACAGGATCACTCAAATCGTCGGCAGACAAGTTTTATTCTGAAGAAGAGTTAAAGAAATGGGCCGCTGCGTGTAATGCAAAACCAGGTGACCTGTTGTTGGTCATGGCTGGCGACCCCGACAAAACAAGAAAAGCCTTAGGTGAGCTACGCCTCCTCATCGCCAGTCAATTGGGTCTTCGTGACAAAAACAAATTTTCTGCCCTGTGGGTCATCGACTTCCCTCTGCTGGAGTGGAATGAAGAAACCCACCGCTACCACGCAATGCACCATCCTTTTACATCACCCAAACGTGAAGACTTACTGCTGCTAGACAGTGATCCTGGAAAAGTTCGCGCCAATGCGTATGACATGGTCATCAATGGCACCGAGGTAGGAGGTGGTTCTATCCGAATTCATGACCGCCCAACGCAGCAATTGATGTTCAATAAACTTGGCTTCACAGAAGACGAGGCAAAGAAACAGTTTGGCTTTTTGATGGAGGCTTTTGAATATGGAGCTCCGCCACACGGGGGCATCGCCTTTGGCTTTGATCGCCTATGCTCCCTTTTTGGAGGCGCAGACTCCATTCGTGATTTCATTGCGTTCCCTAAAAACAATGCTGGAAGGGACACGATGATTGAAACGCCTTCTACTATTTCTCAGGAACAGTTGAATGAATTGGGGTTGGTGGTGAAAGAAGAGAAGAAGTAGGTGGAAAGCTTGAGGAGCTCACCTTCGAATTAGACTTCAACAGCTTTTACCACAGAGTGCACGGAGAGCACAAAGGAATACACAGAGGAAATTTTTTCCTGTTTTCCTCGCTGGGACACCCAATTTGAAAATACCATCTCCAGATTTGAATATACATGATGCTGATAAAAATTTTCGTTGTCCATTCCATTCTGAGAGCCTTGGTTTGATCCGGGACACCCAAAATCGAAAATCGAGAAACTCAGGAGACTTCAACAGCTTTTACCACAGAGTGCACGGAGAGCCCAAAGGAATACACAGAGGAAATTTTTTTGTATTCTCTGTGCTTTGTCTGTCGGCTCAGTGTCCTCTGTGGTGAATGCATTCCCTTAAAGCAGCAACCTACCCGCCTCTTCTGCATCGATCTGAATATCATCTTCACCAATCTGGTCAAAGGGATTTTCGAGGTGATCCTGAATATTGTCCAGACTGACTAAGATGAAACTGTACAGCACCGGCATCACATATTCAAGGGAAGCGGAAAAATCATGAAAAGTGCTGGCAAAATACGGCCCGTAGATAATGGGGAAAACATAAATGAACACTTTGCTATAAGCCCTCAGGGTAATTGGTGTGCGATAGAGGTAAATAATCTTGAGGTTGTCAAATGCCACGATCATTTTGCTGACGTATTGACTCACTCTCGAAATCTCTCCGCTCTGAACACCATAGTTGCGAAGCTCCATCGTGATGGTCGAGAGCCTTGAAAAGTATTGGTAATATTCAGTCTCCCGATCCGTCCAATCAGCCCGCTCCCCTTTCAATATATCTCGCAAAGATTGCATCATCGCGATAATCAGGTTGCGGCTACGCTCCGGTAGGTCGTTGTCTTTGTTGGTCGTCCAGTCGCGGGTGGCATAGTAAATGGCGATGGCATGCCCTTTAAAATCCGCCCACCGCTGCAAGGCTACTTCTCTTCGATTGTAGGCCGACCCAATTGAAAACACAACCGGAAACACGATGGCCACACCCACGAGCATATCTGGAAACTTAGCAGTCAACCCGAATTCATAACACAAATAGGTTGAGATCAACGACAAGGCTGTGACGATAAATGTTTTATAATTAATGATCAGAGAAAAACTGTGGAGGGTTCTTTTCATAGTGCGATGTGAGGCCCCAGCATTGGGATAGGTGAAGTTACCAATAAGTTACCCAAAAGTTACCGAATTATTAAGAAAGTCGACGGATTCAGGGTTAAAATCCAGGCTGATACTTTCGCCACAGCAATTGGACATTATCAACATAAGCATTTAGTTTTCCGATTGACAGGCCAGGTGTTGCTACCTACAGGTCAGACTGATTAACAAAGGGTTGGTGAAAACACTCTTTCATTTTTTTCTGCGTTCGGTTTGTGGGTTGGGAAAAAATGAAAGTGTGTTTTGTGCGTTGGAGTGGGTGCGCTTTTTTTACAAATTTATTTTTTGAAGCGTTGGCATTAAAAGCTGTGTCGGCTGTTGTCCATGTGATTCCAAAAAATGTTCGTTCAAAGCACCAAAGTTTCAAGTTTGCAGGTCGCTAATAGGGTTGCAGGTAACGTTGGTGCTTGTGATCGGGCGGGGGATTTTGAAACTGCGTCTTGTCCCCGTGATTGCACGAAGTAAAGATAATAAACTTCATGAGGACACCGAACCCCCGCCTGGCACAAGCACATTGTTAGCAACATGTGCCCTTCTTCTCTCAGGTTGTAAGTTGGTCGTTCAGTTGTTGGCATGGTGTCATGAAATAGAATGGATTGTCACGGTACATGGTTGTCCGTTTTTTATTCATTTGTTCTTTATCCACAGAACTTGGTTGCTAAACTGTTCCTGCGCGTGGGGTAACCGAACCTACTCTTTAAGGTTGCACCAACTACACTGTCAAATATTGGTGCGTGGGCGGCTCTTCCCGCTAAGCTTTGGATTTTGCGCGGCTGGGTGTGTGGCTTTGCGGGATGTGCCGCTTGTGCCGGAATCAATCTCTTTCGGGTAAACTAATCCTCGTTGAAGCTTGCTAACGGTGAGTTTCTATCCAATTGAAAAACATACCTCAAACTCCAGCACTCTTGGAAAATAACATTTCCAAGAGTCGCAAGCCTGGTAATGCAGATTCCCTTTTAGTAAATAATCTCTTCGTAATTTTTCCTTTGTAATCGTGAGTGGAATTTTGACATCAAGCATTTCATCAAATACCCATAATCTATCATTTGTTCCATCCATTATAAATTCCTTCCACTCAGGGAAAATAGGTTGCCCATAGTATATACCTTCACGGGTTTCCATTTCCAGTTTTACAGGAATCAGACTTTCGTCATTGACTTTATTTGCCTGAATGTGATACCCTTCTTTGATTTGAAATGAAACGGTAATAGTGCTTTGTTCATCCGTATCTAAGTTAGTTGCCTTACCGCCCTTGAATTGTATAAAGTCAATTTTGCCAGTTTGCCTGTGGTTTGCATCGGCCAGGAGTTCTTCTAATTTTTTTCTGAGCTCCAATAATTTAGCATCAAATGTTTGCGTATTGAGCAAGGACATGTAGCGGATATTCCCATCCGGATCAATAATAAGATTGGAGGCCAGCATCACTTCGTCACGCGAGAGGTCAGGAAGCGCATCAGGTGGTGCGAAGCGCGTAGCCACTGCCCCATCCAAATCCAGTAGGATCGGGAAAGTGAGTTTGTATTTGTCCCTCAGTTTCTGTACGACCAGTTCCCTGGGCTCAAGCACATCAATGATGATTACCTGTACGTTTTTCTTTTTGAACTCTTGATAGAACTTTTCAAGATTGGGTGCTTCGGCATTGCAGAAGGGGCACCAGGTAGTAGCAAAATGGATAACCGTAAATTTTCCTTTCAGAGATTTTGAGCTGATCATATCCCCGTTCAAGTCGGGCAATGTATAATCCAGGGCCACATCACCAATGCCGGATTTTACTTTAGTGGTGTCCGTAGCAGTATGCTCATTTCCAGAAGTGTGGAATTTTCCGCAGCCGAAAAGTGACATTACCGATAGAAAGATGATAACTGTTTTGGTGCTAATTAGGTTTTTCATCTGTATATAATTTTAAATTTTAAGGTCAGATGGAACCTCGCTGATATTCATTTCCCTGTGTGAAAAATTCGTTCATGCTCGGTTTCGTGTGTTAATTTTTATTTGTTTTAATGGTCACATGGAATGGCCGTAAATTATCATGCCTTTGGGTGTACGGTTCGTTAATGGCCATTTCATACTGTTGTTTTTCAATCACCAAGCACTGGCTGGTTCTGCCTGTTGCTTGGTGAGAATAAATTTAATTGTGTATCAACCAATATCCTTTCTAAAGTGCAATTAACCACTCCACCTGTGTGGGAAGGGTGAGGTCAAAAAAAGCAACTTCAGAAATGACATTCGCATATCAGCCCTTAATTAATTTGACAGTCACCGGAACCGGATTGCGGACGATATCCAGCACAGGCGATGTTTTCTGTACATAGGCTAAAAGCTCATTTAATTTTTCCTTTGGTGCATCGGCATCTAAGTTTACCGTGACATCTATATTCTTGTAACCAGCTCTGGTACTTTCCGACAATCCAAGGAAGGCATGAAGGTCAAGCTCTCCTTCAATGTTAAAACTCAGCGTGTTGATTTTAATCCCCATGGCCGAAGCATTATATACTATACCTACGGATAAGCAAGAGGCTAAAGCATGCAACACCGCTTCCACAGCATTGGGGCCGTAATTTTCTCCCAATAATACTGGTGGTTCGTCACCTTCCAAAACAAAAGGCTTGGAGCGCGAGGTATCCTCCTGTGTGGCGCCATAGAAGCTTTTTATTTCAGTTTGGCAATGACCACCGCTGATCCACTTTGTTTTTGATCTGAATTTGAATAATGCAATAGCTGCATTTCCTTTTACCGCACCGATGGTGCCCAGAAGTTGTTCTACATTAACTCCGTTCAATGATTGGGTTGCTACTGTACTCATAATTTTATAATTTAATTGATTAAAATTTAATTAAAGTTTTATATTCCGGTATTCTTTGTTCGATAACTTATTGCTTAATGGCAAGCAAGGAGATGCTTTTAATGCCATAATCTTTCGTGGCTCCCTTGGCGCTGTTGGACAAAAACTCGTATGGGTTTTCTTTCACTTCAACCACCTTCATTCCAATCTCTTCAATGAGGGCGAAGTATTCATCCTTTTGCATGGCGCCTCCAATGCAGGCTGCCCACAACGTGGCATTGCAACTGATGTTGTCAGGAAGTTTTACGGTGGTTACAATATCCGAAAGCGCAAGGCGGCCTCCGGGTTTCAACACGCGGGCTGCTTCCCAGAATACTTTTTCCTTTTCGCTTGAAAGATTGATTACACCGTTACTGATCACAGCATCAATACTTTCTGAAACTACCGGGATACTTTCGATATAGCTGTTTCGAAAAACCACCTGCTTAAAATCATATTGCTTGCTCAGGTTCTCGGCTTTGTTAAGTTGTTCGGGGGTCATGTCAATACCTATGACTTCACCGCTTTCGCCTACCTGCTGTGCAGCAAAGAACACATCCATTCCTGAGCCGCTCCCCAGATCAACTACATGCTCTCTCTTTTGTAATTGAAGCAGATCAAAATAATAGCCAACACCGGCAAATGAGTCAATGGCTGAGGCAGGAATATTGTTTAGCACGGAGACAGGATACCCCAGCTTTTCAGCCAGCGCCCTTCCCATTTCGAAATGATAAGTAACTTCAGGATGCAAGGCTACTTCGCGATACATCTTCTTTACTTTTAGTTCAAGGTCTGTTTTGTCAACAATTCTTTTTGATTCAGTTATTGTATTCATGATTGTATTGTTTAATTGGTTAATCAAATTATTTGTGTGTGTTTTTCATGGAATACATAAATCTATAGTACTTGGGAGTGCAGCTATGCCAGCTAATATGGTTGCCATTATTAATGCTACTGTAATATTGTTGGTTGAGATTAAATAGATAATAGATGCTAACCATAGCGTAGCGATCATACAGGCAAACTTTAATTGATTGGAGCGGGCTGGTAGTTTTGGTTTTTTCATCCGGGCACTCAATAGATAATTGTAGATGTAATCAAAAGGATGATTGGGCAGAACTACTCCTAAAAAGGCGATACCGATCATTATGGAGAAAAGTGTGATACTCTTGGTTAGGATGGCCACAATTAGTACTGTAGTGCATGCCCTGTAAGCAAACCGTATCCCGAAGGCCATCTCATTTAACGTTAAATTGGTTTCGTTGGAATACCCTTGCTCGCGCAATCTGGCAAGGCGGGTTGATGAGAGAATGTCTTTTTCTGTTTCCATTTTTTTTGCTTTGTTTAGATTCGTTAAATTGATGGGTACAAAATTCACGAGACTGAAAAGGAGTCACGTTACCCATTGTATCAAAGACATTAAACTTGGTAGCAGGGCATTAAAGGTGGTTGCAGAACCATTAACAATTGTTGCAGTGCAGCCTTTAATTAATTAAGTAACAGTATAAATATCAATACCTTAGGCACAAATGAAGTCAGTATTTCAAAGATTTCTTGCATTAGGGCATCGCCCGGACGATCCGGATGATGTGAAACTGAAGAAGTCCAGCTTGCTGGTGATGTCTGGGCCATTTATGATGGCCGGATTGGTTTGGGGACTACTGTATTTTGCCAATGGCTTGGTAATCCCCGGTTCAATACCTTTTTGTTATGGTATCCTTTCATTGATTAGCATAATAATTTTCAGCTTCACAAAAAAGTATAAGGTTTTCCGGAATAGTCAATTATTTCTCATTCTCATTCTTCCTTTCGCATTGCAAATCAGTTTGGGTGGATTTGTGCCAAGCAGTGCCGTAATGTATTGGGCCATCATCGCACCTGCTGGCGCTATGTTTTTTGATAGCGTAAAGAGATCGGTTTATTGGTTTAGCACCTACATTCTATTGGTTTGTGTTGCTTATGTTATTAATGACCATTTGCCCGATTACCTTAATTGGAATTTATCGGAAGGTTTTATTAATGCACTTTTTCTGATGAACATCATTGGCGTGTCAAGCATTGTCTTTGCCATCCTGTTTTATTTCGTGGGACAAATCACCAAACTCAATGAAGATATTGAACTAAAGAAAAATGAACTGGAGGAGCAATCGGAGAAGTTGAAGGAAATGGATAAAATTAAATCCCGCTTCTTCGCCAACATCTCCCATGAATTCAGAACACCGCTTACATTGATCCTCGGCCTTGTCAATAAGCAAATTGCAGCACCGAACAATCCGCCCGATCCCAACGATAGTGATACCATTAAGCGGAATAGTCAGCGGTTGCTGCAATTGATCAACCAGTTGCTCGATCTCTCCAGGATTGAATCGGGTGGATTAAAACTGGAAGCATCTAAAAGCGATATAACAAAATTTGCCAAAAACCTGACTTCGCAATTTGAGTCTTTGGCCTTTGGGAAAAAGATAAATATCACTTTCAATGGCCATGATTTAAGCGATCAAAAATCTCATCAACCAATTGAACTGTTTTTCGACAGGGAGAAACTTCAAAAGATATTGACCAACTTATTATCTAATGCCGTAAAGTTCACTCCTCAAAATGGAAAGATTGCGGTGGAAATAAAGGAAGAAAAGAATGTTGTTAGCGCTTTGGGTATGGCGAGCATCAAAGTAAGCAACACTGGTGAGGGTATTCCAGAGGATAAGTTGCCCTTTGTGTTCGACAGGTTTTTTCAGGTGGACAGTGCCAGTAACAGGCAATATGAAGGAACCGGAATCGGGCTGGCGCTGGTAAAGGAACTGGTGCAACTGCATCATGGAAGTGTTTCGGCAGAAAGCAACCTGGGCGTAACCTCGTTCACCATCCGGTTGCCATTAAATGATGATTATCTGAAAGAGGATGAGAAAATTGATTCCGACTTAAATGATTCTGATACAAGGGAAAAGATGGAGTTATTGGTAAGCGAAAATAACAAAGCTTCCTTATTGACTGATCGCCATGTTGATATTCAGGAAGCAGACAATCCATTGGAGATATTGATTGTAGAAGATAATCACGACTTGCGTTCCTTTATTAGAAACATTCTTCAACACGATTACAAAGTGATTGAAGCAGTGGATGGTGTTGACGGGCTGGAAAAAGCAGAATCCGCAATTCCAGATTTGATAGTCAGTGATGTTATGATGCCCCGCATGGATGGATTTGATTTGTGCCGAAATCTTAAGACGAATGAAAAAACAAATCATATCCCTGTAATTTTATTAACCGCCAAGGCAGCGCGGGAGAATAAGCTGGAGGGACTGGAAACTGGCGCTGATGATTATCTGGTAAAACCCTTTGATGAAGAGGAATTACAGATCAGGATAAAAAACCTGATCGCGATACGGGAAAAGTTGCAGAAAAAATATCAGGGAACATCCTGGCAGAAACCCAAAGAAGTAAAGGTCAAATCGGTTCAGGAAAAATTTATTGAAGAATTGAAAAAGATCGTGGAGAAAAATATGGGCAACGAATCCTTTGGCGTTGAAGTACTGGGCGAGGCGTTGGCCATGAGCCGTTCACAAGTTCATCGAAAATTAAAAGCACTGGTCAATTTACCGGCCACCACTTTCATCCGTAATTACAGGCTTCACCGCGCTGCCGATTTGCTAAAGCAAGATGCGGGCAACATTACCGAAATAGCCTATCAGGTAGGATTTAATAGTCAAACATATTTCAGTTCATCTTTCCAGGAATTGTTTGGTTGTTCACCTACAGAGTACAAACAACAAACAATGTCAACGAATGCATTAAAAAATATTTCTTAAATCTCCGGCTAATTGGTCAGACTTTATTTAGTCCGTTGGACGCGCTGTTGTATAAAGTTAGGTTCGGGTGGGTTTGGCTCTTGCCATAGCTTGGGTTTTGTCGGGAGGATGTGTGGCTATGGCAAGTGCCAAAAGCGTGGGCGAGAATCTCTCCACGGTGCAGTGGCAGACTCTTGGCTGCCAGCGCGACAAGTGTCGCATGGCCGCTCAGGCTTTCAGCTTCCTTTACAAGCACGTGCTGAAAAAACCTTTTGTGCTGCCTTC
>JAYVQY010000122.1:0-56732 GCA_043776715.1 Cyclobacteriaceae bacterium | reverse complement strand
TTAAAATTTTCCTTTCGCGACTGGATCGCAATGGGAAGCACACCTTTGATCGGACGCAGTGACCCATCGAGCGACAGCTCACCCATAATCACATATTTCTCCAAGTCAATGGCATTGATTTGCGTCGAGGCCTGGAGTATGGTCAATGCCATGGGAAGGTCATAGGCAGAACCTTCTTTGCGAATGTCTGCTGGGGCAAGGTTCACCACCACTTTGTTTCGCGGCATAAAAAAGTTGGCAGTCTTGATTGCCGACTCTACCCGATGCTCGCTCTCCTTGACAGCTGTGTCTGGCATGCCACTGATGTACAGGTGTTGACCTTGTGTAACGTTCACCTCCACGGTGATGGTGCGGGCATCTACTCCGAACACAGCGCTGCCAAAAGTTTTCGCTACCAAAGCAAGGATTTTTTAGGATTGCTAAGATGAAGAACGATTAGAGGAAATGCAATAAGTAGATTTTACGGATGTGCAATTCTGAGGTGAGAATAAAGGTGGGGATGAATTTAGTCAGGTTTTCCGGTGGAGATCAAGACTACAAATCTTCGCCCAGCCATTTGCACAATCAAATCATCATGAAAACCTGAATCGTTTCAATAACGTCCTGCTGTATTTTTGCTTTGGGCTAAACCCGATCTAGTACACTAAATATGCAGGATGCCCATGAGAATACAGGCAGATGCTCTAGCTTCATCGCGTCTGTATTTGGAGGTCACAAATTGTGACCTCCAAATACATTCAAGAATGCACCAGTCGATGGAAGACAAACGATAAGAAAATGATTTCTGACGAAGTAATTATCAGTAAAATTTATCTCGTAAGGGGTCAGAAAGTTATGATCGATAGAGACCTGGCAGAACTATATGGAGTAAGGACAAAGGTTTTGAAACAAGCCGCTAGGCGGAATATAAGACGATTCCCGCAAGACTTTATGTTTGAGATGAATAAAAATGAATTTGAATTATGGAGAAAAGATAACATTACATTATCTGAAGACAAGCAAGGATTGCGATATCTACCTTTCTGCTTTACAGAGCAAGGGGTCACCATGCTGTCTTGCGTTTTGAACAGCCACACGGCGATTGGGGTAAATATCAGGGTGATACGAATGTTCACAAAACTACGGGAACTAGTGTTGACACATAAAGACATCTTGCTAAAATTAGACCTTTTAGAAAAAAGGATCGGGCAGCACGACACGGAGATTAAACTGATTTTTGATTACCTGAAGGAACTTCTAAGTTCAAGGGCCGAGCCAATGCGAGAAATCGGATTTCAACGGAAGAAGGAGGAATGATCATGAACTTCTTGATGGTCAGCTGATCGGAATCAACCTACCTGTTTTTCAATCAACAATATCAACACATGGATAATCTTGATGTGAACTTCCTGTATCCTATCCGCATAGCCTTTGTGGGGAACGCGAATCTCTACATCTGCCAACGGGCCGAGTTTGCCTCCTTCGTTTCCTGTCAGGGCAATGATCTTCATTCCCTTTTCTCTTGCCACTCTTACCGCTTCAAGAATGTTTCTGGAATTGCCACTGGTGCTGATGGCCAGAAGTACATCGCCCTTATTCCCCAATGCCTCGAGGTATCGGGAAAAAATAAAATCATACCCATAATCATTTCCCACACAGGAAATATGGCTGGGATCTGAGATGCAGATGGCTGGAATTGCCTTGCGTGCTTCACGGTATTTGCCGGTGAGCTCTTCTGCAAAATGCATGGCATCGCAATGAGAGCCGCCATTGCCACAGGAGATGATCTTACCACCCGACTTGACCGAGTGTGCCATCAAGGTGGCTGCCTCTTCAATTTTTAAAACTGAGGTTGGAGATTTTATGAAGGCAGACAACACATTGGCTGCCTGGTCAAATTCCTGAGAGATCAGCGTTTGGTAGTTCATCACTGTTTCGAAGAGCCTGCTGACTTAGCCGCTTCCTGAAAATCGTAAATTTTAGCCTTCAATACATTGTTTTCCTTCTCGAGCTCTGCTTGTCTTTGCGTTGCTGCCCTTCGGTCTAACCAAAACCAAACAATATCTACTATGATGAATGTAACGCCAAGGAAGGTGATGTACTTAAACCACGGAATAAACTTTAAAAGACCTAATAAATCGAGATGTCCATCTACCAAAATGGTGAAAATGAAAGAAATGACCTGATATAGCGCAAAAGCCAGATAGAGAAGGAGTCGTTTTCGGGTCATTGCCTTAATTGCTTTCAAACATAATGTAAATCCTTTAAATTGGAATCATCACAGGGTCAAGAAAGTACAGGTGTCAGTTTTTTTGAATTGTACTCAATTTCCAGTAAAGTCCCCTTAATTGGTTGAGTTGGTCATGTGTCCCCCGTTCCGCAATTTGGCCATCCTGAATAACGATAATTTCATCTGCATGCTGGATGGTGCTCAAGCGGTGGGCAATCACCAGGGAGGTCCGGTTTTTCATAAGGTTAAATAAGGCCTCCTGGACCAACTTTTCTGATTCCGAGTCCAGGGCGGAAGTAGCTTCATCCAAAATCAAAATCGGTGGATTTTTGAGCACTGCCCGTGCAATGCTAATGCGCTGACGCTGGCCGCCCGACAGTTTTGAGCCTCGCTCTCCGATCCTTGTTTGATACCCAAGTTCCGTTTGTCGTATGAAGTCATCTGCGTTTGCAATCTTTGCCGCATGGATCACCGCTTCATCGCTTACCCCAGGCATACCAAATGCAATGTTATTATAAATCGTATCATTGAAAAGAATGGACTCCTGCGTGACGACACCCATTTGCTTTCGCAGCGATTCAATGTCATAGTCACGAATCGATATGCCGTCAATGCTGACGTCGCCTTCGGTGGGATCGTAGAACCGTGGGACCAGGTCTGCCAGGGTTGACTTCCCACCGCCGGAAGGCCCTATCAATGCCACGGTCTTTCCCTTTGGCACCGTCAGGTTAATGTTCTTTAATACCAATCCTGCGTCATAGGCAAAGCTCACATTCTCAAAAGTGATATCCTTTTCAAAACTTTGAAGCTTGATGGCGTTGGGTTTATTTTCTATCAGCGGCTGAGTATCAATCAATGTAAAAATTCTTTTCGCCGAAGCGGTTCCTCGCTGAAGCGACGTGATGCCATTGGAGAATTCTTTCGCCGGCTGAATGATCATTGCAAACATTGCCAGGAACCCAAGAAACACCTCCGGCTCCAGGGTAGAGTTCTCGCTTAAGACCATGTTGCCGCCAAAAAAAATAATCCCTGCAATAATCAATACACCCAGTATTTCTGAGACGGGAGATGCCATTTCATTCTTGTAAGACATGGACTTGCTCACCTTCCGGTAATAGGTACTCTCCTCATCCATTTTCCTGATTATATAATTGCGGGCATTAAAAGCTTTCACGACGCGCATGCCACTGAAGGTTTCATCGAGGATATTAACAATACGCCCCAACGATTCCTGCGATTTGGTCGCCTGACGTTTTAAACGCTTGATAATTTCAGCCAACACACCGCCCGTCAAGGGCAGCACCAGAAGCGTGAACAATGTGAGTTTGGCAGATATGGTAAACAAAATCAGAAAATAGACAACGATGGTAATTGGCTCTTTTAACACAGCCTTTAAACTGCTCATCACTGCATGTTCCACTTCCTGTACGTCATTTGTAAAACGGGAGATCAGGTCGCCTTTGCGTTGACTGTTAAAATATCCGATATGAAGGTTTGTCACACTTTTAAAAATATCCATGCGAATATTCTTCACTAAGTCGGCCCTGATTTTCGTTGCCATGATGCGCTCCAGGTAACGGAATATATTCGCCAGGACTACACACGCCACAATCAATCCACAGACAAATAACAAGGCATCCAGTTGTCCATGATCCCGAACGATGCCTTTGAAATAATGGTTAAAAACGGTCACCACATAATCGGAGGAAAAAGCAAAAGAAGGCAGGTCTGGTACTACCACCGAACCGCCTTGATTGAATAGAACCTTCAACATCGGTATCACCAACACGATGTTGAAGGCGCCAAAGATGATTCCAAGAATAGAGAAAAGAAAAAACAGCGCGAGCTTCTGACCAATGTTCCGGGCGTATCCAATAATTCGAAGAAATACTCTCATTTAATAAAATAAGGAATTAGAAATCGAATGAACGTGGCGCGATATTCCACCGCAAAGCTAATGAAGTTATGGTGCTGTTATTGTCAAACGCGGTGCGGGGACTCTTGCTATTGCGTGTGGTGAGTTTCAAGTCAATAAAGAAGTTGTGGCGAAGCATATAGGACGCCAATAAGTCACCATATATAATTTTATTGTCGTAGCCCTGCCCTATTTTATTGTCATACTCCTGCTGCCGTGTAGTATAACTTTTATTGATGTCTCCGCCCCAATTGAAATATTGGCCCCCCGCCGCAACGGCTTCTGCTGTCTCATCACGTCCTGTTCTGGCTAAGACTGCCTTGATTGTGATGTTTAATTTTGGAGCAGGCTGATAACGGATGATCGTGGCAAATTCATAAAAATTCGCTCCTAATGGATGCGCAAGGGGCTGCAGGTAATTCGTATAGCTGGTAAATGAATTGACATGCGAATAGGTATAAGGTCTTACCACATTAAGTTCAAGTTGCAAGTCCAGGTTATTAAGACCCGCAACATCGATGTACTTCATGCCTCCCTGAACAGCAAATTTATTAGCCCACCAACCATCGCCTGCGGTAACATGTTTCAGGACAAATTCGTCCAGAACAAACTGACCATAAAACGATAGCTGTTTTCGTGCTAGCCACTTCCAATCAAGGCCAAGAAGCACATTATCGGTACTCCCATTCTGCTGTTCGATGGCCCGGTAAAAAATAATTGGATTAAGGTAGTTTAATTCAAACGTTCCACCACTGAGGGGATCCTGCGGTGCAAAGACCACCGATTCAAAAAGTCCAATATTAAATTTCTTGCCAATATTCATGCTCAGGTGATGAAAGGCAACATACTTGTCTGGATAGGGACCGCCGGAGGACCCTGTCGGCGTAGAGTAGAAATTGGCAGTCATCCTGTTGAGCTGAAAAAGGTAATTGAGCTTCCAGATTTTCAAATTGGTGCGAAGGAATAGACTGGGAGGGGCAAAGTCAGAATAAATCAGTGACCGGAATCCATTGCCGATGTTGGTCCGGTCATGCCCAAATTGCATCCAGATGTGCTTGGTGATATTGAAGTCGATATAACCGCGAGCTTCAAGATAATCAACGGCCCCGGCATTGTAATTTTTCCAAAAGCCCTGGTGAGGCACTGTGTAATATCCGTAGAGGTGCGAATAATCCGACGCGTACTGTGGTAGTCGCGCCTGATTTTCTCCGATATAGGTGTAGAATCCGATCTTGCGGTCAATCATACCTCGAATTTCCACTCCACGAGTATTTATAAAAACAGGATCGCTCAAGCGGGAATCCTTGCCAGTTCCCAGGTACAAAACCGGATTGACATGCAGGTCAAAGTCTGGTTCATTCACGTAAAACAAGTCCGATTTCTTTTTATACAGATTTTTTAAAAAAGGTTTTTTGGCGTCGCTCGTTTCAGCATGCGACCATTCCCAGTTATCGTTACGCAAATATTCAAGATTGAATTTATCCGAAGTGGATTGAAAAATATTATCCTTTAGCTGCAGCGAGTCCATCATCGCAGCGATGGCAGCGCGCTTGTATGGTTTTACCGCCGTAAACAGTTCGTTGACAAGGCTGCCCGCCTTTGTTTCGTATCGATCTATCCTGTGGTAATAGTCTTCATTGAGTGGCGCATTCGTGCTCTGTGGCAACGCCATGTGCCCTGTCACGAGAAGTCCAAAAAAGACCAAGCGTCTCACCACCAGGTGACCTTTATATTCTGGGTTAACGCTCACGATATTCTATGTTTCAGGCAATTTGGATAATCTGGAAAGGTTTATACCATTTGTTCTGGTTTGGGAAGCCATCACTGGTGTCAGAGCTTTTCTTTGGTAAAAACGCAATATTTCGCGCATTCTGCCTCCAAATTACAACCAAAGCGGGCTTTTAACAATCTGTGAGGCGATCCTTGCAAATCCCTCCCCTCTATTTATCTTTGCAGTCCTTTAACAAAAAGAGTACTGAATTATGAAAAAAGGCATTCATCCAGAGTATAAAGAAGTTGTTTTTTGGGATACCTCAAGCGATTTTAAGTTCCTGACGAAGTCAACACTCAAAACCAAAGAAACCACCACGTGGACCGATGGCAAAGAGTATCCAGTTATCAAGGTTGAGGTAAGTTCTGCTTCCCACCCTTTCTTCACTGGCAAGAAGATGTTCCTCGACGCTGCCGGTCGCGTAGAGAAATTTCAGAAAAAATACAAGAAAGCCTGATCGACCCATTTTAGGATTGGGTTTAGATTCATATTTGAAAGGTCTCTCATCGAGACCTTTCTTTTTTCTGAATGAATTTTCCTTCTCAAAGGTCTAAATTAGCGTCATGAACATTGTCATGTTTGACGATCCCGTCGTTCGCAAGAACTTATTGCCTTTCACCTTCACACGACCCGTCGCATCAATCCGGGTCGGGATACTTACGATAAAAGAAAAGTGGGAAAAATTCTTTCTTCAGTCTACCTCTTATCTGACTGAAGACTATCTCCAGGAGAAATTCCCATTGACTGTTTTGGAAGATAATTTGGAAATCAACGGTGCTGTTTGTCCGGATGAAAGTCTAGTCGCGGCAGTGAAGGCGCTCAAGAAGGGTGAAGCCTTAATAAAGGACAATCTGATTATTGCAAAACGTACTTCATCAATCCGTTCTGAGGATTTGCACATCACCAGGGAATACGCTGGAAGCCTGACGTTGATTGATCAGACCTGGAAAATTTTTCAAAACAACGGTGCGCAAATCAGAACTGATCTTGAATTAATTACCCGCGGAAGAAAATCAAGTTCGATCAGTGATCCGCACACAAAAGTCTATTCGCTAGAAAATATCTTTATAGAAGAAGGTGCCAGCATAAAAGCTGCCGTACTAAATGCGTCAGCCGGGCCAATTTATATTGGTAAAAATAGTCAGATACAGGAAGGTGGCCTTATTCGGGGACCCTTTGCCCTTGGCGAAGAATCTATTTTGAACATGGGTGTAAAAGTAAGAGGGGACGTATCGATCGGCCCGTTCTGCAAAATGGGTGGTGAGATTAGCAATTCAGTAGTCTTTGGATATAGTAATAAATCACATGACGGTTTCCTGGGAAGTTCGGTGATCGGTGAGTGGTGCAACCTCGGTGCGGATACCAATACCTCCAACCTCAAGAACAATTATGATACGGTGAAGATTTGGAACTATCCCAAAGGAGGTTTTAAGGATACAGGGTTACTCTTCTGTGGATTGATGTTGGGCGATCATAGCAAGTGCGGCATCAACACTATGTTTAATTCCGGTACTGTTGTGGGGGTATCTTCGAATATCTTTGGTGCCGGCTATCCAAGAAATTTTATCCCCTCCTTTGCATGGGGTGGAACTTCCGGTTTTAGTACTTTCCAATTAAACAAGGCATTTGAAACAGCGTCCAAAGCAATGGAACGAAGGAATGTAAAGTTGGATGAAGTGGATAAGAAAATATTGAAAGTTGTTTTTGATGCTACCACCTCTGAACGGGCATGGGAAAAGAAGTCATGAGATTCGCAGACATCCCCGGCCTTACTGAAATCAAACAAAAACTCGTCCGCTCGGCGAAGGATGGTAAGATCGCGCATGCTCAGCTTTTTATGGGCCGTGCCGGAGTACTCAACTTGCCCCTGGCAATCGCCTATGCTAACTATCTGCATTGTACCAATCGCAGCGCCACGGATGCGTGTGGTACTTGTGCTGCCTGCACAAAAAATCTAAAATACATCCATCCCGATACTCATTTTGTTTTCCCCGTAAGCAATGTGAAAGGCGACAAGGATGAAGGCCGGTTTCGAGCAGAGATCATGAAAAGTTGGCGCAGTTTTTTACTAGAACATCCCTTTGGAAATCTCAGCGATTGGACAAGCTCCTATGGCGGAGAAGATAAACAGGCAATTATCTCTAAAGAAGAAAGCAGGGAGATTGTTAAAACCCTTTCATTAAAACCTTTTGAAAGTCTTTTTAAAGTAATGATCATATGGCAGCCGGAATACTTCCACCCTTCTGCTGCCAATGGGATTCTGAAAATAGTAGAGGAGCCGCCACCCAATACTTTTTTCCTTTTGGTTTCTAATAATCCGGAGAGGCTATTGCCAACCATCCTGTCAAGAACTCAACAGGTGATTGTGCCCATGCTCACGGATGAAGACTTGGAAAATTACCTCATGAAGCAACCTGGCCTCGATGAAAAAAAGAGAAGGAAAATCTCCAATGAAGCCGAAGGCAATCTGCACCTCGCTCTGGAGTTGATGGTGAGTGACGTGGAAGACCATCATGAACGGTTGGTTGGGTGGATGCGCGCTTGCTTCAGACGCGATTATCAGCAGATGATTTCGCTTACTGAAGAATTTCATGAATTCGATAAGATGCGGCAACAATCCTTTTTATATCATGCCCTCACGATGATGCGTGAAACGCTTCTTGCCCATTCTGGTGCCAACGGCATCCTTCGGAGTCGTGATGGTGAAGAAAAGTTTGTTCAGGATTTCAGTAAGGTAATGACGGTTGCAAAAATTGAGAAAAGCAATAGTCTTATCACGGAATCAAGCTATCATTTGGAAAGAAATGGTAGCGCTAAGATGATTTTTCTGGACCTTTCACTTCAGATGTCAAAAGTGATGACCGGATGATGGTCAACATTTAAACTTCAATAAAATTGCCACCAATGGCACACCTGCCTGGAGAAGCGACTTGGGCGCAGGCTGGGATTATCACTGATACAAACATCTGTGCAAATCAGTGTAACCTGTGGCTATTAAATTTGTCCTGATCTATGGGGCAAATGTCCGTCAGGTTGAATCTCGTGGCTTTCATTTCAAGAAAAACTGATATATTTTTGCCGATCAATTAATAAACTTATGATAAAGATCCTCACTACTTTTTTTGTTTTCATATTGCTCATGAGCAGTTGTGCCCAGGAAAAAAAAGACGCGGTCATCACCATTAAGACAAGCCAGGGCGACATGGTTGCCATACTTTATGACGAAACCCCCAAACACAAAGCAAATTTTATTAAACTCGCGAAAGAGCATTTCTTTGACAGCATGATTTTTCATCGTGTCATCTCAGGATTTATGATCCAGGGTGGTGATCCTGATTCAAAGAAGGCCGGAGCAGGGCAGCGCCTTGGAAACGGCGGTCCAGGCTATACGGTGGATGCTGAGTTCAATCCAAAATTCTACCATGAAAAAGGTGCATTATCCGCCGCACGACAAAGTGATCAGGTAAATCCTACGAAGGCCTCAAGCGGAAGCCAGTTTTATGTGGTGCAAGGCAGTGTAATGGCGCCGGCTGACGTTGAGAATTTGAAATTCGACCAGATGAAGCTTATGACCGGCCTGCGCAAGATGTTTGAAGACCCTGCAAACAAGCCATTATTGGATTCACTCAATGCGCTGTACTATTCCGGCGATGTTCCTGCCTATACGAAAAGGCTTAACGAGCTGGCCCCACGCATAGAAAAAGCAACAGGCATCAAAGTCACCCGGGAAGTTTCAGAAGAGAAAAAGAAAAGCTACACGACCGTCGGTGGCGCTCCTCACCTCGATGGGGAATACACCGTCTTCGGAAAGGTTATCAAAGGACTTGAAGTGATTGACAAAATTGCCACAGTACAACGAGACGCATCTGACCGACCCCTGGAGGATATCCGAATGTTTATCACAGTGGAAGAAATGCCAAAAAAGAAGATCACAAAAGAATATGGTTACGTATACCCAGCTCCCACCAAGTGATAAAAATCCTTGTCACTGGTGCAAACGGACTACTGGGTCAAAAATTAACCCTGCTTCTCTCGATTGATCCCGAGATAGAAGTCATTGCTACCACCCGGGGCAAACTAAATTACGCTTTGCCAAAAGGTCAGTTTGAAAAACTGGACGTCACACAAGCGGATCATGTGATGAATGTCATCAGCATAGTAAGGCCCGATGTGGTCATTCACACCGCGGCGATGACCCAAGTGGATCAATGCGAAACAGAACAGGCCGCCTGTTGGCTAAACAATGCAACGGCTGTAGAGCACCTCGTGAAAGCCTGCGAAACGACAGGCACCCACCTCATTCATGTTTCTACTGATTTCATTTTTGATGGAGCCTACGGTCCCTTGGGAGAAACCGCTAAGCCAAATCCGATCAGCTATTATGGACGAAGCAAACTGGCGGGAGAAGAGATAGTGCAAAATAGCAAACTCAGCTGGGCCATTTTGCGGACGGTTCTGGTTTATGGTGTGACACCGGACATGAGTCGTTCAAATATTGTATTGTGGGTAAAGAAAAGTCTGGAGGAAGGCAAGTCCATAAACGTAGTCAACGACCAATGGCGAACTCCGACACTTGCCGAAGATCTAGCGGTAGGCTGTATGCTGGTGGCAAAGAAACGGGCGAAGGGCATCTATCATGTCTCAGGTGAGGAAATGATGACACCTTATGACATTGCCATCCGGACTGCCAATTTTTTTCACCTTGACAAGGCCCTCATAAAAGTTACCGATTCCACCCAGTTTCGGCAGGCTGCCCGGCGACCACCCAAGACAGGGTTTATCATAGACAAAGCAAAACGCGAGCTAGGATTCAAGCCCCATTCTTTTGAAGAGGGGCTTGAGGTGATCAAATCACAGATCCAAATTGCCCAGTAGACCTGCTAGGTTTTTAGAAACCCAACAGGTCTGGAAGAGTGAATCTACATGTGAGTAGTCAGTGACAACACTGTGACAACACCGACCACATGAAGTCACCAGCCAAATTTCTTTGCGTCTTGGCGCCTGCGCGGTTAATTTAACTAATCCACAATCTCAACTATCGGCTGACCGGTACAGCCGGAGGGGAATTTAATTTTTAATAAGACAGACAGCGTCGGGGCAAGGTCAGTGATGGTATGATGCTGTGAAGAACTCCCCTTTTTTATCCCCCATCCATAAAAAAGTATTGGCACGTGGGTATCATAGGTGTATCCAGAGCCATGACTGGTTCCTACTACTCCTCCCCACATCAGCCAATTTGGTTCTAAGATGAAGACGATATCTCCAGAACGTTTGCGGTGAAAGCCTCTCACAACACTACCTTTCAAACCTTTCTCTCCATAATCTGAAGCGTGCAGTGCGTTGGCTGAATACACGTCTGCCACCCCTTCAACTTTCAAAAGGTACTGACCTATCAATTCAGTCGCCACGAGTAAATCAACACCAGAAGATTTTGGGTCACCCTGAAATGCATCGTGGTTTAGAAAGACCTGCTCGCCTGAGATTCGGTCTATCACCTTCTTATCAGGAAAATATTTTGACAAAAATTCGGTCAATCCTGCTTCGACCGCTGCAATTCTAAAGAGGCCTGCTGGAATCTTATTGTCTTTTAGATATTGGGGAACATCCGACACGCCATGGTCGGCAGTTAGAAATACGACGTACTTACCGGCGCCCACCTTCTTGTCAAGCTCCGCTAAAAGATCTTCTATATTTTTATCCAATCTTAGATACACATCCTCAATCTCGACCGAGTTGGGGCCCATGGCATGACCTACGATATCCGGGCTTGAATAAGATATTGCGAGAAAATCGGTAACATCATCTTTCCCAAGTTCTTCGCCTTCAATGGCTGCCTTGGCTGCTTCTGTCAACAAATCAGAGCCGAAGGGTGTCGTGGCAATCAAATCAAGGGTAGCGTAGCTGGCCCTCATTTCCTTGAGCTTGTAAGGAAAGACAGGCGGAGTAGCCTTATTCAATTTTGTTTCATAGGGGGAATTGTCCGGACCGCTTTCAACATATTGATCAATGGGTAGCAAAGTATTCCATTCACGGTTGAGATATTGATCTGCCAGCTTTAAAGCATTAAATTTCTCAAGCCAAAGGGGAAGGCCGGGTTTGTAATAGGTACTGCTGATAAAATTTCCACTCTGTCCATCGAACCAATAGGCGCCATCTGCCATATGTCCAACAGGAAGCACGGCACCTCGATCTTTGAGTGATAGACCAATTACTTTTGCACTCGTTTGAGTGGCTAGTTTAAGCTCGTCTGTAATCGTGGTCGATAGCAATCTCCAGGGGGAAACGTCTCCGTTCCCTTTATCATTGCCGACTGGATTTTGGTTGTCGTCTCCCACACAGTTTACGTCCTTCTTCAATACCTTGTCGTACCAGTCATTGCCAATAATACCGTGAATGGCAGGAGTCGTGCCGGTATACACCGACGCGTGACCTGGTCCTGTTGTGGTGGGCGTATAATTATAATGAGCGTTTTTCAGCATGAACCCACCCGATATCAGCCGCTTGAATCCACCAGCCCCATATTTGTTTTCAAAACGGTAGAGGTACTCCTGCCGCATCTGGTCAACCACAATGCCCACTACCAGCTTCGGGCCAACGACTACTTTAGGAGCCAAGGTTTGTTTGGGTTTCTCCTGAGCCTGTACCACCAGCGAGGTGATACAAAGCAAAATAAAAATAGTGCCTTTCATAAGAATATTGTGAGTGCGAATATATCAGATTCGGCCGCACCGATTTCAACATCTGAGATGAACGGCCAATTAATTATTTATTACCACTTAATTATCACAATATATTTTTTCAAAGTCCTCCGTTTCCATCGCCTGCTTGCGTATGATTTTGCCATGCTGATCATAGTAAACAACGACCGAAATACCCGCCTCTTCGATGTGGCGCTCTGTGAAGTAGAGTGGAACTTCCTTGTTTCCGAGATTTATAATATCGCTATACTGGATGGGTACAATGACACCCCCTTTACTACTGATCACCCCATAAGCATTGTCCTGCCGCACCATGTATACTTTTTCGAACGCTGAATCATTTATTGCACTATAACTTCTAATCCGGTCAAGCTTTACCTTGTGAGATTGAATCCCAATCACCATCCATTGAAAGTTTTTCTTCACCAAGGCACTCGAATCATTCCAGTACTGAATTTCTTCCCACTCAAAAGCCCCCACGGGTTTTCCGTCCGGTAAGATAAAAGCATACCCTTTATCTTTAAAGGCCAGACGGAAGTGATCATTGTAGGTTTTGATATTGCGGTCAAATGCTGGCTTGATCAACTGCTTTGACCTGGCATCAAACCAACCAAACTTCTTATCTTTCAAAAGGGAAAAAGCAGCGTTCTCAGCTGGCACGATCGCATCATATTCAATGGGCACCAGCATCTTCCCGTCCTCCGATACCAATCCCTTTTTATTCAACTTCGTTATCAAAAAAATATCAGCCGACAAGGCTTCAATTTGATCAAAGTCAAGGGTGAAGAGCCTGACTCCTGAAGCTGCATCGAATACCGTTTTCTTCATTTTATCTTCCAGTACAATCCAGGAAGATGAATCACGAAATTCTTTGAGCTGAAAAGAATCGCGCCCAAAAAATGAAAGTCTCTGTCCGGCCGGCAGATAAGCGTTTACCGAATCTCCTGATTGCGCAAAAGCCAATTGCCCCTTGAACCAAATGCTGTCAGCTTCCGTCAATCGATCAAAAACTCTGTCATAGAGAAGGCACCGATCCGCAGATGTAGTGAGCCTAATCCAGCCTGCTTGTTCGTTAAATGTCTTGTAAGGTTTGCTTTCAAGTCGTGGGATCCCCTTGATAAACAGTTTATCATCTTTCCCCTGCAAAAATCCAAACGAGGTTTTTCGAAGGACCTGCCGATCCATTGGAATGATGAAATTCAAATTGGCATCGATCACTCCTTCGAGGATTCCATTTCGCACCCAATAATGCTGACTCCCCCACCGTCGCAAATCTTCCACGACAAAACCATCTTTCAAGTCTGAATGTTCGGAGGCTTTTCCTATTCTCGAGGGCGTCGTCAATATTTTTTTTCCACCCTTTGTGAGTACAATGAGAGAATCAAATGATTGAACGTCATCATATATAACCGGAAGTAAGTCTTTGCCACTAAGGCTGTATACCTTCCATTTCTTATTCTGTTCCAGACCGATGAATCCATTGGCAATCACCTGTGCGTTGTCGACAGATTTCAATCCAATCCGGAAACCTGACTCATGAAGAACGAACTTCCCTGAATCTGAGGAAAGCAACAGATACCCGAGACCAATTTCTTTTGCCTCATGAATTTGGCCAGGCCACAGTACGGTCTCATTCCGGGCCAGCAGTCCGCGCGATGTTACAAGGAGCCGATCGTGGACATCACCACAACGATAGTCTTCCGATATCTTTTCAAATTTTGGCGCAATAACTTCTGTTCCCTGCTCATCTATAAAACCGTAGAGGCCCGACTTATAAGTAGGGACCCAATAGTACTTGTTTAACTGTACCACCTGCCGGAGGGAATCCGTCATCCATGCAGCATTAAAAATCTCCCTGTCTTCTGCCGCTTGTAATTTGTATAAGATATTCTTTGCCCGCACTGACCATTTGCTGGCCTGATAATGTTCAATGAACCAATGAAATGATTCGATACTTCCCGAGGCGGTTGATCGATCGAAAATAATTTTTTCGACCATGGTATGATAGGGACTTTCCGGAAACTGTTCATAGAATTTAATATAACTGACCAGGTGCTGGTCTTTCGTTTTATCTTCAAAGAGCAGTTTGTCATACCGGGCTTGAGCGTCGCTTTTGCGATGAGAAGCTGGATATTTCCTCATAAACTTTTGAAAGCTGTACCAGCTATTAATTTTCAGCGCTTCGAGAAATGCCACCTCATCCCTTAACTCTATGGCTGACGGCACCTGCCTCGCAGACTGATATTGATCGATAAAATATTGATAAAACACCTCCGTATTTCCACGCTTGGCTCTATCAAAGGAGACGCTGTCAATTTTCTCCGAGAGTCTTGAAAGCAGCAGGCTATCCAGCGGGACTTTCTTCAAGCGGTCGCGCTCCCTCGAAGTGGTGATCAGAAAAAGTCGTTTGGCTTTTTTGGCGTAAGCATAGGCGGAGTCAATATTAAAGGCAGGATTGGAAGGAATAAAATAATAGAGCGACAACAGGTACCTCGATTCAGAATCGAGCGAGTCCTTGAATATGGCTTTTCTGATGCTTTGTTCCACCTTGATCCATTTCCCTTTGTCCATGCGGCCCAGTGCCAGCTTTTCAGGGCTGATCTGCCCCAGGGCTGGGAGCACCGCAAGGAGGATAAAGGGGAGGGCGTAACGATTCATCATTATTAAAACGAAAGCAAGTTTCAATTATTCGATCAAATGAGGAAATCCTGTAGTCACTTTGTCATTTGCCCTATTCAGCATTGTGTTTTCATCCAAGGCTCAAACCAAAGGGGCAACCACCCAGACTGCAAATTGTTTTAAAGATTGGTATTCCTTTTTTAAGGAAGGAGATGCCAACACGGTGCCCAATGGAACGAATGATGTGATCATTTCGCTCCGCAGCGGAGATTACTCAGAGTGCTTCCTGGGAAAAATAGACGTCGCGGGGGCGTTTTAAATGGTAAAATCCACGTTCAAAAAATAGATGGTAGTTTCGGCGAATTTGACAAATCAGTAAATGCTGCCTATAAGAATAGCGATGGTAAATTGAAAGAAGAATTGCGGATCATCAGTTGATGTATGCAGCGTTTGGGGCGCTGTTCGTGTGAAGAATTCATTTATAAAGATCAGATGTAATATGATTTGAAAGAAGGAAAAATGATCCAAATGACTCCAAAATCTATTCGAATCATTCTGCATTAAAGCTTTGGCATTGGTGGTGGCAAATTGAAGGAAAGTTTCAGGCCAGCACGACGCAGTATGTAGCAGCAAAATTATGTGGCCCGGCCTCAATGAACGAACTCTTTGTTAAGAATAGTCCAATCAAGTCATAAATTTGTCCGTCTCACGTAACGAAATATTTCCACTTAATGTAGATCGAAATTATGTGACTCAAATTAAATGTAATTCTTGTGAATTGCGCTTCAAAATTCATTTTTGCAAAACACTAGTCTTTCACGCACCTCACTGAAAGCCCTGCAACTTTTGGAATCGTATTGACGCTTACTCCGGGGCCATTCGTACTAACGTTGCGATATTCCGCGCTTGTTGAACTAACGGCTGTGGACGTCCAAAAGTAGGCACCTATTTTTAGGTTATAAAAGCCCCCGTCTGTATACCGATGGCCACCCGGCAATGCTGTAAATCCACTTTCGTTTGTCCCGTCCGAATTGGGGCCGTTCCAATGGGATGTGCCAGTCTCTTTCATTTTTCCACCGGCCACAGATGTGCCGCCCAGAAAATCCACCAATTTGGTCCAGTCACTTTCCGTGCTCACATGCCAACCGGTAGGGCAAAGTTTTCGACTGTCAGTTATTGCATACCAGTTATATAGGTGGCCATACACGTCCCCATTTGAACTGGAATTCTCATAGTCAGTGCGGCCCCCTGAACTAAGGCCAATCCACTGGGTTCCTTCCACTACATAGGATACGGGATCACCATTCAGGTATTGGCTTACATTCAGGTTTTTGTCCATCCAAATCTGACCTCCTATCTTTATCTCACCAGCCAATGTATTAAATGCGATTTCCTCTCCATAGGCTGTGCCTGAAATATTGGTGGCGTAGGCACGAACATAGTATTTGGTGTTTCCATCCAGCCCACTCAACGTACTGACAAAAGACTTGGTGCCTTCCGTGGTTTTAGAATTTGAAACAAGGGGTATTGGCCCATTGTTCCAGCACACGCCACTCGCCAAAATTGCTGCGCCGCCATCGGAGGTAATAATTCCTCCACTTACGGCTGTCTTTGAAGTAATGGACGTCACATTATTAGTGGTTACTGTGGGCTGTTGCACGTCATCTTTTTTGCTGCAACCAACAACCATCATTGTCGACAGTGCAATAATTGTTCGAATAAAGAAATGACGAAGTTCTCTCATCGATAGAACATCAATGTCTGTTAAGTAAGATAATTAATTTAGCTGCAGGCTTGACTGCGATGTCAACTTTAATTTCATCAAAGATTTTCATGGCTGGCTTTGCGCTTAATAAACGTGGATTTACATTCATATTTTTCCAACCTGCGACTCTTGAAGTGATAGACAAAGGGTCCGGCCACCAATCTGATTGCCCCGCCGTCGCTCCGAAATAGAGCTTCGGCGAGCTCTCGAAGTTGGGCTTTGCCCGACGAAGTTGGACTGAACGAATCTCTTTTGAAAAAGACTCTTGAAAATCAAAGCTTGCCTTCGCTCCGAAACGGAGCTTCGCAGACTGAAAGTCGGGCCTCGCCCGAGTGCCTGCGCCCGGTGGCTTCGGCACTGGCGCACGAAGCTCGCCGAAATGAGTCAGTTCCAAAGTAGACTCGAGAAAAGCGAAGCTCGCCTTCGCTCCGAAACGGAGCTATGGTTTGGCTCCGAAGAAGAGTCATTGATGCGAAGCTCACCTTCGCTCTGAAACAGAGATTCGTAGACTGAAAGTCGGGCCTCGCCCGACGAAGCCCGCCTACCAAAATAATTTTAGTGGTCGGGCCTTCTATGGCGAAGCCCGCCGTTGCTCGAGACGAGCTATGGCGGGCGAAGCTTGAAGTCGGGGCTTCGCCCGACGAAGCTCGCCGAAATGAGTCAGTTCCAAAGTAGACTCGAGAAAAGCGAAGCTCGCCTTCGCTCTGAAACGGAGCTATGGTTTGGCTCCGAAGAAGAGTCATTGATGCGAAGCTCGCCTTCGCTCCGAAACGGAGCTTCGGCGAGCGAAGTCGGGGTGAGATGATGAGAACCTTTCCCACAACCCTCTATTTTACAGTAACTTATAAGAACACTTTTTAGCAGTTCACCGAATAGTTCACCAGACTTCGATTAGTCAAAATGAATCATCGGTTATGTGAAAGAACTCATGTAAAGATAAGATTTGAAACGATTTGAAGAAAAGGAAATGATCCAAAAGACTTCAATATCTATTGAACCATTTCCATAACGAGAGGCTTAAATCAGCCCCTCATCTGCAAAAGAGAAATATCCCTCAGACGTAAGTATCGCGTGATCCAATAGCTGTATCTCCTGGAACTTTCCCGCTTCCTTAAGCTTTCGAGTCAGGTCAATATCTGACTGGCTTGCTTTCAGGTTTCCCGAAGGGTGGTTATGAGCCACTATAATGCCTGAGGCTCCACCTTTAAGCGCGGCGGTAAAGATGATCTTGGGATCAGCTACAGTTCCGCTAACGCCTCCTGTTGACACCTCAAAGAGGCCCAGGACTTTGTTCGCTCTGTTCAATAACATGACCTTGAATTGCTCTAACAATTCAATCTGAGAGCCATCCCAATTTTCAAAAAGGACATTGTAAGCATCCTTTGAGCAATTGATCTTGGGTCGTAACGAGGGCTTTACGTGTGACTTGTAGGTGAGCTGAATCTCGGCCACCTGGTACTGTCTTTTTTCATTTGTGTTTCCCATGCGCCTACGCCAAGGCTTCGGCGCACGCGCTAATCGTTTGAATTAATTATGGTGCACCGGCAGGCTCAAGCTGGAATTTGCGCAAGGAGGAACGGAATAAATGTTTCACTCGCCGTAGCGTCCCGCGAAGGCGAGGGGCCCGCCGTCGCCTCCCGGCTATGGCGGGTAAAAGAAACCGTTTATGCCGGAAATTCCTTGCAAGCATATTCCGGCATAAGCCTAAATTTGTACAATGATTAATGAGAGATAATAAACTATATATCTTAAAACGTCCAATTGACTGAGAGGCCTAGATCATAAATATGAAAACTACTTTCAATGGAACTCTGAAATTTATTCATATCAAGGGTTTCAGGGTCTCAGAACCATCAAAAGAGGCAAAGCAAGAGATTCGGAAAAAAGCAGAAGGCCATCTACGAAGCAAATATGCGCCAGGGCTTTATCAAAATCCGACCGAGTGTAATGAGATTCTTAAGTTCCTGTTTACTTTCTATGATTCACTCCTCACACAACTACTTCCCAAAATCGCCACAGCATGGTGGGTAGCAGGAATCATATTTCAACATGAACAATCCGGAAAAATAAGTCTGGCCTACAGGGCGGGAGAACTTTCCAGTGAGGATGCTGACTATTGGAGAATCCACGGAGCGGTCATACGACAAGCACTGGATTATCTGTGTGAAAAGCTGAATGAATTAGGTGAGATTGATAAGTTGACTAGCTCACAAGACAGTCAGGTACCAGATTTTGAAAGGGCATTTGTTTGTGCAAAGAGTTGTGTTGAATATTCCAGCATCAGCAACTATACCCATATGGTCATCCCCCATGCAACATCCCTTAGAATCCATCCGATCGGAAACGATCATTATTTCGAGCATATTGTCAATCCAGAGATCAACCACAAAATCAAAGAATATCAAATTCAAAATAACAGCGAAGTTGGAATTCGTGATAAGTATTTCTACTTGAAGCCTAGCCCCTTTGATTTAGAGTATCATCTGAAGATTCTTGATGTACCTTTCAAAGAGGAATTTGGCATCAGCTATACCCAGTTCCAGGGGTTGGTGGCGTCTCTTGTAGTGAATTCGAAAGAAATTAAGGATCCAAGACAGGTTCCTATGCAATTGATTCAGGAATTCTTCTACAATGCAGCCCATAACAATGGGATATCAGAGGAGATCGCAACTACTATTCTTTCGGAAATAATTATGGATAAATCTGTGCCTCGGACAGTATGGAATTCAAAACAACCGAATAGAATCAACAAAAAACCGATCTTGAAATTTACAAGCAAGGGCCGAACCGTCTTGATGTGGTCCCATGACAAAATCATGGATTTCTTCAGGGTTCTCGACGCCGACATCACTTTTAATAAAGTTCCACCCGATTGGAAAACAAGGGATCTAAGGATTGCAGTAACTGAAATTTCAAACTATGCTGGGAAGTGGTTTGAGAAGGCAACCATAACGCAATTAATAAATCTGGGCTTCGTAGGGAAAGAAATAAAACTTGATACTTTCAAGAAATACCCCTCGATAAATTTTGATTGCGGACAGATTGACTTTCTAGCCTACCATCCCAAAGGCCAATGCTTGTGCATTTTTGAATTCAAGATGATCGAAACGGGATTTGATGCGAAGGGAATCAGGCAAGTGAGTGATCATTTTCTAAATGGAAATGATTCCTTTGTTTCTACTTTCAATAAGAAAATAAGTTGGGTAAAGTTGAATATTGACTTTATTCGAACATATTTCAATGCTGATCTAAGCAGCTCAATACCCAATAGCATTCAAGAGTTGAAAACGATTTTTCTTACTTATTACCCCACTCAAATGGGGTTGTTCTACGATGAAATTCCATGCAAATCTCTGATAGAATTCGTGGATGATTGCAATTCAGAAGGAATCTGGCCGTATCAATAGTATTCCTATTTCAAAAGGAATATGATCACTCAGAATAAAACATGTCAAATACTCATTGAAATTGTTCTAAGTGAGTACACTCCACGATTATGGTCTTTCAGCTTTCAAAATGGCAAGAATAATTTCACGCCGGACGAAGTTGTCATGTCGTCCAAATGCCCCATTTGTTTTTCGTCAGAGACGTAATCAAATGAACATGCAAGTTGCTGTCGTGGTGCGTAAAGACGCCTTGTGCTTTCTTGAGAAGAAGCCGACCAGTCTTGCTTCTTGATTTTGAATGTGAACCGAAAGCTGATTGTTGCTGACGTCCGCTGGTGAGTTAATTTTAGCGTCAGAAGGCAAGTTGACAACATGAAAAGTTGCGTTGTTGATTTCACCCATGGTCGATCAGCAACTCACCTTTGAGGCTATCGGCTGGCCCTATTCCGTACATGTCATTCTGCATCTGGATAGTGTCCAGATCAATGTTGGGTGCGAGGTCACCTTTCATCATGATATTTCTCATAGCCCCGGCGATGTGAACCTGTGATGATGATTTGGGCTGGCATGCCCATTGAAGTACAAGGGATAAACCAAGGAATGCCTTTTTCATGATGTGTCAAATTTCCTCTGAACGCAGTCTTAAACTATTGCCAATAACAGACACCGAACTCAAACTCATCGCTAACGCAGCCAACATCGGGCTCAGCAAAAGACCAAAAGGAGGATAGAATATTCCTGCAGCAATCGGAATCCCAATCACATTGTACACGAAAGCAAAGAACAGGTTCTGCCTGATGTTGCGCATTACGGCAATGCTCAACTTCCTTGCGCGCAATATCCCTGTAAGGTCACCTTTGACCAACGTGATTCCCGCACTCTGAATTGCCGCATCTGTTCCAGTTCCCATTGCAATGCCGACATTGGCCTTGGCCAATGCTGGTGCATCGTTAATGCCATCACCTGCCATTGCCACTTTGAAACCTTGCTTTTGCAATTCATCTACTTTGTTCAACTTGTCAGCAGGTAAGTATTCAGCTTCGTATCCGTCCAGGCCAAGTGCTTCCGCAACTCCTCTTGCCGTATTCTTGTTGTCGCCTGTCAGCATGATCACTTTCATTCCGGCATCCTTCAGGCTTTTGATGGCACTTCGTGAGGTAGCTTTGATCGGGTCCGCAGCGCTTACATATCCAATGAACTGATTATCAGAAATTACAAACATGACAGTTTCGCCTTTTGATTGTGCCAACTCAACAGTCAGTTGAATATCTGCGGGAATTGTCAAGTTGGAATCCTTGACAAGTTTTGAATTTCCCACCAGTGTTTTGTGTCCATCGACGTTTCCTGAAATGCCATGACCTGTAATGGATTGGAAGTTGACCACTTCCTTGAGCGCCAGATTTTTTTCACGTGCTCCTTTTGTAATAGCTTCAGCAAGAGGATGCTCGCTTTTAGACTCAAGTGACGCGGCGAGTGTAAGAAGGCTGTCCGCACTGATGGTTCCAACCGGATGAACACTTTTAAGGGAAGGCTTACCCTCGGTAATTGTTCCAGTTTTGTCGATGACAAGAACATTGACTCTTTGCATTTCTTCAATCACTTTAGCCTCTTTGATCAGCACACCTGCACTAGCCCCTCGTCCGGTACCAACCATGATTGACATTGGTGTGGCAAGACCAAGTGCACAAGGGCACGCAATGATTAATACCGTCACAGCATTGGCAAATGCAAAAACGTAAGAAGGCGCTGGTCCCCAGATCGCCCATACCATAAATGTTATGATAGAAATGGTTACAACTACAGGTACAAAATAGCCGGACACTTTATCGGCCAGATTTTGAATAGGTGCTTTTGATCGGCTTGCCTTGTTCACCATATCAATGATTTGAGCAAGTAAGGTTTCAGATCCTATCCTCTGTGCTTTCATGTCAAAGCTGCCCGTGCGATTGACCGTTCCTCCCGTGACCGTTGCGCCAATAGTTTTCTCCACTGGTACCGGCTCCCCAGTGATCATTGATTCATCAACACTACTATTACCGCTAACCACCTCACCATCCACAGGGATTTTATCTCCTGGTTTTATCCTTAGCACATCATTCACCTGAACATGTTCCAACGGAACAACTGTTTCTGCACCGTCTTTGATCAGTGTTGCCTGTGGAGGTACCAGGTTCAACAATGCGCGGATGGCACTGTTGGTACGACCTCTCGCCTTGAGTTCGAGAACCTGGCCTAAAAGAATTAAGGTCAGAATCACTGTTGCAGCTTCAAAGTAAAGATGAACGCTGCCATTCATTTTAAACTGGACTGGAAAAATCCCAGGAAAAAGGAGAGCGACAATACTGAACAGATAGGCTGCCCCAGCCCCCAAAGAGATCAGTGTCCACATGTTTGGCGACCATGTAACGATTGACTTGTAGCCCCTCGTGAAAAAATCACCACAAGAATAAAATATAACAGGTGTTGCGAGTGCAAATTGGATCCAGCCCAGTACTGTTGGATCGACAAGATGAGAAAGATGCAGGCCCACCATTTCACTCATTGCAAGAAGTAACAGAGGGAAAGTAAGGGTTGTCGCGATCCAGAATCGCTTGAGCATATGCTTGTAGGTAGCGTCTTCTTCCTGATTATCTTTTTGAACAATGCGAGGCACAAGGTCCATTCCACAGATCGGGCAACTACCCGGTTCGTTTCTAATCACCTCCGGGTGCATTGGACATGTATATTCTACTGGTTTAGGCCTCAGCTTTTCTTCCTTGACGAGATGCATTCCACACACCGGGCAATTTCCAGATTTGGGATACTTCTTATCGCCCTCGCAAAGCATTGGGCAATAGTAGTCGTCGCCACCGGCATCAGCTTTTACATCCTCCTTCGCTTTTTTGCTTTTAATAAATGGCATTGGCGCAAGCTTTGCCGCAACCTTCGGTTCTTTCTGAGTAGAGACGAGATGCATACCACATACGGGACAATTGCCGGGTTCCTGATATTTCTTATCACCCTCGCATAACATTGGACAGTAGTATAGTGGCGGAGATTGATCCGATTCGTCAATACCCACTGCTTCCATTTTAGAAGGCATTGCATGCTCCTGCTTGCCACCAGTCAATGGCACAAGGTTCATTCCGCATTTAGGGCATTTGCCTGGCCCATTCTTGATGATGTCCGGGTGCATCGGGCAGGTGTATTGCTGACTTTCATGTTGATGTTCCATACGCACTTGATTTAAAGTCTACTGCTGGTTCAGGACTAAGATTACTTTCATTTCCACATCATCGTACACCAGCTTATCGCCCAAGTTTTCAAAGAATGACTGCGAACCAAACTTGACATCGAACTTGCTACGATCAAATACCAGTATAGCTTCTGCTCTTGTCTGACCATTTGCCAACTCAACTTTTGCCGGGAATGCAACCAGATTTGTTTTTCCCTTAATGGTTAGGTTTCCGGTAATCAGATAATCGGTCGTAGATTTTACTTCAATCTTACTAATAGCAAAGGTGGATTTGGGAAAGCCCGTTACTGAAAAAAAGTCTTCTGACTTCAGATGATCCACCAATCGCTTGTTTTGTTTTGCATCGGTAATATCTACACAGGTAATAGTGGTCATATCCATTTCAAAAGAGCCTCCGGTCAATTTCTTTTTATCGAAGGTCAGGTATCCGGAGGATAATTGAATTTCGCCATAGTGTTCACCACCCAGCTTTTTGCCTGTCCATTCCAGCTTGCTTTGCTTCAGGTCAATTGTTCCGTTGCTCTTTTGCGCAAATGAATACGATACAGAGATCAGAATGAATATTGTAAGTGTTACATTTCTCATCAACATTACTTTTTACCTGTTTTAGTCGCCCACTCTACGCGAAGTTTTTCATTTGCTGCAATAACCTGTTCTTGTTTTTTTGTGGTAGCCAGATCGGTAGATGCTTTAAGTGTTTTTAGTGCAGAAGCATAGTCATTCATAACCGCCTCTATTTTCGCCTGCAATTGAAGGTAAGCGGCATCTTGTGTTTTGCCATTCGCTATTTGTACCCAGGCATACGCCTGTTTCAAATCTTTATTATTATTGAAGTAGTACAAACTCGATTGATAAAAAAGACTTGGACGTTCTTCCTTCTTTACATTGATGCGTTCATTGATTTCGGCCATCACCTTATCATCCACATTTGCTTTGATGGTCAGTTTTACCTGTGTGTTTTCCCAGAGTAAGTATAAGCCAGCTTCCTCTTTTGAAAAGTCATTTATTTCGATGGTAAAAGTTTCGTAGTACCGCGGAGACTTCTCTGGCTTTACGGTAAATCGAATGAGGTCTTGTTCCCGCGTGTAGTCCGAAGAGCCATGCATCTTAGCAGTTTTATTGATGATGATTGTCCACTCATTTTGATTAGGGATGGTGAACAATGAAAATGTATCCGCCGGTATATCGTAGCCGTTCAACTTTACGGGTTCTGAGAACTGAAGCGTGGTGGCATCATGCGCCCCAGTGCGCCATACTTCTCCGAAAGGAACGAGCCCGCCAAATATTATTCTTCCCCTGGCACTTGGCCGGGAGTATTTTACTTCCACCTCAGTGAAACCAATTTGCTGCTTAAACTCAGCATCGGGGCTGGCGTTGGGTAGATTGAGTTGTGCGTGTGCCCACTGAAAGGCGGACAGAAATACTACAAGTAAAGAAGCTAATTTCATGATTTCTGTTGTTATAAGTTCAATTTGTTTACTGTTTTGCGACCTCTATTTACAGTTTTACCAATGCGGTTTTCACAACTTTCTCTTTGTCATCAGTCCAGGCAAATACTAACTGATTACCAGATTTGGTTACTTGCGGAAAACCGCTGGAGCGTGATTCAGAAGACGCGGCAATTACGGATGAAGGTTCCTTCCCTTTCTCTGTAACCTTAGCTCCTTTGATTGTTGTGCCCTCCATCCAGATAACATAAGCTGTTTCACTATCGAGCATTACAATATCCACCCGGCCAATGGCAGCGCCTTCGTCAACTTGAATGGGTTGCCCGAATGTTGCGCCACCATCATTGGAGAAAATGACGGTCACCTTCGATTTTCCTTCGGGCACTGAATACCATGCTATCGCCAACTTATTTCCTTGCGAAACCACACGCGGGCCGTTTACCGGACAACCGGCAATTTTCCATTTATCATCGTAGATGGATTTTGGCTGTGTCCATTCTCCATTTACATAGCGCACGATGGACATGTCTCTGATTTCATCATCGGAACGGTCGCGATAGACCACCACCGGGCCATTGTTGGTAATGGCTGCACTTGTTTGGCAGCAATCGCATGTGCGATTGTCGAGTTCCCATTCGCTTATTTTTTTTCCGCTCTTGTCCACCACTGCGGCACGAAGGCTCATTTGACCGTGATGTCCTTCCTGATGATCCATTCCTTCCATGCCCTCCATCACCGTGTTGCGACCGTCAAGCCAGGCAATAAAAAAGTTTTCACCATAAGGCGCCAGCGATACAAATCCATGTTCAGCCTGTTTGCCATCGTCATGTAAAACAGCAGCCGGCGACCATGATGTACCTCCATCAGCAGACGAGGTGAATTTAATGTCGTAGGCATACGTACCGTCGCCACTTTTGTCGAGATAGTGGGCAATGAATTGATTTCCACTAACAGCCATCATTGGATAGTCAGCCCAGTTTACAAACCAGTTGCGACCAGAGTCAATCAAAGTAGGAGCCGACCAGCTATCACCATTCAGTTTCGAAAATTTGAATTCGCTTTTTGTATCATTTTTTTCAACCCAGGATAAGTAGGTGACATTGTCACCTGACGTAAATAGAAATGGTTCCGCGCTTGAAGTACCCGCAGGTGAGTTGATGGCTGTTACGCGCAAGGGCTCATCTTTTTTAACGCTGCATCCGGCAATGATCAGGAGTGCAAACAAAAATGTAAATTGGTTAGTCATGGTCTTTGGTGATTTTGGTTAGTAGTTCGATGTTGGCTGGGGTATCCCACTCGCGTGAGCCGGTCTCTGAAAAGACTAACTCACCGGCAGGATTTATGATATACGTAGTTGGCAATGCAGGGATGCCGAGTGCTTCTAGGTTTTGCAATTGTACGTAATGAAGGTTGAGATTCCTTTTTGTCTTGAAGCTCTGTATTTGTTCGACCGTTTCATTGGAGGCAATAAGAAACTCAATCTCACTTTCCTTCAGCACGTTGCTGACCCGTTCAATAGAAGGCATTTCTTTGATGCAGGGTCCACACCAGGTTGCCCAGAAATTAATGAAAATTGTTTTGCCACGATACTCGCTCAGGTTGATTGGCTGACCATTCATGTCTTTTAGCTCAATCTTGTTCGCTATACTGACTTGTTCAGGAGCGGTGGATTGTTGAGCGGATTTTCCAGTGCAAGAAAATAGGCTGATTAGAAGAATATAAAATACTCGATGAGAAAAATTATTTAAAAGAGCTTTCATGATTATCTGATTATACGCCTTTACTATTAATTTAATTAAACATGCTAAGTTCGGGTTATTTCTGATCCAGGAGTACTTTGATATTGTCTAAACAGTTTTAGCGATCTTTTCCAAAATCTTGTGACTATCCCCAAACTTGCAAAGCGCATCACAATGTTCGCGCAAGTCGGAGAACAAAATGTATTTAATGCTCACGTTATTATTCTTGATGGACGGGCGCTTCAATTGCAAAACAACATCTTTCTCCCGGTTATCAGGAATGATAATGAAAAGAGCGGTGTGATTATTGGTAAAAGAAAATGCCAGATCGCTAAGCCTTAAAATGCCTGAGTAGATGGAAGTACTTTTCTCCACTTCAAAGGCGCACACTGCTTTGTCTGAATTCTTTTCAAACCAGATCACATCAATCAATTGAATTGTGTTCAGGGTTTCTTTTTCAAGTTTCAGTCCCGGAAATTTTGGTAAGCTGATAAAAGAGAAATTGATTTCGCCATAACATTTCACTCGATCGTTTGCTGCGGCAATCGGATCGTAACCCAACGCCTTTCCAATCTTCAGCAGATGATATTGCATCTCCGTGTGGATGTCTTCCTCGTGCTTCTCGCTTAAAACTTCTTTGTGACGTTTGTCATATTGCTTGAGCAGTTTGGCTTTTTCTTCTTCATCAATAACCTGACCTTCGATGATTATATTCTTTGAGCCAATTTCAAAAAGTAATCCAGCAACGGCACCTAGATCGGTGGATAATTCACTTTTAAAATCCTGATTCGCCTTTAGAATGACATCACGCATTTTTAAATACTCCGACCAGCTTCCCAATTTTTTCTTATCGCGAAACAGGTAATTGAAACCATTGACGATGGCTGTATTAAATGGTGGAATAATAGTTGGATGAAGGAAGTAAAGAATACTTGCCACAGCCGGACCAAGTCCTTTTATTTTCAATTGATCAAGCTTGATTATTTCTTTGATGATCTGATCTTCCCTGGTTGCGTTGTTACAATTCTCCAAAAATTGACCAAAGGACTGCTTGTTGGTTTCATTCTCGTAGATGTCAGGAATCCTGAGCTTAGGTTTCCAATAAAATGGATGGGCCGCTCCTTCAAACACCTCTTTTTGCTCCGTGATAGCCTTGAGCACAAACTCAAGGGAAGACCCCTTAAAGTCATTACCAAATCGATTCTCTCTAATATCATCTATGACTTGCACTACACCCCGTCTGATTGCACGAAATGCTTTGAGCCTCTCATCACTGCCAATAAACCAAGTGTTGTAAACAGAGGATGGGTCGCTTTTATACTTTGTAATTATTTCAAGTAAAAGCTGATGCTGTTCCATATCATTCATAATTTAAGAACTACCAAAGAATTGTCAACCCTGTTCCGTATTTATAATCCGAGTCATAAGATGCATGGATGTAAAACCTCTTTCCAATGTTATGGTCAAAATCAATATTGAATTCTTTGTCAGTGTTTGCGGTCAGACTAAGACGGAGCCTTCGGGTAATTGGAATGTCGCTGCGAGAAAGCTGGAAGCGGACTTCGCCTTTGTGATCCAACCTCAGTTCGGTTAGAAGGAACATCGGCAGCAAATATCGCAGGCCTACAACACCCACTTTGCGATCAACACTTTGTCCATTTTCAACAACTTGAAAAGTATTGCGAATATCTGCCCCTATAAAAGCGGAGAGAAATTGTTTTTTATCAAGGAAGCGTTGATAGTCGGGCTGGAATTCGTATTTATTTTTATAGCTCACCCGGTACGTTGATCCAAGAATGCCCTTGTTCCCAACCAAATTGACATAACCAAATACTGCATCGCTTGCAATTTTTGTTTGTCCCCACAAATAGACCATCTTATCTTCTTTAAAAACTTTTTGCTGGTCTTGAGCAGTAACTTGGCTATTGGCTGGCGAGTCTTCATAACTCACTACCCTTGCCATGCCGGCCATCATATGGTAGAGTATGTGGCAGTGGAAGAACCAATCCTTTTCTTCATTGGCATAAAATTCAATGGTAACGGTCTGCATGGGTGCAATGTCAAAAGTGTGTTTCATCGGTGAGTATTCACCCTGTGCATTGATGAACCTGAAGAAGTGGCCATGCAGATGAAGCGGATGGCGCATCATAGTGTTATTGAACAGCACCATCCTCACGTTTTCTCCCTTTTTAATTAGAATTTTATCCGATTTCGAAAGGGTCCTATCATCGAAGGACCATACATATCGGATCATGTTTCCTGTGAGGGAAAGTTTTATCTCCCGCATGGGGCGACCTTCTTTCAATGTTGTTGGTTCGGGTGAACGCAGCATGTCGTAGGTCAATGTGATTTCATCCTCCTTGCTCATATCCATGCCCGGCATATTCATGCTTTCCATCGCAGTGTCTTTCGGCATGATCATGGTCGAGTCCATTTTCATTTCATTCATCGATGAGTCTTTCATGGGCATCTTTTCATCATCCATTTTCATTTTGTTCATGTCGTGCCCCACGTGCTTGTCCATCCTCATGCCTTTCATTTCACCCATATCCATACCGGACATGTCCATTCCTTTCATGCCGCTCATCATCATGTTCATCTCGCGCATCATACCGAAGTAATCGAACTTGGGCATATCGGTCGCTTTCATTCTCATTCCCTCGCCTAAGAAAAGCGAGGCATAGCCGGAAATATCCATAGCTGTTGCCCTGAATTCGTAGGCCATCCCATCGTCTGGAATTTTTACTTCTATATCGTATGTCTCCGCTATTGCAATCAGAATTTTATCCACTTCCACAGGTTGCACGGGCTGGCCATCGGCTGCCACAATTTTCATTTTCGCTCCGCCATAATTGAGCCAGAAGTATGATGACGCTGACCCGTTGATGATGCGCAGCCTGATCGTGTCACCTGGTTTTGCATTCGCGAATAAACTTTCGGCCTGGCCGTTTATGAAAAAGTTGTTGTAAAACACATCGGAAACATCCATAGCTGGCATGCGTGCCCATTCTGTTTTTGCCAGGTCTTTTATATAACCCTTGGCAAGCGCCTCACCCCAGCTTTGCACTGCATTCTTTTTCACTGCGTACCAATCTAATCCGCGTTTCAAGTTGCGCAAGACCTCATGTGGGTTTTCGTCAGTCCAGTCGCTGAGCATCACTACCTGCTCCTTTTGTTCTTTCCAATTTTTTGGATGAATAACAATGGAGCCATAAACTCCTGATTGTTCCTGCAGCATGGTGTGTGAGTGATACCAATAGGTGCCGGATTGCTTCAATTGAAATTTAAACGTATGCGTATGTCCCCCTTTGATTGGAGCTGTGGTCAGGTATGGAACTCCATCCTCTTCGCTTGGCAGGAGCAATCCGTGCCAATGAATCGAAGTCTCTTCGTGCACTAGTTTATTGTGCACACGGATAATGGCAGTATCCCCTTCGGTGAAATGTAATACCGGGCCAGGGATACCTCCATTGATACCAAGAGCCATTCGTTCCTTTCCGGTGTAATTCACTTTCAGATGATCGATGTATAGATCATATTCAACGCGACTGTCTTTGCGAGAAGTAGCAACATCTTTTGAAGCGGACACGACATTGCCTTGCGCGAAAGCAGTTCTTGACACAATCATTAGCAGTAATGTCCAACCTAAAACTATGGCCGTAACCAGTCTCATGCTCTGTTAATGATCTTGATGATGTTCAGTGCTGTCTGTTTTCTTCATGGCTTCCAATTTCATTCCGCATTTTGAACACTTGTCGCCTTCCTTTCCGGTTACTTCCGGGTGCATGCGGCATGCGTAAGTTGTCGCCGTGGAATCCGCTTCATCGTGGTGGTGATCTTCTCCTTCCATTTGTTCGCTTTTCTTGCTGCCGCAGCTTGTCATTAAAACTGAGCCAACTGTAAATCCTGCAATCAGGATAGCAATCGTTAAGATTGATTTTTTCATAGTGTTTGTGTTTAAAAGTTGCGTATTTATAAATTTGTAAGAGATTAGTGGTGGTGCTCCATTTCCAGAAATTTTCCTTGAGGGCCGATGCCTTCAATATGAACTAACTGTGAGCCATAGTGACCGGCACAAGAAACACTGTAGGCCGAAACGACAAGCACAACTGCCACTACTGCGCCCGCCCAACGTTTACCTGCAAACACAAATAGGTTGGCTGCTTGCACTAATAGTGCGATGATGCCCGAATAGATCGTCCAATCGGCCCATTTGTCGTGTTGATCCAGCACTAGCTGTGCATGATCGCTGATGCCATGTGTATGCGGATGAAAATTCTTTCCGGCAACCCATGCAGCCAGCACCCCCACCAAAAGAATGCCCGTAATAATCCATGCAATTTCTTTTTTCATAAAGTAGAGATTTGCCAATTGCATAGCTGCCGCCACAAGGATGAGTACGATTGCAAAATGGACAATGAGCGGATGCAAAGTAGGAAAGTCATCAAAATCGGCTGTTACTTTGGATTCATCAATTTCCATTCCCTCATCATGATGGTGAATTGTATCACCCTGTATGTGCTCCTTTTCTTCGCCCATGTTCATAGTCGAGTCCATACTTGTTTTCGTAGTGTCTTTTTTGTGTTTCTTCCCACCGTGGGCGAATACAAATACAAACGCCAGAAGAAAGAATAGACTGAGAAAGTATTGTTTCATAATCTTTGAGGTTTTGTGGATTTAAGTCAGGCTAGTTAAAAAATGCAGTTTTAAAATTGATCACGGCTTGCGCGAAGAATTGTGCATGTGCACAACCTTCCACGTTCCGTTTTCCTTTTTCAGGAAAGATGAGGCCACACCCCTGCGCTTTATTTCACTGTTGTCTTTCTTCAACACAATCACATAGTTGTAGGTCTCCACGGCAAAGGCATAGTCACCTGCCAGCGTAACTTCTGCTTTATAGTTTTCAAATTTGAAAGAAGTGAAATCTCCAAGCTCTGGACCGATGTGATGAGCGAGGTAATCCTGATAGGTGCCTTCTACTTTTCCGGATTCAATAATCTGGCTGTTGGCAACAAACAGTGCGTCCGTTCCTTTTACATCCAGTTTTTCAAGAGCATTTTTGTAAGATGATAAAACATCTTTCACTTTTTGCTCATCCGTTTGTGCGCGCAGCAATCCCGAAGAAAGTGCAAGCGCGAGTACCAGTAGTGTTGTTTTAATGTTCATTTTAATTTTAATTAATTGTTTTTATTTATTGAATGGTCTCTTTTATTTTTCCACAGCTCAACATTTGTTCGCCCATGTACGGGTTTTTTATTTCTTTGGTGCTGCTCAACCAGTACGCACCGGCATTATTATTGGCCATGGGGCAATAGTCATAGTAAACCATGATGCCCCCTGTTCCGAATTCTTTCAGGCTTTTGTACAGTGCATCACTGAATGCTGAGAATGCTTTTCGTTGCAATAACAGGTCTTCCGTATTACTAATGATATCCAGATTTTCATTGAGTATTTTCAAGTACATCATCCAGTCCATCAGCGCTTCCTCTTTCAGAAGACTTAAATCAACTTTCGACAGTACTGTTTTAATATCCGAGACGGTGACCGTAGCCTTGGCGGCATCAGAAGAAATAAGTCCATCCTTCAATTGCAAACTTGCTGTAAAGACCTCGCGCAGTTGAGCTTGAAACTCCGCCACTGCACGATGGGAATGTGTTGCTTCCTTTTTGGGGTGCGAAGGCGCATTGCTATGCCCCGAACTATGGTCGTGCTGAGCAAAAACGTTCGCGTTTAACAAAATCAGGAACAGTATTATAGTTGTTTTCATGTGAGTTACATTATGTTTGATTATACAACTTATACAACTTCGTAGTTGAGCATCATTCCATCGTCTTCATGTTCGAGATTGTGGCAGTGGAAAACAAATGCTCCCTTATCTTGAGGAAATGTCATGATCACTTTTACCTTTTCACGCGGCATCACCAGAGCGGTATCTTTCCAGCCTTGCTCTGTTACCAGCAGCGAACCTCTGCCACCAGTTCTGGAGAGAATCTGAAACTGAACACCATGAATGTGCATCGGATGGATTTCATCACCTTCCGAGTTATCGAACTCCCAGATTTCAGTAGCGCCCGCATTTACGGTTTCATCAATCCGGTTGAGGTCATAAACTTTATCGTTGATGGTGTGCATGCCGCTTCCCATGTTTCCATTCATATTCATCCCTTCCATCATGCCTTTGATTTTCATCGTACGGGTTTTGGAAGCCGATGCTGAAGGGATTTTTTGGATGGTGGACAATTGACCAGGAACTGTAAATGAATCGGTGGCTTGCTGATCAACCACAAACTTCATGATCTTGAATTCTTGCTGCCCTTGTGCACCACCACTGAAGGTTTTGTTCATCAGAAAAATTTCCTTACTAGTGGCGAGCCCTTTGAAGCTTACCAATATGTCGGCACGTTCGCCAGGACCCAGGAGTAAAGAGGTGACCGATTGAGGTTGTGCCAGCAAACCACCGTCTGCTCCGATGACATCAAATGAAAGATTGTCGCTAAAGGCAATGTTGTACACGCGCGCAGTGGAGCCATTCAAAACACGCAGGCGATAATAACGTGTGTTGACTGTGTGGAGGGGTGCATAGGTTCCATTAACCAAAACATATTCTCCTGTATAGCCGGTCATTATTTCATTCATCGATGGAGAATAATTTAATTGACCATTCTCAATCCTTTTATCCTGAATTACCAAAAGCAGTTCCTGGTCGCCCGATGGAAGATTGAGCGCTTGTTCTTCTACATCATTGACTATGAAAAACCCAGCCAGTCCCATAAAAACTTGCCTAGCTGTTTTACCGTGTGGGTGTGGATGATACCAGTACGTTCCCGCCCGTTGATTTATTGGTAAGCTGAAATCAAAAGAAGCTCCGCTTTGAATAATATTTTTTGGATGCCCGTCCATATTGGCCGGCACCAACAGGCCATGCCAATGAATGTTGGTTTCCTCCGATAAACTATTCAAAAAGGGCATGGCAATCGCTGATCCATTGTTCACTTTCAAAGTGGGACCTAAAATTCCTCCTGAATATCCTAACACTGAAGCAGCTTGACTACCCAGAAGAGCAGCCGAGTTGCCCTTGGCGTTCATTGAGAAATTGGACGTCATTATATTGGGAAAAGAAAGTGGTGAAGTAAACAAACCTTCTTTAACCGTCACTGCATTTGATCCCATGTTCATATTCATGTTCATGTTGTCCATGCAACTTTGCATGGCAGGTGGTATGGTCAGCACAGTAGCAGCTACACCCGATAGTTTTATAAATTCTCTCCGTTTCATTTTTTTAAATATTTTTTAGCGTTTTGTTCAGATTCAAAATAAAGTATAGTGCCAGACTTGGCCTGACTCATCGTAATGAAAGCAAGAGCCTTGTCTACCTTTTGTTTGCTATACGGATCAATCGCAAAGCGAACAGTTTCATTCGTGAGGAGGTCTCTTACGCACTTATCGCAACAACCATAGTAGGTCTTTTCTTGTAGCGGCACTGGTATTTGATCAACACCCATGTAAGTATTGTTTACCATGCATACCAGTTTATGATTAATAGAAACGCCTGGAGCAGGAAGTGATGCCTTGTAAGACTCCTGCATTTCGGATTCGTGTTTTTCCTGATTGTAAACATGCACAACCAGCCAAACAAACCAACCTCCAATGGTTACAATGGCCAAAGCAGTTATAAGAATCTCACTCCACTTTAACTTTCCTTTTTTGCCTTGAGAGGAAGGTTTTACAGTTTGCTTCTTTTTCATATTCCTTCAAAAAAAATTCTTATGGAGTATATTCATGCAAGAGGTAAGAGGCGTTTCGGCAATTGCCTACTCCACCTCCTGATCCTCACCTGCTATTAATGAATCATTTCTTTCACGCTTCCGCATTTTAACATCGCATCTCCGAAATAAGGATTCTTGATTGCCTTTTCGTTTGAAACCCAATACGCACCTTCATTATTATTTGCCATCGGACAAAAATCGAGGTATAACATGCCCATCGAAAGTTTACCACCTTTAAGCAGTGTGGCCATCTCACTACTTAACGTGCTGAATGCTTTGCGTTGCTCTGTCAGATCAGATGATGCAGCAATCATTGAAGCCGCTTTACTGGCGGCCGTTGAACCACTTACATCTTTCAATGCTTTCTGTAATTCACCTGCGCCCATTTTTGCATCATCCGCTTTTGATGCAACCAAAGCATCCTTTAAGTGAACATAGTGCTCATAGGCTATGCCCAGTTTGGCATCCTTGAACATGGCCATATTCTGATCCATTTTTTTGTCGTCTTTCATTGCAGCATGATCATTTTGTGCATTGGCCACCCAGCTACCCAGAACCAGGCAAAGCGTCATCATTTTAGTTTTCATAGTTAATTGTTTGTTTAAAATTTATTTTCTGTTATAAAATCATATCAACATTTTTTACGCTTTTCATCAATCTTACCGTACCGAAAAGAGTCTTGAAATATCCCGTCTCTTCAACCAGGGAAAAGATTTCTTCAATCGCTTGTGGCAATAACTCTTTTACGTTGTCACTTGTTGTTTCAAATCCATCCAGCAATTGAATGCCGTAAAATCCGATTCGCTGGAAAAAAGTTGCTGGTTTACCGAAATCAGCAATATGTAACTCGCCAGATGGCTTCAGCACTCTTTGGATTTCTTCCAATGCAAAATATTTCTGTCGTAGCGTGAGGTGATGAAACACCAGACTTGACATCACCCTATCAAAATAATTATCGGGGTATGGCAACTTACTTCCATTGTATTGCTTAACATCAACGGTCAATCCGGAATTAATCAGCTTTTCATTTGCAATGGTTAGAATCTTTTCGTCTATATCCACACCAAAGAATTCTGCCTGCGGATGGGCTTGAGCGGCCATGATCGAAAGGGTAAGCGAACCACACCCAAAATCAAGTACTCGGTCATTCGGACTCATTTTCATTTGATTGATCAATGCTGTTTTAAATTTTCTTTCGGGCATGGTAAACTGAAGTACCGGATCATACACTTTCGTGAGCCAGTCGTATTTAAGTGCGGGGATATAATTTCTGTTTTCAGCCATTATTTTTTTTCTTATCATGAATGGAATTGATTCCAAAGAAGTATTAATACAATTATTCCCAGCACAATATACCAACCGCGTTTCATCCACATCCTCCACGTGGGTGTGGGCTTTGGATCAACAGTTTCACAACAGGGTTTTGCCATTGCTTTTACTTTAAATCCTCCTTCGTTTCACCACATCTCAACATCTGTTCTCCAAAATATGGATTGCTGATTTCTTTTTCATGACTAATCCAATATGCTCCCTTATTGTCAAAGGCCATCGAGCAATATTGGTAATAGGCATGAAGGCCTTGTACGCCAAATGTTTTAATGGATGTGTAAAGCTCATTGGTTAGTTTATAAAAAGAGGCTCGTTGAATCCTGATATCCTTCGAAGCCAGAATAAGTTTCGAAGCTCCATTCATGCCCTTCAGATTTTCCATCCACTTCATGTGAATATCTCCTTGGAGAAGACTCATGTCCACTTTTTCAAGAGCGATGTTGAATTCATTTGCCTGGGCGGAAGCCAACTTAGTATCGGAGGCCACCAGCGCATCTTTTATTTTGAGGTAGGGTTCAAGCAGTGTTCGAAGTTGCTGCGTGAATTTTGGATCAACAGAGAATGATTGCGCAACACTTAGTTCTGGTGATGAAGAGGTCGTTGTCATCATGTTGTTTCCGCTATGGTGTCCGGCCATCGGGTTAACTCCCTTCTTCAAAACAATTTCGCTGTAAAGCAAGTAAGCGCCTGTAACCACAATCGAGTCGCCTTCTTCCACTCCACTTGTAACTTCAACCGTATTAAAATTTTCCAGCCCTGTTGTGATCATTTGAGCTTTGAACTTCCCCTTGCCGGTTTTTTTATAAACGTGGCTCGTCTTCTCCTCCCGGATCACAGCATCAGAGAGAAGTGTGAGCGCTTTCTTTCTCGAATGTTCGAACACAATCTCAGCTTGCATACCAGGAACGAAACTATAATTAGAATTTGCTAGACTAGCCCTTAAAACAAAGATTTGAGTTCCCTGACGATATTCTGGTGAAAGGAAAATTACTTTGCTCTCCATCGGTTGATTTTCAAATCTGTTTACGTGAATAGTTATCCGATCGCCCATCTTTATCAGAGAGGCTTCATGCGGATATAATTCCGCTTCAACCCATAACTTGTTTAAATTTTCTAACCGATAGATGGCTGTTCCCTCAGCAACATATTGACCTTCTACAACCATGACATCAGTTACGACACCCGAAGCAGGCGCAGCATATTGAATCCGGGAATTGGTGGTCTTTGAAGTTGATAGCTCATGAATTTGTTCTTCAGTCATTCCATACAGCCATAGTTTCTTTTTGGCTGCCTGGAGGTAAGATTCATATTGGCTACTACCAGTTGATTTTGACTGGTCGAGAGCCAATAAATATTCTCGTTGATAAGTGAGTAGTTGCTCACTGTAGATCTCATAAATGATCTGACCTTCATTAATACGCGTGCCTGTTTCTCTAATGAAAAGTTTATCCAGTCGTCCAGGTACACGGGTGCTTATCACCTTGGTTTGGGTTTCATCTTCTTTCAGTTTTCCATTCAGAAGGATGCTGTTACCAATGGACTGTACAGTCACCGGTTGCACAGTAATGTTGGCCAATTCTATCTGGCTTTCGCTCAAGGTTACTTCCGATTTATCTCCCCCTGCTGTGACTTTCACTAAATCCATTCCGCAGATCGGACAACTACCCGGTTTATCCTGTACAATTTGAGGATGCATCGGGCACATGTACGTCTGAGAGGCTTCCGCATTTTGCGCTCCATCTTTTTTGCTTTCACATGCGGACAATCCTGCAATGAGAATGACGGCGATATGTTGAATGAATTTCCTCATACTGATTACGGATTACGGATTACTGATTTTTATAAAACTTTCGCTATCCACGAGGTATTGCGCATTTGAAGCAATCTCAGAGGATTCTTCCAATCCACCAGTGATCTCAATCCAGCCTTCAGACTCCAATCCTGTTTTCACTTTGAATGGAGTAAACGTTCTATCACTTTTCAAGAAAATAATTTGTTGAATACCAAGATCAAGAACGGCTTTTTTTGGAACCCACAAAGATTCGTTATGTGTTTGTTCGATTTGGGCGGTGACCAATTGGCCCACTCGAAGATTATTTCTATCGTCAATTAAATAAGAGCGCACCTGAAGGAATTGTTTGCCTTCAGTGAAAAATGGTTGAATGAAATCAACACGTGATGTAATCTCAATCTCAGAACCTTTGACAATTAATTTTATTGTTTCCCCTTTTTGGATTTGAACTCCTTCGCTTGATGCGAAATAAAGTTCCGCCCAGAGGCGGGTGCCATCAATAACTTTGAATAAACTTTGTCCTGTAGTAACGTACATTCCTTCACGAATGGAAATTTGCTCACCCGATGATGCAGCCGAGGAAGACCCATTCATAGCCGTTGATAATTGTTTGTTACCTCCCTTTGCATTCATTCCTCCACCACCCATCCCAATTGCACCTGACTCAACTGACGGCTGCAATAATGGCCCTGCGTTTGTTGATTCAACTATGTAACCCGAGTATGGACTTAGTACGGGGATTGCAAATGTTTCTTTACCCGTTGTAATGATGTTATCTACTTGATCTTCCGTAAGTCCAAGTAAAAAAAGTTTTTCTTTCGAGGACTTAAGAAGTTGATCATCCTCTTTCTGTTCTTTCACAACGTAAAGCAATTCACGTTGCGCGGTAACAAGCTCGGGACTGTATATGTCCATAATTACCTGTGCTTTTTTTACTGGCTGGTAGTTATATTTTAGATATAGCTTTTCGATCCGTCCACTAAAGCGAACCGGAATAGAGTATGTTCTGCGTGTATCATAACTGATTGCACCCGGAGCGCTGACCTTCACAGTCATAGTTTTCTTTTCAGGATGAATAGTTTGAATTGCCGATACTACCGAGGAGTTGGTTGGCTTGATTAAATCGCGTAAGTCTTCAGTAACAGTAATTTCATTTCCACCATTCGATTTTTTCACCAAGTCCATCCCACAGACTGGGCAACTGCCTGGTTTGTCCTGGACAATTTGCGGGTGCATCGGGCACGTGTACTCGTCATGTTGGTGCGCTTGTTCCTTTTCAGAACCCGACTTGCAGGCGGAAAGCAAAAGTGCAACAATCACCATCAAGTTGGCTGCATTACTTTTATTCATCAGCGTGTTCATCTTATTTCTCACGTAACTTCTCATAGTTGACAACCATTTCATAATACCTTCTCATTGTGTCCAAATATTGTGCTTGCGACATGATTAACGTTTCATAGGCATCGATAACTATATACAGTTCTTCCTTGTTCTCCTGGTAAGCAAGCATTAGCGTTTCATAATTCTTGCGGAGCACCGGAATAATTCGTTTTTCGTAATTGGATATTTGCTGGTTCAGTGTGTTGATTTCATTCACCATACTGGCTGTCATCCCCTGTAACTCGTTTAGTATCGATTCACGTTCTTGTTTCATTGCTTCAATCTGGCCGTCCATGCCTTTTACATTAGACTTGTACATTTTGGAAGACCACGGTGCAATCGGAACGGAAATCATTCCAAGCAACATGAATTGACTTGGCATTCCACTTCCTCTTGGGATCATGTGGTTGTAGCCAATGGTAAAGTCAGGCTTCGACTGCACTTTTTCCAATGCCTGGTTGAAACGCATCGATTGAATTGTCTTGTCAATTTTTTTTACATCACTGCGGCTTTGCGCGAAAGTCAGCGTGTCTACAAGTTCTGGTACAAAATCGCGGTACTGTTGTGTTGTGTCAATGGTGTAGCGAATGTCTTTTGGAATGTTCATCAATTGGTTAAGCAGAATATTTTTCTGAATGATTTCATTATCGTTCATCAGGATCATGTTTTGTACTTCGCTCAACCTGCCCTCTGCCTTGAAGATATTCCCAAGTTTCGATTGGTTGTATGGATAACGAGCCTGGCTTATTTTCAAAACCAACCGGATAATCTCTTCATTTTCCTGAAGCACTTTTTTCTTTTTCTCCAACACCAGCCATTGATAGTAGGCAGTCTTGGCAAGGGCTCTTAATTCATTGTACGTAAATGTTTCGTCAGCCTTTTCTATTGCAGACTTTGAATTCAGATATGACTGATTGGCGCGAAGCTTCGCAGGGTTTGTAAACTTCTGCTGCACCGAGAGCATAATCTGTCCCTGGCTTTGCGGATCTTCGGTTTTCTTATATTGCAACATCCACGGGCCACCGCCAACTTCTGGCGCCATCAGGCTTTTCGCACCTGCTGCAAAGGAAGTCATCGCTTCAGCGCGGTAACGAAAATTCTTTAGCATCGGGTTGTTTTCCTTAACAACCAAAAGGATGCTGTCGAGCGTTGCACGTTTTTGTGCAACCAAGGGCCATGCAGCAAACAAGCCGATGACTACAAATGTTACCTTAATGTTTGATTTCATGGATTTCAAGTTTGCCAAGTTTTTTAAGTTCATATTCTTTGGTCATTAAAAATATCAATGGAGTGACGAGGAGTATATGCGTAGATGATGTCAGCACGCCTCCAATCATGGGCAGCACAATAGGTTGCATTACATCGGAACCAACACCTGTAGCCCACAACACCGGCACCAAACCGAACAACGCAACGGACACTGTCATCAATTTCGGGCGAAGCCGTTTTGCTGCTCCGGCAATTACATATTCTTTCAATTCATCCATTGAAATTGTTTCGCGAGAATTACCCTTCAGTTCGACTAGTTGCCTCATCGCATCATTGAGATAGATCACCATGACAACACCAGTCTCTACGGCAATTCCAAACAAAGCAATAAAACCCACGGCAACAGCAACTGATAAGTGGACGCCATAAAAATAAATCATGTATGCTCCTCCGATAAGTGCGAAAGGAACAGTTATCAAACTGAAGAATGCCTCGCGGATAGAGTTGAAGGCAAAGTATAAGGAGAGGAAAATGACAATCAAGACTATTGGTGCAATTAGGGTCAATGTTTTTTTGCTGCGAATCAGATTTTCATATTGACCGCTCCATTCAACATAGTAACCGCTGGGCAAATTTGTTAGCTCAGCATTAAGTTTATCAATGGCTTCTTGCACAGTGCTACCGAGGTCACGATCACGAACGTTGAAAAGTACTGCGCCTCGAAGCATTGCATTTTCTGAATTGATCATCGGTGGGCCATCTTCAAACCGAAGGTCGGCCACTGCGGAAAGTGGTATTGTTCCTAAAGCGGCAGTTTGGATGGGGATGCGTTTAAGCTGATCTAAACTGTTCCTGTAATCTTGTGCCAGGCGAACATTAACTGAAAACCGCTGGCGACCTTCGATGGTGCGCGTAATTGGAGTTCCGCCTATGGCTGACTCCACGATCATATTAACTTCATCAATTGTTAACCCATAGCGACCAATTTCTTCGCGCTTCGTATCCACCACCAAATACTTTCCCCCGATGATGGGCTCCACATACAAATCTTTTACTCCGGGTATTTTTTCAAGAGCTGTTTTAACTTTTTTAGATATTGAATAGATCGTGTCTAGTCGTTGACCGTACACTTTCACGCCAACGTCTGTGCGGATGCCTGTTGCCAGCATGTTGATCCGGTTGATGATGGGTTGCGTCCATCCGTTGACAACACCAGGTATTTGCAGTTTGCCATCCAACTCATTAATAATATCTTTTTTGGTTACTCCCGGACGCCACTCACTTTTTGGTTTAAGCATGATGATAGTTTCAATCATGCTGATTGGCGAATTATCCGTTGCAGTACTTGCCCTTCCCGCCTTACCAAGAACTTTATCAACTTCAGGTATGGAGTGGATTATCTTATCCTGCACTTGTAAAATCCGTTTCACTTCTGCATTGGAAATGTCGGGCAATGTGATGGGCATAAACAGGATTGATTGTTCATCCAATGGCGGCATGAATTCAGAACCCAGGCTGATAATCAGAGGAACGCTGATGGCAAGTGCGGCTAAGTTGATCGCTATTGTAGTCTTGCGCCATTTCATTACCCAACGGATGATTGGCTCATAAACCCTTTCCAAAAAACGGTTAATCGGATTTGTGTTTTCGCTTTTGAATTTCCCCTTCATGAAAAAGGAGATCAACACCGGAGCTAACGTTACTACAAGCAATGCGTCAACAATCAGTATAAATGTTTTTGTATAAGCCAATGGATGAAATAATTTTCCTTCCTGACCTGTAAGCATGAACACGGGAAGAAAAGACGTGATGATTATAATGGTCGAATAGAAAACTCCGCGTGATACTTGCTTGCTGGATTTTTCAATGATCTGCAAACGCTCTTCCTCCGTGATCCAGGGCTCTTCTTTTTTTCGTGTGAATATTTTAAATAATTTCATCTTTTACTATTTAAGAGTTGCCTGATTTATTTTCCATCACTTCAGTATAACGCTGCGAAAGATGTTTGTAAGCGTTTTCCGACATGATGATACCGTTGTCCACAATCACTCCGATAGCAAGTGCAATGCCTGTTAGCGACATGATGTTGGAAGAGATATTGAACATGTTCAACAAAATAAACGCGGTGGCAAGCGTGATGGGGATTTGAATGATGATGCTTAACGCACTTCGCCAGTGGAACAAGAATATAATGACCACCAAAGAGACAACGATCATTTCTTCAATCAGTGTTTCTTTTATTGAAGACACAGATTCTTCAATCAACTCGCTGCGATCATAGGCAAGATTAAACTTCATTCCTTCGGGAAAACCTTTTGCAACCTCCACCATCTTTTTCTTCACCTTCTTGATCACCTCATCTGCATTCTCTCCGTAGCGCATCACCACAATACCCCCAACTGCTTCACCTTCTCCACTCACATCAAAAATTCCAAGTCGCAATTGCCCGGTCATTTGCACGGTTGCCACGTCTTTTATTGCTACCGGAATTGAGTTCACCGTCTTCAATGGTATCTGCTCAATCTGTTCTACACTTTTTATGTACCCGGTTGTTCTAATCACATACCCAATGTCATTCAATTCAAATTTTCTTCCGCCTGCTTCATTGTTGTTCGAACGAATAGCTTGAATGACTTGTGGAACAGAAAGACCATAATATGTAAGCTTGTTAGGATTGACTGTGACCTGATACTGTTTTTCAAATCCTCCGAACGAAGCGACTTCAGCTACTCCCTGAACGTTCTGCAAACCAAATTTTACATACCAGTCCTGAATAGCGCGTTGTTCACCAAGATCCATTCCTGGTGCTTCCAAAGTGTACCACAAAATATGGCCTACCCCTGTACCGTCCGGCCCGATGGTTGGAACAACTCCTTCCGGTAGCAACCGTGAAGCATAGTTTAGCCGCTCAAGCACACGTTGACGCGCCCAATACACATCCACATCATCTTCGAAGATTACATACACAAAACTCATCCCGAACATGGATGTGGCGCGCACATATTTAATTTTGGGAAGAGCCTGGAGGTTAGTAACCAACGGATAGGTCACCTGATCTTCCATGATCTGAGGGCTGCGCCCCATCCATTCGGTGAATACGATGACCTGATTCTCTGAAAGATCTGGGATTGCATCAATCTTGTTCACTTGCACGGAATGCAATCCCCAACCGAACAATCCGGCTGCGATCAGGAGCACAATAAACCGATTGTGGATTGAGTATGAAATGAGTTTTTCAATCATAATTTTATCGATAAAGAAATGAGAGAGTCGTCCTTAGTGAAAAGGATTGAGGATGGAGCAGTGAATCTTAGTGAATGCCAAGACTAAATAGTTAAGCGCGTCCTTATTTTACATAAGGAAACAACTACTGCTTCGAGAAGAAATCAGATAAGGAATGTTTGAACGAGCACGTTGATGTCTCGCTCTATCAATGGTGGCTTGTACTTTAAGAACGAAACTCGCTCTGAGCCTTTTGTAGGATTAATCTGAAGAATCAGATCGTGAGATGGAAGAAAAATAAATTGGAAATTTTCTACTGTTGCCTTTTCAGCTATCTTCCCGGCGAATTTATCGGAATCAAGTAATACAGTTGCATTTTCACAGCATCCCTTATTTTCCATTGATGCTGCCTCATCATGATGGCTACATGCACTGGCATGCTCTACGCATGTTTTGGCCTTTCCAAAAACGGCCATGCTTTGAATCTTGCCCCCACATATGTGAAAATTAATGGAATGACTGATGGAAGACATCAGCACGACAACAGCAAGGAATCCGGATAGTATGTTTTGCGGCTTTTTCAAAGGATAGGCAAATATACGAGAATAGTTAGTTTTTTGTTGTTACATAATTTGTCGTAAAAGTTGCAGAATTCTTTATTTCGTTGTTTTACCCCTTTATATGGGCTGCGAACATGTCCAAATCGGGCAATCGATGTGGTTAACCACATTCTCTGCTATGCTTCCGCTAAACAAGTGGCTCAATCCTTTCCTGCCATGTGTGGAGATCGCAATCATCTTATTTTTGAACTTGGATGAGAAATTGATAATCCCACTCTCCACATCAATGTCATTGTAAATATTGACCGTGCAATTTTTAAATTGATTCATGTGGACGAATTCACCTAGCTTTTTCTCCATAGCCACATCTCTTGTAAAATTGGCAGGTGTGTTCACATATAAAATATGGAGCTTAGCCCTATAGAAACTTTGTAACTCCTTCAAGGAGGCTACCAAATTCTTATTCTCCAAATTGAGATTGGTCGGAAAAACAATATTCGAAATCATCGCAACTCGTGTTACTTTTTTTACCGCTATTACAGGAACTTTAGATGAGCGAACAACCTTCTCTGTATTTGACCCAATTGCAAACTCTCTAAATCCACTTGCACCGTGAGTGCCCATCACTACCAAATCAATCCTTTTTTTGTCAACGAACTTCTTGATGGCAGCTGTTACATTTCCTTGCTCAACGAGCAAATGAACATTCACCTTCTTACCCAGCTTATCTTTCATCTTAACAAAATTCTTATTGGCTTTTGCTGTTAGTTCTTTAAGAAATGCATTCTCATAAGCACGAACAGGTACAACCATTGAGGCGTGAAGAACGGGTATCTCAAAAATATTGAGAAGAAAAACTTCTCCTTTGCTAATCGAAGCAATCTCGGAGGCAAATCGGAATGCATGCACTGCACTGTCTGAAAAATCGCAGGGGACGAGTATCTTTTTCATATTTTAGTTTTGTTAAAATTAGTTTTTATCCAACCTATATCCCAATATCTTATCAAAATATGTCGCTATGTGAACCTCGTGCATTGTAAATGCTAATAGAAGCAGCATTTGCGCAGCCAGAAAAGTCGGTCGGGATCAAAATCCTTTTCATGATATTTATTTTGATTTATGAATTACTCAGAATAACAAACTGCATAGGTTTTAGATTTAGTTTAATGAATTGTCTGTCGCGCGCATCGGTTTCATGTACCTCTGTCTTTCCCGTATCCCCGTAAATGAATTTAAAAGACCTGCCCTCCAGGCGGGATTGCTGCTTCACACTCACAAACTCTGTCTTTTCTTCTGTAGTAGATGAATTGAAAGCAACAACAATCTCTTTATCAAATAAAATTCTTGAGAAGGCAAGCAAACACTTTTCACATTCCGGCAAATGGAAACGCTTTCCGTCCGATGAGGTTTTTCGCATGTGCATGTGGCCGAATTTCAGAACCTCACTTTGTTTTCTAATGTCTGCGATTTTAGAAATGCCTTTGTAAATGTTTCCAGAACTATTTAATGCATTAGTGGTCTCATCTTCGATATTGAACATCGCTTCACGAACGCAAGAATCATTCTCACCCGAACCATCAAAACCTTGTTCCGTGCCGTAGTAAATGCAGGGCGTGCCGAGGGCACACAACAAAAAGCCTATGCCTGCAATAATTTGTTCCGCAGTAGCATTTTTCCCAAACCTGTGTTTGATCGTTTGGCCAACCTGATCGTGATTGTCAATAAAGGTGACTAAGAATTCTCCAAACTCGCCACGACCCATTGCATTTCTATAGAGCGATTGATATCGTTCGATCAAGCGCTCAGGCGATGAATACCCCTTTATAACATTGGCCAAAATATGGTATAGTGGAAAATCCAACACAGAGTTGAGACCATAATAAATATTTTGACCATCCACTGAAACCGTTGTTTTCGGACCGATGTAGCGGTTGTACAAATCTTCAGATCCGACCAGCTCGCCAAAGAGAAAGAAATTCTTTTTACCCAGCGTATAGGCATACTCACGCACATGCGAACAAAAGCTACTGATCACTTCTTCACCCATGTGCTTCACGGCATCCAGTCGAAAGCCATCTACGTCAACCTCTTTTATCCAATAACAATGAATGCTGATTAAAATGTCCTGAACGTAACGTGCCGATGGTGAATCATCCATTCGAAACGCTTTTAGTTTCTGGAAGTCTCCATCGACGGTTTCGGGAAATGCATCGTAATTTCGAATCTGCCCTTTGCGACCATACAATTCAGGATCACGCAGTTCAATGGGTATGGGATGATCGTCAGAACGCCATCCATCCAATGGAAAAACGGCTCCTTCAAAATAATAGTAAGGGACATTGCCAGGATAAAACCAATTGTCACCTGAATGATGAAGAACGATGTCGAGAAAAACGCGCATGTCACGTTTGTGCGCTGCGCTCACCAATTCTTCCAAATCATCTTTGCTTCCAAACCGTCTGTCGATTTCCAGGTAATTTTGAATCGCATAACCATGATACGATTCAGGATTGTTTTCGAACACCGGGCTGAGCCACAGTGCCGTGCAGCCCAATCCTTCAATATAATCAAGGTTGTTAATGATTCCCCTGATAGTACCTCCGCAGATTTTCCTTAGCTGTTGCTCGCTGCCAAAACCCTTTGTACTGTTTCCTTCTACAGGTTTGCGCAAAAGATCATCGTGAAAACGATCTACTAGCAAAAAATAAATGAATTCTTCACGCCATTCGCGATGGCAGTTTTTCCAATATTTTTTGCCTGGCTTCGGGGCCAAGTCGATATCGTCAATTGACCAGATGGGTTTCATAGAGCGGTGCTATTATTAGGTATTGCCTCAAGAATTAAATCTGCGATTTCAATGCGATTGATAACGTGAATGATGCTATTTGTTGATCTCTAAGTTATCCAGTATTTGAAAAACATTACCCGGAAGAAAAGGATATGTTGCGCTTCTCTCAATGGTTTTCATTTTGCAAAAATTTTTAAGTTGCACTTAAAACCCGTTCTGATAATCTTTTGAAATACCAAAGTCAGATATTCAATCATTGTCTGATAATGTTAAATGCTTTAGAAACTTGAATTATAATCAGTGAAACAACGCTCATGCCAATGGCAATCAGCCAGTCCTCAGTCGACATCGGAAAAATATCGAGTGCCTTGCGCACAATTGGAATTTCATAGGAGAGGCCAAGTAAAATAGCACTTATCAGGGTTGCGTACCACACGTATTTATTTTTAACAACTTCATTGCGGAAGAAATTAGAGCCTGTGTCATTCATGTTAAATACATGAAGGAGTTGGGATAGTATAAGCGTAAAGAATAAGACATTGTTGCAAAGTTCAGGATTCCAAGTTTCCGTTTTATGAACCGTGTGATGGCTAATGAAAACAGCGCTTAGTGTAGTGACCGCAATAACAACGGAATAATAAATCATAGCTGCCCAGCGCTTATTATCAATTATAGGTTCGTTCGGGTTGCGAGGAGGGTATTTCATAATGGCCTCGCTTCCTGAGGTAACTCCCAGCGCCAAAGCGGGAAGTACATCGGTTATTATGTTGATGTACAGAATCTGCAACGGAAAAAGCTGAAAGTGCAGGTTTAACACCGAGGCTACAGCAATTACAAAAAGCTCGCTCATATTGCAGGAGAGAAGGAAGATCACAAACTTTCGGATGTTTTCGAATATGATGCGACCTTGACGTACCGCCATAACGATTGACGAAAAGGAGTCATCTTTCAACACCATGTCGGCTACTTCTTGAGCGACTTGTGTGCCACGTAAGCCCATTGCAATTCCTATGTCAGATTTCTTGAGTGCGGGGGCATCGTTCACACCATCTCCGGTCATTCCTACAATATGTTTTCGGTCTTGCAATACGCTCACCAAGTCAAGTTTTTGTTGTGGGCTCACGCGAGCAAAGATGGTTGTGCTAATCCAGCGGTCTTTTTCTGAATCTGTTAGAGTTTCATATACATTCATATCCTTGCCAACCATAGCAGGCTGGTCAGCATCCGTCATGATGCCAAGTTGCAGGCCAATGTTTTGGGCAGTTGACGGATGATCACCTGTAATCATGATCACTTTTATACCGGCTGTTTTACATTCACCAATGGCTTTAAAAACCTCCGGTCGGGGAGGGTCAACCATTCCGAAAAGCCCAGTGAAGGTTAACCCTGATGATAAATCAGTTTCAGCTTGATTTGATTCTTTATAGGCCGCGGCAATTACCCGTAAACCCGATGCTGCAAGCTTTTCAGAATTGCTCAACCATGTTGACTTTAAGTCTTGGGTGAATTCAGAGTGAGTTGTTTCATTTATTAGTATGTGAGTGCACCGATTAATCAATTCTTCAGATGCTCCCTTTGCATATACATTGAATCCATCTTTGCCCTGATTAAGGGTGGCCATCATTTTTGTTTCAGAGGAAAAGGGTTCTTCTCTTCGAGTAGGATTTGCGTTGCGCAATGATTCAATGCTAGTTCCTTGTGCAATAGAAAATTTGAGTAATCCTATCTCAAGAGGATCGCCTGTTTCTTTATTATCATAGCCAATTGAGGCCGTATTACACAAAACTGCTACGCGAAAAATATGGTGAATAGATGGAGGAAAATTGTCGATTTTTTTTGAGCCACTCACATCGTACTTTCCTTCTGGAGTAAGTATCAGACTCACTTCAATTTTATTCTGTGTTAGTGTTCCTGTTTTATCTGTGCAAATCACGGTAGTGCCACCCAAGGTTTCTACAGCAGAAAGTTTTTTTACAACAACATTGTGCTTTGCCATCTTCAGCATCCCTTGCGCAAGTGCAAGTGTAGCTACAATAGGTAATCCTTCTGGTATGGCCGCAACTGCGAGAGCAATTGATGTCTCCAACATTTCAAGAAGTTTTTGCCCATTCAATAGACCTGCAAAAAAAATGATGATCACCAGTGCTACCGTAACCTTGATCAGAGTTTTGCTGAACTGCTCAAGTTTTTTCTCCAGGGGCGTGGCTGCTTGGTTGGCAGATTGCACCAAGCTTGCAATTTTTCCAAGTTCAGTTTGCATTCCTGTTCCGATAGCAATGCAGTAGGTGTTGCCCTTGGTTACAAAAGTTCCTTTGTAAAGCATGTTGGTGCGTTCTGCCAAGGGTGTAGTATCGTCAAGAGTATCTGGTTTCTTTTCTACGGGTATAGATTCACCGGTGAGTGCTGCCTCATCCACCTGTAATTGCGAGGAACGTATGATACGTGTATCTGCCGGTACCATGTCGCCCGCCTCCAGAAATATTAAATCGCCAGGGACCAATTCTTCTGCGTTGATCTCTGTCAGATTGCCATCACGAATTACTTTTGCAGGAAGTGTTGATAATTTTTTAAGAGCCTCCATCGAACGTTCCGCCTGGTACTCCATATAAAATCCAACGATGGCGTTGATGAAGATTACAACCAGAATAGCTGATCCGTCCAACCATTCTCTAAAGAAAAATGAAAGACTAGCGGCAAGAATTAAAAGATAGACTAATGGATTATTGAACTGCCTGATAAAAACCAACCACAAGCTTTCTTTCTTGTCCTGTGTGATGACATTAGTTCCGAATTTTTCAAGCCTTTGCCGGGACTCTGCCATGCTAAGCCCTTTTTCCGGATCTGTTTGATACAGTCGAAGAACTTCATTTTGTGGTTTGCTGTGAATGGCTTGCTTAAAAATATCTGCGCTAATCATGGTTGTGAAGTTTATGACACAGGCGGTTGCCCTCTTCTAAGATCAACTTCACTCTGTCAGGAGTAATATTTAGTTCCTGGAAGTACTGCGGATGGTTGCATACTTCCTTGCACAGTACAATTTTTCTATTGAGCAATGACTTCTTTTCTTGAGATGTAAGCGAAGTGAGACACGTTAAAGGATAAAGGCCTGTTTCTTCGATCATCTCGCGCAGACTTCCTTTTTGGGGGAAGTCAAGGCTAACAAGATTCAAACCTGCGCACTGCCCATAAGTGATAGCATCCGATGTAAAGCGGGTGTTGGTTACCACCCATCCCTGATGAAACTTTGTTCCGTGACCCGGCATCAAAGACCACTGTGCTTCAATATCTTTAAAACGTGCTTGTATGTAAAGAGGAATTTTTACCTCACACACAATGCCTGGGGCATTGTGATATTTGCATTCAATCATGAAATGCAGTTCATCTTTTTCAGCTATTACGTCCACTTCATGCTTTACACATTTTCCTTCAACTACTTTACCCACCTGCACTGCATAGCCTTGGTATTTCAATATTTCCGATAAGTATTGTTCGAAAGGGAAACCGGATGGACCTAATTCCATAATTCCGGTTTTTAGATGATAGCGTCCGGCAATCGGTTGTTCAATCTCTCGTAAAATCCTGTGCGCTATTTTATAAATCTGTTTGGTACTCATCCCTTCGGTGAGATTGTTTTCCACCTCATTAGTTATCCGATCGGCAAGCGATGAGGGATGCCCCTGCTCGCTTCAGAGACATGTGAAGTTTGTTTTTGTAAAAGGGTTCTTTTTCGCCAGAAGCTTTTGTGATGATTATACTCATTGCTTTTCTTTTTGGAATTTCTTGTGTCTTAAGCGAGATCGAAGAGGGAACCAAATTATTTCATGCCATCATTTTACTTTAAAGAGATAACCGACTTGCAACAGAAGGGCAGCATTGTTGGAGTGCATACCACTCTGGTAATACATGCCACGAAAAACATCGGCGAATCCAAACGTGTAAAGTAACTTGGTTTGAATTGCGCTTCCATTCTTCACTTTGAATTCCATGCCCGGGCCAAGCACCATCCCGAAATCAATACGGTTCATGTTATTCATCATATTATTATTTCCCGTGTTGGTTTCATCCATTGCAGAAACGAGAGTACTTTGTGTTAATCCAAATGTGCCAATGAATTTCACCGGTCCATTCGGCAGACTATTATATTGACCAAATATCCAAGCATCGATATAGGAAAGGCGATAACGTGAACTGTAAGACGAATACATCTCCCCGTACTGAGCACCACGGCTCATGTAACCAAAGTTGCCATTGATTGACCATCGGTCGGCCAAAGGAAGGTTAAGACTAACTCCACCGCCAACTGCCGGTAAAAAACTATACATCATGTTACTCCCTTTTCCACTACCGTAACTATAATTGTACATGTTCATACTATTGTACATGTTCATACTCATTCCCATGCCTTGCACGAGTGAGCTGGTTCCAGCATTCGCGTAAATTCCAAATCGCAATTTGTTTTTCGGAGCTTGATCTTGAGCAGTCAGAATCGTGCTTGAAAACAGAAGAAACAAAATTCCATTGATGGCTTTCATAAAATTTTAAATTAATTTTTCGCGATTTTGCATTTAATGCAACGCTTTGCAAGCTACCCTTTGTTGCATCAATAAAATATGAGAATGATCACATCTGCGAATGACTCTTATCATGGGTTCGCTAAGTTTTCATTTTAATTAAGTCGTCCATGTTTGCGTCCAACATCCTTCTGTATTCTCTGCTGTACCAATTGAGCGCATCGTCTTTATCTTTTTCCAAATCATTGGATTTGGAGAGCGCTTCAAAGGCATTGTACCTTGCAGTTGCAAACATCATGGCCGCACCCACTCGTTCTTTCGATTCGGTTTTAGTAAACTCGTTGGCGAGTTCAATAAACTTATCGGCCATCACCGAACGTGGGATCTCTTGCTTTACCTCACTCATCGTAATTTTAATTTTGAACTCGTATTCTACTTGAGGGTTTTGATATAATTTACAATCAGCCACCTGTCTTCGGCATCCGGTATTTTCTTTTCAAAAGAGGGCATGTCATCGCGGCCTGTAGTTATTTTATAAAATAGAGTGCCCTCAGTTTCTGCCTTAAATTTCTCTGACGAAAAATCGCCAACCTCGCCCTTCAGTTCTTTTGCCTTGGGCCCATCGCCATACCCTTCCTTCCCGTGGCACGACTGACAATGTTTAGAGTAAAGTGTTTTGCCAACCGCAAGATCTTCCTTGTTTGTTTTGTCTGTTGGATTTTTTAATTTCTGAGCTGACTCCGGAACTACCCATTCTTTTGATTGGTACAAAAACGTGAAGGAATAAAGGCCAAGTGAAAGCAAAATGGACATAAAAAGAATTGCTGAATTTTTCATAATGAATTGGTTTTGGATTTTGAAATTTTATATAGGCTGAACAATAACATAAGTATTGGAACCCACACGCCCAGAATAATCAGGTTTGGAAAAATGAGCAGATAAACGGGTGTCTTTGAAGGTGGCGACCACATGGTTCTTTGATCGAAAGTTGATTTCTCTACAATGGGAATTCCAATCGGTGCAGATACAATTGCCTTTACTGTACCGTACAAATCACTTTCGTCAAGAACTACTTCAAAGGTTAACTTACCATCTATGCCCGGCATCGGTTCTTTCACAGGAACCAGGACCGACCCATTCTCATCTGTCTCATAGCTTTCTTCTCCTATAGTTAGCGGTGCATACATTCTCTGCAATTGTACTTTTAGTGGAAGCCCTTTCAATGGCTGTCCGGATGCATCTGTAAGTGTTGCCGTTATTTGATGTACGCTGTCAATGGTTTCTAACCGTGCTGCCAGGGTTGCGTCAGAAACTCTTAATTCTGTTTCTGCATCGGCATAAGTGGGGTCATTTTCGATCTTGATCACGAATTCAAAATCGTTTGCGTTGGCTGATATTGATTTGTGATTCTTATTTAAAATAAATTTCGCGGTGCCATTGTGACTTGTGGTTATCGTGCCGATTTGATAGAGAGAGTCTTCTGATATTTTCTGATAAATGTGAAACTCTAGACCTGAAGCTGGTTCAAAGCCACTTTCGCGTTTGTACTTTGCAGAAAAGCTGAGGAACGATTCCTGACCCATAATTTTAACGTACTGAGCAGATACCCGCACTTTAATTTTATCGACCTGACCAATTGCCAAGTTGATTGAACACAGCATAATTGGGATTATGAGAAATGTTTTCATATTTCTTTATTTAAAAATTCTTCTTCTGTCAATCCTCTTTCTTCCACCGTTTCTTGTATTGGCACAATGGGTAAAAACCGAACAAGAAAAGTGATGATAAGCAGCGCTGACGCCAGCGTTGCAAAAGTGATTGACCATTCCATCCAGGTTGGTGAGTAATGATGCCATGATTCGGGCACTCCCTGAATTGGGAGAAAGGGATGACTTAGAGTAGGTATTACAATAATATATCGCTTCCACCACGCACCGAGCACTACCGCGAGTGATACTATGAATAATGGAAGTGGTTTCCTTCCCTGCGGAAATACCAAAACAACCACTGGAAGAACTAACCCTCCGATGATCGCTGTCCAGAATATCCACGCATACTGACCTGTGAATAAACTTTGAAGATGCACCGCTTCTTCTTCCGTTGATTTATAAGTAGGCATCATGTATTCGTTGACGTTGAAATACAAGTACACGAGGCATAGTAAAACGAGTATCTTTCCCATTCTGTTAAAATGATCTTCTGTGATATAATTTTCGAGATGATAAGTTTTTCTAAGAACATACATGATGGCAATCACGACCCCCGTGCCGGCAACGAATGCCCCAGCAATGAAGTAAGGCCCAAAGTTAGTGCTGTCCCATCCTGGCCGATAAGTGGTTTCAAAAAGCCAGGCCGTCACGGTGTGAATGGCAAATGCCACGGGAATGATCATAACCGAAAGAAGCTGGATTGATCTTGAATAAATGTTGCGCTGTTTATTGCTGCCGCTCCAATTCAACGAAAGCCTTCCGTACCATTTGCTCAGCCTTGAGTCTTCCTGAAAATATTTTTGAAGGATGTTAAAATCCGGCAACAATGGATAGTACAAAAGCAAAATGCTGAGCATGAGGTATGTGCTGATAACAATAACATCCCAAATAATAGGGGACTGAAACCTGCCGTAAATAAACAGGTTCAACATCCTGTCGGGTCTTCCCATATCAATTATGATGGTAATCCCCGCCATGATAATAGCTGCAACTGCAATGATCTCTGCAATGCGAGTGAGCGGAGTATTCCAATGCACATTGGATAACCGGAGGATGGCAGTGACCAACGACCCGACCAAGCTGATGGCCACAAAGAAAACAAAATTTGAAATATAAATTCCCCACAGGGCATAATCCCGCATGTCTGTTACTACGAGGCCCAGTTTAAGTTGCTGTGTGTAAGAATATAAACCGATGAGTATGATCACAACAAGAAACGCAGTCCATGCTTTGCCTCTCCATCCAAACTTTTTTGGTGCTAGGTCTTTTACTACTTGATCGTATGTTGTATTCATAGCTATTCAGGCTTGGTGACCGATTTAAACTCGGTATAGTTCTTCATGCCTTCTTCAAAATCAAACGCTCTGTCAGATGGTGGCAAGTAATAAACACTTGGCTGTGTGCCAAGGCTTTCCATCATTCGGTAACCGGATCGATCCTTCAGTAATTTGCTGAGTTTAGAAGACTGGCCGCTGCCGTTGGTTACAGTATCTTCATACATATCACCAAAACTGAAAACATCATTGGGACAAGCGCTGACACAGTGAGGCAGTTCGCCTTTGTCAATCATGTGTGGACAGAAATCACATTTGTCCACAGTTCCCTTTTTACTCGGTACGCCAGCATAGTCGGGAGTGTACTCAGCCTGCTCCACTGTTTCACCTTGCCGCGGATCGGACCAATTGAATATCCTCACTGAATAAGGACAAGCTGCCATGCAAAATCTACAGCCGATGCAGCGTTCATTGTCAATGAGTACTATACCATCTCTTCTTTTAAAAGTGGCGTCTACCGGGCAAACTTTAACACAAGGAGGTTCATCACAATGTTGACACAAGGTGGGTTGCCAGTAAGGAGCGGTTTTTTCCGTCTCCTGCATTTTGTAAATCTTGATCCACGCATTGTCGCCGGTGATGTAATGATTTTTGTTGCAGGAGCTTTGGCATTTTCTTGCATTCCTGCATTTGGCAAGGTCAACCACCATGACGAATTTTCTATTCGGAAATCCTTCGCGCGGATCGTAGGTTGATGTCCTTTCATGCACGTGTTCAACTGCTGAGGCCGGAACCTGCATGAGTGTTCCATCGGTGGACATCAGTTCAATGGTCGTTTCCGATTCTTTGATTTCGGGTTTACCGAAAACTTTGGTGAGCAAAGCCCCGCTTGCAACGGTGACCAAACCTGCCCTCCAAGCTTGCTCTACAAAGGCGCGCCTTGATTTGTGTTCGCTATTATTTTCCTTTTCCATGATTCCTATTTTGATGTGAACCCTTTTGGTTTCAGCCAACCAAGCAATGACTGGTTTGACATTTTCTTTTCGATGATCTTCGCGCCTTTTAATGCGTCTTTTCTCACCTTCACAGCTTTACCCTCTGCATTAAGCATGGTAACAAATTCATCGTCTTGTTTGCGATCATCATCAGCCCTTGCCTCCAATGGTTTCGCTACAGATAAAAAAGGAAGCATGAGTCCTGCACCTAAGAATTTCCTTCGTGTGAGTGGATCGTTTTTCTTGTCGCGTTCCATAATTTTATTTTTTAAAAATTCCAAAGTCGACTAATGTTGAATCCTATGAGAAATTGCCTGTCTGATAATTTATTCTGATTCCACATATAATTTTTCTGTGGAACAATGCCGTTGTAGTTTCCTACAAAAACCTGGAAGGCATGCGAACCTGTTGACATTTCAATGCCAAGGCTTAAACCAGGGTTGTTGGAGTTTTGGCCAAATGGCTGGCTGTAGTCAACAAGGATGGATGTTTTCTCACTGATTTTAATTCTTCCACCAATCGCTACTGCAAATTGATTGTTGGAGGTTAAGGTTGAGTCAATGTTGTTGTAGTGTGAAAAACTTGGAGCAATCTGAAGTGAAAGCGCCTCGCTAAACTTTCTTGAAATCAGCAGTTGACTGAAATAGGAATACCGGTCTGTGCTTTTGGCGAAATACTCAGCGTCTCGGGCATCAATTGCCACGTCACCATAATATGTAATGCTTAAAGGAACTTTCCCCGATCGGGTTTGACGAAGGAGTGCGACTTTCAAATTAAAGTCTTGAAGGCGGTTGTCTTTAGTGGTCCCAAACCCTAATGTTATGCGATCAGAAATGGAGTAACTAAATCCGAGCCTTATATTTGATGGCGCCCAGATACCAAGTAAGTCCTTATTCCCGGACTTGATAACTCCAAACCTATGTTGAATATCAAATTCGAGTGTTCCTTTGATATTGGTTACGCTGGTTGGATTGTCAATCAACCACGTGCTTTCAAAAACACTACGAACAGGTTTGTCTCTTTTTGTTGCAAGCGTATCTCCATCCTGAGATAACCCAATGAAGGGAAGGGCAACGAAAGCAAAAAGGATTATGGAAAATTTCATAAGTATTGATTTTAAATTGTTGATTACTAATTATTGAGAGCTCCTTCATTTATCCACTGATGAATTAATGCGATATTCAACGGGGTCATGGTGGCATTGGGAGGCATGGGATTGTCTCCACCACCATGCAGCATGCCTATTATTTCACTATCGTCTGCATTACCAGGGATCAAACTTCCCTTATTCATATTCATGAGTGATTGATACGCTTTGCCTTCTCGCAAATCAGGTTGGATGTTCATCATGCCGCCATTGTGGCAACCTGCACAATGCTGAGTAAGTATCGGTTGTATGTCCAGCTTGAAGG
>JAYVQY010000121.1:0-20528 GCA_043776715.1 Cyclobacteriaceae bacterium | reverse complement strand
GAGCACGAGATGATCGAGTTCCTCACAACTTACATCATAGGCTTTGCTCAGCCCCCAGTGCGCCTCATACATCAGCGCTCCAAATCCAATAAGGTCTTTATTTTTCAGCTGTGTGCCACCCTTTTGGGCACGTGCGATCTCATCTACTACGAACTGACATTTGATGAAAATCTCCTCTCCCAACTTATCTTGATGACCAAACAACATCACTTTTGAAACATCACGAAGGGACTGAACTTCAGGGTGCTTCATTCTGATGATTCGAACTCCTTCCTCACAAACTTCCCTCCGCTCATTATAGGCTGTGGTACCCAGCGTATGCTTTATCTTCGAGTCCACAAGGAGAATCGAATGCTTTGAAAAACCAAATGGCACCACTTCATGGATGAGGTTTCTGCAGTCGAGCAGCAAAGCTGAATTTTTTTCGCCGAAAAGGCTGGCATACTGGTCCATGATCCCACAATTAACGCCGACAAATTCATGCTCTGAATACTGAGCCATTCTTGCCAACGTAAGCCTGTCAAGTCCCAGTCCAAACACCTCATTCAGGGCAAATGCAAATCCGGTCGCGAGTGCTGCAGAAGACGACATGCCTGCGCCCGTCGGTATGTTGCCACCAAACACGCAGTCGACTCCTTGCTTCAACAGGCCTTTCCGATCGAACGCGTCCAGCACGCCCATGAGATAGTTGATCCATTCCTCCCCGGGATGAAGGTCATGAATTGAAAAAGAAACTCCTTCTTCAATATCATCAGCATAGATGTTGCACTTCTCATTTCCGCTCGGGGTTATGGCGAATACAAAATGCTTGTTGATGGCCGCCGGCAGCACAAAGCCTTCGTTGTAGTCGATGTGCTCACCGATGAGGTTGATCCGTCCGGGAGCGACGAAGAGGGATGGCTTCTTATGAAAGCGGTTTGAAAACTCCGTGCTTATTCTATGTTTTAATATCACCGGTTTGAATTATCGTTTTTGACTTCGGCTCCGCTCAGTTTGACATTGGCTTCGCTTAGTCTGACTTTGGCTTCGATTAAATTGACTTCGACACCGATTGTCAGACTGAGCGGAGCCGAAGTCCAAACTGCGCATTACTCCTTCTTCCAGTTCCACCCCAGGCTACCCAAAAGCAACAGCAACATCACCCAACTAGAAGCCCTTGTAACTTTATCACCAATCAAATATGGCTTTGGCTCAAACTTAAATTCTATTACATGCTTTCCGGCAGAAACTTCCAACGCCCGAAGTACATAGTCGGCTCGCAATATGGATGCTTCCTTTCCATCGATCGAAGCGTGCCAGCCTTTGGGATAATAAATTTCCGAGAAAACAATCACGCTGTTCTGGCTCGACTGCGATTGGTATTTGAGCCAATTGGGTTTATGGTCAACAAGATTGATGGTGGCCAAACTATCTAAGGTAAATGAAGAGTCTTTGAGTTTAAATTTATTGACATCCACCACTGCTACATCCTTGGTCTCAATGTTGCTTGTTTTACTGAGTTCTTCATTGGGAGAATTCACTGGCAAAATCTCTTTCACAAACCAGGCGAGGCCATTGGGTTCGGGATTTAACAAGATGCTCGTGGCATCCTGTCCATAGACAATGTATTTTGCATTCAGCATATTCAGAACGCTGAAGGTCTTATAATCAATCTGCCCTTGCTGTGCAGCTGCAATCAGTCGCTCAGCTTCCCGGCTGATGCATGAGTCATACAATTCCTGATATCTCTTTAACCTAACGCCATTGTACCCCCCCAGCGAATGATGAAACTGAGAAGTATTGGCTTCATAAAAATTAGTCAAATTAAAAACACGATAGTAGCCTTTATCCTGAAGTATTGCTTTGTCAGTTGGCCACGGCTCGAAGCGAGCATTATCGCGCTTGCGCAAATATTGTTCGTTTGTAAAATAGCGCTTGTCTATCGCGACCATGTCAATTAAAATGACGACGGTGAGGAACGCGAAAAATCCCATCATCGAAATTTTCTTCGGAAGATCGAAAAACAGTACCGCAAACACGGCCGCAATAAAACCAAACGAGCGAATGGCATCCGAACGAAACAATGCCATGCGATCTGCGCGAAGCGCATCGACAAACCAAACAGGTAACTCGCTATCATAGGGACCCCGATAGTTTAGAAGTCCGGAGAAAAGGAATAGCAGTAGACAAACAAAGCCAGTCGAACCAAATGCAATCAATAACTTTTGCCTGACCTGCTTGTTCACACCGGTCTGAAGAAAGAATTCCAATCCCAGCATCCCCATCAAAGGCAAACAAAAGAAGAGCACCACCATGACGAAAGTCACGGAACGGAATTTGTTGTACCCCGGGAGGTAGTCAAAGAGTAAGAAATTAAAGAATTCAAAATTGGCGCCCCAGCTCAGCATGATAGAGATTGCTGTGACGGGGACCAGCCAAACCACATATTTTTTGTCGGCGGTAAGGCATCCGAACACAAACAAAAAGACAATGATTGCACCCGCATAGTAAGGTGCAGACATTGGCTGCTCTCCCCAATAAGAAGAGCTGTATTGAGCCAATTGATTTGCCACTTTCTGGTCACCTGCATTCATGAGGGCCGCGTAAGATTTGCTTTGCGGATCAGTCACAAAGTAATTGCTGCTGCTGCCACCATAAAAGTTGGGCATGAGGGCAGTGATAGGCTCAAGGATGCCATTGCTGAATTCAAAAGCGTAGCTCTTGGGCAAGCCGGACCCGACCGTGTTGATGGAGGATGTCACCAGCTCCGATTTTCCTCGGGTCGAGTATTGGCTATATTCTGTGATAGCCCATAAGGGTCCGAAGAATGTGCCTGCTGCAATCAATGCTGCTACTGAAAGCACCCCCACCGTTTTAAAAAATTCGTTGATTTTCTTTTCACGCCATGCATACACGAGTTGCACCATCCCATATACTCCAACGATGATCATTAAATAGTAAGTGATCTGAACGTGATTTTCACGCAATTGAAGGGCGAGGCCTGCCGATGTGACGCCCAATCCTAACATTCTTTTATCACTAAATGCAAGATGAATGCCTGCCATCACCAAAGGCATGAAAGCAATGGCTCCGATCCGCGCGTTGTGTCCGGCGCCGAGTCCTATGATCATGTAAGAAGACAATCCGAAAGCCAACGCACCCGCGATTGCGAGATAAGGCCTGATGCGAAAGGTGAGCAGCAAAATGTAATAGCAGATGAATGCCAGGAAGATATTGCAAACAGGATGTGGCAAAAAAAGCGACAGCACTTTCTTGATTCCAACCACTACCCCATCGCTCCAATCCATGTTGACCAGGTAAGCAGGCATGCCACTGAACATCGTGCCGGCCCACAAGCCTTCTTCACCGGTGGCGGCCCGATAATCGCGAAGTTCCTTGCTACCCCACATAAATTGTGTGATGTCGCCCTGGTTGAGCACTTTATTATCAAAGAAGACGGGGCTGAAAAACGTGACCGTCACCACCAAAAACACCACTACCGCCAATACATGAGGCAAAAGATTGCTTACCGTGATTTTTTTCATAAAATAAAAGGTGCAAAATATTAACTTTAATTGGCTTACAGACCTATGAAATCAAAATTCCTTCTTGTTCTGATAACTTCTTGCCTCTTCACCGCTTGCTCGCAACAATCCAAGACGAAGTTCGATGCAAAGGTGGAAGCGGCGGCCATCCGCTCGGTGATCAACGCAGCACAAATCGCCTGGAACAACGGAGACATTGATGCGTTTATGGCAGGCTTTTGGAAATCGGACTCTTTACAGTTTATCAGCGCCCGCGGCATCAGTCATGGATGGGAGGCGACAAGGGAAAATTACATAAAAGGTTTCCCCGAACGTTCATCCATGGGCACAGTGAGCTATGAGATTTTATCATTGACACCTTTGGCACCTGATATTTTTATATTGACCACCAGGTATGAGATCACCCAGGAGGTCGGCAAACGAGAAGGCATCTTTACAGCGATCTTCAGAAAGATTAATGGGAAATGGCTGGCTGTGCATTATCATGCATCGTGACTTCGACTGCGCTCAGACTTCGACTCCGCTCAGTCTGACTCGACTTCTAGGTTTCACAAGACTAGTAAATTCACATGTGGTCGGTGTTGTCAATGTGTTGTCAACGACCACTTACACGTGTACTCAGTGTTGTCACCGATCACTCGCACCAGGAATATGTTAACCCTTCTCAATCTCCGCCCTCACAAAACTCATCAACTCCCGGATATAAGGTTTGCTAAAATCAAACTTGATCCCAGCGGCTTTATAGATTTCTGGTATCGTACTTAGATTCCCAAGCTTCAGCGCATTGAGGTAGCCATCAAGTCCCTGCTTCTTGTCTCTTTTGAAATTACGCCATACTGCAATCGCGCCAAGTTGCGCCATGCCATACTCGATGTAGTAAAAGGGCACTTCATATAAATGCAATTGTTTCTGCCATAGAAAATCTCTCGCCTCCCCCAATCCACTCCAATCGGTGACTGTGTCGGCGAACTCGTGAAAAATTCTATTCCAATGATTTTTTCTTTGCTCCACCGTATGCTCAGGGTGTTCATAAATCCAATGCTGGAACTTATCGATCGTGGCCACCCAGGGAAGTGTCTCGATGATGTCTTCCAACTGTTCCAGCTTTGCCCGAGACAGGTCGTCAGGTTTTTGGAAGAATACACTCCAGTGGTCCATCGATATCAACTCCATGGACATGGAGGCAAGCTCCGCTACTTCCATCGGAGGACTCTTGAAATCCCCCAGCGACAAATCTTTGGTTAAAAAATTATGTACCGCATGTCCTCCTTCGTGCATGATGGTGGTCATGTCTCGCATGGTGGAGGTAGCATTCATAAAAATGAAGGGAACCCCAATCTCTGACAAAGGATAATTATAGCCACCGGGTGCTTTGCCCTTGCGCGACTCCAGGTCGAGGTGGCCCATGGCATTCATGATCTGAAGGCACTCTCCCAGGAAAGGGTCCAGTCTATGAAAGCATTCAATCGATTTTTCTGTGAGGTCCTTTCCACCATCAAATGCTTTTAACGCTGGTCGGCCTGCTGCATCGACAGCCTTGTCCCAAGGGCGCAGGGAGTCAATCTTCAATTGCTCTTTTCTATTCTCCGCAAGTTCCTCCAGCACCGGCACTACTTCCGATGAAATCGAATCATGAAAATCAAAACAATCTTTAGGCGTATAGTCAAAGCGTCCGTAAGACTTGAACATATAATCGCGGAAGTTGGTGAAGCCCGCATTAATGGCTACCTGATGACGAAGTTGAATGAGTTTTGAATACAATTCGTCAAGCATTGCTTTGTCTTTCAGTCGCCTTTCGGTAATCTTCTTGTAGACATCCTCTCTTACCGTCCTGTCTGTTTCCAACAACAGCACTCCGGCCTGTTGAAGTGTCAGCTCCTGCCCTTTCCATTCAATGGTCATGGCGCCTGAAAGTTGGGCGTACTTTTGTGTTTCTATATTAATCTCTGTGTACAGTGGCACGTTCTCCTCACGGAAAATTTCAATGTCTTTCTTCAGGTTGCGCACCAGAATATCAAAGCCTTCTTCTTTTGAGAGCGATGAAAGAAACGGGGATGCAGCTGCTTTCTTATTCAGCTGATCCGATACTGGCGCAATCTGCGGCTGAATTTTCTGAATGAACTCCTGGTACCGCTCGCTGTTTTCCTTATTGTCTGTGTAACAGGTCATGCGAATGTAACGCCATCCCAGGTCCTCACTGATGGCAGATTCCAGCTCACTGCGATCGGATAGCCAATCCTTGAGGACTTGAAATGAAGTAATATCTCTGTTGAGAAGTGTGTCGAAGTATGGTTTCAACGCGTCCCAGGTAGTAACCGAAAACGATTCATTTAGAAACTTGCGCGGAGGGCGCTGCGGGATTTGCAATTGCTCAGGCATTTATTACAGTCTTTTAAATATTTTCACAAAGAACACCTTCTGGCTGAAAAAATAAAACAATCAACACTAATACATCTTCTATTCCGATCTCATTTTTGAGATGTTATCTAAAAACCGCTTTCTGACAGATTAATTGCCAATCGTCTGTCCATAGCCCATTAAATCCAAAACTGTCTGAAATGCGTATGTTTGAACATGTCCTACCAAACCTGCCTTCAACTCATTTTCATGGTAGTTGTTACAGCTCTTCCTGAATTATCGTCTGGTCAATCTCCGCTGGTAACTTCCAAAGTACTTTTCGAGGAGCGCAATTTTGAAAAAGCAAAAGGCATCCTTACGTCGATACCCGCTGATGATGACGATTATTCAGAAGCACTCTATTTTCTTGGAAGGATTGCGGTAGAAGAAAAGAAATATGATTTATCTGTTATAAAATTTGAAGAGGCGATCGAAATAAATTCAGGGATTGCTGAATATCACAACTGGCTTGGCGTCATGTACGGCGTAGTGGCCATGGAGTCAAATCCTTTCAGGCAAGCCTACTTTGCTCCGAAGATCAAAAATGAATTTGAGATGGCAGCTTCCATTGATCCAAATAATATTGAAACACAATGGGGACTTGTTAATTATTATGTCAAGGCACCTGGCTTTCTTGGCGGGAGTTGGAATAAAGCCCTGGCCAGCGCGCAGATCATTTCTCGTCTTGATAAACCTCAGGGAATGCGGGCCTTCGCATTTGTTCACGCCGCTCAAAAGAAAACCGGTGAGGCAGAAAGAGAATACAAAGCTGCGATCCTGGCGGAACCCTCAAATTGTAAACATGTTTTTGAACTCGCTAAATTTTACGAAGACCAAAAAAAGTATGATCAGGCTCTTGGCCTTTATGAGGGTGTTATAAAAGGCAATCCACAAAACATGGTAGCATCATTTTACCTTGGACAAGTAAGCGCCAATTCAGGTTCACAATTTGAACGAGGCATTACTTGCCTGAACCAATATCTTGTCTATAGGCCGAAGCCTAACGAACCGACTCATTCCGTAGCACATCTCAGTCTTGGGATGATTTACGAGAAAAAGGGGGACCTTAGGCAAGCTAAGAGATATTATGAGTCTTCACTCCTGCTGCACCCAGGGATGAGAGAAGCGAGAGAAGGGTTGGAAAGGGTGGACTAGATCATTAAAATCGCGCTATGACAAACACCGTCCAGCATTCAATATTTTAGCAACCTTCCATACTGATCACTCGTTTCTTTTGGAAAAATAAAAATGGAGACGACACTCTTTTATTCAACCGCCATCGGGTTCGTGACAATCACGGCTATCAGCTACGTCTGGCTTCTTCATGAATTCAGGAAGAATCTAAAAAAGACTACCTGGGATGCAAATCTTAAAAACAGGATTTATAACCGTGTACTATATTCCGTCGCAGGCTGGACCATTTTCATAAGTACGCTAAGCATCGCTGGCTTTTTCCAGGACTTCTCAACATTCCCGCCAAGGATCATGGTCGTGCTATTCGTTCCCTTGATTACGATCTTGATCATCACCTTTTCAAAAACAACCAAGGAACTGCTACCTTTTATAGGGGCTAAAAGTATCGTCCGCATTCAGATATTTCGTGTGTTTGTGGAAATACTTCTTTGGCTTCTGTTCATTCAAAACATCACTCCAGTTCAGATGACATTTGAAGGCAGAAATTTTGATGTCCTTACTGGTCTTTCTGCTCCTTTGGTAGCATACTTCTTGTCGACCAATCGTACTGCTCTTTTTATTTGGAATATTCTGGGGCTGATACTGCTGGCGAATATTGTAACGATAGCCATCTTATCACTTCCTACACCTTTTAGGGTATTCATGAATGAGCCTGCTAATAGCATCATTGCCCACTTTCCGTTTGTATGGTTGCCAGGACTGCTGGTACCCTTGGCCTATGGGTTGCATTTTCTTTCCTTGAGGAAGCTAATCCTCGATAAACAAAATGCTTAACTCAAAAGGGCTGTCATCCCTATATCGCTTTCAACTTAGCTACCAGACGAAAACCTCCCGTAAAATCTATTTCTAAAGATTTATATTGTTGGGCCGCGTGTATACCAATTGCATCACGGTAATATGTCTTAGCCTGAAAGCAGCCTCGCAGTACTGTAAGTAATAATTCCATTTTCGGATGAACTTATCGTTCATGCCCAATCCATTCACTTCATCCAGTCTATTATTAAACGCATTGAACCAAAATCGAAGAGTCTTTGTGTAGTCGAGGCCAATGTCCTTGGCATCGTGGAGGTTCAGGTCAGAAACTTTGTTGATGGCTTGCTGAATCGCTGTAATGGATGGTGTCTGGGAGCCCGGAAAAATATGCTTCATGATGAAGTCTACGTCGTTGCGAAACTCTTCATAGCGCTTGTCTTGTGAGGTAATTACTTGTAAGCCGATGCATCCATTTGGTTTTAATAATTCATTGACTTTCTCAAAATATACCGGCAAATATCGGTGGCCTACCGCCTCCAGCATCTCGATGGAAACAATCTTATCATAGCTTCCCTCCAGGGTCCTGTAATCCTGAAGGTGAATATCAATTTGGTTCGATAAGCCTTCGCTTAAAAAAAGGTCATGGGCATATTTAAATTGCTCTTCTGAAATTGTAACGGTCGTGATGCGGCAACCATAATTCCTTGCGGCATGCAGGGCAAAGCCACCCCAGCCACTCCCGATCTCGAGGACGTGGTCGGAGGATTTCAAATTAATCTCTCTGCAAAGGCGATCATATTTTTCAGATTGCGCTTCTTCGAGGCTTTGTTCCGGCAACTTAAAGATCGCGCTGGAATAAGTCATGCTCTTGTCAAGAAACAGTTTGTAAAAATCATTACCCAGATCGTAGTGCTCCGCAATATTTCTCTTTGATCCGTTGATGGTGTTCTTCCTTGCGGAATGAGTGAACGAGTTGACCACTCGGAAAAGATTAAGCGCATATTTCCTGATGCCTTTTCCAGTGAGGGCTGGATTAGCGTCGAGGTTAATGATAAACCAGTGAATGATATCATAAATATTGTCTGTATGCCAATCGCCGTCGAGATAAGATTCAGCGAAACCGATATCACCATATAATACTGATTTCACAAAGAACTCATTATTGATCACCCTGACCCGGGCCTTTACCTCTGTACCATTGCCAAAATGAAGGGTGTGACCATCGGGCAACTCTAGCTGTAGTGAACCCAGCGTCAACTTTTGGAATACATTAAAGAGCAATGACTCGTACAATGAAAACTTCCGATCCAATGTTAAAGAGGTAGTGGGCATAGCGGTCAGATTTTTTTATAGTTATGGTTGTCACGCTGAAGATGCAGATTGAAATTCTTATCATGATACGGTACACGCTTCAGCCGCAAGACCAAAGCCTGCCAATAAATGGAGACCATAATTTGCAATGTGATGAGTGGAAACCGAAGGCCGTATCGCAGCAGATTGAAATCGTTCAGTTTTTTCCTCTTTCCCGTGAGTAAACTGAGGAAAAAGCGCTTTCCGTCCTGATGATCATCCACCCTCATGATCAAATTTTCATTTGGCACTTTAAAAATAAAATCGAATGATGCCTCCAAATCAGCGAACGGAGAGACATAGAAATACTTGGAGACAAGTTTTTTGAAGGTATCCCCAGAAAAACAATCACGATCCAGCAAATAGAGTTTCATCTCACCATGGGTATTGCACACCTCTGCTACTGAACAAACCGGATTATTCTGTTTATCAAAACATAAGTAAAACGAAATCGGGTTAAATGAATATCCAAGCGTGGCCACATTGGTCATCAGCATAATTTTTCCATCGACGTTTACACCCTGGCTATGTACATAGCCCAGTATATTTTCCTTTAGTGGTCTTCCATTGTGGCCCGCTCCCAACGGATACTGAAGATGATCTTGCTTGCGAAAATTGAACCAATTGAAATGCTCATTGCTAAAAAGTATCAACTTCTTACCAAGAGTTTCCAGCTCATCGAGATCGAGGTAAAACATGAAAACGCTGTACTCGAACTTGTGCTCTTTTGGAGACAAGCGCTGGTGTGCATTACTTTACATCGATATAGACAGGAATTCATCACTCTTCTAACGTATTTACGACATGACCAATGTCTGTGGATTTTGAACTTCTGCAGCATTCCAGGCATCCCTGCCCAGCATCCCGGTACAAAGATTGACCGCACTCGTCAGCGCATCCTCATGAAATCCAAACCTGAAATAACTTCCACAGAAATAGCTGACCCCGTTTTCGCTGAGTCTATGAAGAGATTGCTGTGCGTGGGCCGTTTTCGGAGTGAAAATGGGATGCTCATACTCAATTCGCTTGAGGACCATGGATGGATTCACCGCACCCGGATCGTTGATCGAAACGAAGTAGTTTCTACTTTTTGAAACCTGTTGAAGGCAATTCATGTCATAAATCGTGGTCGTGGTCAATGCTCCCTTGATTTCCTCCACCCTGTAATTCCATGCCGACCAGGTAGACTTTATCTTTGGCATGATCGATTCATCCGTGTGGAGTGTGGCAATGTTCTTTTGGTATTGAAATGGCGTGAGGAGCTTTGATTCCAATTCAGTTGGATCACCAATTAATCTCAAAGCCTGGTCTGCATGACAGGCAAAAATTACTTTGTCGAATCTCTTTGTTGTCCCGTCCGATCCGGTAATGCAAACCTTGCCTCCCTCCCGAACCACCTGGGCTGCCGCGTTGCCTAAACGAATTCTGCTTTTGAACGGTGCAATCAACTTGTCTCTATATTGCCAACTCCCATTGTGAACGGTGTACCACTGAAACTGACCGTTGATCCCCAACAGTCCATGATTTTTAAAAAACTGAACCAACGCCCTCGCCGGGTACTGCAACGTAATGTCGGTTGGTGTCGACCAGAGGGCCGAAGTCATTGGAACAATATACTGGTATACAAACTGATCGCCGTACTTCCTTTCTTTTACGTAGTCATGAATTGAATAAGAGGCATACCGATCATTCTCTAAAATCTCCTGAGCCTCCGTATGAAATCTTTTAATCTGGAAGAGCATTCTCCAAAACCCTACATCCAGGTAATTCTTCTTTTGTGCAAATAAATGAAGGCTGTTGTACTCCAATCCGGTGGGCAAATGCTGCACACCAAACGACATATTTGTTGGCTTCACCTCTACATTAAGGCGTTTGAAAAGTCTTAATAGATTAGGGTAAGTCTCATGATTGAAAACAATAAAGCCCGTGTCGATCGGAACCTGCCTGCCTTCCTCGGCAACATAGACCGTATTCGTATGGCCGCCGATGTAAGAATTCTGTTCATAGAATTCAATATCATAATGCGGGTGGAGAAAATGACCACACCCCATCCCTGCGATTCCTGTGCCAATAATTGCGAGCGATTCCATTTTGAATAGTCAGTTAAATATCTTTATGTATGAAGTGGTCAATAGCAATGAGCAACCGTTGCCTACTGCATTTGCCTACTGTCTACTATCACCTCTTCTCAAATAAATAATGGCTCACCATCCACTCCTTCCCATGATTGTAGCCGAATAGTTCTGCGCATGCCATGAAGAACAACCTCCAGTACACCCACCACTTCACCGCCTGATCTTTACCGTATGTCTTTTCAAATAAAGGCATGATCGCGTGCTTGTGCTGGTCCATCTTCATCAACCATGCCTCCGAAGTCTTTTGATAATGCTGTCCACAGACACGCCAGTGTTTTTGAATCTTAAAATGATCCGCAAAATAGAGTAGCAAGTTGTCGCTGGGCATGATGCCACCGGAAAAGAAATATTTCGCCATCCAATCCGAGTCGTTCTTCACTTCATAGAAATAGCTCAGATAATGATGCGTGAAAATGTGAATGAACATTTTACCATCGTCCTTTGTAAATCCTGAGAGCTTCTCGAGGAGGGATTCATAGTTTCGCATGTGCTCAAACATCTCTACAGAAACAATGCGGTCAAATTTTTCACTGGCTTGAAAGATATTCATGTCAGCGGTAATGATGGAAAGATTGGTAATGTCTCTTTTTCTGGCCTCTTCATCAATAAATAATTTTTGAGTGCTGGAGTTGGACACGGTAGTAATCTGACTGTCAGGAAATTTCTTTGCCATATACAATGACAATGATCCCCATCCACAACCGCATTCCAGGATAGACTGTCCATTTTTCAACTCCGCCCGCTCGCAGGTGAGCTCCAGCATATCGTTCTCTGATTTATCTAATGAAGTCACCCCTTCTTTCCAATATCCGGAACTGTACTTTAGGTTTTGTCCCAGCACAAGCTGAAAGAATTTTGTGGGCACCTCATAATGCTGCTCGTTGGCCGCTTTCGTTTCTACGGCGATAGGACTTTCCTTGAGCAAACTGACAAAGCGCATAAATTTTTCGTGCTGCTTCTCAACGTCATTAAGAGTTTCCTCCCTGAGTCGTTGGGCACAAATCAGACGAATGCCAATGCGAATCAAGAAATCCGGTACCAGATCTTTTTCAAGAAGTGTGTTATACCACATGGTATGCCTATTAAGTGGATTTTCTTTTTGGTAGAATGACGAAAGCTGAAGTTGTCTTTTGGTATTCTACAAATGCTTGTCCTCTGGACTTCAACATCTGTGTCTCGGTGTAGGCAATGCCGGTAACCCTTGTGAGAAAGTAATACATCGCGATCGGACAAATGATGCTTGCAAATCCCCATGCTGAATCAAGTGCCATGACAAAATAAGACACCCAAATAATCCATTCAAAAAAATAATTGGGATGCCTGGAGTAGTACCATAGTCCCCGGTCGCAAATCTTTCCTTTGTTGGTTGGATCCTCTTTGAATTTTTTAAGCTGTTGGTCTGCTGTGCTCTCACCGATGAGCGCCACCAACCACAGACATGCTCCCGCTACTTCATAGTAACCTAATGATGGAGTAGTGTTTACCATGATGAGCGCAAAAGGCAATGAAAGAATCAGCGCAAGGATTGCCTGAAAATAGTAAAAGCGGAGCATCAGAATATTTTGCTTTTCACCCCACTCTTTCCGAAGGGCTGCATAACGTACATCTTCGGGGTGGTCAATGGTTCGCAAATACAAATAACCTGCAAGTCTGAATCCCCAAACGGTGACCACGATCAGCACTAATAATTGTCTGGGTGCATAACCATCCACCAACACAAAATAGATCATGGCCAATATTGGGAAGCTGGCCGACCAAACAGTATCTACGATGGCCGCGTTCTTTGTCCTAAGTTGTATGAGCCAGGTAAGGGTGAATAAAACCAATAGCACTCCACCACCCACATAAAACAAAGGAAGGAGATCTTTCATGAGGACTTGGGTTTGAGGATAACATCGATCCCTTCTCCCTCTGCCAACGAAAATAATTGAATCAAGACATAGCCAATGGTCCCAATGCTTCCCAGAGTAAAAAATAACAAGGCCCAAAGAATTTTAATCCCGATACTCCTTTCGCGGTATAACACCCACAGGTAAATCACGAGCACATTCGCATAGAAATCCCACAACGTGGCCCGCATCCATGGAAGGGAGCCCAGGTAATCCCATTCCTTAAACAGGCTGCTTTCAAGGCTGGTAGAAACCACCATATACACCATGAAAAGCCAGACAAGAGAAAGGAAAATCTTCAGAAAAGATACCATACGCCTAAATTTTACTAAACTTACGAACCTACAACACGCTTCAGATTTTAATTCAACTAATTATGCTACGTCAACAGATAATTATGGGAATTGTTATGATGGCCACCTGTTTTGCTTGCAAAACAGGTCCAGAAACAAAGACCATTGGCAACATTGAGCGGCTTGATCCTGCCCTTGACAGTATTTTATCTGCTGAGGCAAAAATTGAAATCATCGCTGAGGGCTTTGAGTGGAGCGAGGGGCCCCTATGGATTGAGGGGCAAAACATGCTACTCTTCTCAGATATCCCGAAAAATACGGTCTATAAGTGGACTGACGAGAAAGGCACTCAGCCCTACTTGTCGCCTTCAGGATATACCGGATCTCAGCCTCGCGGTGGCGAGATGGGCTCCAATGGTCTTCTTCTTGATGACGAAGGAAATCTCATACTTTGTCAACATGGCGACCGAAGACTGGCAATGATGTTGGCTCCATTGGATGTACCAAAAGCAGAATTCGTAACCATCGCTGACAACTACAACGGCAAGCGATTGAACAGTCCCAATGATGCTGTATTCCGGAATTATGATTTCTATTTCACCGATCCACCTTATGGTTTGGAAAAGAGAATGGACGACTCGCTGAAGGAAATCCCGTTCCAGGGTGTCTATCGTGTGCCAGCAGATGGAGGAATCAGTCTATTGATTGACACACTCTCCCGCCCCAATGGCATCTTGTTTTCTCCTGATGGAAAATATTTGGTCGTCGCAAATTCTGATCCTAAAAAAGCAGTATGGTATCGCTACAATGTGGTTGAAACCATTTCTCCTGAAGGAACGGCCAACATGTCGGTGAATTCAGGCAAAATAATTTATGACGCCACTGAGTTGGTCGGTACCCAAAAAGGCTTGCCAGACGGAATGGCGATTGATGGCAAAGGAAATATTTTTGCCACCGGGCCAGGGGGAGTATTTATTTTCAACCTCGAAGGGAAGTTGCTGGGTAAAATCAATCTTCCGGACGCTAGTTCAAATACCGAGCTCACCGGAGATGATAAGACATTGTTTGTCACCAATGACATGTATGTGCTTCGAATTAAGATGAGGAAGTAACGCTCCCAAAAAGACGACAGAACACAATTTATTAGGAACCTTGTGATTAACTCCTCAGAAAAAAATATTCGCATTCAGCGAGGAGTGGTTGGCTTGGCGATTGCCTTATTTGGAATCAAACTGGCAGCGTACTTTCTTACCTCCTCTATAGCCGTTCTGACCGATGCGCTCGAGAGCATCATTAACATTATCGCAGGCATCATTGGCTTGTACAGCCTGCATCTGTCTTCAAAACCGCGCGATGAAGACCATCCTTATGGGCATGGTAAAGTTGAATTTGTATCTGCCGCCATTGAGGGCACGTTGATCATCATGGCAGGTCTCATTATTATCGTTGAATCCATCAGCGTGTTTATTCATCCGAAATCCATTCATCAACTCGATCTTGGAATCATTCTCATCTCTATCACAGCACTCATTAATTTTGTTGTGGGCACGATCTCCATCAGGCAAGGCAAAAAATCCAACTCGATGGTGATGATTTCCAGCGGAAAGCACCTTCAATCGGATACTTACTCCACGTTGGGGATCATCGTAGGTCTCATTCTAATTTTAACGACCGGAATCTACTGGCTGGACAGCATCGTTGCCATGGTGTTTGCACTAGTCATCTTATATAACGGATACAAAATCCTGCGTCAATCGCTGGCGGGCATCATGGATGAAGTCGACACGGTGCTGCTGGCATCCATGGTAAAGTTGTTAAATGACCATCGACGTGAAAACTGGATTGACCTTCACAACCTTCGCATCATCAAATTTGGACCCATCTTACACCTGGATGCGCACCTTACGGTTCCCTGGTACCTGAACGTGAACGAGGCACACGCTGAAATCGATGCCCTCGCCGGATTGGTGAGCAAAGAATATGGGGAGAGCCTTGAGCTTTTTGTTCATTCGGATGGGTGCATGGATTTTTCATGCAGACTTTGCAATAAGAAAATCTGCGCTGTGCGAAAATTTCCGTTCGAAAAAGAAATTGAATGGACCATGGAAAATATTTCAACAAATACGAAACATAGGTTACATTGAATCTAAATTAATAACTACCACAACATGCGCATCTCCTTCCTACTCTTATTTATTACTTCACTCGCGTTGGGCCAGAAGTCCGCAACTCTGGATCAAAAGATCAAAGAATTCGATCTGTATGTTGAGAATGGCCGCAAGCAGTGGGAAGTGCCCGGATTGGCGCTTGCCGTAGTGAAAGATGGAAAAGTCATTTTCAAAAAAGGATATGGCGTTCGTGAATTGGGGAAACCAGATGTCGTGAACACCGAAACTTTGTTCGCATGCGCCTCCACCACCAAAGCCATGACGGCTGTCTGCATGGGCATGCTCGTGGATGAAGGCAAGGTGAAATGGGATGACCTCGTCATCACCTATCTTCCAGAATACCAGCTTTACGACCCCGCCGTGACAAGGGAGCTGAGGATAAGAGACTTGTTCATCCACAACAGCGGTGTGGGCAACGCAGATTTTGTATGGACCATCATGGATATTTCCCCAGAGGAGATTCTTAAAAAAATGCGTCTGGTAAAACCGAGTTATTCCATGCGCTCCAGTTTCATCTATCAAAATATTTTTTACATCGCAGCCGGAGAAGTCATCAAAAAGATAAGTGGCAAACCATGGGAAGTATTTATTCAGGAAAGGATCTTTACGCCACTTGCCATGACACGTACCGTGCCGATGAGGAAATATATCAAAGACGACAACCAGACAAGGCCCCACTTCAAAGTTGAAAAGGTGATTCAGCCCATTGGTTATACGAAAGATGATGCTGTGGGACCGGCAGGTTCAGTCTGGGCCTCCATTGACGATATGAGCAAGTGGGTGGTGTGCATGCTGGACAGCAGTAAGTACAACGGTGGGAGGCTCGTGAAGAAGGAAACATGGGTTGAGATGTTTAAACCTCAAACACTTGTCACTCCGAGTGGATTTTATCCTACTGCACAGATCACCAAACCAAACTGGACGACCTATGGACTGGGTTGGTTTCAGCATGATTACAAGGGCAGAAAGTTAAATTTTCACACCGGCAGCCTCGATGGCCTGACCGCCATCAATGCCCAAATCCAGGAAGAAAATATTGGATTCTATATTTTTGAAAATTATGACCATGCTGAACTGCGTCATGCTCTGATGTACAAAGCCCTCGACCTGTTTGCCCTGGGCGGAAATCGCGATTGGAGTTCAGAGTTCTTTAAACTCTACACTTCCCTTGGTGAGAAAGCAGATAAAGTGACCACTGATTTTGAGGCAAAGAGGGTGCTGAATACGAAACCAACTTTAAGCATCGAGGCATATGCGGGAAAATATTCTGATCCCTTATACGGGGATGTGGAAATCACGGTCAATGGAAACCAACTGGTTGTTAACGTTAATAATTTAGTGAAAGCCAATTTGGATCATTGGCATTATGACACTTTCCGTGGGTGGTATGAAAAGAAATGGAATGGCAAAACAAATGCCACGTTCGTATTGGGCGCTGATGGGAAGGTTAAGAGTCTTAACTTTGATGGGATTGAATTCATGAAAAGTAAATAGAAGTGTTTAACATTTCCTGCGATGTCATTACACGCGCCCGGCATTCGCAGAGTCCCCGGAAGCGGTAGACTCTGCGAGGGAGGAGTCCCCGGAAGCGGTAGACTCTGCGAGGGAGGAGTCCCCGAAGCGGTAGACTCTGCGAGGGTCAATTCATAAAAGCAAATATGGAATGGCAAGAGCACGGTGAGATTCATCCTGGGTACGGATGGCACGGTGAGCACCCGGCATTCGCAGAGTCCCTGGAAGCGGTAGACTCTGCGAGGGAGGAGACGGTAGACCCTGCGAGGGAGGCACTACCCAATCTCAATCACCACATCATCCGTAATCGGATGACCCACGCAGGTGAGTACATAGCCCTCGTCACGCTCGGACTGGGAGAGGCCTTCTTCCTCATCGAGTTTCACTTTACCTGAAAGTGCCTTTCCGCGACAGGCCGTACAAAGTCCGCTTTGACATGAATATGGCAAGTCGATGCCAGCGTCAAGGGCTGTCTCCAATATGGCACGGTCAGGCTGGACAAGAACTTTATACTCTTGTCCATCATAACGGATGGTCACTTCGCGCGCTTTCCATTCGGTGGAGGTGGCAGCTTCCTTTTTTTGTTCTTTTGCGATCGTTGGTGACACAAAACTCTCTTTGACAACCTTTTCTTTGGGAATGTGATGCTCTTTCAGCAAGGTGTCCACATTCTTCATCATTCCTTCCGGACCGCACATGAGATAGGTCGTCTTCTCTATCCCCCAGTCGGGAATGCGTTCAAATAATTTTGTGAGCATCTCGTGGTTGAGCAACCCGGAGTAGCCTTGCCAGTTCATGGGCGCTTCATCGAGTATATGAATCACGTGAAGTCTGCCCTCATCCTGGGTTTCCATTTTGGCAAACTCATCCTTGAAAATGACACTGTCAATATTACGGTTGCAGTACACGAGTGAGACTATGCTGTCGGGTTCCTGAGTTAAAAGGCTTTTGATATGCGACATCATGGGAGTAATGCCACTGCCCCCGGCAAACATGACGAGGTGACGCTTCTGCGCCTTATTATATTCTGTTGTGAATTGACCCATCGGCTCCATCACTTTCATGATGGTGCCAGCCTTCAGATGATCTGCGAGCCAGTTAGACATCAATCCATTGTCAACACGCTTTACCGATACTGCCAGGTCCTCGTCAACAAAAGGTGAAGAGCAAAGTGAATAGGCCCTCCTGACTTCCTTTCCTTCGATGGGAGAAATCAGGGTTAGAAACTGTCCGGATTTATATTTGATCTTTCCAGTGGCTGGTTGTTCAAAGACAATCGAAATGGCGTCTCGAGTCTCCTGAATAATTTTCTTCACCTTAAGATCATAGTAGTGCGGTCCGGTATGGGCTTCTTCTTTCTTCTCAGATCTTTTAAACAGTTTGAATGCCATCGGATAAAATGTTAGAATGCTAAAGAGGAACAAAGTTACGTCCCAAATGTTTTCCCTCAAACTGTGCTTCAAAATTGAGCAAGCCCAGGAATTGCCCCAATGCCCTAATAGTACTAAGTCTCATTGACTCACAAGGATAACCCGATGGATTCATCAAAATGATATATTTTAGCGGTCTAATTTATACACTGTGTCGCTAAACCCACTTTCAGCCATCTCACCGATTGATGGCCGCTATTTCGAAATTACATCACCCCTTGCGCCGTATTTCTCAGAGCAAGCGTTGATCCAATATCGCCTCAGGATCGAAATCGAATATTTTATTGCCTTATGTGAATGGCCATTGCCAGAACTAAAGTCATTTCCGAAAGCCAACGTTGGGTTGCTTCGTTCATTCTATCAGGATTTTGATGAATCGGCGGCAGGCAAAATCAAATCCATCGAAAAGACCACCAACCATGATGTAAAGGCCGTTGAATATTTCCTCAAAGAGAAGTTTGACCAACAAGGCTTGTCAGCGTACAAAGAGTTTATCCATTTTGGGCTTACATCGCAGGATATCAACAATACAGCAACTCCCTTATTACTAAAGGAATTTTTGGATATCGTTTATCTTCCAAAACTCCTGGCGATCGTTCAAATGATCGATGCGCAGGCAACCCGATGGAAGGTGATACCGATGTTGGCCAGAACCCACGGCCAGCCAGCATCTCCTACCCGTCTGGGAAAAGAGATTGCCGTATTTTCAGAACGCATCAGCAAACAACTCGAGCTCTTGAAAACCATTCCTCACTCCGCAAAGTTTGGAGGTGCCACCGGTAATTTCAATGCTCACCACATTGCTTACCCAGAGATTGACTGGCTGAAGTTTGCCGATCAATTTGTTTCAAAATCATTGGGTCTTCAGCGAAGCCATCCCACAACGCAGGTAGAGCATTACGACAACCTGGCTGCTTTGTTTGATAACCTCAAACGAATCAACACCATCCTCATCGACTACAGCCGTGATGTGTGGCAATACATTTCAATGAATTATTTCAGGCAAACTATAAAAGCGGGTGAGATCGGTTCTTCAGCCATGCCTCACAAAGTGAACCCCATTGATTTCGAAAACGCGGAAGGCAATTTAGGTCTGGCGAATGCACTCTTCGAACACCTGTCCTCCAAACTACCGATCTCGCGTCTCCAGCGTGACCTCACCGACTCAACCGTCATGAGGAACATCGGTGTCCCGATGGCGCATTCTTATCTTGCCATGCATTCTCTCGAACGTGGCATTTCAAAATTAGAACTCAACCAGCTGGCAATTGATGAAGACCTTGAGGATAATTGGGCGGTCGTGGCGGAAGCCATCCAAACGATCCTAAGAAAAGAAGGCCACCCCAATCCTTATGAAGCCCTGAAGGATCTCACCCGTAAAAATGAAAAGATCACAAAAGAAATCATCGGCAAGTTTATCGATGGATTGAAAGTGAGCGATGCTGTGAAGAAACGTCTAAGGGAGATTACTCCATTCACTTACACTGGGATCTGAAAAATAAGACCAACCCAATTTATTCACCTTTCGTAAAATCGAATCTTTTATATTCGGATTCATCTGGCGACCCTGCGGTAACTTGCAAATATGGCTTTCCAGTCAATGACATAATGACGGAAACAAACGTAAATCCTCCGCTTCCTCCATTGATCGAACGACAAACAGGATTGTTTTTATCATCTTTTGAACGTAAGGTCTCTTTTATCAAGCCATCTTCAATATTCTGCTTTTCAGAAATCCTAGAAGTAACTGAGGCCAACCGAACATAACTGTTGGAACCCACGGGCTTAACCCACATTGCAGCTTTTTGAACAAAATGAAGGATTTCAAATTATTTTTGGGGTAAAATCTAATATTTCTATTTTTTCTCCCGTACCCTCCTACG
>JAYVQY010000120.1:0-5309 GCA_043776715.1 Cyclobacteriaceae bacterium | reverse complement strand
AGATAACCTTATTCCGATTGGCAGCCCAGTTACCAGAAACGTTCCACCTAAAGTCACCTTTGGATATCACATCATATCCTACTTCAAATTCAAGACCTTTATTTTCCAATTTGGCAGCATTCAGGTTCTTCGATGCGTAACCTGTTTCATAAGGTACGTTCAACGTAAGAATTACGTCATCTGTTTGGTTTGTATAAGCTGTCGCTGCTACGCTTAATCTGTTGTTTAAGAAACGCAGATCCAATCCAACTTCCATTTCTGTCTTTCGTTCCGGCTTCAGGTTGGGATTGCCCTGAAGGGTACTTCTTGTATAACCGCCGCCGTAAACTCCGCTCACTGCAGCAAGTCCGTAGGCATAGCTATCACCGTAAAACGTAGGATTGAACTGAGTTAAATTCAAGTAAGGCTGAGGCTGAATACCCACTTGACCCCATGAAAGTCTCAATTTACCAAAGCTCAGTGCGCTGTTGTTCTTCAGGCCTTCCAATTTTGTGAACTGCCATGCTAAAGCTGCTGAAGGGAAAAAGAAGCTATTCGCGAAAGTAGATGCACTTTCCTGGCGACCTGTCAACGTGAGGTAAAACATGTCAAAAGCCTGCAAATCTGCCTGAGCATAGTATGCATAAGTACGAATCAGCGTCCTGTAGTTGTAGGCTTGTAGATTTGTATTCAGCGCATTCGTCAGGAGGTCAGGAGCATCGGGAATAATAAAGTCAGTGACCTGCGTATGGAGCGTCTCCGTTCTACGCTGATTGTAATTCACCCCCACTAACAGATTTCCGCTGAAGTTGCTGCTGAACGACTTGCTGGCGCGGGCAAAAAGATCCGCATTAATTTGGCTTACTGTAGTCACGTTCCTTTGTATATATCCAGTGGGAAAGCTTCCTGAATAAATAGGAAACTTTTCGTTGTTACGGTCTGTGTAATTGTCAACTCCCGCCCGGGCTGTAATGTTTAACCATGAGGTAGGATCGATGGCCAACTCCAGGTTACCAATGATCCGGTCAACATCCGTCGTATTTTTGTTGTTATGGATGTTCCATAGCGGGTTTGCATAACGGGGACCATTATTCTTGCCCAGTGGATTTCTGAATGAAACGTGTCTATTTGGCAAAATCAATCCAGCTGCGGTGGTATAATCACCGGTATATTGGAAATTATCAAAATCCGGGGAAGTGCGCAGACCTCCTAACATCAATCCGTCGAGGTTATCACCTGTCTGGGCACGTGTGGAGTAGGTGTTTACATACGCTACGTTGGCCGATGCGCGGAACCAATCAGTAAATTGACTGGAAACATTCACACGGGCTGAATTGCGTCTGTAATCGCTAAAACTCTTTACCACGCCTTCCTGAGTAAGGTTTGAATAGCTGACCAGGAAATTCGTCTTGGAGTTACCTCCACTGATCGAAAGGTTATTGTCAATAAAATGACCAGTTTGAAAAACGTCTTTTCCATGATCAAATGTCTCTTTTGAGTTTTTACCACCGTGTGCTGCCGCTCCTGTGCCGTCGATGCTGGTACCAGTTCCCGCGTTGATGGCATATCTCTTAGTTCCATCAGGGAAGGTCACAAATCCATTGTAGCCAGGGCCAGGGCTGGTAATAAAATTGTCAGCTCCGCCTGTGCGATCTGCAATCTGATCACCCCAGGTTTCTCTGTTTCCCTGAACGTAACGACCGAAGGTTCCACCTCCGAAGGTGGTCTGCAGTTGGTGCATTTTATTGACCTGGTCAAAAGACAGGGTAGATTTAAATGAGATGTTCACTTTTCCTTTTGAATCGGATCCTTTCTTGGTGGTGATGATGATTACACCGTTCGCTGCTCTGGTTCCCCAGAGTGCGGCGGCGGAGGCACCTTTCAGCACCTCCATGGAAGCAATGTCATCAGGATTGATGTCATTGGCTCTGGACTGAGTTACAATGGCATTACCGGCTCCAGCAAGCTGTCCGCCACCTGGGCCATTATTCTCATTTGAATTGCTGATCGGCACACCGTCAATGATGAAAAGAGGTTGAGCATTACCATTGATTGTATTCTGTCCTCTGATTTGGATATAAGCTCCAGCTCCAGGGTCACCACCGTTTCTTGAAATCAAGACACCTGCAGTTTTCCCCATTAAGCCTTGCAGAAGACCAGTTTCACCTGATTTTGCAATGGCTATACCTTTTACCGAAGAAACTGATGAAGCAAATTTATCAGGGTCTTCTTTGATACCCATGGAAGTTACAATGACTTCATTTAATTGCTTTACATCCAGGGTAAGAGCCAGGTCGATGATCGATCTCTGGCCAATCTCCTCTTCTGTGGTCGCCATACCAATAAAGGAAAATACGAGCGTTCCGCCAGCGTTTGGCACACTGAGCTTGTAGGTTCCATCGGCACTTGTCACAGTTCCATTGGAAGTTCCCTTTAGAACTACGTTCGCGCCGGGTATTGTTGACCCGTCTTCCGTGCTAGTCACTTTTCCGGACACCACCCGATCCTGGGCTTGAGCCGAAAACGAAACTACCAGTACCAAGTACATTAGTAATAGTCTTTTCATAGATTTTTGGTTTGGTTCAATGGCTCAAGTTGAGCCATTTCTTGAAAAAAAAGAAGGATTCATTAATAATTCTTATCGAAATCATTAAGTATGCATATGCAACCGATTGATTTTATATGCATTCATTAACAAAAAAAGCCATTTATTTCTATTGCGAGGGTATAAAATAAAGCATGTCCTCAATTATAAACTAATCAATATTGGGGGATAAGCTTGAACTGGAAGCAATGCCTAAGGTGTAGTCATCAACAACAGCCAGCACAACACTCAAAATTTCTTACTTCATTTTTTTGGTTATATTTTGAGACTGCTTTTAACGCAGACTAATCAATTCATGCATGCTAATCCTTGGGCGTTCTGACCGTGTTGATCTTCCAGGACTTGGTCTCGAAGACATACAAGCTAAGATTGATACTGGTGCCTACACGAGCAGCCTGCACTGCCTCCGTGCCGAACTGATTGATGGTCATCTGGAGTTTGTGTTGCTGGACGAAGAGCATCCCGAGTTCACCGGCGTCAAATACACTTTCAAAAAATTTGAGCAGCGGGAGATAAAAAATTCTTTTGGTGAAGCAGAACTCAGATTCATCATCAAAACGAAAGTGAAAATATTTGATCAGGTGATCAAGGCAGAATTTTCTTTGAGCAATCGTGGAAATTTGAAATTTCCGGTATTGTTGGGGCGGAAAATATTGCGACATCGGTTTCTAATTGACGTCACTAAAAAAGATTTATCTTTCATTTTTAAAAAATTGACTTCACCGGATCCTGGCCAGACTGATTTATGAACATCGCCATTCTTTCACGCGATTCGAAACTCTATTCTACCAAACGACTGAAAGAAGCAGGCGAGTCGCGTGGTCACCGCGTGGAGATCATCGACCACATGAAGTGCATGTTGCTGATTGAAAAGAAAAAACCCATGGTATGGTATCAAGGCCGCAAGCTTGACTACTTCGACGCCATCATTCCCAGGATTGGTGCATCCGTTACCTTCTATGGCGCCGCGGTGGTTCGCCAATTTGAGATGATGAAAGTTTTTACAGCGGTAGAGTCGCAGGCATTGATTCGTTCCCGTGACAAGCTGAGAAGCATGCAAATTCTATCCAGGGCGGGGCTGGGATTGCCCAAGACCATATTCATGGATTATTCAAGAGACACAAAAGGAGTTATTGAAGCGGTGGGGGGAGCACCGGTCGTTATCAAATTATTGGAGGGTACCCAGGGACTTGGGGTGGTGCTCGCCGAAAATAAGAAGGCAGCCCAATCCGTGATTGAAGCATTTCATGGTGTGAAGGCACGGATTATCGTACAGGAATTTATTAAAGAAGCAAAGGGAGTGGACATCCGTGTATTTGTTGTCAATGGTGAAGTGGTCGGCGCGATGAGGAGACAAGCACGCGATGGTGAATTCCGGTCAAACCTGCACCGTGGTGGTCATGCGCAGGCCGTAAAGTTAGATCAAGAGGAAAAGCACTCCGCCATTATTGCGGCAAAAAAAATGGGACTAGGTGTTGCTGGTGTTGACATGCTTCCGTCCAACCGCGGCCCTCTGATTATTGAAGTAAACTCTTCCCCCGGGCTTGAAGGGATTGAGGGAATCACAAAAGTTGACATTGCAGGAAAGATCATTCAATTTCTCGAGCAGAATGCCGGGAAAAAGAAAATTCAAAAAGATAAAGTCAATGCTTAGTCAATTTTCGATTTCCGAATTTCGATTTTCGATTGACAAGTTTCGATTTTCGATTTTACGTTTTAAACTCGCAATTGCATGAAGGACTTGATGATCGCCGGTCACTCAATCCAGCCCGGAGAGTTTAAGGAGATCAACATTAATATCGCGAGGCTGCCATCGCGCACTCAAATTGATACCCCTATTTATGTCTATCGCTCCCTCGAGGATGGACCTGTGCTGGCACTTACAGCCGGTATGCACGGCGACGAAATCAATGGAATGGAGATTGTGCGAAGGATGATCGACCAAGGTTATCACAAAGTGAAACGTGGCACCACCGTTTGTATGCCCATTATCAATGTGTACGGATTTCTAAATTATTCCCGTGAAGTTCCGGACGGCAAAGACGTGAACCGGTCATTCCCTGGCAGCAAAACCGGCTCACTCGCCTCGCGCGTTGCCTATCATCTCACGCACGAGATCATACCCTTCATTGATGTGGGAGTAGATTTCCATACCGGTGGTGCAATGCGCACCAATTACCCTCAAGTGCGCTGCGTGATGCAAGAACCCAAAAATGTTGAAATGGCAAATGCATTTAATGCGCCTTTTACCATTGACGCTCCATTCCGTCCACATTCCCTGCGCCAAACGGCTGCAAAAAAAGGAAAGAACATTATTGTATTCGAAGGTGGCGAATCTCTGCGCATGGACCCCCACGCCATTGAAGAAGGTATCCAAGGCACCTTGCGATTGATGAAACATTTAAAAATGATCGACACCGCTCCCGATCCAACAGAAGAGAACAAAGTTGTTTGGAATTCATCCTGGATACGTGCAAGGACCGCCGGAATTTTTCATACACACATCAAAGCAGGATCGCTGATCATAAAAGATCAATTGGTAGGTTCTATCACCGATCCCTTTGGGGAATTCCATGAGGAGGTTAAATCAAATGTCAGTGGCTACGTCGTGGGGCTGAACAATAATCCTGTGGTCAATGCAGGTGACGCGCTCATGCACGTCGGTATGGATGATCATTGCAAATTGGATGGTGGCGGTGAAGAATAGAAAATTTGTGATGCAACC
>JAYVQY010000119.1:0-20719 GCA_043776715.1 Cyclobacteriaceae bacterium | reverse complement strand
CCAACCTGGAGCAGGATTGGGATGTACCACATGGCTTTGCAATAAAAGGAGCCGCGAACGCAGAGATTTTAGTGATGCCAGGTGAAACGCAAACTCTGAAGTGGATACCCGACGAAGTGGGAGTGTCTCCGTTCTATTGTACGGATTTCTGTTCTGCCCTTCACCAGGAAATGCAGGGTTATGCCAGAGTATCAGCAGCAGGAAGCAATGTGCCGATCAAATTTTCTACTGGCGTGATTGCTGAAGAGAAGAAAGGCTCTACCAAATAACAGGTTTTAAGATTAGGTATGGGTCTGGCGCCTCTTTCACAGGGGCGCCTCTTTTTCTAACGCTCGCATGAAAACATTAAAGTCATCAACCCGGATATTGTTGGCCCTATCAGCGCTCGCGTTGATCCTGGCTTATTTTACCCCACTCTGGCAAATTCTGATGTGGGCACCACAATATCCTGAAGGACTTGAAATGAAAATATGGATCAACACCATCACAGGAGATGTTAAGATCATCAGTGCATTAAATCATTACATCGGCATGAGGACAATTGAAGTAGGGATGTTCCCCGAATTCAATTACATGATTTACATTGTAGGAGTAATGATCGGTTTTGGACTGCTAGCCTGTCTCATCAATCGGCGATTCATGCTGATTTCCTTCTTAGGATTGATTTTAGCCACAGGGTTTGGCGCTCTGATTGATTTTTATCTGTGGGGTTACGATTATGGTCATAACCTGAATCCTGAGGCCCCAATCAAAATTGAGGGGATGTCTTACCAGCCGCCTTTAATTGGAACCAAAATATTGTTAAACTTTACCGCTTTCTCAGGCCCAGATATCGGTGGCTGGATTTTTATCGGTGTGGCCGCTCTTCTTTTTGGCCTGGTCATCTATGAATGGAAGAAAAACAAATAACGTGAAATATGTGGCCCTGAGCATTCGATGCGCCATGATTTGTTTGCTGATGATTTCGTGTTCAACGGAACCCGAGCCTCTGCACTACGGCACCGACATCTGTTATGTATGTAAAATGACGTTGATGGATAATAAGTTTGGGGGCGAGCTTGTTACAAAGAGAGGTAAGATCTATAAATTTGATGATTTGAATTGTTTTATGAACTTCTATAATTCAGGGTTTGAGCCTGCAGAAGATTTTCAACATCGTCTGGTGATCGATTATTCATCTCCATCAAAACTGGTCGATGCTACCCTCGGATTTTATTGCAAATCAGAGGATATTCGAAGCCCTATGAATGGTGGCATCGCATTGTTTGAAACAAAGCAAAGCATGGATTCCTTCAAGAAGGACCATAAAGGAATTTATTTGTCGTGGGGCGAGGTCGTGACCCAATACAAATAGATGAAGTTCTCCATATTCTTATTGCTGCTTTGTCTCGTATTATCTGCCGAGGCGCATACCTGGATGGTTGATAAACGTGACGGCCATCAAACGCTCCAATCAGCTTTGAAATTGGCAGCGTCCGGGGATACCATCCGCATTCTTCCAGGCGTGTATCGGGAGGGCAACCTCATCGTCCAAAAACCACTGACCATTATCGGGATTAATTATCCCGTGTTAGACGGAGAGAATAAATACGAAATCTTTACCATTGCGGCAGATGATGTTTCAGTCATCGGACTGAAGTTCATCAATACAGGAGTTGGCAGCATCAACGATATATCGGCGATTAATGCCCTTGAATCGAACCGATTGCTGGTAAGAAACAACCAATTCGAGAACACATTTTTTGGGATTCATTTGTCGAATTGCATTGGAAGTGTGATTGAAGGCAATACCCTTCGCTCGAATCCGCTGAACGAGTATCAGATTGGTAACGGTATTCACGCATGGAAATGTGATTCCCTTACTATTCGGGGGAATGAAGTCATGGGACATCGCGATGGAATTTATTTTGAGTTTGTGACACATTCCAGAGTGGAGAAAAACTTTAGTCATCACAACATGCGATACGGACTTCACTTCATGTTTTCCCACAACGATGAGTACCGCTCAAATATTTTCCAAAATAACGGGGCGGGAGTTGCGGTGATGTACACCCAGGGAGTCAAGATGATTGACAACCAGTTTCAAGACAATTGGGGATCTTCTTCCTATGGTCTTTTATTAAAAGATATCAGGGATAGCTTCATCGAAGGAAACCGTTTTACGATGAACACGGTAGCTGTTTACATGGAAGGATCCAGCCGGTGCTCCTTTTCGGAAAATGTGTTTAAGGGAAATGGCTGGGCGGTAAAAATTCAGGCAAATTGTGATGAGAATATTTTCAAAAAGAATAGTTTTCTCTCCAATACATTTGATATGGCAACGAATGGATCTCTCGTACTGAATACGGTCGATTTCAATTACTGGGATCATTATCAAGGTTACGATTTAGACCACGATGGTGTGGGGGATGTGCCCTACCATCCTGTGAGCTTATATTCCATGGTGGTGGAGAAGATGCCATCAGCGATGATGTTGTGGCGGAGTTTCCTGGTCTTTCTTCTGGACCGCACCGAAAAGGTAGTACCTTCGATCACACCTGAGAACCTGAAGGATATTCACCCCGTCATCAGAGATTATGATTACCATTTCTGATCTTCATAAACGCTTTGGAAAGTTAGAAGTCTTAAAATCAATTGGTCTCGATTTTAAGGCAGGCACTTCTTATGCCATCATTGGTCCCAATGGCTCGGGAAAAACTACTTTGATCAAGTGCATTTTGGGAATGGTGATCCCCGATCGCGGAGTGATTGAAGTGAATGGAAAATCCATCTTGAACGATTGGTCGTATCGTCAAATGATTGGCTATATGCCACAAATTGGGCGCTATCCTGATCAGATGAAAATCGGCCAGCTTTTTGAAATGATTCGTGATTTAAGGGGCAATCCTACCGGCGTGGATGAAGACCTGATTAAAGAGTTCAAATTGGACCAGATGAAAGATAAACGGATGCACACGCTTTCGGGAGGTACACGTCAGAAAGTAAGTGCCGCTCTTGCTTTTCTATTTAGCCCTTCTGTCATGATTCTTGATGAACCCACCGCCGGGCTTGATCCCATCGCTGCTGAAGCACTTAAGGAAAAGATACAGGCGGAAAAGAATAACGATAAGACTTTTCTAATCACATCGCATATCATGAGTGACCTGGATGAGTTGACATCGATCATAATATACCTTGAGGAAGGAAGGATATTATTCAATGATGCGATCGATATTCTCAAAACAGAAACCGGTGAACATAAATTGGGACGCGCCATTGCAACATTAATGAAACGGAACCAAAGCAACGTAGCGGTATGATCAGAATTGCCAAATATGTGTTATACGATATTTTGCGCAATAAATTCGTGATCCTGTACACCCTGTTCTTGTTGCTGGTTACGCTCAGCATGTTCAGCCTCGACACAGATCCAGGGAAATCAACCATTAGTTTGCTGAACATCATACTCCTTGTGGTGCCATTGGTCAGCATCGTTTTTACAACCATCCATTTTTACAATTCGTATGAGTTCATTGAACTATTGCTCTCTCAGCCGGTGAGCCGTAGAACAATTTATTTTGCCGAATATCTTTCCATCGCCCTGGCCCTGTCCCTTGCTTATTTTATTGGCGTGGCAGTGCCATTATTTTTTTTCGATTTTAACGTCGCAGCGATCTATCTAATTCTGTCCGGTCTGGCACTGACGCTTGTTTTTGTTTCCTTAGCCTTTGTGGCCGCAGTATCTACCCGGGACAAAGCTAAGGCCATTGGCGTGTCACTCTTGTTTTGGTTTTATTTTACATTGATTTATGATGGCTTTATTCTATATGTCATCTATAGCTTTAGCGACTACCCACTGGAAAAGATCATCCTAATGCTGGTGTCCCTGAATCCCATTGACCTGGCGCGGATCATTATTTTACTAAAGTTGGACCTTTCTGCTTTGATGGGCTATACGGGCGCTTTCTATAAAAATTTCTTCGGTAGCAACCTTGGAGTAGCTTATTCCTTCCTGCTCCTTCTACTGTGGACGCTGCTTCCCTTGCTGCTGGCCATGAGGAGGTTTGTAAGGAAGGATATGTAACGGCCAAAGGGTTTATGACTAAAATCATAAAGGACGAAGGATATGATCGCTTCTTGAATCAAATTAATCCCAAACCTGATAAATATCATTTTATGTTTCCAAGCCGAATTTCACCTTTGATGCTAATCAGTCGCGACCCTAAATTAAAAAGAGATAATATGAAAACTCAAAGAATCATGCTCGCCCTTATGATGGCAGCTCCGTTACTGTTAACGTCTTGTGGAAGTGGCGGAAGCCAACAGGCCGCCACGGAAGAGGCAGCTCCTGTCGGCGCAGGCCAATCAGGAGTGACCGATAATGAATCGCAAAAGGATGTGGTACGGGTTGCGGTAGGCTCAGCGGATCACACGACGCTCGTCACGGCTTTGAAGACCGCCGAATATGTGGACGTATTATCCAATGCAGGTCCATTTACGGTTTTTGCTCCGACCAATGCTGCCTTCAATCTCTTGCCAGCCGGCACGGTAGAAGGATTACTAAAACCGGAAAGTAAGGATGCGCTTCGCAACATTCTTGAATATCATGTTTCTGTTGGAGTGTACAAGCTGGAAAATTTAATAGACGGTCAGAAAATCAATCAGGTGAACCTGGAAAACGTAGTCATCGGTATGAAAGATGGCAAATACACTGTCAACGGTGCGAATATTCTTGGGACTGTAGTAGCCTCCAACGGAATTGTTTACGTGATCGATGCTGTTCTGTTGCCACCCGCTGCTAAGTAGGCGAGGATATTGGTTGTTGAGTGACTTATTTTCTGGACTCGATGTAGATCCAATAAAACTGATTGATAGCAACCAATGGGAGACATCGAAAAACGGGAAGATATTATTCTTTTGGTCGATACTTTTTATGAAAAGGTAAAAAAAGACCAGTTACTAAGTCCTGTTTTTCAACAGGTCGATTGGCCAAGTCACATGCCGATCATGTATAATTTCTGGTCTTCCATGTTGTTGGGTGACCAGACCTACCAAGGCAAGCCCTTTCAAAAACACATCCATCTCGTGATTGACTCATCTCATTTTGATCGATGGCTGATATTGTTTGGGCAAACCGTGGACGAACTCTTTGAAGGTGAAAGGGCGGGAGAAGTGAAAGACCGGGCAAGGAGTGTTGCTGGAGTATTTCAGCATCAATTGGGGCTGCTTCATTGACTCCTTTTCATAGAAGACATTGGCAGCGAGCGATCCATCGGGTCCCAGATGAGATCAAATCACATTAATCTTTTAGGCTATTTTCTTGCCACATTCCAGCGGATGACTTGCTCAAGTTTGGAAGCTTGTGCCAACTTGATTTTTGTACCATCCATCTCGATCAAGCCTTCATCACGAAAATCGGACAGAACGCGGATGACTGATTCTGTGGCTGTGCCCACGATCTTTGCGAGGTCGTCGCGGAGGATGCTCAGGGGTTCATTTCCTTTCTTAAGCCGCCACATTTTCAGCAAAGCCTCGGCAGTACGTTGTCTTACGGAATTGTATGCGAGATGAAGAAGTTGGGCCTCCTTTTCGGAAACCTTCTTGCATAATAGTGAAATGAAACTTGCGGATACGTCGGGTTGGTTGTGGAGGAGTGCGACAAAGTCATGTTTGGGAATCATGACCAACTCAGAGTCTTCCAGCGCGATGGCGGTATCCGAGTACCCATGGTCTTCCAGAAGTGATTCATATCCGAAGAAGTCATTCTCTTTATAAAGATTTGTGATCAATTCCTTTCCGTCTGGGTGAGACTTGTAGGTTTTGATGCTCCCGGTTTTGACAAAAAAGGTATAAGAAGGTGTATCTCCCTCAGAAAAAATCTCCGTCTTCTTTTTATACAATTTGACTTTGTTTTCTTTACATAGATCTTTTAGGTTCAGTACTTGTCTGGCATCCTGAATAAATTGATTTAATCCGTCTGCGGTGGCAGCATAGCTTCGTTGTTGTATTTCACTCTTTCGAAGCCTTGCCTCAATGGCATTCAGCAAGTCGGTATCATCAAATGGTTTGGTCAGATAATCGTCAGCGCCCATGCTCATCCCTTTTCGAATGTCGGCTTTTTCGGCCTTTGCAGTGAGGAAGATAAATGGTATGCGTGCCGTCTCGGGTTTTTTACTAAGAATGTGGAAGACGCCGTATCCATCCAGCTCGGGCATCATGATGTCGCAGATGACAAGGTCAGGAGCTGATGATTGGGCTAATTCGGCGCCCTCTTTTCCATTTTTGGCGGTAATCACCTCGTAATCAGCGAGGGCGAGAATTTCAGCAGTATTCTCCCTTACTTCGTTATTATCTTCAATCACTAGTATCTTTTTCATGGCATTCAAAGTGGTAGTGTAATGGTGAAGGTGCTTCCTTTACCTTCCTGGCTTGTAAAATTAATATTTCCTCCAAGCAGTTCAATGTAACGTTTAACGATGTTTAATCCAAGACCAGTGCCCTGTATGTTTGCAGCATTGCTCGCACGGAAAAACCTCTCAAAAACATGTTTTACTTCCAATTCAGGAATGCCAATTCCCTCATCGCGAATCTTAATCGTAATGTTCGTATCTCCACAATCTACCTCCAGATATATGTTTTTTTCCGGTGGCGAATATTTGCTGGCATTAGAAACTAGGTTGAAAAGTATATTTCGGAGCACTTTGGAGTCCGTAAAAAATTCTTCCTGAGGCTGTTTCAGATCAATCACCAGCTGCTGTGCTTCTTTCAGGATCGGTTTTAGTTCTTCCTTGATTTCTTCAAAAAAAGAAGCCAGGGAGATTCTCTCTCGGTTGATCTCGATGTGGCCCTCTTCCAGTTTCCCTAAGGAAAGGAAATCATTCAAAATTGAAGTAAGATGGTTCACGGATGATTTTACTCTATCAATGTGTTTATCAACCTTGTGCAAATCGCCGCGATCCTTGTATTGTTTAATCAGGGAGGTTGAACTTAAAATGGCGCTGAGAGGAGTTCGGAATTCATGCGAGGCGATGGAAACAAACCTTGATTTCAATTCATTAAGCTCCCTTTCTTTTTCTAATGATTTTTGTACCTCTTCCTCCGCGCGTTGACGCACCAGGATTTGCTGCTGCAAGTCATTGTTTGCCTTTTCCATCTTTGAGACGGATATGTTAAGGGCTTCTGTGCGCGACTGAACTTTTTTCTCCAATTCAGCAGCATATTGAATGAGTTGTTCTTCACTTTTCTTTAAAGCATTTTCCGCCATCTTTCTTTGGGAGATGTTGGTAATGAATGCCATGCTGAGCATTTGTTCATTGAGCTTTGTAAAGCTCAGGCTAATTTCAACAGGAAATTCTGAGCCATCCAGCCGAAGAGCCAGAAGATCCCGGCCTGCACCCATTCTTCTGGGTGCAGGATTCTCATTGAATTGTCTACGCAAATTCATGTGGTTACCGCGATATCGTTCTGGAAGGAGTGCCTCGAGACTTAGGCCGATTAAAGTCGAGGGGGCATAGCCAAACATTTTTTCAGAGGCGGGATTTGCTAACAGGATATTGCCAGCTTCACCAATCATAATAATACCCTCCGCAGAAGTGTGGAAGATTTCACGGATGGTGTCACTTAAAACGATGGATATTTCCAGTGGTTTTTCCCCGGACATTCTCGAAAGACTTTAATTTCAATCGGCCTAAGATATAGCGAAAAGCCATATTTCAGCCATCATTTCTTAATGATCTCGCGACTTTTGGGAGGACTTGAAGAGAAATGATGAAAATCATCTTTTGGGCTGACAAAACTGATCGTTTTAGAGGTTTTGAGAGGAGTACGTTTGGGGATTAAGTATTATCAATTTGATCCAGCGTTCATGAACAGAAAAACAATCCTGTGCGCAATTGATTTCTCTGAATCATCATTGCAAACTCTGAAGTGGGCATTGGCCATCGGCCGGCAGACCCAGGCCCATGTCACTGTCTTGTTCTGTTATAGGCTAATCACAGAAAACAATGATGGGGAGATGATTGACTTGAAGAAAAACATGGAGAATGAAGCACTGAAGAAATTCAATCAAATTGAAAAGAAACTGAAAAAGACCGAACTGGGGTCTTTCCAGTTTATTACTGAGGTAGGCTTCTTCCCCCACCGGATAGAAATGTATATTCGTAAGAGCCCTGTTAGCTTATTGGTAATGGAAAATTCAATCGTTCAGAATTTTGAAGAGTATAAGAAACTCAGCTTTGATGAATTTCTGAAAAATAGCGGGGTCCCGGTTCTAATTGTGCCGTCTTCCAAAGATCTTGTTAGTGCATAAATATCTTAAGGCACTTCATATTCACTCATTTAGCAAGTGGGTATCTCGACAGAAAATAACCAGTAAATTAGTTTCCTAGCGCAGCCGGGTTTTCGTCGAAGGGATAAGAAATTTCATTAAAGTAGGCTACCTTGGAATTGCCCCGAATAATCAGCAGTCAGGCAACTGCCAGCTGCGATGAAAAAAGCGGACAAATATGAAACACTTTTCTTTTCTGGTGACCCTCCTCATGATCAGCATTACACTATCAGCTCAAAAGGTAATTCCCCTTTACGAACGTGAGATACCTAACAGCAAACCAACTCCTGATGAGGAGAAATCTGAAACGGATGGAATTGTGCGCATCAGCAAAATTTCGAGACCAACCTTAGCGATCTACCTGCCTTCTGAAGGCACAGCCACTGGCGCTGCCATAATCATTTGTCCAGGAGGAGGGTATTGGATTAACGCAATCAGTCATGAGGGAACTGATGTGGCAAAGAGGTTCAATGAAATGGGCGTTGCTGCTTTTGTCTTGAAATACCGCATACCCAATGATGAAACCATGATCAATCGTGAGATTGGCCCCTTGCAAGATGCGCAGCAAGCGATCAAATTGTTAAGACAGAATTCCAAAGAATGGAAGGTGGATCCTATGCGAATTGGAATCATGGGTTTTTCTGCAGGAGGTCATTTAGCTTCCACGGCCGGGACCCACTTTAACAAGGCGGTCATTGAGAATCCCACCAACATCAGTCTGCGCCCGGATTTCATGATCCTGATTTATCCGGTGATTAGCTTCCGGGATGGCATTGGCCACATCGGTTCAAGAGATCAATTGATTGGCAAGAATCCAGCGGTAGAGAAAATCAATCTCTATTCAAATGAATTGCAAGTGACTAAGGAAACTCCTCCGACTTTTTTAGTGCATGCCAGTGATGACAACGTAGTTAAGCCTGATAATAGCATTGTTTTCTATCAACAACTGCTTGGAAATCATGTCCCGGCTGAAATGCACCTTTACCAGGAGGGTGGTCATGGCTTTGGATTGAATAATAAGACAACGAAAGACAATTGGATGGAACGTTGTAAAGCTTGGCTGTTGATGAATGGTTGGTTGGGTCCCTCAGAGAAGTAGTAACAGCGAACCTTTCCTAATAGAAAATTTCATACACCGTGCGGTGCATGATCAATTGCCATTGCTGTTCTTTCCTGACGTAGACGCGTACATATTTGATCATATACTTTCTGTCAGCCTTGTCCGTTTTTAGGGTGACGGTGATCTTACCATTCGTGATTCCTATTTTGTCATGAATTTCGACTTCCACAGAGTCGACTACCCGTGAAATATATTTTCCTTTCGCTTCCCCCACAGCCTTTATCCAGGATGATTTTGAATCCACCAACCCCGTTCCGTGCTTAAATCTGAAATCTTCTGCATAGGCTTTCTCAAGAAAAGGAAGGTTGGTAGCCACCACGGCTTTTTCAATTTCCTTTTCGAAGGTGAGCAATTCAGCCTCCTGGCCAACCGCCCTGATTGAAATTAGAGTGAATAGTACGAATAGAAAGCTGTAAGAAGTCTTAGTCATCGTTGTTATTGGTAGGGATTGATTTGATCTTTATGGTTATAGAATATTTCTTAAGTAAGCCGCACTTTCTTTTAGCATCGGCATATTCATTTCCACGAAGTAATTTTTGACACCGCTGGCCTTAGCCGTCTCAAAGAATTCTTTCCAGTCAAGCTTCCCTTTTCCAAGAGGAACTTGTTCCTGACCGTTGCCAGACCAGTCATACAAGTGAGCTGAAATGAATCTTCCCGGGTATTTTCTGAAATAGTCGGCAGCCTTATAACCTGCAATCACAACCCATACCTGGAATTGCATTTTGACGAGCGTAGGATCCAGTTGCTCAAGCAACACATCATAAATCAATTGGCCATCAATTTTTTCAAATTCCGTATTGTGATTATGAAAGCACATCTGCATCCCCAATTTGGCAGATTGCTCACCTATCTTATTAAGTTCAACAGCGGCATTTTTCCAATCAGACATGGTAGGCTTTCCCTTCAACCCGAAAGAAGCCACCACCATTTGAGTAAGTCCTAATTCCTTGGCGAAATCGACGCGTGCCTGAAGATTATTCTTCAATTCCTCAAACTGATAATGGCAACTGACGCATGTCATCCCCGCATCGTTAATGATTCGCTTCAACCCGGTCGGTGTGAGATTTTGGAGACCACCAAAGCCATTATTCGCGTAGCTTGGAGGTGAGCACATTTCTATGCTGTTATACCCCAGGCCTGCCATCATTTGTAAGGACCCTGGAAAATCTTTTCCAATTTCATCCCGGATGATCCAGCTTTGGAATCCAATAGTTTTTGTTTTGTCCGCGGCACTTAGGAATTCTGGAACGAGCATGGACGCACCTACGAGGCCTGCAGCACTCTTAGAAATGAAAGATCTCCTCGTAAGGAAATCCATTTTTGTTTTATTGTTCATATCAACGCCGTTGTTAGATTTCCCAACCCTTTCGGTATTCACGTGAAAGGTATTTGTTCGCCTCTTCAATATTTGTGATTTTCATGGACGCCGCATCATAATACAAAGTCTTGCCTGTGCGAAGAGCGGCAGCATATAGGTTGATGGCTTCTGTGATCGGCCAGGCATCTCTCAAGCTTCCGGGACACTGGGTACCAGCGAGACATCCTTCGATGAATTTCTTGGCCTTGTATTCATCGGATGCGCCATCCCTCGGTGTCTCTTTCTTTTCACCCGCCATCTTGCCTGAAATGACCTGGGGATTTTGAAGCTGGAAGCCGGACAGAATTTTTCCCTGATCACCTACAAACATCATTCCTTCAGGGGGCATCTCTTTGTTTTGTTTGTATAGTTCTTCCGGTACCGGTGGTCTCATGCCGCCATCGTACCAGCATAAGTCAATGGCTGGCCTTGAACCTTTTGCTGGATATTTGAATCTCATCGAGCTTGCCATGGGGAAAGCAAAATCATTCTTAACCCTAAAGGGCGTTACATCATTGAATCCACAGACGTGGCTAAGGTTGGGCTCAACGATGGTCGGGCTCTCCAGTTGAAGGGCGTTGAAAACGGACCACAAACTATAGTGACCCATGTCGGCCATAGATCCTCCGCCGAAATCATACCACCCTCTGAAAACCATGTTTGTATAGTTGGGATGATAAGGCCTTTCACTTTCAGGTCCAAGCCATAAATCCCAGTCAAGCCCGTTGGGAATAGCAGGTTTGTCGGTAGGCAGGGTAGCATATTGTGGCCAGACGGGTCTGTTTGTCCAGTTGTGAACCTCTTTTAAAGTTCCAATGGCCCCACTGTTGATCCACTGCATCACTGTTTCCATGGAGCCATTCGTATCCCATGCAATCAGATGCGTGGTCGATTTTGATTTTTTAGCCATCTCAATAACAAGCTTACCTTCCAACAGTCGGTTGGAAACGGGCTTGTGCATGGTAACATGCTTGCCGCGTTTCAACGCAGTCATGGCGATGAGCCCATGGAGGTGGTCAGGTGTCATGATCTTAACCGCGTCAAGGTCTTTCTCTTTTTCAAACATCTCGCGATAGTCAGCATACGCAGCAACGCTTTTGAACTTCTCTGCGCCCCTTGAACCTGCATAGTAAGTATCAATGATTTCTTTTGCATTGTCCCTTCCACCCGGGATCAAATTGTTTCCACCAGGATTCCAGTCAGGTTTTTGAATAACTTTTCTCACCTCATTCTTCAGAGAGTCCTTACCCCAATCGCGATAGCCGGTGGCTTCTTTGTTTGGGTCGCAAACGGCAACGATTTGGACCTGAGGTGCCTTTAGAAGCGGAAGCATTTCACGTAGCCCCTGGGTGCCGACGCCGATGTAGGCCAGGGAGATCTTATCACTTGGTGGAACGAATCCTACACCGCCGAGCACATCTCTGGGCACTATTGAAAAAGAGAAAGCAGCAGAGGCCATCCCGCCAATAAATTTTCTACGGTTAATGCTAGTTGACTCCTTCTTTCCGTTTTGCATAAATGGATGGGTTCAAAGGTGAAATAAAAAATTATAGTTTCAGAATAAGGCACGATGTAAGTCAAAAGCAATCTACTCAATTTTGATGTAAAAGGCCACACTTTTTATTTCGATAATACCCATCAGTTTTATCATTCCTGGCTAGCAATGCACGCATCTAACATCGACTTTTGCCCTGAGAGCAAAACAAGAATTTTCACTCAGGTTTCTATCAATAAGCTATATTCTAAGCAATCATGCTTCAGCGCTGCATTCTCCTGCACCAAGAATCGAGTAATCAGCAGGTAACACTTTTTTAAGAGTAACTATGGATTCCTACGTTCAAACAATCATCGATTCATATACAGGATATGCTAGTTATCTCTATCATGAAATCACCATTCCCTCCTGGCACAATTACTTCTATTGGCTGATCGGAGTTTCATTTTTCTTTTTTACGCTGGAATGGTTCTTCTCCTGGCGTAAGGATCAGCCTAGAATCAGACAGGATTTTTGGCTAGACGGATTTTATATGTTTTTTAATTTCTTTCTTTTTTCTTTGATTGGTTACAATGCAATCTCCTCTGTGCTCGTGCAAGCATTCAACGAGATTTTGGCAAGCGTTGGCATCACCAATATTGTATCGATCAGAATCGGGTCGTGGCCCGTTTGGGCGCAGCTCTTAACGCTTTTTGTTCTTCGTGATTTCATCCATTGGAATGTTCACAGGTTGCTCCATCGGGTTCCTTTTCTTTGGGAGTTTCATAAAGTACACCATTCTGTAATACAGATGGGATTCGCTGCACACCTGCGCTATCACTGGATGGAGAACATCGTCTACAGAACAATTGAATATATACCGTTGGGAATGATTGGCTTCGGCATTCAGGATTTTTTCTTCGTTCACATCATTGCACTCAGCATTGGGCACTTCAATCACTCCAATATTAACATTTCGTTGGGCCCGTTAAGATACCTGTTCAACAATCCGCAAATGCACACATGGCATCACGCGAAGACGTGGCCAGAGCAATATAAGTATGGGGTCAATTTTGGCATTAGCCTCAGCTTGTGGGACTATCTTTTCGGAACCGTTCATATGACAACGGATCCAAAGGATATTGAGTTGGGCTTTGCGGGCGATGAAACATTCCCAAGATCATTTAAGAAACAAATGATCTACGGAATCAAGAGGAAGCACCTCTAATTACTCTTGGCCACAATCAGTAGTGTCAATCCCAGAAAATAGAGCAGGAACATAGTCAGCAATAATTTATTGGTGCTCTTAGGGGCTTCCTTGAATTCCTTCCAAATAAATACTCCCCAAAACGCTGCTACCATCGTCGCGCCCTGGCCAAGGCCGTAAGAAATAGAAGGGCCTGCCTGCCCGGCTGCCAGTGTCATGAGAGAAAATCCTGCGCACCATATCATTCCACCCAATATTCCCATCAGGTGATCTTTGGAAGACCCGATGCTGAAATAGTCGGAAAAGGAGAGGGCCAATCCACTGAACGGTTTACGCATGAGATAGTAATTCCATAGAAATGATGAAAGCAGTAACCCGATCGAGAACAAAACGATGGCGGTATAGGGTGTTAACTTTCCGACTTCAGGATTGACAAGATCTGAAGAGATCGATGTGACCAGGATCGGATAAAAGAACCCCATCAACAGTCCGACGAGAATGGAAATCATAATCCCTTTGCGTACCGACTTCTGCCCGTCGTGGGGGATTGTACTATAGGCAATACCATCGACCACGATGGCAATGCTTACCAATAGGAGACCACCAAAGAGAAGCCAGGGATTGCCAACAGGATTTGAGATATATCCTGAGATCACACCAATCACCAAGGCAAGACCAATGCCGATGGGAAATGCAATTGCCATTCCAGCGATGTCAATCGCGGCCACCAATAAAACGTTGGCCAAATTAAAGACTGCCCCTGCGACAAGAGCGGCTCCTAAATTGCTTCCACTTGCAAGGGAGAAATCATCCATGAATGATCGCCCTTCTGAACCTGTACTTCCAAGTGAAAAGGCGAGCAGCATTGAGAGAATGAGTACGCCAATCGCATAGTCCCAATAGTATAATTGAAAGCGCCAGTTCTTGCCGGTCAATTTCATGGTGTTGGCCCATGAGCCCCAGCAAATCATGGTGATCAGGCACATGATTACTGCTGTTGAATATGATTCAATGATTAACATAGTTTTTCAGGATGCATGAAGATAAGTGGATTTTGTGAATTCTAATGCTTGCAAAATTTGGAAATTACTGTGAAAGAAATCTTTTGATCCGAAGGATTTGCCTTTCACTTCCATATCGGTTAACTTAAGAATCATCCAGCCATCATCAAATATGAAAGCAACGAAAAATTCCAATTTGACCGGTATTAATTTAGAACAACCTGAGTACGGCAATATGTCCCGGCGAAAATGGCTGACGACGATGGGTATGGTGCCGTTGACAACCATGATGTCCAGCCCTTCTGAATGGATGAAGGTTGAATCAATGAATGCAACGAACTCATTGCCTGCCAAAGAACGCTTTGAGGTAAAGGGTACGTTCATTAATGCGGCGTTCACCCATCCCATGAGTACTGCAACTGCCCAGGCAGTACAAGCCTATATTAGAAGGAGACAGGACAATAATGATGCAGCGGACATGCAGATGAATACGAATCGCACGGAAGTAAAAGAACTGTTTGCAAAACTGATTAATGCCAGGCCGGAGGAAATTGCCTGGGTTCCCAGCACGATGGTGGGTGAAAATCTTATTGTGTCCGGGCTGGGCCTCCCGGGAAGTTCATCACGTATCGTGACGGATATGCTGCACTTTGACGGGTCTCTGTATCTCTATGGTCAACTGGCAAAGCAGGGATTGGATGTTCATGTCATCCGTCCACGTGAGAACAGGGTCGATCTGAAGGATATGGATGCGGCCATTACACCAGGCACCAAGCTTGTAGCGTTGTCACTGGTATCTACCGTAAACGGATTTCAACATGACTTGAAAGCAGTATGCGACATGGCACATTCACGCGGTGCACTCGTCTTTGCTGACATTATTCAAGCTGCTGGCGCAGTACCCATTGATGTGCGCGCCAGTGGTGTAGATTTTTGTGCCTGCGCCAGTTATAAATGGCTGATGGGAGATTTTGGGGCCGGCTTTCTTTATGTGAGACAGGACAGACTGGATCGACTCAAACGAACGCAATACGGGTATCGTCAAATTAAGGATTTTACATCGCATACTTTTCCCTACGATTCACCTGGCACCACGCCTTATGAATGGGAGTCAAGAGATGATGTAGGTGGATATTTTCAGGTAGGAACCTATGCCAGCGGAGCCATTGCAGCCCTTCGGGAGTCGTTGAGTTATTTGCTGGAAACTGGTGTTAATAACATTCAAGACCATCGTCAGCCATTGATCAGAAAACTACAAACAGAACTTCCAAAATTAGGATTTACCGCGATGACACCGATGGACTCCACATCACCCATTGTGACCTTTGCTTTTAAAGATACTGATCGGATTCTTAAGCCAAGGCTGGATGCTGCCAGCATCAACATTTCCCTTTATCAAAATAGATTCAGGATTTCACCTTCGGTATACAATGACATAGCTGATATCAATAAGTTGATAGAAACAATGTCGTGATCTCTTTTTGATCCAGGCCAAATGAAACAGTTAACTACTGCTCAGGGAATTAATAGCCACAGATTGCCAGATTTTCACAGATGATTTTATCAGTGGTAATCTGGCAATCTGTGGCAAATTTATAGATTCTAAATTCCGCTGGCTCAACTTAGAAATCTAGTTTTAGCTCCCAGGTCTTAGAATCTGCAGGAAATATTTAGAACCCGAATGATAGCCCCACCGTAAGACCAAACGCATTGTTGTTCACAACAGTTGAAGACTTTGAGATATCTGAAAGGCCATGTGTGTACCGGCCATCAATGATTAAATAGGTTTCGTTGGAAATCAGAAAGTTGAAGCCCATCCCGCCGGTAACACCAAAGTCGAAAGTATTAAATGAGGCGGAGTAATTGTCCATCGATACGCGTTCGGCGCTACCCACTTTGTTGGTAACACCTGTCAGGAACCCGAAGGAAGGGCCAACAAAAATATTCGGACGGAAGGTGCCTTCCTTATTTAGAAAAAATCGTCCAATGACTGGCACTTCAATGTAGTTCAGCGTTTGCTTGGTGTCTATCGACTTGAAAGAAGCACCCTTCTGTGAGTAAAGAAGTTTTGTTGTAATGGCGAACGTATTTTCAATGCTGTAGGTGACGAACAAACCACCAATGGCGCCCGACTTAAATTCATTCGTCCCCGCCGCGTCCTGTCCGTATTTAGAGAAGCTTACCCCGACTTCAGGTCCAATGCTCCACACTTTTTGCTGGGCCATGGCGCAAAATGTATTCACGAACGAGAGCACAACCACCGATAATAGAATTATTTGTTTCTTCATACACATGTTTAACCATTACCATTAAAAAAGAATGCCAGTCCGACAAAACCAAAAAAGAATTGACAATGCTTTAAACGACTGTGGAGTTGTGTAATATTATCTACAATTTGGTGTCGCCGGGATAAACTTTGTGACTCAGGCTATAGGCGAACCATAGCCTAGTTTGTTCTGCCTCGAGTTCCATTGACCTCAGGCATCTTTTTTTATCTTAAACCGGCAAACAAACAATAATGACTCGCATGCTACGGTGGCTTTCCTTTTTACTTGGACTGTTTTTAGTGTTCATTGTACTTGGATATATCGCGCTTCAATTCTACAAACCCGTTATTCTGGAGTCCGTTAACCGCTATCTCAAAAATGGAATCAACGGGGATTTTCAGATTGGCAGATTGGACTTCACCATTTTTGAGGGATTTCCCAATCTGTCGGTCACTCTTTCAGATATCTATTTGCGCGGGCCGCGATACGCTCGCTATCATAAGGATTTCTTGTACGCTGAAAAAGTATACGTTCATGTTCGAGCGGCCGACATTTTTTTTGGAACTGTCAATTTGAAATCCCTGACGATAAGAAATGGATCTATTTTCATTTTCAGGACAAAGGAAGACTATAGCAACCTGGAGGTATTCAAAGTAAATAAGGTTGACACAACCGCGACTACGTCCGGTTCCCCTTCTTTCGAGCTTGGCAATATTCTGTTTCAAAATACCCGATTCACCTTTGTGGATTCATTAAAAAGAAAATCTTTTGATGTGGCCTTCGTGAAAACAACCGCTGATTTAGCGTCCACGGATTCATCCAGAAGCGTATTGCTCAAGGGCCCTCTGGACTTTGGCGGTCTTATGTTCAATGAGCAAAAGGGTGCCTACTTGTATCACACCACCACAGAGGCGAGACTAGATCTTGAATTTATCCCGATGAAGAAACGATTGATCATCCGGCCCTCTGAGCTCAAATTCACCAAGTCCAACGTCGGCCTTTCGGGACAATTTGATTTTGAGGAGCCTGGGCATTATTCTCTCAATATAAATTCTGAAAGGGTAGATTATGCAGAAGGACTTACCCTTATCACCGCTGCCTTGAGAAATAAATTATCGAAATTTCAATTCAACGCACCCATCAAACTGTCGGTTGCTATGCTGGGACAGCTCACGCCTGGTAATGAACCTCTGATAGACATCGGTTTCTCATCGCAAAAAAATCATTTTGTCTCGGGCGACCTGGAAGTCACTGATTTTTCGTTCATGGGCAATTTTATAAACCACGTTGATTCCACAGGAGTCTATGATGACAACAACTCGAGGATCACACTGAACGAATTTTCAGGCCGTATTGAAGGCATACCCACCAGCGGGAAATTGACGCTAACGGATCTGATCAATCCCGCACTTGGCCTTTCGACACGCAGTCAGTTTGGTCTTCGTCAGCTTAACCTTCAATCGGACACAACCCTGCTTAGATTCATTTCAGGCGATGTAGATGCAAAGATCGAATATGAAGGGCAACTTAAGGAATACCTCGATTCCACCACTACGAAATATCACGGGAAGCTGAAAGGGTTAGTTCTTGTGAACAATGGTGCCGCGAACATGGTGCCGCAGAAAATGCAGTTTGATCATGCTAACGTAAGAATCCAATTTACTGAGAAACAAATGGATCTTGAAAAGATCAACTTCAGGGTCAACGGGAATTCTGTGCAGGTGAATGGGAAAGTCAAAGGGTTTGTTCCTTTTTTTTTACACCCCGAAAAAAAGGGATACGTTTCGCTCTCATTGTATTCGCCTCGCATCGATATGTCGACCTTTATTAAAAAGAAGATCAAGATGGTAAAGAAAATGTCCAGGATAAGGCCTAAGAAAATATCGGATTTCCTTGACGTGTTGTATAGCAAGATTGAATTTGACTTAAACATGAAGGCAGATGAAGTGTTGAGCGGTTTGTTGCGTGCCGAGGATGTGTCGGGTAAGTTGAGTTTGGTCGGTGATCATTTTTCCGCGAACGATGTAAAGTTAAAAACAGCGGGTGGTCAGGTATTACTTTCGCTGAAAATGTCGGATCTGGAAAATCCCCTCAGCCCGGTTGTGATGAAAGCTGAGGTTCGGGATGCAGACATAAAAGAGTTTTTTAATGAGTTTAACAACTTCTCACAGACCACCATTACGGCCCAAAACCTGAGCGGCAAATTCTCCACCGGCATCCAATTGCGCGCATTGGTGGACGATGATTATGGTGTACCAATGTCTACGGTAACCGGCGATGTTGATTTCAAGATCAAAGATGGCCGCCTTCAGGAGTTTGAACCTTTGCAGAAGATGAGCAATTTTCTTTTTAAGAAACGCGATTTCACGGATGTACAGTTTGCCGAGATCAGAAGTCATTTTCAGATTTCAGGACGAACTTTGAATATTAGCAGGATGGAAATTGAATCCAGCGCGTTGACTTTATTTCTCGAAGGACGCTATTCACTGGCTGATAGCACGGATTTGAGCATTCAGGTTCCCGTAAGCAACCTCAAAAAAAGGGATAAAACATATCAGCCTGAAAATGTCGGTGTGGACGCGAAAGTGGGCCCGAGTGTTTTCCTTCGTGCCAAAAAGGGTAAGGATGGGAAAATAAACATCACCTATGATCTGTTCAAGAAATTCAAGCGCCGAGAAAAACAAAAGGCAAGCGCCCTTTAGGGTCACTGGCATTCTGTAGTGCTGCGCTGGTGGGATTAGACTAAACTATTAGTAACAACCTCTGATAGCATACCTTCGTTATTGATTACGGCGTCAAAATCAGAGGACGCTGCCTATTCGAAAAACGGAACACCGGGCGTTGCATACTTGCGCATCCCTTCCTGATTGATCTCTACACCAATGCCAGGCTTATTGGAAAGCGTGATGAAACCATTCTCCACCTGAGGCCCGTCAAACGTGATGATCTCCTTGAACATCGGATCTTTATGGAAATAGATCTGCCATTCGAGAATCAGGAAATTGGGTACGGACGCACATACATGGCATGATGCCATGGCTCCTAAGTAGGAGGCAACCATATGTGGTGCAAACGGAACGTAATAGAGATTTGAAAGATTGGCTATGCGCTGGGATTCCCCAAGGCCACCACACTTTTGGAGGTCGGGCATGATAATGTCGGCCGCACCGATCTCGAGCAACCTCCTGAACCCATGGGCGAGATAAAGATTTTCTCCTGCACAGATTGGAATTCTGGACTCATCTGTAATTAGCTTATATGCTTCTGCACTTTCTGCTGGGATAGGTTCCTCCAGCCACAGCAGGTTAAATGGTTCGAGGCGTTTGGCTACCTGATGTCCCGTGGGTGCATCATAACGGCCGTGCATATCGATGCAGATGTCAAGGACTGGTCCTGCTGCCTCACGGGCGGCAGCCACACAATCAACCATTCGCTGTAACTCTGCAGGGCTGGCGGTCCAGTTATAGTAGTCGTATTTATTCGGATCAGCCTGTTGATCGAGGTCAAATTTCATGGCGTTGAATCCCATGCCCTTTGCTTCCGTGGCAGCGGCGGCAAAATCTTTGGGACCTGGTAATCTTCCTCCTGTGTTAATAGCCGTATCGCAATAGACCCTTATTTTATCCCGAAACTTTCCGCCTAAAAGCTGATATACCGGAAGGCCCAAAGCTTTTCCGGCAAGGTCCCACAGGGCCGCTTCTACAGCAGAAAGTACTGCGACATACATACCCGACTGTGCGCCTTCAAAAAAACCGTCTCTTCTCAAATCTTCAAACAAACGGTGCACATTGAGCGGGCTTTTTCCAATGAGGCGATCGCCCATCATTTTTACAAGATGGTAGGTACCGGGAGTTGCATCGACGCCTTCCCCATGTCCTACGATGTCCTGATTGGAAAATATTTTAACGAATAGTGAATGTCCATTCCTGATGTATCCACATTTGATGGCTGTAATTTTCAGATCGGAAGGGATGGACGATAAGGG
>JAYVQY010000118.1:0-20801 GCA_043776715.1 Cyclobacteriaceae bacterium | reverse complement strand
GCAAAGGGCCAAACTCGAGACCCCGTGCTTAAGCACGGGGTTATTTCAGCTACAAGCCTCATGGGCTTTAGCCCTGCAATGGCTTTGCAAAAGTGTCGAACACCCGTTCATTCCACCGTTCAATATGTCCGTAAGATTCTTATCTTGCTTTGGAGTCCTCTTCGTTCAATACAATGGAAGCCGGATCGTATACATAAATCACACTGACAGCCGCACACAGCATGAATATCCCCGCCAGAACGATGGCATAAACAGGTTGATTGTTATAAACGTTCTTCACCATGGGTCCGCCCACCACTCCGTTGATGATTTGTGGTATGGTGATGAAGAAATTAAAAATACCCATGTAGATTCCCATCTTTCCTGCCGGGATCGAGCTCGACAAAATCACATAGGGCATGGATAAAATACTTCCCCAGGCAACCCCGACACAGGCCATGGAGAACACTAAAAATTCCTTGCTTGGGGCGAAGAAGAAGGAGATCAATCCAATGCCACCGATGAACAGTGATAAAGCATGGGTCTTCTTTCTTCCGATCTTATTGGCGATGGTTGGCAAAAACAATGCGTAAATGGCCGACACCAGATTGTAAACCCCAAAGATAACGCCGGTCCAGTCCTGTGCTTCACGATAAAGGGTTGAGCTCTTGTCGGTGATGGGTAAACCAATGATATGGGTGGCAATGGAATCCGTGGTGAACACCCACATTCCAAACAAAGCAAACCAGGAAAAGAACTGCACCAATCCCAGTTGCTTCATGGTTCTCGGCATGTTGGCAAAATCTTTAAAGATCGAGCCGATCCCACCGTGGCTGCCTTCGCTCTTACCATGATACTTTTCATACTCTGCGGGTGAGTATTCTTTTGTTTTCAATACGGTCCAAAGAATGCTGATGAGGAAAATGGTGGCACCAATGTAAAAGGCGAGCTTCGTGTTGAACGCCACAACCCCTTCGGGTGCTTCATTGGAAATGCCAAACCAATTGTGCAAAACATAAGGAAGCGTAGACCCTACCACTGCCCCCACACCTATGAGGAAAGTCTGAACCGAAAAGCCCATGGTCCTTTGAGAATCGGGCAAGTTATCCGCCACCAAGGCTCTAAAGGGTTCCATGGCCAGGTTAAAGCAAGCGTCCATGATCATAAGAAACGATGCGCCAATGATGAGTATGGGAGCAAATTGCCCAAGCACACCCGCATTGGGCATCAACAACAAGGCACAGGCGGAAAGGATTGCTCCGCTGAGAAAATACGGTTTTCTCCTTCCAAGTCTATTCCAGGTTTGATCGCTGTAGTGCCCTACGATGGGTTGTACAATCATCCCGATTAACGGCGCCGCAATCCAAAACCACGAGAGCTGCTCAACTTCTGCTCCATAGTTTCGAAGGATGCCGCTGGCGTTTCCATTCTGCAAAGCAAAGCCAAATTGAATTCCCAAAAATCCAAAACTCATGTTCCAGATCTGCCAAAAGGAAAGCCGTGGTTTTGTCAGGGTTGTACTCATGGTCTTAGATTAATCGCTTGGTTTAAGAAGGTCCTATCATCTTAGGGAATCCAAATAAGAGCACCCCTAGAATCTGGTACTCTCATCTTCGTATGATAGCAATTTGTTTGACTCAAAATTGTAAAGCCAATGCAATCATATACATTTCTCTTTGCGAAATTTTGAGGCTTTGCGTGAAATACATTTTTCATTTTGCAATACGTAAATCACCAGGTGATAACGATCTGCCCGGCCGAATAATCAAATTGTGAAACAATGACTTCTTCCTCACCCATGCTATCAGGATCATTGATAGGATCATATTTTTCCAGAGGAAGGAAAAATGAGTTGGTGTCTTTACCGCAATTGATCGAACGTCCGTTTACATCAAGCTGCATCAGTGAACCAAACCCATGGAGCATCAACTTCACATTTTTTAATGGACTCTTGAAACTCCCAACCGGCTTCTCAAGAGTGATTTTCTTTTGACTGGGCGAGAAGCGGATCATCCTCCTTGCAAAGTCAAGTGATTCATATCGATAACTGACCCCATCGTCTTCGTAAAATTCAAATTGGGTTTCTGAAGTACCGTGGTAAACATGAAGCACAAGTTCTTCCACTATTTCTTTTGTATTCTGAACAGGGCGTTGCATCGGTAGGATGGCGCCACCTTTCACATAAACAGGAAGCTTATGAATCGGGGTCTCCACAATAACCTCCTGGTTGCCATGATATTTTTTTCCGTCAAACAGATAGTACCAATCACCCTCAGGAAAAAATACTTTGAGATAGTCCTTATTACTTTCAACCGGGGCCACCATGACAAAAGGACCTAATAAATACTGATGTTGAAATTGACCATGATAAACCCGATGATCATGAGGATGATCGATGGCCAAAGAGCGTTGCACAGGCATGCCTGATTGAGAAGCTTCGTAAAATAAAGAATACAAATAGGGGAGAAGTTGATATCGAAAGCGGATGTAGTTCCTTGAAATCTGCTCCACCTCTTCTCCAAAGGACCAAGGCTCGGAATCTTTCGAATTGATCATAGTATGACCGCGAAAGAAAGGAGAGAAGGCCCCAATGGAAATCCACCGGGCGAAAAGATTCTTGCTTGCCTCGCCCACAAACCCTCCCACATCATACCCGCAAAAGGCAATTCCTGTAAGTCCCATACTATTCACCATGCGCACACCCAGCATCATATGTTCGTCGTACGATACATTGTCGCCGGTCCAGACTGCCGAATACCGTTGCACACCTGAAAATCCTGAACGTGTTAAATTGAAAGGGCGCTGCCCTCTCAGCAAGCTCTTTGCCGCTTCATATGTACTCCGAGCCATTTGAAAGCCATAAAGGTTACGGGCTTTCCGTGAGGAAGCTTTATGTCCATCAAAATCGAATTCCAGGTTTTCAGGAATCATGTTACCCCAGGTGGCAACTTCATTCATATCGTTCCAAAACCCCTGCACGCCGAGGTCAGAATAACTTTTGAGTTTCTCTCCCCACCATTGCCTTGTTTTTGGATTTGTAAAGTCAGGAAAATGACACCATCCCGGCCACACCTGGCCCGTATAATTTTCTCCATCCGGATACTTTACAAAAACATCTTTCTTCAGACCGTCTTCATAGGGCTCGTAATCTTTCTCAACCTTGATGCCTGGGTCGCACATCAGCACGACCTCAAACCCGAGAGATTTTAGATTGGCGATGAGTGCTTTTGGATCAGAAAAATGCTTCTTGTCCCACGTGAAGATTTTGTACTTGTCCATGTAATGAATGTCCAATACAATCACATCAGCCGGAATCTGTTTTTCGCGAAACGTATTGGCTAGGCTCAAACCTTCCTTATCGGGATAATAGCTATAGCGGGACTGCTGATAGCCAATGCTCCACTTGGGGGGAAGTGGAATACGGCCCGTGAGCCAGGTATAATGCTGAATGATTTCAGAGACAGAATTTCCGCCCATGAAGTAATAATTCATCTCGCCTGCATCCGCTGAGAAGCTGGCGAACCGATTATTGGAGGCGCCGAAATTGAAGAAGGTCTTATGGGTATTGTCAAGGAAAATTCCGTACTGAACATGATGGTGCAGTCCAATATAAAATGGCATGGAGCAATACAACGGGTCCGCGCCGGAATTGTATGCATAGGCATCGGTATTCCAGTTCTGATAACCGTGGCCCCTTCTGTCGAGAGGTCCGGTCTTTTCTCCCAGGCCAATAAACCGCTCTCCATCCTGGAGCGTCTTATAGGTAGTTATTTGTTCGCCAATCCAGGAAGTACCAAGACCTTCTTCATCCTTGTTTAAAATTGTACCCGATGAATTTTTGAAAATAAAAGAGATGGGATTCTTCTGAATTACTAATTCCAACTCCAAGGTTTTGATCACGATGCGTTCAGGATGATCCTCCGTTGAAAAAGGCGCTACGCCCGGAGTCGCAATTATGGAATAAGAAAAATCTTCAAAATTCTCATTCGAAGAAATCTTGATTTGAAAAACCGATTCTGAAAATACTATTATTCTGAAATACCCTTCACGTGTTTTTCCGATCAGCCCATTTTCAATATTGTGAAAAGATTGGAGTTCGCTCAGTCGCTTGCTTAACACGGAATGCATGAATTACCGTTTAGAGTAGCCAAGTAAGGGTAAACCAAAACTCTTAACCTAGATTTTGAGCTACTTTTTTTTGGGGGCATTTCGGATCGAAGAATCCCTGACGATGAGCTTGGTTTTCAAAATCTTTGTTTCAGGCTGTGGCTCCTGGTCCTTGTCGCCTGCTTCAATCTGCCTGATTAGCAAGCGAGCCGCTTCCTGGCCCATTTCGAACCCTGGCTGATCCACCGTGGTGAGGGTCGGCTCAATAAGCGATCCGTATGACCAATTGCTGAATCCTACGAGGCCAACATCCTGAGGAATCTTCAGCCCTTTTTCTTTGATGGCCATCATGGCACCCATGGCGATCGGGTCGCTGTGTGCAAAGATGGCGTCCGGAGGATTGGACATCGACAAAAGATTCTTGGTAGCCCGTTTGCCATCTTCCTGACTCCCGGAGGAACATTCTATGATCAGGGAGTCAACCACTTGCATTTTATGCTTCTGGAGGGCATCGACATAGCCTCGTTTTCTTGCTTCAGAGATGAGCAATCCGGGCGCACCTTCGAGATGGGCTATTCGTTTGTAACCTTGCTCAATTAGATGCTCTACTGCTTCTTTGGCTCCTATGTAATCATCCACGATCACTTTGCTTGTGCCCTGATTATCATAGGTACGGTCGTAAAATACAATCGGAACACCCTTGGAAATGATGGATTCTATGTGTTCAAAGTTCTTTGTTTCACGTGACAGCGAGATCAACAACCCATCCACCCGACTATTGAACAATGCTTTTATGTCAGTCTTCTCTCGCTCGTAAGATTCACCAGATTGAGCCAGAATCACACTATATCCTGCCTGGTAGGCAACATCTTCAATCCCGCTGATCACTGTAGAAAAGAAGAAGTGCACCAACTCCGGAATGATGACCCCGATGGTATTTGTCTTTCTTTGACGAAGGCTTAAGGCAACAATATTGGGTTGATAATTAAGCTTCTCGGCCAGCGCATTAACCGCCTTTTTTGTCTTCGTACTGATATCCGGATGATCTTTCAACGCCCGTGAAACGGTAGAAGGAGAAATGCCAAGTTCCCGGGCAATATCCTTAATGGTAACTTGATTGAATTTCATTTTTGTTGGTATGGTAAAACCTCTTCTTATCGCTTCTCATTCCTTTGATCTAAAAGTATGTTTAAAGATAGGACAATTTGGTCTAAAAATAAGGCTGTTTCCAGTAACAACTTCTTCAATTTCTCGCACCACTTAAGCAGTTGCCTAAGCTAAAAATCAAAGTATGAATAGCATCCCGTTCCGCCGATCAATAATATCGTCCGATAAGTCTGTTTTCAACAATCATTTTTTTCATTTCTGAGGGATCAATACGGCCTTGTCTTCCATAAACAATTTTACCCCCTGGCTCGACAAGAATTGTATATGGCAATGCACCTTGCCATGTTGGATCCACCGCCTCAATAAGCTTGTATTTATCATCCAGGTCGAAAAGGTAATTTTTACCAGAGGCTTGTTTTTCTTTTAGAAAGCGATGCACCTTTTCTTTCTTTTCAGGATCATCGGCACTAAGGCTGATGAATTCGAAGTCCCTGCCGCGATACATGCGGTTGATGGTAATGAATTCCGGGAATTCCGTTACACAAGGTCCGCACCAGGTGGCCCATATATTAACGAGGCGCAACTTTTCAGAATTATTTTTTACCAGGGCCTTGATCCCCGTCTCATCAATACTTTCAAGGGCTACAGTTTCCTTTGCCCATCCATCCAAGGCCTTTTGTTGATAATCTTTTTTTTCTGCCCATTTAACGGAGCACCCAAAAACTTTCGTTGTCTCTACTGGAACCCGCTTTTTCAAAAGCAAAGCGTTGACAGCATTCCGGGTATCAAAGTTCGCGGGAGTTTTGGAGGGTTTCTCAACATCATCGAACCGACCCTGGTAGCGCAACTTCCGCTCGTCGTCAAAGACAAAAATGTGAGGAGTTGCTATTGGGCCATAAGCTCTGGAAACAGTTTCCGTTTCGCCATCATAGAGATAGGGGAAATTGTAATTCTTTTGTGAAGCCCTCAGTTTCATCTCTTCAAAAGTATCGCCCAGATCCGTGTAACCTAATTCATCGAGGCGGACTGCAAGAGGATCATTTGGTGAAATTGCAACTACTGCTACTCCCTTCGTCTGGTATTCGGCAGTGAATTGAATGATGCGATCTTCATATGCCTGGGCAGTAGGGCAATGATTGCATGTAAAGATGACGACAAGGATTTTTGCTTTACTGAATGAAGCCAGTGAATAGGTTTTACCATCTACGCCTGGTAGCTTAAAATCAGGCGCCTTTGTGCCGATGCCAATGGTAGTGGCTTCATTCAAACCAGGTAGACCAAAGGAAGTGATCACCAGAACCATCATGACAATTAGAAATAAGAGTTTAATTGCTTTCATTGGATAAAATTTGTGTGAGGATTCAATTTTATATAATATTAAATATAAATAAAACTCCCCCGCTGAAGTTCAATAGTTGGATATTCTAAACTCACGATCTAAATTAATTTATGCAAACAAGACATGAATTTTTGAAAAACTCTGCCGCAGTTGCCTTGGGTACTGCTTTGCTGCCTTCAATTGCCTTCGACACCGTAAACTTAAATAATCCCGGCATTCAGTTGTACACGGTAAGAAAAGAGATGCTGCAAAACGCAATCGGAACAATGAAACAAGTGGCAGCATTGGGCTCGAAAAAGGAAAAATATTGTATGATGTCCTGCTTGAGAATACCGATAAGTCGCTGGTGAACATGGAACTTGACCTCGGCTGGGTGATCGCGGCCGGAAAGGACCCAATTCATTATTTTAACCACTTTCCTGGCCGTTTTCCATTATGGCATCTCAAGGATATGGACCTGATTAAGAAGAATAGCACCGAGTTTGGAAAAGGAAGCCTTGATATCAAGAAAATGCTAAACGATGCAGAGCAATCAGGGATGAAGTACTTCTTTGTTGAACAGGAGGAATACAGCAACACACCTTTTGAAAGCATGAAATACAATATGGATTACTTGAAGAGATTGAAACTTTAGTCGAGGGAGATACCTCATTTTGAAAAACACAAATACAAAACTTAGAAGCTTGTGATGAGCAACGACAAAAATACATTCGACGCAATCGTAATCGGCAGCGGCATGAGCGGCGGCTGGGCTGCCAAGGAATTATCTGAGAAGGGCCTTAAGACTTTGGTGTTGGAACGGGGCCGCAACGTCGAGCACATCAAAGATTATCCGACAGCCACCATGGAGCCGTGGGAGTTGCCTCATCGCGGCAAATTTCCACTCAAAATTATGGAGGACAACCCGGTGCTGAGCAAATGCTATGCTTTTGACGAGGCGACCGAACACTTTTTTGTCAAAGACAAGGAGCATCCATACATACAGGTTAAACCCTTTGATTGGATTCGTGGCTACCAGGTAGGCGGAAAATCACTGCTCTGGGCTCGGATGACACAACGATGGAGTGAACTTGACTTTAAGTCAAATGCCAAAGACGGCGTTGGCAATGACTGGCCAATCCGTTACGAAGACATTGCCCCCTGGTATTCTTATGTTGAAAAATTCGTAGGGATCAGCGGTAACAGGGATGGACTTCCTCAGATTCCGGACGGCGAGTTCTTACCGGCCATGGAGTTGAACTGCCTGGAGAAACATTTTCAGGAAAGTGTGGGTAAGAATTTCCCTGCTAGAAATGTGGTGGTCTCCAGGACGGCAAACTTATCGGTGCCTCACAATGGGAGAGGACCATGCCAGTATCGTAATCTCTGTCATCGGGGATGTCCTTTCGGTGGTTATTTCAGTTCTAATTCGGCCACGATCCCGGCAGCAACAGCTACAGGAAATATGACTTTACTTCCGCACTCAGTAGTTCATTCTATTATTTATGATGAGCAAAAAAAACGAGCAAGTGGTGTGAGGGTGATCCACGCAAAGACAAAGGAAGTGACGGAGTATTTTGCCAAGGTGATCTTTCTCAATGCGGGTACATTAAATACAACCCTGATCTTGATGAACTCCACGTCTTCCCGTTTCCCGAATGGATTGGGAAATGACAGTGGCGTATTAGGGCATTACCTCATGGATCATAACTACAGGGCGCGGGTTTCAGGAGAACATGAAGGATTCGAAGATATGTATTACTATGGCCGTAAGCCAGGAGGTTGGTACATTCCAAGATTCAGGAACATTGGCAATGACAAACAGAAGTCTTTCCTTCGGGGATACTCGTTTTCTGGTGGAGCCTCAAGAAGGACAGGTAACCTTAAAGAAGGTGATGTACCGCTGGGCTCAGACTTCAAGGAAAAGCTCACGGAGGTAGGCCCCTGGACGATGGGTGTCGGTGGGATGGGCGAACATCTTCCGCAATACAAGAATAAAGTGAACCTCAACAAAGATCAAAAAGATGAATGGGGAATGCCCATTCTTGAAATCGATGCTGAATATGGGGAAAATGAAATCAGCATGACCAAAGATATCTTGAGTACCGGAGCCGAAATGTTAGAGGCGGCCGGATTCAAGAAAATCCGTCAAGCAGACTCCCAACAGGCTCCTGGACTTGATATCCACGAAATGGGTACAGCCAGAATGGGCAAAGACCCCAAGACATCCATGCTCAACAGACTCAGCCAATTGCATGCAGTAAAAAATGTCTTTATCTCCGATGGGTCTTGCATGGCCTCGTCAGCATGCCAGAACCCCTCACTCACATACATGGCACTTACAGCTCGCGCCGTGGATAATGCGATCAAAGAATTGAACAAACAGAACATTTAACAAACAGTGCTATGAATAGAAGAGAAGCATTGTCAGCCGTTTCACTCCTTGTTGGGGGAACTGTGATCGGAGCAGAGGCCTTCCTCTCTGGTTGTGCCAAGCCAATACCAAGAGTGATCCTATTTTTGAATGACGACGAGATTGCCCTTCTCGATGAGATAGGGGAGACCATTCTTCCCGCAACAGCCTCTTCTCCCGGTGCCAAAGCAGCCAGAATTGGAGAATTCATGGATTCAATTGTAGCAGATTGCTATAAAGACGTTGAAAAGAAGATATTTAGAGATGGTCTGGCTAAACTGGAGGCTGCGAGCAAAGTCAAACATAATAATACGGCCTTCAGGGACCTTAAACCAGAAGAAAAACACGATTTTTTGCTTGCTTTAGACTCTGAGGCAAAGAATTACAAGGAGACCAGAAGGCCTGAGGATCCTGAAATTCACTATTATTCGATGTTCAGACAGCTTACGCTGTGGGGCTATTTCTCATCCGAGATAGGTTTGACAAAAGCCCTCCGTCATGTTGCGGTGCCTGGCCGCTACGACGCTTGTATCCCAATGGTAAAGGGTGAGAAGGCGTGGGTTTGATAGCTTTTTTGGGACTCGCCATGGCAAGGTTCCAAAACGAATGTCGGACATGTCTGAATTCAGAATAGTAATCAGGCAATTGGTCGACATTCTTGAAAATAGTTCCAAATAACTAAAATCAGGGGATAAAAATGATTGAGAACGAGCCAGAAAATTATTTAAAAATAACGATTTCATTTTTCCGCAATCGATTGTGCAAACGTTTGGGAAAATTTTTTAGCACTTTATGAATGAAACTGTTAGACAAACCAGTAATTTGCTTCGATAAATATAACCTTGGCTTAATATATATACCAGTTATAACACGTCTTTACCCTTTACCCAGTTTCTCTTAACAATTAAACCATAAACCAATTAAATGATGAAAAAAGTCTACAACAATTTGAAGCGAAGCATGCTTCTCTTGCTGTGGCTTGCAGGCTCTCACGCACTGTTTGCCCAGGAAAGAGTAGTATCGGGAACTATCAAGGATGAAAGCGGAAATGGCATGCCAGGAGTAAACGTTCTTTTAAAAGGGACGTCCAATGGTACTGCAACAGATGCTTCTGGTCAGTACCGACTCAATGTATCTGGCGACCAAAATGTATTGGTTGTGTCATTTATTGGGTACACCACTAAGGAAGTTAGCATTGGTTCTCAATCTTCACTTGATGTTCAAATCGTTCCTGATGTTCAGACACTTACTGAACTTGTGGTGACGGGTTATAGCGTCGATAAGAGAAGAGAGTTAACTGGCGCGGTATCAACCATTAAGCCAAAGGACGTACTTTTTGCGCCTACTGGAAACGTTGAGCAAATGCTCCAAGGCCGTGTGGCAGGGGTTACCGTTATTACGAATGGACAGCCTGGTACGACCAGCCAAGTCCGTGTAAGAGGTTTTGGTGCTTTTGGAGGTAATGCGCCTCTTTATATAGTAGACGGAGTGCCAACTCAGGATGTTTCTTTCATAAACCCTGATGATATTGAAACAATGACCGTTCTTAAAGATGCCGCGTCTGCTTCCATTTACGGAGCAAGAGCCGCTTCCGGTGTTATTGTTTATACTACCAAGAGAGGCAAGAGAAACCAGAAATTGAATATTACGTATGATGGAATATACGGTACCACGACCCCTGGTTCAGGTCTATCAATGATGAATCCTACGGATTTCGCAGATTGGACATGGAATGCTCAAAGAAACACTGCTACTGCAAATGGAGCGGCACCTGTGTTTGGTCATCCTCAATTTGGTTCAGGAGCTTCTCCTGTAATTCCTGATTACATCAATGTGGGTGGAAAATCAGGTGTAGTTGGCGCAGTGGATCTTGCTGCTGAAAAGCTTAAATATAATGTCGACCCAAGACTTGGATCAACTTATCAAGTGGTTGCTGCCAATAAATCAGGTACCGATTGGTACAAAGAGGTTACTCGCAATGCACCTATATTCAGGCAGACGCTCGGAATCACCGGCGGCGGCGAAAGCCACCGATTCTATGTTGGCTTAAGCTCGCAGACCCAACAAGGTATCCTTAAGAATAATAATTTTGAACGGTATGCTGCACGGGTAAATACTGAATTTGACGTGTTGAAGAATTTAAGAATTGGAGAAAATCTTCAGTTCACTTATAGGTCGGTAGTAGGCCAGGGTGGAGCGAACGGTGGTCAGGGAGTTGCAGCAGATGAAAATGACATCTTATCTGCCTTCCGGATGCCTTCCATCATTCCAGTATATGATGCCTTCGGCGGATATGCAGGTACGGCTGCAAAAGGTTTCAATAACCCAAGAAATCCGGTTGCAAACAGAGACCGTCAGGGTAATGACAACCAGTTTGCTATATCTGGTTATGGTAACCTCTATTTAGAGTGGGACATTATTCCTGGGTTGACCTTCCGCACCAGCATCGGTGGAAACTATTCAAATGCATTCTCTAAGCAATATGTGGCCTGGCAGTATGAAAACTCTGAGAATAACTCGGCGTTTACCTATCAACAGCAAAACAGCTACAGCCTTGCCTGGACTTTTACAAACACCCTTCAATACAAGAAAACCTTTGGAGATCATTCATTGGAAGTCTTAGCTGGTCAGGAGGCTCTGAATACAGGAGCAGGATTGTCTAACCAACAGACAGGATTGAATCCTTTCTCATGGGATCCTAATTATGTGACGATGAGCACAGTGCAGGCCAGCGGAAAAACAGCTGACGGTAATAAGTTCAATGGTGTTACGTTCAGCTCTTATTTTGGGAATGTTAAATATGCTTTCAAAGAAAAATACATTCTAGGGGTTGTGGTTCGTCGTGACGGTTCATCCCGTTTTGCGCAAGCCAATCGCTATGGTGTATTCCCAGCTGTTTCAGCGGCATGGAGAATATCATCTGAGTCATTCATGCAAGGAGTTTCTTGGATTGGTGACTTGAAGATTCGTGGAGGATACGGAACAATGGGTAACTCGAACAACGTTGACCCTAATAACCAATACAGCCTTTATGCTGGTAGCGTTGGTAATTCATCTTATGACCTGAATGGAACTAACAGCAGTGCTTTGGGTGGATTCTTTCGTAGTCGCATTGGAAATCCTAACGCCAAGTGGGAGACCAGTGTAACACAGAATATCGGTATTGACGGTCTTTTCTTTGATGGTAAATTGGATGTGATCCTCGATTTCTGGCAGAAGGATACCAAAGACTTGTTGCTTGCAGTGCCTGTGACATCCACTGCAGGTTATCAGGCTTCAGCACCATCTGTAAATGTTGGTAAGATGACTAATAAAGGCATTGACCTGATGTTAGGAACCAAAGGGAACATTACCAATGATTTGAAGTTTGAAGTAAGCGTGAATGGTGGTTGGTTGAAGAATGAAATTGTAGAATTGGCTGCAGGTCAAACCTATTTGACCACTGTGAACCCCGGCTTCAGAGGCATCAACCCAATCCGTAACCAATTGGGACAATCTATCTCTGCATTCTATGGATATAAGGTAGTCGGCTTATTCCAGAACACTGGAGAGGCCGCAAGTTATCCAAGTGCTGCAAATCCTCAATCAGGTGGCGGTGCAGGAAGATTCAAGTATGAAGACCTCAATGGCGATGGTAAAATAGATGGGCTAGATAGAACCTATTTGGGAAGCCCTGTTCCTAAGTTTACAGGGGGTCTTAACTTCACCCTTCGCCAGAAGGCTTTTGACTTTAGCATGTATTTCTACACCTCCTTGGGCAATAAGATTTGGAACCAATCGAAATGGTTTACAGATTTCTATCCTTCATTCCAGGGTGCAGCCATCGCCAACAGCGTGAAAGATTCATGGACACCTTCTAATACAGGTGCTACCATTCCGGTATTTGAAAGTGCCTCTAACTTCAGTACCAACACTCAGGCCAGCTCATTTTATATAGCAGATGGTTCATACTTAAGATTACAGAACGTGACCTTAGGCTATTCGCTTCCTGCCGCCATGTTGGATAAAGCTAAGTTGACCAGACTGCGTGTTTATGGTTCGATCAATAACTTGTTTACTGTTACTGGATACAAAGGTTTGGATCCCGCAGTAGGTGGTGCAGCAGACACGAACTTTGGTATTGATGTTGGTAACTACCCAGTGACAAGACAATACACCTTAGGTCTTAACATTGGATTTTAATTCTTAGAAGGAAAACAAAGTAGTATACTCGATTGTTATAACGAAAAACATAATGAAAAACATAATGAACAATAAACTTAGAATAGGGGCATTCGGTGCTGTCATGACAGCATTACTCCTCGTATATTCTTGCAAGGATAGTTTCCTTGTCGTTCCGGTGACGGGCCAGTTGGACTCAAAACTTTTGAGTGGAAAACTTGGTCTTGATGCAGCGATTATTGCAGCGTATTCTCAAATCAATGGTCGTTTTAATCGTATGGGAAGCCCTTCAAATTGGGTATGGGGAAGTATCAGAGGGGGAGAGGCCAACAAGGGCACTGACCCGGGCGACTTCTCTGATATCAATCCGATCCAACGGTACGAGGCCTTGCCAACACAGGGTGTGATCAGCGATAAGTACAATTCTAACTACGAAGTGGTTGCCCGCGCTAATGCTGTTCTAAAGCTTTTGATAACGGCCAGTCCTGATGTCACTGCTGGTGATAAAACCAGCTTTGAAGCGCAAGCAAAATTCTTGAGAGGTCACGCCTATTTTGAACTCAAGAGAGGTTTTGGAAATACTCCTTACATTGATGAAAAGATTGATGTGGGTAGTGGCATTGAAAAAGTTAAAAATGATGTCGACCTGTGGCCATTAATTGAAGCTGACTTCTCATTTGCAGTGGCCAACCTTCCTGCAACGCAAGGCCAAGTCGGACGAGTAAACAGTTGGGCAGCAAAAGCTTATCTGGCTAAGGTTTACATGTTTCAAGGAAAATTTGCAGCGGCCAAAACCCTCTTTGACGATATTATCGCCAATGGCAAAACTTCGAATGGTAAACCTTATGGCTTGAATCCTCTTTTTGCTGACATCTTTAAAGCTTCAAATGATAATAACGCAGAATCAGTCTGGGCTTATCAGGCAGCTGCAAATACGGGTAGCGTAAACAACGCCAACCCTGAATTCGACCTTAACTGGCCTTACAACACAGGTGCTGATGGTCCTGGCAACTGTTGCAGCTTCTTCCAGCCAACATTTGCTATGGGAAACAGTTTCCGTACAGATGCCGGTGGTTTGCCACTGTTAGATGGCTCATTTAACTCAGGCGCAAATCAGGTAAAAACTGATATGGGCCTTGAATCCAGCGCAGCCTTTACACCAGATGCTGGAAATCTAGATCCACGCATTGACCACTCAATCGGTCGTAGAGGTATTCCTTATTTGGATTGGCAGAAATTTCCAGGAAAAGACTGGATTCGTAATCAACCAAATGCTGGTCCTTATCAAACCAAGAAGTATGCCTACTACAAGTCTGACAAGGGAAGTTTGCAAGACAACAGTACCTGGACCCCTGGATACACTGCAATTAACTATACCATCATTCGTTACGCTGATGTGTTGTTGATGGCAGCAGAAGCAGAGATCGAAGTGGGTACTTTGCCCAAAGCATTGACCTATATTAACCAAGTACGTGCCCGCGCTACAAATCCTGCTGGGTTTGTTCAAAGTGGTGGAGCGAATGCTGCAAACTATGTGATCAACACATATACCACACTTGGTTCTCAGGCAAATGCTCGTACCATTGTACGTTTTGAGCGCCTCATGGAGCTTTCAGGTGAGGGGCATCGTTTCTTTGACCTGATGCGTTGGACTTTGCCAGATGGCAATGGCAAGACCGGAAAGGGCCTGCTCAATGACTACATTGCTTATGAAAAGGATAAGTATCCTTCAGGCGCTTATGCCGGCATATCATTCCAGAACAACCAGGATGAGTTGCTTCCAATTCCACAAGCTCAAATTGACATAGTAGGAGCGGATATCCTGAAACAAAATCCAGGATTCGGCGGAAACTAAAAATCAATAACTTTTTATCTAGAACAAAGGCCAATGTAAATTGGCCTTTGTTTTTATGTCTTACTGTACAATTATGGACATCTCTAAGAACTTTGCGAGATGACAGGATGGACTGAAGGTTATAGTTATAAATTGAAACGAGTTTATTGTTTAGGGTCAAGTTCCGGAGGAACGATAGACATTGTAACAACGCCTCCCTGCCGCAGGCAGGGACTTCAGTCCGTTGAGACTAACAAACCTGTAGCAGTTAGTTCCGTAGGAACGGCGCATATCAATGAGTCAAGTGTGCCGAGCCTGCCTGACCGGTAGGTAGGCCCAAGGCTCTCTTGCGATGCTGTACTAAATCCGATGGCTTGAAGGCCATCCTTACAAGATAAAAACGAGCCTACGGCTCTGGGAAGTCTTTGATATGAAATATTGTTACCCATCTTAATGAGCCTGCTAATATTATGAAAAAGTCGATCGCTGCTTTCTGCATTTGCTGCATGGCTATGGTCATTCTTCTTTCGTCTTGCGAACGAAAGGCAAAAGCATTATTTGAATTGATGCCAGCGAATCAGACTGGTGTAGACTTCATCAACTCCATCGAAGAAACGGATAGTTTCAATATCCTTACCTACGAGTATATCTACAATGGTGGGGGAGTAGGTGTGGCAGATTTTAACAACGACGGTATGCAGGACCTTGTTTTCAGTGGAAACCAGGTGCCGAATAAAATTTACTTAAACCTAGGAGATCTCAAGTTCAAAGACATCACAGAGACCGCCAACATTAACATTCAGGGAAGGTGGAATTCAGGCGTGACCCTGGCCGACGTGAATAACGATGGTTGGATGGACATCTACATCACGGCCACCATGAAATTGGATTCTCTGGATCGGAGGAATATGCTTTTCATTAATGATGGACTTAACAAGGATGGGTTTCCGACATTTTCAGAACATGCGGCAGAGTATAAAATCGACGATGCGGGGTTCAGCGAAAATGCAGCTTTCTTTGACTTCGACAGAGATGGAGACCTGGATTTATATGTACTCACAAATCAAAAACTTAAGAACTTCCCCACAAATTATAGGGATAAACTGATAGACGGATCTTCCCTTAACAATGATAGACTTTATCGGAATAGTGGAGATGGAACATTTGCAAATGTTTCCAAAGAAGCCGGAATTTCCATAGAAGGGTTTGGGCTTGGCCTTGCCATCAATGACTTTAACAAGGATGGCTGGCCGGACATATATGTCTCAAACGATTACCTTTCAAATGATATCTTATTCATCAACAACAAAAATGGCACGTTCACCAATCGCATTGCGGACTTCATTGGCCATCAAAGTCAGTTTTCAATGGGAAATGATGCTGCGGATATTAACAATGATGGAATGCCCGAGATCATTACGTTGGACATGCTTCCGGAGATCAACATCCGGAAGAAAACAACCATTGGAAATAAGAGCTATCAAAACTATATCAACAATGAAAAGTACGGTTATGAGTATCAGTATGTAAGAAACATGCTGCACGTTAACAATGGATTGGATGGAGAAATTAAGTTCAGTGAAGCGGGCCAGTTGTCTGGGGTGAGCCAGACAGAGTGGAGCTGGTCTCCTTTATTTGCTGATTTTGATAATGATGGGAATAAAGATCTGATGATTACCAACGGGTTCCCGAAGGATATCACGGATAAGGATTTTGCCAACTTCAGGGCTGATAAGGAAAACATAGCCGGAACTCGTTATCTGCTTGACTCGATCCCCATTGTTAAAATTTCAAACTACGCCTATAAGAACAATGGCAACCTTGCCTTCAGTGATGTCACAAAACAGTGGGGACTTCAAATACCGTCATTCTCCAATGGAGCCGCCTTCGCAGATCTTGATAATGATGGCGATCTGGACTATGTGGTGAATAACATCAATGAGATTGCATTCGTGTTTAGAAATAACCTGGATCCACTTTCAAAAGGAAATGATAAACCGGATCATAATTTCTTGCGTGTGAAATTGATTGGAGACTTGCTGAACAAAGGTGGTGCTGGTGCAAAGCTATCGATATACTACGATCACGGGAAAATGCAGTATAATGAAAATTCCATTTATCGTGGCTTTCTTTCTACAGTGGAAGGTGTATCGCATTTTGGTTTGGGAACAAATGCGTCCGTGGATTCACTGGTCGTCGAATGGCCCGATGGAAAAATGCAAGTGCTCAGAAATGTGAAGGCCAATCAGGTAATCTCAGTGGAGTACACAGCTTCTCTAATGAAGGCAGCCGGCCGTTTAGCGAATAACACTGCTAAACTCTTTAAGGCCGAACCCAAAGCAATTGGCATATCCTATCGTCACATCGAGGAAGATAAAGTAGATTACAATCTTCAAAGAACACTTCCTCATAAATTTTCTCAGGCAGGACCCGGCATTTGCGTAGGGGATATTGATAATAATGGATTTGAGGATTTCATCATTGGAGGCTCCTCTGGTTATATGGCTTCAACGTTTTTTCAAAAAGAAAATGGAACGTTCACATCTTCTTTGCGAAACTTAAAAAATTCAAGCATGAAAGAGGAGGACGAAGGGATGTTGCTTTTTGATGCAGATAACGACAATGATCTGGATTTGTATATCGTGAGTGGAAGTTTGGAATCTGCCGACAGTGCAGCGTATCAAGATAGACTCTATAGGAATGATGGAAAAGGAAATTTTATGCAAGACGGAGAAGCACTTCCAAAAATCAAGGCCAGCGGATCATGTGTAAGAGGTGGTGATTTTGATGCGGATGGGGATATTGATTTGTTTGTTGGCGGTAGGGTGGTTCCAGGAGCTTATCCATTCCCTGCGGAGAGCTACTTGCTAAGAAATGATCACGGAAGATTTTCGAATGTTACAAAGGAACTTTGCATGGATTTGAAAATGCCCGGTATGGTGACAGATGCTCTATGGTCTGATTTTGATAATGACGGAAAGTTAGATTTGGTGGTGGCGGGCGAGTTTATGTCTGTGACGTTTTATAAAAATGAAGGTAGCACTTTAAAAAGGCTGAGCGCAACAGGAGTGGAGCAGTATACCGGGTGGTGGAACGGCCTGACAGCCGGTGATTATGATAAGGATGGAGACATCGACTACATCGCTGGCAACCTGGGGCTAAATAACAATTACAATGCTTCTAATGAATATCCACTCACCATTACGGCAAAAGACTTTGATGGCAATGGAAGTGTCGATCCAATTCTTTCTTGCTACATGCGGGAGTCGATGGAGAGCTACACAAAGAAATTGTACCCGATTCATTTTTGGGAGGAGATCAACTCCCAGAGCACAAAGTTTAGACGAAAATATTCGAGCTATAAAAAATATGGTCAGGCCACGTTAGAAAGCCTGCTTACCGCCGATGACCTGAAAGGAGCACTGACCATGCAAGCCAATCACATGGCATCAAGCTACATCGAGAACCTTGGCAATGGAAAATTCCGGCTCACAAGTTTGCCTACTCCGGTTCAAGTAGCCCCCGTCAATGGGATGGTCACCGAAGATATGAATGGCGATGGAAATTTAGATGTGTTGATGGTAGGGAATGATTATGGAAATGAGGTCTTCACGGGTCGCTATGATGCATTTACTGGTTTGATTCTGTCAGGGGATGGCAAAGGGTCATTTGTTGTAGTTCCGTCTGCGAAGAGTGGCTTCTATGTTGGAGGGGATGCAAAGGCCCTCGCAAGGCTTGTGGGCAAAAGCGGGGATTTGTTCCTGGCATCTCAGAATCGCGATAGTTTAAAGGTCTTTTCGGCTAGTGCTACAAGCTCCCCAAGCGAGAAGATTTTTAAGCCCCAACCCCTTGATAGTTGGGCAGAATTTAGCTTTTCGAATGGTGAGAAGCAGCGCGTGGAATTCTATTACGGGTCAGGCTATCTATCGCAATCGAGCAGAAGTGTAAGGATTCCTTCAGGCGTAAAGGAAATCACCGTCTATAATTACCAGGGCAAATCCCGCAAGATTTCTACCGACTGAATTAGATAATGCTGACCCCTTGCCATTTCCCGCAAAGGACTCTTATTAATAGTCAAGTTATGGTTCTTAGTATTGTCTGCGTCAGAAAAACAGTCGATTATGCAATATTCAACATGTCACTGTTTGCCTGAATTGCTTACAAACGCAAACCGCTTACTGTCTGGTGACCAGGAGGGAACGTTGATGGTGCCCTGTCCACCATACAAATATGCGATGACTCTTGGGGCGCCCCCGTTGGCAGGCATCATCTTTAACATGACTCTCTTATAGGACGGGTGAGAAGCAGGATCAATGCTTGAAGGGAACGAGATATAAGCAATCCATTTCCCGTCTGGAGAGAGATGGGGGAACCAGTTGTTATTCTCATCGAAGGTAAGTTGTTCCTTTCCGGTTCCATCGGGCTTCATCCTCCACAGTTGCATCGTCCCGGACTGGCTTCCGTTGTAATAGATGTACTTACCATCCGGCGAATACTCTGGGCCATCCACGTGGCCAACTTCATTGCTGGTCAAAGCAGTCTCTTTCCCATCCTCAATGGAGGCTTTATAAATCTGATACAAGGGTTTCCCATCGCGCTGCGCCACGAAAAGAACTTCTTTATTGTTCGGATTCCAACCGTGCCAGTAGGAGGGAGTTTTTTCCGTGATCAATTTTGGAACACCACCTTCCAGGGGCAGAACATAAACCGTGGAACCACCTCCGGGGAGACCGTCCCGGTGGCTGCTAATGGCCAACTTCTTACCATCGAAGGAGATCCCGTGGTCGTTGTTATTCCTGGCGATGGCATCCGTATTGAGTTTTTCCAGTTGGCCTCCTGCTGTTGGAATCTTGAACAGGGATCCATTCATGTTGAACAATAGTTTCTTTCCATCGGGCATCCAGTTAGGGGCTTCAAATCTCTCCGGCGATTCGAAGATTACTTTACGTGTTCCATCTATAGGATTTATGACTTCCAACCGACAGCCCAAATATCCCTGCTGACCCGGATTATAATTGTCCGCTACTGGCTGATCGATCCTTACATTCCATATTTTCGCTTCTTCAGAGATGTCTGCATTGTGAGAACAAATAAAGAGCCCTGCAAACACTTCTTCTTTGAAATTGCTCATCTCATGGGCGCCAACGATTTGTAATGGCTCACCCCATGGGGCTGCCCTCATGATGATTATAGAGCCAGCACGCTCCAACTGTAGTACCTGTATGTTTTTCTTTGGAAAGAAAATCTCATCCTGAGGGTCCCTCATGTAAGCCCCTCTGAGAACGCGCCATTGAAGCACCGTCAAGCCATCCCCATGGTAGACCGCGCTTGCATGGGAAGCATCTTCGTCCATAGTTTCTCTGACCATCCACCCGATCTTGCGATGAGCCACAGCACCTTTGCCAATGAATTCAAAGTTGGCGGTGAGAATAAAATCACCTTTCAATTTCTTGTACGCAAACTGAAACTCGTCGCGCTGAAACCAGATATTATATCCAGCGCCTTTAAGCTTGTAAGACTGCGACGGCTCATCGTACTGAGTCTGCCCTGCCAACTTGGGATTTCCAATATCAATGCTTTTGTCGAATACGCCCAAATTAATAGTTTGAGCAAAGCACAACTGAGCAACCAAGACAAAGATGGCCAGGCAGTATTTCTTCATTTTCATAAGTGGTTAATGTTTATGATGTTTTGCGATAAATAATAGCCTTACGCTGAAAAGTGTTTTGAATTGTTATTCCAACCAACAAAGTAATCACAAACATGGTGTAAACAAACATTTAGGGTGTACGACAGTTTTGCCTCTTGGGCTAAAGCCCTTTTTCGAAAGCTACCCAATAACCCCGTGCTTAAGCACGGGGTTATTTCAGCTACAAGCCTCA
>JAYVQY010000117.1:0-5373 GCA_043776715.1 Cyclobacteriaceae bacterium | reverse complement strand
GCAACTCGACACGGGAAGATAATTTCCCTTCGGGGGCTGTCGATAATCTATTAATTGATTCTGTAGAATATAAGTCACCGATTACAACTGGTGCATGGCGTGCGCCCATTACCAACTTCCTGGCATTTGCGGAGCAATCTTTTATCGATGAAGTTGCTGCTGCTGTCAATCAGGATCCTATTCAATTCCGACTTTCTCTTTTAGATAAGGCAAAAAAATCTCCGGTAGGTGCAATCAAGTATGATATCGACCGCATGAGAGGAGTTATTGAACTGGCTGCAGAAAAATCCGGCTGGGGTAAAAAGAAAGATGTTTCACAGGGCTTCAGCGTTTATTTCTCACACCGCACCTATGTGGCACAGGTAGCAGAAATGCAGATGTCGAAGGGGGCGCCCGTCTTGCAAAAGATTTACGCAGTTGCCGACTGCGGCGTGGTGATCAATCCGTTGGGTGCCAATCAACAGGTAAGGGGTGGCGTCGCAGACGGCTTAGGCCATTCGCTTTACGGGCAGCTAACGTTCAAAGATGGCGCCGTAGAGCAGAAGAATTTCAATTCTTACCGGTTGATTCGAATGAAAGAAGTTCCTGAGATTGATGTTTACTTTGTAGAGAATAGCATTGATCCTACAGGACTGGGAGAACCAGCGCTGCCGCCAACCGGAGGTGCAGTGGCCAATGCCCTGTTTAAAGCAACAGGAAAGAGGTTGTACAACCAACCTTTTACGAAGCAGGAGGCGTTGGTGGGGATAAATATTGGAGGGAAGATGTAGAGAACATTACTCTAATAAAAAGGCTCGATGGTTATCATCGAGCCTTTTTTTTTATGAAAAGTGGCACTTCACCACACTCGACACTAAGGACAAGGAGTGAGCACAGAGAAGTTGTATTCTCTGCGACTTCTCTGTGTACTTCGTGCCCTCGGTGGTAAAACTCTGTGGTCTTCACCTTGATTCACGTCAATACTTTACCTAAATAGCTATCAAGAACGCTTCTCCAAATGTCTAACCACAACATCCAGCCTTTACTCAACAAGACTTACCTGAGGGCGAAGCATGCAAAGGGGATTTATGTTTATGATGAATCTGGGAAGGCCTATTTGGATGGGGCTTCTGGCGCGGTGACTTGCTCCCTGGGTCATTCGCATGAGAAACTTCTTCCTTTCATGAAGAAGCAAGTAGAAATGCTTCAGTTCGTCTACCGTTCTCAGTTTGGGTCTGCCGAAGCAGAGGCGCTTGCAGAGAAGTTGTATAATTTGTCACCAGAGAAATCCCAGGAGCATTCCTTTTTTGTTAATAGTGGCACAGAGGCCATCGAAACTGCCATGAAGGTTGCCCTTCAATATTGGCAGGAGCAGGGCCAAGGAGATAAGAAGCAGTTCATCAGCCGATGGAAAAGTTATCATGGTATTACCATGGGAGCTCTTTCCCTTTCGGGACACCCCTTGAGACGTCAGCGATTTGAAAGCTTGTTGGAGAAATGTCCTTCCTTACATGCCGATCTTGAAAATGACACGCTCGAAACTCAAATGCAGGAATTGAGAAGTGTATTGGAGACAATCGGAGCGAAGCACGTTGCTGCATTTGTGGCTGAACCTATCGTGGGAGCTGCTGGTACAGCACTGACGCCTCAGCCGGGATACTATCAGGGAATACGAAAGATTTGCGATGAGTATGAAATTCTCTTTATCGCCGATGAAGTCATGACAGGGTTGGGGAGAACGGGCGCCTGGTTTGCGTTAGAGCATTGGCAAACGCTCGCCGATATAGTTACAGTAGGGAAAAGCCTGGGTGCCGGCTATGCGCCAATCGCGGCTACGTTGATGACCGAGAAAGTATTGGATCCGATCAAAAAAGGCAGTGGGCTTATTATGAGTGGCCACACCTACAGTGGTCACCCGTTGTCGTGTGCGACGGCTTTGAAAGTGCTGGAAATTATCGAAGAGGATCATTTGATTGAGAATGTAATCAACCAGGGAGCCTATATCAAAACAAATCTCGAAAAACTGAAGACCCGATACAATTCTATAGATGTTGTCCGCGGAAAGGGTTTGATGATGGGGTTTGAATTTAACCCTTCTATACAAGGGTTGCAGAATAAATTCATTGACACATGCTTTCAGAATGGATTGTTGGTTTATCCGGCGGTAGGCGGTGTGTATGGGAAAGATGAAAATGGAATTCTGATTGCTCCTCCTTTTATTATCACGAGAGCAGAAGTTGATGAATTGATGGAAAAATTAGACAGCAGCTTAAAGCAAGTAAGCCAGGATATTTGACATGAATCATTTCAATAAAGTCACCGATTACGACTTGGTTCAATCCATTTTCTTTGATGGAATGACTTTACTTTTTGGGGGCTTTGGAGGCGTTGGAACACCTCCCTCCATTATTGATTGCCTTATCGATACAAAGGTCAAAGAGGTTCATCTTATTGGAAACGATGCTGGCTTTCCATGGATTGGGATCGGGAAGTTCATAAGCCTCGGCCGTGCACAATCTTTAATTGCATCTCATATTGGATCAAATCCCATCGCCGGCGATCTGATGAATACAGGAAAACTAAAAGTTGAATTTTCGCCACAAGGGATTCTGGTAGAGAGAATTCGATCGGGTGGCGTAGGACTAAATGGCTTTCTCACAGAAATAGGAAAAGGTACTCAACTTGCCTACGACAAGCCTCTGATCAAAATGGGAGAGAAGACCTACTTATATGAAGCACCCATTACGGGAGACATAGGGATCGTATATGCAAAAAAAGCCGATACTTTTGGGAATCTGATTTTTGACAAGACGGCCCGCAATACCAATCCCTATGTTGCGATGGCCGGCAAAATCACCATCGTGGAAGCAGAAGAGATTGTTCCCATGGGTGCCTTGAATCCTGAAGAGATTATTGTTCCGGGGATTTATGTGGACCACATCGTCGCGTCAAAGTGTAAAGGATATAATTGGAAATGGATATGGGAGATGCAAGACAAGTCATTGCGCAACGTGCCGCCCGAGAAGTAAGGGATGGGATGATGGTGAACTTAGGCATCGGGATACCCTCACTCGTCCCCGATTACCTTGACTCTTCCATACGCGTTTTTTTTCAAGCAGAAAATGGAATTCTTGGCATGGGCCCTACACCTCAGAGCAACCCTGATGGTAACTTGAGTAATGCTGCCGGTTATCCTGTATCGATATTGCCGGGGGGGAGCTACTTCGACAGTGCGATTGCTTTCGGTATGATCCGCAGGGGGTTTATCGATGTATCTATTTTAGGAGCGCTTCAGGTGAGTGCAAGCGGCAATCTGGCGAATTGGATTGTGCCAGGTAAGCGTGTGCCTGGGGTAGGAGGTGCAATGGAATTAGCATATGGGGCAAAGAATCTCATCGCCGTGATGACTCACTGTGAGAAGGATGGCTCTCCCAAAATTGTGGAGGAGTGCACCTTGCCCATCACAACGTTTGCTTGCGTAAAAAAAATTATCACTGAAATGGCAGTGTTTTCTATTCATGACGATGGACTTACCTTGGATGAGGTGATGCCTGGCCATTCATTGTCAGCCATTCAGAGTGCAACAGGTGCGCATTATAAAATATCTTCATCTCTAAAAGCTTCAGATTAGTATGAATCATCACCAGAATAAAATCGAGGCATACATTGACGAACACAAACAATCCGCCATTGCCTTCCTCCAAAAAACGGTGCAGCAACCAAGCCTGCAGGGAAATGAAGCTGGCGTGCAGGCTCTTGTCATCGAAAAGTTAGAACAACTCAAGCTTAAAGTGGATCGATGGGATCCTCCGTACGATGAGCTCACCAAGCATCCTTATTTTATTGAATCAAGAAGTAGTTATGTTGGTAGCCCGAATGTAGTAGGAGTTTTGCGCGGGTCGGGAGGCGGTAAGTCTATCATATTAAATGGGCACATTGATGTTGTGCCGGAGGGAGATAGAACGAAGTGGAGCCATGATCCATTCTCGGGTCTTATCGAGGATGGTAAAATGTTCGGCCGCGGTACGACTGACATGAAGGGTGGGAATGCCTCTTTGCTTCTTGCTCTCGAAGCCATCGTAAAGGCCGGTATCAGACTCAAAGGGGATGTAGTTTTTGAATCCGTGATCGAAGAAGAGACGGGTGGAGTAGGAACGTTGGCGACCATTATGCGTGGATATAAAGCCGATGCTGCAATTATCCCTGAGCCCACCAATATGAAGCTCTTTATCAAACAACAAGGGTCGATGTGGTTTAGGGTCACGGTAGAGGGACTTTCTGCACACGGCGGTACCCGGTACGAGGGGGTATCCGCCATTGAACAGTCGATCAAGGTCCATCACGCCATCATGGAATTGGAGAAGAAAAGAAACGCTACCATCAACGATCCATTGTATAAAGGTATACCCATTCCACTCCCCATTAATATTGGAAAAATCCAAGGAGGGTCATGGCCATCTTCTGTTCCTGACCTTGTGACCCTGGAGGGTAGAATAGGGGTGGGACCTGAAGAAGAAATGGAGGATGTGAGGCGGCAGTTGAAGGAGTGTTTGAATAAGGTCTCGCTCAATGACCCATGGCTTAAAGACCACCCGGCGCAACTTGACTTCTTCGGCGGGCAATGGGTACCGAATGCCGTGGCAAACGATCATCCCTTTGTGGGTGTGGTGTCCGAAAATTATAAGCAGGTCTATGGAAAACCCGTTACGGTCGAAGCTTCACCCTGGGGCACTGACGGCGGGCTTCTGGGAAAAGTAGGAAGTATCCCGACACTGGTCATCGGTCCAGGTGAAACCAGGATGGCGCATTATCCAAACGAGTTCATTGACCTGGAGGAAATGATTCAGGCTTCAAAACTATTTGCAATGACCATCATTCAATGGTGTGGTGTTTCTGAAAATTCATAACCTATGAACAAAGAGATACAAACTGCAAACGCGAGTGTCTCTATTTATGAAGACCCTTACAATAAACGCATACGCGTTGATGACTATGACGGCGTCGTAGATGAGGTGCTGGTCATTATTTTACAAATAATTAGGGGATGGGTTGAGAAACTAATCGTAAAGTCGCGGACGAAGGACTTGGCTTTCTTTCTTTCTAACGGTTTTTTGGAAGAAGCTCAAGTGAAAGAGTATTTTTCCGGTCACGACATGCACTTTGTAGTGAAGTATTATTCTCCTGAAAGGAAACTAAGTAAAAAATGGCACGAGGAGCAACAGATTATTAAAAGCCTGACGAACTTGAATGAGGGATCTAAGATGGAAAAACCAGCGCAAATTCGCTTCGCTTCTCCTGTTGATGCGGTTGACCTGGCAAAACTCTATGGGGAAAACTTTCAGGTTTACCCAACCCCCATAACCGATCCTGATTACATTCAGAAAACCATGGGCG
>JAYVQY010000116.1:0-20959 GCA_043776715.1 Cyclobacteriaceae bacterium | reverse complement strand
CGATCAGCAAAGAACAACCCCTTCTGGTCTACATCACCGCAAAAGACAACACCAGCTTGCTCATATCAAACACAAAAACAAGCACCCTAAAGCCCCGTACCAGCTTCAACGTGGGCCTGGACAATATTCACAAGCGTTATAGTTTTTTCACTTCGCAAAAAGTGGTGGTGCGCGATGAGGAAAGATTTATCATTCATCTGCCTGTACTTAAAAAGATTTCATCGGCAATAGCGCTTGGAGCATGAAACACGTCTTTATCCATAACCCCTTTTTCAGGATTTTTGCACCTCCAGTCTATGGCGTGTTGGTCTATCTGATTATTTTGCTCATCCATAATAACGTTGAGCAACTTGGAACTCTGGTCAGCAATCAGGAAGTGTACGTGAGCATAGCCCTGAGCCTCATTTCGTTCGAATCCATGCGCACGGCCATTGTCTTGCTGCGATACATCAAAACCCCAATCCAAAATAAGGTCGTACTCCAGGTAGTGAATACTACTGCCTTTAGTGTCACAATGGTGCTATTGGCGATCACCCAATACTATCACTGGATCATCGGGTTCGACATAAGTCCAAGGGAATTATTACTTTTTGGTGTCCTCTTTGGCTTTACCTCCCTCCTGTACAACGCCCTTTACATTGGCAATGAATATCTGCACAGGGTCAACACATCCCAAATTGAACAAGAGCATAAACTACAGGAAAATCTAGAGTCTGAATTCATGTCATTCCAACAGGACATCAATCCTAATCTCTTATATGACAGCCTCGAAGAACTGATTCTTTGCCTTCATAAAGATGTTGATACATCCGAAGAACTCATTGATAGCCTTGCCGCTCTTTATCTCTACCAATTGGTTCATCGCCAAAAGGAATTCGTTTCACTTTCGGAGGAACTGGCAGCCGTGAATCATCTGCTGAAACTGGCAAATCAAAAGCATCACCACCAGATATATTGGATCAACCGACTTGAGGATACAAACCACATTCAACTGATGCCGGGCGCACTGATCACCACCATTGACAGCATCGTTAGAAATACTTTAATCTCGGCCACCGCTCCATTAAAACTTACCCTCTCGCAAGAGGATGATGATTACTTTGTGTTGCATCATGACCTGAATGACAAACTTCAACCGCATCCTGAAAGTCAGCAGGCTTTCGTTCGGCTACAGCGCTCCTACGCGGTCTACAGCGACCAACCATTCATACAAATAAAAGCTGGGCGTGAAAATTATATCAAATTTCCTTTGATCGTTGTTGATCAAACCGTAACAGAACCCGCATGAGCCTCTCACTAAATGTATTGATTGTGGAGGATGAGACGCCAGCAGTCGAAAAACTCGAACGCTATTTAAAAAAGTACAGCGAGAAGATTCACGTGGCAGGAGTCTGTGATTCCGTCGCAAGCGCCTCTGCCTGGTTAAAATCAAATCAATCTTCCATCGATCTGATTTTTATGGACATTCAACTTAAAGATGGGTTGAGCTTCAATATCTTTAAGGAAGTAGTTGTCCAGAAGCCCGTAATATTTATTACTGCCTACAATGAATATGCGCTGGAGGCCTTCAAGGTCAACAGCATAGATTACTTATTAAAACCCGTCACATTCTCAGACCTGAGCGCCAGTTTATTAAAACTTGAGAATCTTCGCGATCAATTGACCTTGAATGCGGCTAAGCTTGAAAAACTAAAATCACTGGCCGGAGAAAGCACCGTAAAAAATTACAAGAGCCGGTTCATGGCAAAGGTGGGTGACCACATTCGCTCCCTCACCACTGACCAGATCATTTTATTTTACGCAGATGGAAGGGACGTGTACCTCCTCACTCAGCAAATGAGAAAATACATTATCGACTTTACACTGGAATCTCTGGCAGAAGCGCTAGATCCTAAAATATTCTTTCGCGTTAACCGGACCTATATCCTCAATATCCACTTCATACAAGATGTAGTGATGTATTCAAACAGCCGTCTAAAAGTCGCCACACAACCACCCTGGGACAAGGAAATCATTGTAAGCCGTGAGAAAGTAAGCGAGTTTAAGGATTGGTTTGATGGACAATAGTGAGTCAATTCTTAGTCAAATTTCGATGATGTGTCTTTGCTGCTCCATCTCCGATACATCGAATTTCACATTTCAACTTGAAATGAATGGCTGCTCGGTTTTGAAAAAAATGTGCGAGCCTTAAACCTAACAGTTGACGTATTTAAATGCTCTTAAGAATCGCGGTATTTTTTGCTGAGACATCAAAAAAAACCGCGAAGGCATTTCAAAGGATCATCAGCTAGAACCTCATCACCGCAAAACCCTTCATTTGATAGGTCGTAAGAATGGTGAGCATCGACACAGAAATTTTCACTTCCGGTACCAATCGGTTTCGGTCCACCTGCCTGGCAACCAGGGATTGGCCGCAGACAAACATTTTTACACCGGCTTCCTGCAGCTCTTTGTAAAGGTTCAGATTCGGATTGTCAATTTTATACTTCTCGCGGTAGGCTTCATTGGTCATGGTGCTGTAAGTAGCACCGCCGTGAATGGCCAATATCACATTCATATTCCTGGATGGCACCCCTCCCACTGCGTGAAGGTTTAACAATCGCGCAACATTATTGAGCGCCCAGTTAACCGTATCAGGTTTGTCACCCGCACGTTCAACTTCGATGACAATATTATAAATGATCTTTGGGTCTGGGTTCTCCACAGCATATGGAATCTCAAAAATTCCCCCAAAGTCTTTGATCACAGGATTGACTCTCATTGGGGCCTGACCACTGGAATGAATGGCGGAGATTGCAAGGAAGAACAAAATGACAAGTGATTTCATATCAATGATTTAGTAAAATGTTAAGGCCAGCGATCAAGATCAGGAAAGCTGTAATTCTCCGGATGTAAATAATATTGAATCTCTTCGCTCCTAACCTGGAGCCTACCTGTCCTCCCAAAAATACCACGGCCAACAAAGGCAAAATAAACTTCCAGTCCAGCGAAGCAGAACGAGAGAGCTGGCCCAACAATCCGCTGATGGAATTAACCAAAATAAAAATGCTTGCAAGCGCTGAAATTTTCCTTGCGTGGTCCCACTTCAAAAAATGCAGGATGGGTGACAAAAAGATTCCACCGCCAATGCTTACCAAACCAGACAGAAATCCAATGCTTCCTCCTAGCAGAAAGCTAATCGGCCTGTTTTGCGGATTTGTATTGGTTTCACCTTGACTTAAAACTTTCGCCTGAAACCATAAGAAGAAGGACGCCACGATCAGTGTCACTCCAAGAATGGAGAAGAAAATATTTTCCTTGATTGGCCACTGGCCACCCAAAAATGCCAATGGCACACTCGAAACAATAAATGGCCAACTTTTCTTCACGTCCAGCAGGCCCTCCTTATAAAAGATGTATACTCCACCCGTCACCACCACAATGTTACACAGCAAGGCTGCGGGCCGCATGACTTCGAAATTAACTGCCATCACCCCCATCAAAGCAAGGTAGCTCGTGCCTCCGCCGAACCCGACAGAAGAATAAATCATTGCAATAAAAAAAAATGAGATCAGTAAGATGTAAAGCTCCATCAAAAATCAGTTCATCATAATTTCACAATTGAAAAAGTTATCGTCTATGGCTACTTTGCGCGCCTCACTTCTATAGTCGTGAGTGACTTGATGTGCCTTCTGCCAGTCTTAAAATCCTTAGGAGAGATCATGAGTATGGCATCATCCATTGATGAGGCCGCCTTTCCATCTTTTTCAGTAACGATATAAGCCGAGTCACCTACCGCAGTATTAAAGATTTCATTCCAGGAATAAACAACGGTATAACCATCGTTTGCTTTGCAAATAAAATAATACTCACTCAAAACCTTGGCGCTTTCGGCGCTGATCTCAACGGAAGTCAACACATCCTTCAAAAGTACTCCCTTCAGGCTTTTGGCCTCGCTCTTCTTTTCACCCAAATGGTTTGTGATCGTTACATCACCAATATTGACTGCGGGCCATCTCTTCAAATCGCCGATCTGTATCGTAACTGGTGACTTCACTTCTCCTGAAATCGCAAACGATGTGGTCGGGTTGGTCATCTTTTGACCAGAAACCATCAATCCGGAAATAAGGAAAGTCCCAAAGAAAATTAATCTCTTCATTCATTTCAAAGTTTTACAACTAACAATTCGTTTTTACCCGCCTATGGTTGACATTGATTCTGAAACTCCATGTTCTTTCCTCCCGCGTTCCGCTTCAAATCCATCTTTCGCACGACTTGAAAATGCTTTCTTCAGTTGCTCCTTGATTTGCTCATCGCTCTGTCCGCAACGGATCAACTCTTTAATATTCAAAACACCATCATCATACAGACAAGTTTTAAGCACACCTTGGGAGGTAATGCGGATCCTGTTACAAGTACCGCAAAACGTCCTGCTAAAAGCGGCGATCACACCGATGTCTCCGACATGACCTGGAATTTGATAATAATAGGCTGTTGAATTCTGAGGGTCTGGTATTTTTTTCAAGTCAGGGTACGCAGACCGAATGTGCTCGACTATTTTCTTATAGGTCCAATGTAGCACTGGGTAATGACTACCTTCTCCATTGAATGGCATCTCTTCGATAAAACGGACAGAAACATTCTTGTCTTTCGTCAGCGCCACCAAAGGAAGTATGTCTTCAATATTCTTCCCTTCCATCACTACCGCGTTGATCTTTACAGGAATTTCATGCTCTAATAAGGAAAGCAACGTCGCTTGTGTTTTACCAAACTCATCCCGACGGGTGATCATATTAAACCGGTCGCGATCAAGGGTATCCATGCTGAGGTTTACCGAACCAATGCCCAATCTTTTCAACTCTGGTATATGTTGCGCCGTGAGAATTCCATTCGTGGTAAGATGAACATCACGAATACCTTCAATCTTCACAATGGCCCTGATCAATTGCATTAAATCTGTCCTAACAAAAGGTTCACCCCCTGTAAGCCTGACCTTTGTAATGCCCATTCCAGCGAGCAGGGTCACAAGTCTTTCAATTTCCTCGAACGTCAGCAGCTCCTTTTTGGGAAGGTACTTGATCCCTTCTGCCGGCATGCAGTAAAAACACCGGAGATTACATCGGTCTGTAACTGCCAGCCTCAGATAAGTGAGGGGCCTGCCATGGTTGTCAAAAAGTTGGTTCACAGCCATTGTCTTGCTAAGGTCAACAAAAATAATCGTATTAGTTTAAAACCAAAGTGGGATGTGCGTAACGGGGATGATGTCTTCGCGGCCCCGTCCCGGGTGTCACGAACTTCGAATTTAACTATAAAATTAGAACCCAGCATATCGCTTTAATCAAACTGAGAGAAGCTTGAAAGTTAAATATGTGTATTACGCTTGTAGGTCGCGGCATTATTGTTGAAACATCAAAAAACCACTAAGACAATCAAGGTTAATAATTTCGAATCAATTTGCTCGCCGAAAAAGGTAAATCTTGGTTGATAAGCTACCTTTAACGATCAAAGTCCCTGAAATGAAATTGCCTTTATCATCGCTAAAATCTCATTTCCCGATCTTCTCGCACCTGCCGAATCTCGTGTACCTGGACAGTGCGGCCACCTCCCAAAAGCCGCAGTCGGTCATTCAGTCGATCACTGATTTTTACTCAAAAGAAAATGCCAGCGTCCACCGGGGCTTGTATCCCCTTTCCTCTACCGCCACCCGGCGATATGAGCATGTTCGCGAAAAAGTAGCCGCCCTCATTGGAGCGATGCATCCGAATATGATTGCATTTACAAAGGGCACAACAGAGTCTATCAACATCGTCGCGCAAGGGTTTCTGAAAAAGAAGCTTGAGGCAGGTGATAACGTGTTGATTTCTGCCATGGAGCATCACGCCAACCTGATTCCATGGCAACAAATATGCAAACAAACCGATGCCATCATCCGGGTCATTCCGGTGAATGCCAAAGGTGAATTGATGCTGGAGAAATTGGATGCATTGCTTGACAGGCGAACCAAACTTGTTGCTTTGACCCATATTTCAAATGTGCTGGGAACGATCAATCCAGTCGAAGAAATAATTTCACGAGCCCATAAACAGAATATTCCTGTGCTGATTGACGGTGCTCAGAGTGCAGGCCATCATCCAGTCAATGTAACACGGTTGGATGCCGACTTCTTTGCATTCTCTGCCCATAAAATGTTTGGCCCCCTGGGCACGGGTGTACTCTATTGCAAGCAGGGTCAAGAGCGTCAGGTGGACGCCTTAATTTATGGAGGGGGAAGCATCAAAAATGTAGAATTTGAAAACACGGAGTTTCTGAGTTATCCAAAGAACCTCGAGGCTGGCACACCCAATATTTCCGGAGTGATTGGCCTTGGCGCAGCCATCGAATTCATTCAGCAACTCGATTTGATAGAAACTTCAACCTACACAAAAATGCTTGCTGCCATTTTCAAAGAAAAAATAAAATCAATAGGCGACATCAAGTTAGTTGGAGATGCTAAGCATTTCAGCAGCATCGTCTCATTTCAAGTTGATAATATCCACCCACACGATGTGGCCAGCTTCCTGGCAAACAACAACATTGCTGTACGGGCAGGTCATCACTGTGCACAGCCATTGCTGGAATCCATGGGCGTTGCAGCCACGGTGAGAGTATCTTTCTCTATTTACAATACAAAAGAAGATGTTGACAAGATGGTTCATGCACTTCTTGAACTGAAAAAGTTTTGGTCATGAGCAAGGACTTAAAAAAACTGTATTCCGAAATAATCAAGGAGCACAATGAAAACCCCTATCATTTTGAAAAAATCAACAATGCCCAAAATACCATCAAAGCGTACAACCCGATTTGTGGCGACCGGTTTGAACTTTATATCGATGCTCAACAGAACAAAATTAGTGGGCTTCATTTTCATGGATTTGGCTGTGCCATCTCGAAAGCATCAACCTCAGTGCTAACGAAATCGTTGGAAGGAAAATCTTTTCAGGAAGCATTGGACATCTGCAATCGTTTTCTTCGGTTCATTGATCATGAACTAAAGGACAATGATTTAAATTTGCCAGAGGAGTTCAAAGCATTCTCTGGCGTGCATGATTTTCCAGAGCGCTACGACTGCGCCACGCTTTCGTGGAAAGAGATGAAATCGTTTATTGTAAGTGTTGGCACGACTTGATGAACCCCACAACATTTAAAAACCACTAAAATGAAAATCAATTTAATTGCTTACGGAATAGCCAAAGATATCTTATCGGCAAAACAACTTGAATTTGAGTTCCTGCCAGGCGATACCATTGCTTCGCTTAAGCTAAGGCTCTTTCAGCAGCATCCAGATCTCTCTAAACTAAAATCCCTTTCATTCGCCATTGGAGAGAACTATCAGGATGATTCATTCGTCCTCCATGAAAATGATGAGGTGGTGATTATACCTCCTGTGAGTGGTGGGTAAGAGTTAAAAACACACGGACTGGCACGGATGAATTCATTCGATTTTCCCTTGGACCTAACTCGAGTCAGCCTTGTTTTAGTTTGGATTGGGATCGACAATCCGCAGCCATTCATGAAGGTCCCAACTATAAGAAAAATTCAATAGTCAGGCAACGAAACGTCACCCAAACGCATTTTAACATTGTACGGCAACCCAACGAGACCCTTGAAAGAGCTTGAACTCATAAAAAGATGTCAAAAAGCAGATCCGCAGGGGCAAAAACAACTTTACGAGGTGTTTGCCGACAGAATGTTCAGGCTCACTTTCCGGTATATCAAAAGTCAGGTCGATGCGGAAGATGTAGTGATCACCTCATTCACTAAAGTTTTTAGGGGCATCCATACTTTCAAGTTCCAGGAAGAAGGCAGTCTGGAGGGTTGGATCCGGAAGGTGGTTGTCAATGAATCATTGATGTGGCTCCGCAGGCGGCACAACTTTAACCTCACCGAAAGTCTCGATGATGCTATGCCCGAATCCGATCTGTCGCAGTTCAGTCAACTGGAAGCCGAAGATATCTATAAGATGATAGCCAATCTGCCAACTGGTTACCGCACGGTCTTCAATCTAAATGTCGTGGAGGGATACAGTCACGAGGAAATCGGAGCGTTGCTCTCAATTGCCGAAAGTACGTCGCGTACACAGTTGTTTAAGGCAAAGGCACTTTTGAAGAAAATGTTAACCAAAGAGGGGTTTCATTATGGCACATGACATTGAAATGACCATTCGGGAAAAAGTGTATCAGGTAGAGCACTTACCCATCGCTTGGGAAAAAGTTTCTGCCTGGTCCAGGATCGTGCAGGAGGCATCTGGGAAGACCCACTTACATTTTTTTTACTATGCGGCGGCATCTTTGATATTGGCAACGGTACTGGTTTTTTCGTTTGAATGGATCAGGGAAAAGCAACTCACCCAAAGACTGGAGTCTCTGAAGTTGGCCATCGATCAGCAATTATCAGAACCTGTCACCCAGGGAGATAATAACGTTTCCACCGAAGTGATATGTGCGTCGCCAGTCGCCGCCAAATCCTCCACTGGGGAAGTCCGCAAGTCGGTTCAGAAAATCGAACACCATGATCTTCTCACCATCCAGCTACCGGATGTAAAAGGGGAACGTGTTACCCTGTCAACGGCGTCTGTTGTTTCTACTCTTCCGCCGGACAAAAATGTTGCCGTCGCTATAGTAGAACCTGTGCATGCCATTTTTGGAGTGGATATCAAACCCCCTGCCACGGTGGTAACGAAGAAAGGAAACAAATTACGCATCAGGATGTTTCGCTCCGACGAAGACAGCGAACCGTTCATTAACGACCGCGAGTACGTAAACCTCGTTGCCCGCATCAACAAAAAATAAAATTCAACAACATGACATACTCGTTTTTAGCAATATCTGTGGCACTGCTATGCCTGTTCGGGTCGGCTGAAGCCCAACAAAAAATAAATTACTACCCCGATTCAATTCGAATTGAATTGCCCGATCAACATACGTTGATAGTCTTTGAAATGAAACAGTTCAAGAACGATCTCGATTTCATCAAGAATTTTCCCGCCCTGTTCAAGGAGTTGTTGGAATACGTCCAAAAAAGTACGCCTGCCAATTTCGCCTCCACAGGACCATACCGTATTGACATTCAAATGTTGCCGGAGGGCTATAAAGAAATTATGTCGAGTTCATCTGAGCACTCTTACAAGCCGGTTGGTGAGAAGACTCTGATCAAGATCAGCCATGTTGACAAACCCATCACGCAGGCGATCGTAAAAGAAAAGCAACTGACAGAATTGCTTCCTCCCGGATGGGAGGTATTTATTATTTCGAAGGACTTCAAAATAAAAATTTATTCGGAGAGCTTCGAGGGCATCAAAAACCTAGGCAGTGTAGATCTCGCCCAGACCTCCTCCACACTCTCAAACGATCCGGGCATAAAAATGATCGGGAAAAAAAGTGTCCAGGCGCGGATGATTCTTCAACAAGGCAAGACTTCACAAAATTCCATCCGCTATATCCATCCCGGTGATAATATTTCTCTTGGTTTGAACGCCGGAGTAGGTCTTTTTCAGGACAAACTGTATCCTGAATTGTCGCTCATGCTGGGCTTGACTTTCAAAGACCGGTACTTCCGGAAAAATATTAAGACGTCACTGGTCTTTAACAACCTGTTCTTTGCTGAAAAAGTGACAGAGGGGTACAGCACCAATATCAATTCATTCCTGTCCCTGACTTTTGAAAAGAACTTCAATTCAAAAACTGACGGACCCCGTTGGTCAGGACTTGGCGCGGGACTATTGGTGCGGAAGAGTGGGGATTACTTTACTGGAAATACTGCCAAGTTTTTTATTACACACGACATGGGCCGGGTGAATCTTGTACCTGAGTTTTACCTGACGGATGATTTTAAAAAGTTCACGTTTGGGATGACACTGAAATACAATTTTTAATACAAATCAAATTCCATCTAACTAGTTCTTAGACACCATTAATACTTGAAACCTACCGCCGTTTGTCTTTGAGTCCCTACATTTTCTAAGCCGAAGGCATGCCTTTGGCATAATTTAGTTCGGGAACCCCGAGAAAACTCGGGGCAGGCGGTGGGACAGTTTGGAGATGGTCAGGCTTAACATGACCTAAATAACAAATTGCTCGTAGACGATACTGTGACTCATATTTTCACTTTGACTGGCAATAAGATTGCAAAATTTGAAATAGAGAAATGAGCGGGTGTGATTGGCACGAATCTTAACTGGCGCAAGTCTTCAGGAAGTGCGATGGCAACGAAGTGCGCACTCAATCAAAGCTACTTGGTGGAAGGGTTCTGCACCCGAATGTACATTCGATAGATAAATGGCTTCTCGGCCAAATAGTAAAACAAAAACACCAGCAACTGATTGACAGCCCCCAAAAGTAATCCGTAAACAGAATTATAATACAAGGCAATCGCATACACCTGCACCTGGCCGATTCCATATATCGGATTGCTGATATATTTATACGGACCTGTCACTATAAAATCGCTGACTTTTCTTCCTAAAAACATATCCTTCCAATAATACACTGGTATTCCAACAACATAGGCCGCCCAAATTTTAATAACCAATCCAACGAAAAATAGAACAACAACAATTCCCATAACAATCACAACGGGAACATCACCCCAAAAACCACTCCCCACTGAACTCTGACTGATAAAGGTCAACGATGCACCATTGTGAAAGAAAGCAAACGCCAAAAATCCTTCATAGTAGAGATACGCTTTATCTTCACCGAATTTCTGAATCAGCTTTAATCGCAAAGCATGCTCCGGAAGCACGAGAAAAATAAACCCGATGTATACAAGCGTACTGATAACAAAATACAGGATCGCATAGTTAGTCTTCGAATAATCGGGCAGCACAAAAATTGAAACGAGTATCGAGCCAAACATAAAAATTGCCCGTAGCACAGTCATGTGCTCAGGAACGAACCCGGAAATAGATAAAACTGTATGAATTAATTTCTTGAACGTGTTCATCATAAAGAATAAAGAATAATAGGCGGTGAATATAGGGCATCTCTAGAAACTGGTTTTAGAAATTTCTGAATTCTTTTTCTATAAGATAGTGATCTTAAATTCTTAAAAAGTCAGATCCGAATGTGCTCACTTGTATGCCCAAGGTTTGCTGAAGCATTTCGGGGGCTTCGGCATAACAATCCCTTTCCCCATACAGAACCATAAGCTCCTGTAACCTGGGGCTGATATGAAATCCATTTATCTTTTTGCTTAGTGGATTTGCACACGCTATGCCAAGGTCACCAAAAGACGTTTTCATCGTTTTTTTTTACGCTTGTCAATAGGTACTGGCCCTATCGTTTTCTCGAGCACTTCCCTGCCCAATTCTTGCCATAGTTTGGCAAACTCCACCTCTAAATCATAAAAATTAACCTTGCCCTAGTTGAGTTTGCGAAGGGCATCATAGCGGCTTTCCGCTAGTGCTAAAAATTCCTCCTTTTCCAGATGTATTGCGTTTTATTTTAATTCTATAAATTTAATCGCTTCCTGAGTATTTTTGAAATGCACCCAAATTTATCGGTAATTTGCTTGGGTTTTTAGAGATGCCCTTAATATTTAAATGCTACCGCCGTTTGCCTTTGAGTCCCTACATTTTCTAAGCCGAGTTCAACAACATCTCCGGCTTTCAGAAACCTGGGCGGTTTATGCCCTTGTCCAACACCTTCGGGTGTACCCGTAGCAATCACATCGCCAGGTAGCAAGGTCATGAACTGGCTTACATAGCTCACCAAGAAAGCAATCTTGAAGACCATATCATTTGTATTTGACGACTGCATCTTCTCACCATTTACATTGAGCCAAAGTTTTAGGTTTTGTGGATTACCAACGACTGCAGGGGTCACCAGGAAAGGACCCAGGGGAGCAAAGGTATCGGCACTTTTTCCCTTTGTCCACTGACCTGTTCCCTCCAGTTGAAAGGACCGTTCGCTGTAGTCATTGATGAGGGTGAACCCGGCGATATAATTCATGGCACTGTCTTCGGAAACATATGAGGTTCTTCTTCCGATCACAATGGCGAGCTCTACTTCCCAATCGGTTTTGACAGAATTTTTGGGAATGATGACATTATCATTGGGGCCGCAAAGGGAGGTGCTTGCCTTCATGAAAATGACTGGCTCCTTTGGTACCGCAGTGCCACCTTCTAAAGCATGCTTCGCATAATTTAATCCAATGGCCACAATCTTGGAAGGGCGAGTGATGGGTGCCGCCATTCTTCCTTTGGGTGCCTCCGGACATTTCTTTGCATTGGCCACAAGCCATTTCTCAAGTCTACGTATGCCATTGGTAGAGAAAAATGTTTCATTGTAGTCCTCACCAAACTTTGACACATCGATCATTTTACCATCCGCCAATTGGACCCCTGGCTTTTCATTGTCTTGATTTCCAAACCTGAACAACTTCAAAGCAGGCCCATTCGAGGCAGACTGAGCGGCGCAAAGCGTAGATACCATTGATGAAATCATCAGCACAATAAATATTTTTTTCATAGCTAGACGTAAGAAGTTAGACGTAAGATACAAGACGTAAGACGTAAGATATGAGACAAATTCTAAACACTCTTCCAAATGAGCGAACGGTCGATCGTGGCGATGGACGTCCGTCCCGACAAGGCCATGGCCATTTCAAATTCCTGCCTAAGAATCGTAAGCACCTTTGTCACGCCCTCGGCTCCGCCACTCGCAAGTCCAAAACAAATGGGCTTACCTACCATCACCGCATTGGCACCCAAAGCAATTGCTTTTAGTACATCGGTGCCCCTTCGGATTCCTCCGTCCATGAGTACAGGGATTCTGCCATTCACTTTATCTGCAATGGAGGGAAGCACTTCAATTGTCGCTGGAACGGTATCCAAATTCCGACCACTGTGATTGGATACGATGATTCCGGCTGCTCCCGCCTTCACAGCAAGCTCCGCATCTTCCGGGCTCAATATTCCTTTTAACAAGATGGGCATCTTGGTCAACGTCTTAAACCATTCTATATCTTTCCACGTCACAGGTTTCTTTCCCACAATGGGCAGTCCATTGTTAAAGTGGTTTGTGTCATATAGATAAGGCACTTTCATTTCAGCAGGCAGCTTGAAATTTGCCTTTTGCTGCCTGTTCCTCGGACCATACACTGGGGTATCCACTGTAACACAAAGTGCTTTGCAGCCAAATGCTTCTACTTTTTGAATCACGTCTTTTGTAAAATTCCTGTCATCTGCCACATAAAGCTGAAACCACAATGGCTGTGTCGCTACTCTTGCAATCTCTTCAATCGGCGTGGTGGTATACGAGCTGATACAATAGACGGCCGACGCTGCACTCGCTCCCCTGGCAGTAGCCAGTTCGCCCTCAGGATGCATCACTTTGTGATAAGCCGTGGGTGCAATCAGAATCGGATATGGAAGTTCGGTTCCAAGCAGGGAAATTTTTGTGCTGATGCTGCTAACATCATTGAGTACCCGTGTCCGGATTTTTGTGTTGTCCAAGGCTTGCCGGTTCCACTTTACCGTAAATTCATCTGCAGCGCCACTGGCTACAAATTCATAAGCCATTTTGGTCATCTTACCTTCGGCCATCTTCTCAAAATCAAACAGGTTAATAATCTCTGAAAGATCGTTTGCCTCAGCATTAACCGTGTTCTCTACTAACGGCGACTCCGCCTGACCTGTCAATGGCAAAAAAGAAGCTCCTGCCAAAGCGCTCATTGATTTAAGAATATTTCTTCGTGAAAGTTCCATGGGTGAATTGTTTTGATGTAATCTACAATTATTGAATGACTTTCTATGTCAACTTATGGTGAAGCACTCGCATGATTGAATTAATAAAGCGTGAGTTTGCTATCAACCTCATCACGCCATGCCATCAGCCCACCTTTCATGTTTATTAAATTGCTAAAGCCGTGAGGTTGTAGTAACCGGATGGCTTGTGTGCTGCGTTGACCGCTCTTACAAAGGAATACCACAGGAATTTCTTTTTTTATGAGATCCACTTTTTCTCTTATCGAACTCAAGGGAAGATTCAAACCACCGATATTCATTAACTCATATTCGAATGGCTCCCTTACATCAATCACTTGAATTTTAGCACCCTCTTTCATGAGCTTATTCACTTCCAGGGGACTCATCACTTTCAAAGTCTCCTCACTTGAAGCACGTGCCGGATTACAGAAAGCTTCGTAATCAATGAGCTTGAGGATCGTCGGATGGCTGCCTGAAACGGGATTGTCAGGATTCACCTTCAACTTCAAAAACCGCGCAGTGAAATCAAGGCTGTCGAAGATCACCAACCTCCCACTCAACGTTGTCCCTATTCCCGCCAAGACCTTAATGGCCTCATTTGCTTGCATCGAACCGATGATGCCGGGCAATACACCCAGGACACCACCCACGTTGCATGAGGGCACCATTTCAGGAGGTGGAGGCTCAGGAAAAAGATCACGATAATTTGGACCTCTCGTTTGATCTGAATGGAGCTGATTAAAAACGCTCACCTGTCCTTCAAATTGGAATATCGCACCGTAGATCAACGTTTTCTTTAGCAATACACAAGCATCATTCACCAGGTAGCGTGTCGGCAGGTTATCAGAACCGTCGATGATCACGTCATATTGTGAAATAATACCCATTGCGTTTTCAACACCCAACACAGTGTGATGAGTGTCAATTTTTATGTGCGGGTTTAATTCTGATAGCCTCTGAGCCGCTTGATTTACTTTAGGCTTTCCGAGGTCGTTGGTACCATAAAGGATTTGCCTTTGCAGGTTGCTTTCGTCCACTGTATCAAAGTCAAGGATGCCCAACCTCCCAACGCCTGCTGCGGCCAGGTAATACAAAGAAGGTGAACCCAAACCACCTGCTCCAATGACCAGCACACTCCCTGATTTTAACTTTTGCTGACCCTCCATCTTCAGGTCAGGGAGCAAAATCTGCCTGCTGTACCGCAATAGTTCTTGTCGCGTGAACATAAATAACTGTCGATTGGACTTATTTTATTAAAGTTACAGACAGAATTCATGGAATTATTCTTGTCTCTTGATATTTCAGGCACAAATCATTAATTTCAGTTCAACATCTTAAACAACTTACGCCATGATCAAAATCACTGAAAAGCCCATCGACATAAATAAAGTGATCGAAACGGCCTCCAGCTTAGGTGCAGGGGCCGTTAATGTTTTTATCGGGAATGTGCGGAGTACCGCACATGGCAAAAATGTACGCTGGCTGGAGTATGAAGCATACGAAAGCATGGCGGTTGCTGAAATTCGTAAGATTATTGAGGTTGCTGCTCAGCGTTGGCACTTGCTAGGTTGGGCGGTGAGTCATCGGATCGGCACATTGAAACCAGGCGAAACTGCCGTTGCAGTAGCCGTGTCAGCTCCTCACAGAAAAGAATCTTTTGAAGCCTGTGAGTTCATCATCGATGAAATCAAGGCTAAGGTGCCCATTTGGAAAAAGGAAGTTTTTGAAGACGGCGAAGAGTGGGTGTCTGCCCGACCACAGATGGCCACAAATATGAATTAATCCGTCTCAAAGCCACCCTGTTAATCCTCCTGGATAAGAGGGATTTCTTTGAATTTAACTACCCAACAACATCACTCCTGTTCTGAAAAGAAGTAAGTAACTCCTTGGGGTTAAGGTTTCCTGGAATTGAGAACATAAAAAGAAAGCGAACAGGGAAAAAATCTCAACAAACTATTTAACTGAAGAAATTGCATTTTTTTCACTTTTTTAACCCAACAGACTCAAGGCCGAATCAGCCTCTGTTGTCCGGTCTCAAAAAATCTTTCTTCCCTCCTGTTTTCTCCATCAGTCTGATCTCCTCAATCACAATGTGGTGCGACAACGCCTTACACATGTCATAGACTGTTAATGCTGCAATGCTCGCGGCCGTAAGGGCCTCCATTTCAACCCCGGTTTTGGAAGTAATCACTGCTGTGGTATCAATAACCGCTTTATCCTTCATCACCGTAATCTTTATCTGACAATCCTCCAAGGCCAGGGGGTGGCAAAACGGAATCAGCTCATGCGTTTTCTTTGCCCCCATGACGCCGGCAATGATGGCCGTTTGAAATACAGGGCCCTTCTTGGTAATGATTTCATCACCTTGCATCCGAGCGATAATTTCTTTGCCCAGCTTCACAATGGCCTGCGCCCTGGCAATGCGCCTAGTGATCTTTTTGCCAGAAACATCTACCATGGCCGGGTTACCAGAAGCGTCTACATGACTTAATTTACTCTTCATTTCATTTTCTCTTTATCTTGGAATCAAAAATAACCAATTCATGGTAAGTGTATCAGAGGCCACCTCCATCATCCAACAGCATCTTTTCAGGCCCGAAAAGGAAAGGATTAAAATTGAAACAACCGAAGGAAGGATCCTGGCTGAGACGATCAAGGCCGACCGCGACTTGCCTCCCTTTGACCGGGTAGCGATGGATGGAATCGCCATTCTTTTCAAATCATTTGAGGAGGGTTGGAGAGCCTTTAAGATAGAGGGTATGCAACAGGCGGGGCAACCACGAACCACCTTAAAAGATAATCAGAATTGTATAGAAGTCATGACAGGCGCCATGCTGCCGATTGGCTGTGATACAGTGATACGGTACGAGGATTTTGTGATTGGAACCAACAGGATTGCAAAGCTCAAAATAGAATCGCTTGAAAAAGGGACGGCCATTCACGTTCGGGCTCATGACGCAAAAAGAGGAGAGGATATCCTTATCCCTGGCATCCGGATATCGTCCTCTGAAGTGGCCCTCCTGGCTTCCGTTGGAAGAGGTGAAGTAGAGGTTCTCGCATTTCCAAAGACGGCAATCGTCTCAACTGGGAATGAGTTGGTGGATATCCGGGACACGCCACAACCCCATCAAATAAGAAGATCGAATAACTATACGCTGCAGGCGGCACTGCATGCGATGGGATGCCAGGTTGATCTTTTCCATATTCCAGATGACAGAAACATTCTCGAAAAAGAACTTTCCAGAATCTTCAGTATCTACCGTTTTGTGATTCTCACAGGGGGTGTTTCAAAAGGTAAATTCGATCTTGTCCCAGCAGCACTTGAATCCCTTGGGGTAGAAAAACTTTTTCATGAGGTCAGTCAAAAGCCAGGCAAACCATTTTGGTTCGGCGCCACCAAAAAACAGGTAATCTTTGCATTGCCTGGAAATCCAGTTTCTACATTCATGTGCTTCTACCGATATGTTAAGCCGTGGCTTTTGAAAAGCATGGGCGTTGAGGAGCGCTCCGCCTACGCAATTTTGGCAGAAGACGTTTCATTTCCCCCATCCCTCACCTATTTTCTGCAAGTAAAAGTCAAGAATGACAAAGGTAAGTTGTTGGCATGGCCACATGCCGGTGGTGGCTCTGGAGACTTTGCCAACCTGAAAGATGTGGATGGATTCCTTGAATTGCCTTTGGAGAAAAATCAGTTCAAAGCAGGTGATGCTTTCCCTTTTATTTCATTTCGACATGACTTGCAATGACTATCCTCATTGCGCCTGATAAGTTTAAGGGTACCCTGACTGCTGCGCAGGTGTGCGAAGCCGTGAAGGAAGGATTGTTGCAACAGAATTCGGCACTAAAAATTGTTTTAATTCCTATGGCCGATGGCGGAGAGGGAACATGCGAATTGCTGACAAACTTTTTTAATGGCCGGAAGGTGGAGGTCGAAGTTAAAGGCCCACATTTTGAGATCATCAAAAGCTACTATGGCATCTCAGAAGATCGAACAACGGCGTTCATCGAAATGGCCAACGCCTCGGGCCTCCAATTGGTCCATCCTGAAAAAAAGAATCCTCTCTTCACCACCACTTATGGCACAGGCGAACTGATTGTGCATGCGCTCAATCAAGGTGTGAAGCAGGTTATCATGGGCATTGGTGGCAGCGGCACCACCGATGGTGGAATGGGGATGGCCGAAGCCCTGGGGTTTGAGTTTTACGACGCTTCAGGAGAAAGAATAAAGTCTATTGGAAAAAATCTTGTCAGTCTTAATCGCATTGAATCGGATCACGTCCATCCGCGGATCAAAGACGTGGAATTTATAGCCTTGTGCGATGTCGATAACCCACTATACGGACCTTATGGTGCGGCTTTCACCTATTCTCCACAAAAAGGCGCCGATCCAGCGGCGGTCAGATTATTGGACGAAGGGCTGCAGAATTTTGAAAGAGTCGTGCTAAGTACTTTTGGAAAATCGGCAGACTTTCCGGGAGCTGGCGCCGGTGGAGGACTTGCCGGCGGGGCCAAAGTATTTCTGAATATTCAGATAGCTCGTGGAATGGATTTCATTTTGAAAACCACAAACCTTGCGGATCATATTTCCAATGCCGACATCATCATCACCGGCGAGGGTAAGGTGGACAAGCAAACATTTGCAGGAAAGGTCGTTATGGAAGTTGCAAAACTTGCTTCCCGATTTAACAAACCTACCGTTGTCATCTGTGGAGTATGTGAACTGGCTCCCGAAGATTTGCGAAAAATGGGGATTTCAAAAGTGATTTCGCTGGTGGATGAATCTACCTCTGTGGAAGAAGCACATCGCAATGCATTCCTTCTGATAAAAGAAAGAATTGCTGTGGCATTTCATACTCTTATTTGAATCAATACTACTTCATTGGAAGACGTGTTCATGCTATTTCACAGAGCCTCACAGAGAAAACTTTGGAGTTACAATGAGAAATTAATTCATGATAATGTTTGAATTTTATCTTTAAACTCTCCGTGAAACTCTCTTGGGGATCTCCGTGCAACTCCGTGAAATCGCCTCAACCTAAATTTAGAAAAAGCACAATAATCCATTCTCAAGGCTCAGGACATGGGGGTAATTTTATGTCTTTCAATATCTCAAATTAGCTGTTAAATTTGCGGCCTCCTTCATCGCCAGGGAATCACTTTTAATCAGCGTAATCCTTTAAATCAGTGCTACCATGTTCGATAGTTTAAGCCTTAAGCTAGAAAAAGCCTTTCAAACACTCAAAGGCCAGGGAAGGATCACGGAAATTAACATTGCGAGCACCATCAAGGACATACGCAAAGCGCTCATTGATGCTGACGTAAACTATAAGGTTGCTAAAGACGTCACGGACGAAATCCGGCAAAAGGCGCTGGGTCAAAATGTATTGACCGCCATCTCTCCGGGTCAGTTGCTTACTAAAATCACAAACGATGAGCTAACCCGCCTCATGGGCAGTGAAAGCGAGGACATTCTCATTGAAGGAAGTCCAGCGGTGATTCTGGTTGCGGGACTCCAGGGTTCTGGTAAAACAACATTTTCAGGAAAGCTTGCCAATTACCTCAAAAGGCAGGGACGACAAGTCTTGCTCGTTGCTTGCGATATCTATCGACCGGCAGCCATTGATCAATTGAAAGTGCTCGGACAGCAGGTTGGTGTGGAAGTGTACAGCGAGCCAGAGAACAAAGATGCAGTCAAGATCGCGCTGGCGGCAATTGATTTCGCGAAGAAAAATAATCACCGGGTGGTCATTGTCGATACCGCCGGGCGGTTGGCCGTGGATGAAGCGATGATGGACGAAATCGCGAAACTCAAGGAGGTGCTCAAACCATCGGAGACGCTGTTCGTGGTTGACTCGATGACCGGCCAGGATGCGGTGAACACCGCAAAGACTTTCAATGAACGGTTGAATTTCAATGGAGTAGTTCTTACCAAGCTTGATGGTGACACCCGTGGTGGGGCCGCGCTGTCCATTCGCAGGGTAGTGGACAAGCCGATAAAATTCATCAGTTCAGGAGAAAAAATGGAGGCACTGGATCGTTTCTACCCCGAGCGGATGGCGGGTCGTATTCTTGGCATGGGCGACGTAGTGAGCCTTGTAGAGAAAGCGCAGGAGACCTTTGATCAGGAAGATGCCGCCCGACTTCAGAAGAAAATTCGCAAGAACCAGTTTGACTTCAATGACTTCCTCACCCAACTGCAGCAGATCAAGAAGATGGGCAACATGAAAGATCTGCTTGGCATGGTACCTGGCATGGGGAAAGCTATCAAAGATGTGGACATCGATGACAACTCATTTAAGCCCATTGAGGCCATCATCCGCTCGATGACAAACAAAGAACGCGAAAACCCCGAAGTCATTAACAGCAGCAGGAAAAACCGCATTGCGGCAGGAAGCGGCACCTCTGTGCAGCAGGTCAATCAATTGCTGAAACAGTTTGAAGACATGCGCAAAATGATGAAGACGATGAACAAGATGGGTGGCGGAAAGCGGGCATTGTCTGCGTTGAATCCCTTTGGGCGTTGATGCCCGGTTTTAATCACTGGTGAATAATTAAACGTGGTTATTGGGGCTAATGCCAATCCAAATCGCTATGGCGCGGCGTGTGCCCGTGCGCGACTAGTAATGAGGTGTTTTTCCTGATTTTGAATAGAAGGAGCTTGAGTGTCTATCGGAGAGTATGGATCATTGGTTATGTATTCTGTTCGCACCGGAACGCGCTACAAGCGCGCTCCATACTTAGCTGAGACAAAAAAAAGCCACCCCGATTTTATCAGGGTGGCTTCCTTTATTGAAACCTATTCCGCTATTGACTATTGGAAAACAGGCACTTTTACAAATTGATTAGGAGCAGGAGTAGGAGTGTTCTTGTTTGTGTTAACCTCATTTTGTGGATATACAAGACGGCCTGGATAAGTCCCTGTCGTTCCAAAAATTGGTATCGGCAGCGTAACCTTAGGAGTCGCTACTTGCAGCCTTCTCAAGTCGTTAAATATTTCATACTGCGCCAACAAAACGATGAATCTTTGTGAAATGATCTCATAGATAAGATTCAGTTGTTGTGTGCCTTTTCCTTTATCCGCCAAGCCTCCGACGCTAAAATCTGCTGGGACATAAGGATCGTATTGTATTGATGTCGGGGTGATATAAGATGCATCAATCGTCTTTCCATTAATCGTCCCATTGACCAGCTCTGCTCTCACATTATTGAGTGCCTTCACTGCTTTGATAATATTAG
>JAYVQY010000115.1:0-21307 GCA_043776715.1 Cyclobacteriaceae bacterium | reverse complement strand
TAAAATCATCATGAAAACAGGATTTTCTATTTTTAGAGTATTCTCCATATTGTCGCATGGGTTTCAAATACGCCGTTCATAGTGGTCGGATAGATTTTAGGTTATCTTCGCGAATAGATCTATGAGAACTAATGTTAAACCAGAAAAATCTTCGACGCTGTGAAATATATGCGACAGGAGAGGGATAAGGTTTCCAGGGAAATCGCAGATTTGGCCACTGATCAGAGATTAGAATATTTTAAGAAGAAGTCCGAGGAATTCCGCAAAAGACTGGCAAGCATTAAGAAGTGATATTGCAGATATGAACGTGGAGCAGATCAGAGAATACCTCAAGTCAAAGCAGTTGCGTTCTCAAAAGTAATTGAGGGCAAGTTTTCTTTGCCTGTCATAGCCTTTTCCATTCAATCGGCAAATCCGGCCCAACGATCCCCATCTATTCAGTCAATACAATATAAGGACTAACTTGGCCATCACGCACTTGGTCGCATCAATGCAATGGCGAAGTAGTAGAGCCAAGAGTTTTTCTCAAACTCCTCAACTGGAATATGCTACCGATGATAAAACAGCACGAAGCAAATCCCAATTACTTTTTGAATATTCTTATCACGGAAAAGGGAGATGGCGCCATCCTAGAAGATGATGGGTTACAAAACATTCAGCATCGACTACATGATGAAAGCAGACTTAAATGCAAAGCTGATATGCCTCTTCTCAAACTCTTTGCCTGAAGTATCATACCGATGATAAAAAATACGAAGCAAATTGCAATCCACATGCGAAAATTTGGTCAACGAACGACCAAATCAGAATCTTAAATCAATCTGGTTTTCCTATGAAAACGTTTACCACCCCTTCAAAAGTCGTTCTTAGATTTGGACATGAGACTTGCATGATGGAAGGCAATGTTATAACTTTGTGTTATAACATAAACAAAATGACGACAACGACTAAGATCCGGGCTGTGGGCAATTCCAAGGGCGTGATTATTCCCAAGAAGTATCTCGATCAATGTGGCATTGAGGATAAGGTGGATATTACCATTCAGGACGACAAGATCACAATTATGGCATCAAGAAATATCACAAAGAAGAAGTGGTCTGACTTTAAACAACAGAACAGAAAAGAGAAAATTGGACTTATCACAAACAAGTTTGATGAAAAAGATTGGACATGGTAAGGCCATTTAATGTTCATTTTGTAAACCTCGACCCAACAATAGGCTCAGAGATGAAAAAGGAAAGAAGGTGTTTGGTGCTTTCGCCATCAGAAATGAATGCTGCATTGGGAACCGTTGTCATTGCTCCCCTGACCACTACGTTGCGCGGCTACCCTTCGCGCATTGAGACAAGATTTGAAAATAAGTACTGCGAAATCTGCCTGGACCAGATGAGGGCAGTAGACGAAAGCAGAATACAAAGGGAAAGTCGCGGGAGAATTTCTCAGGCAGATATTGAAAAGGTCAAGGATGCAATATCAGAAATGTTTGAATTGTAGTTGTCTAAGTTTGAGATAAGAGGTTAACACCCAGGGTTGAAAGGGATTTATCTCAGTAAGAAATCGGTTTTAATAAGGTTTTCCCGACATAGTTAATGTTTCCTTTTTTCTTGAAATTCTCATCTTTGAATTAAGGACTTAGCATCTCTTTCCAACTATGGAAATACGTGGAGCGATTAAAATTGTAATGGACCACCGTGAAGTGAATGAGACTCTAAAACGGACTTTGCTAATGCAACCTTATGTTAAGCTTGAAGTTCAAACGCTTGCAGCAGGTGATTTTCTGATTGATAATCTTTTACTTATTGAAAGGAAGACTTTCAAGGATTTTGTGACATCTATCAAGGATGGTAGGATATTCAGACAGGCAGTAAAACTGGCATCCGGGTCCAAACATAACTTGATAATTCTTGAGGGCACTTCTCAGGATGTAAAATCAACTCAAATGAAAAGGGAAGCGATTCAGGGAGCATTGATTTCGCTCTCTCTTAAATTCCGGATTCCTGTCTTGAGGTCTATATCACCAGAGGAAACCGGGAACCTTATGATTAGTGCCTATCAGCAACTGACACTTTGCAAGAGCCGTTTGCCCTACAGGCCAGTTGGATATAAGCACAGCAGCAGATTTAAGCAACAGATCCATATTCTGCAGGGCCTGCCTGGTGTTGGTCCGGCCAAGGCAAAGATGCTTCTGGATAAGTTGGGCTCTTTAAAAGCTGTATTTAACGCCAGCGTTTCCGACCTCAAAGAAATAGATGGAATGGGTAAATGTACTGCTGAACGGATATGTTCAATTATTGAAGAAGAGATTTAGCATTCAACGAAATCCAAATCCCTTCCAAATGACTCCTCCGTATAAAGAACGGAAACGAATCCAATGGCCATGATGATGACGCCTGTCACCCAGGCTGCTGTCGCATAATTATTAAGCATCGTTTCATGACGCAGGGCCTGAAACATCAACAGTATCAGCGGAAGCAAACCCCTCACAAAGTTTGGAATTGAAATCGCAGCCGTTGCTCGTAAGTTGGTGCCAAACTGCTCGGCGCTCATGGTGATGTACAAGACGGAGATACCTGAACCAAAACCCAAACCCATACAAATTAGGTACATGTTAAACGCGCTTCTGCCTCCTTTGAATACAAAAAACAAAAACATGAAAATGGAAATAATGCAATAGAAGACGAGCAGTGTCTTCTTTCTGCTTTTTAGATGGTTGCTGAGAAACCCAGCGGATAGGTCACCCAAAGCAAGCGCTGCATATTGGAGCATCAATGCCTTGGCCGGATCAAAGCCTGAAATTCCAAATTGTTTTGCAAACTCATCTGAAAACGTGATCAATATACCGATGATGTACCATACTGGTATGCCAATGAGAATACAGCGGAGGTAACGGAGAAACCGATCCTTGTTATTCAGAAGCATCCAGAAGTTTCCCATCTGAACTTTCACTTCTCTTGTTATACCATACATCCTGCTCTCCAACACACTTACCCGGAGAAACAAAAGACTCAGTCCCATTCCCCCTCCGATAAAATAGCATAAGCGCCAGTCTTCATGGCTCAGGATGTGAACATAGTAAGCGGTCGTGGTGCCCAACACACCGCATGCAGTAATGATCGCTGCAGCAAGCCCTCGTTTTTCTTTCGGTAATAATTCGCTTGTCAAAGTGATGCTGGCCCCCAACTCTCCAGCCAACCCGAGTCCGGCGATAAAACGCAGCCAGGTATATTGATCGATGGTGGTCACAAAACCGTTTCCAATTGTGGCAAGGGAATAGAGCAGAATGGATCCGAACAAAACGCTCTTTCTTCCTTTTTTGTCACCGAGCACTCCCCAGAAGATTCCTCCTACGGTGAGGCCCACCATCTGCCAACTGATGATGCGCTCGCCAGCGGTCTTCATGGCTTCTTCTGCAACACCAAGGTCTGCAAAACTTGATCTGCGAACGATATTAAAAAGCAAAAGATCGTAGACGTCCACAAAAAAACCCAGGGCGCCTACAATTACTGGGAGAGAGAAAAGACCATAGTCGGCCGACGCTTTTAAAGAGCCGGCCGACTTTTCACTCAGTAGCCCCACTTCTTCATGATGTCATAATCTTCTTTCATGCAAGCAATAGGAGTTTTACCTTGATAAGACTCCTGCTCAATGATGAAATGAAGGGTGCCATTCTTACGGCCCAGATCGGCCACTTCTTTGGTGCCAACAATACCGGCACCAAGGATGGTGCTCTCATATTTCTCATTACCTTCTTTGGCAAGGATTTCATCTTTCACATGCATGGATTCAAATCTTCCCGGGTATTGTTTAACAATGTCTATAGCCTTTGCCCCGCCATTGTACAAATTTCCGATATCGAGTTGCTGCATCACCAAGGCAGGATCTGTGTTCTTTAGGATGATGTCGTACAATGTGATGCCATTCAACTTTTCATTGAATTCGAAATGATGGTTGTGATAGCCAAATTTCATCCCTGATTTTTTGCACAATTCTCCCGACTTGTTAAAAACTTCCATGAAGTGCATGCAATCGTCGTACGTTTTGCGCAAGCTTTCAGGGAGCGATGGACTGATCACAAATTGCTGACCCATCACGGCCGCATCTTCCACCGTGTATTTCCAAAGGTCTGTGAAATCATTTTTTGTGGCATCCCAATGTTTGCTGCCCATGACGGTATGGCCACTGGGCATCTTCATGCCGAGATCGTTGAGAACTTTTCTAAATTCTGGCGCAAGCCAGCCATAGAATTTACGATCTACATAATTGGCATGCTCCACGTTTTTATATCCGATGGCGGCCAGCTGTTTCAAAGTGCCCAGCGGATCGGCCTTCATCTGGTCGCGCACACAGTAAAGTTGCAATCCCATCAATTCTTTTCCTTTTTTCGCGGCAAAGGCCGATTGGCCCAAAGCCGCTGTGCCTGCCAGCGCCATGGCGCTTTGTTTTAAGAATTCCCTTCGTGAAGTGGTCATGTTGCTTAACGTTTATTTGAATTACGAAGATAGCGATATGGCCCCCAAAAAAAAGACTTTTGAGGATGAATGGCGATGGCCGGTTGCCGCGTGTTATAATGCCAGATCTTGTTATCTTTATCCGATGGACAAAACTCAGATATTTACATCTTACTTTCTGATAAGGCTGCTGATCAATACGGTTTCCATGATCGTTTTGGTCCGCTTTGTCTACTACACCACCTCTCAGAAAAAGGATTCCTTCTTCACCTTCTTCCTACTCAACTTTATTGTTTTCCTATTGTCCTACATGCTGGAAAAAACAGGTGGATTCAGTTCTATCGGAAGTGCGTTTGGCTTACTGGCAGCATTCTCCCTCTTGCGCTTCCGCACCGAAACAATTACCATGAAGGACATGACGTATCTGTTTATCATCATGACCTTTGGTCTCATCAACTCGATTATGAAAGGCACTTACATTGAGATCATCACATTAAATGCGATGATCATTGGTGTGGTATATGCAGTAGATGGCAGCCTCCTGATGCGAAACCACCGGTCAAAAACGATAGAGTATCCTTCCCTCGAAAATATCAGACCTGATCGGCAAGAACTACTCATTGTTGACCTTCGGCAACGGACCGGCCTGAACATCCAAAAAATTACAATTGAGCACATCGATTTTGGTAAAGAGCGCGCGCTCATCAAAATATATTATTATTAGTGCTCTCAGCTAAGAAGAAAGCGATCAGCTAAAATCTATCTTGAAAATCTCCTGACTATAAGTGGTGCTTTCAGGAAAAAATTTCCCGACATAGTCTATTGAATAATTATCGATGTTGAGCGCCAACTCCGATGATACCTGTGAGCTTGCCAGCACTTCTCCAGGCGCTGCATATTGCAGAATCAAACGGATGGTGTCCACGGGACTTCCTTCAATGCTATTCCCCACCTCTCCCTCAGCGTTTGTAAGATTGACAGGTCCAACATGTAGACTGATTTTGACGCTATCTCTTTTGTGAAACCGGGCCACCGCCGCCAGGAGAATTTTGCAAAGATCGATCGTACCCCCCAGAGAATTGTAGGCGGCAAGAATGGTGTCACCATTCCAAATCAGTCCAACGGGAAGCGGGGATTGTATTTCAATTTTACTCTGCATGGATTTCCAAATCATCTCTTTTTCTGCAGCGTGGATACTGGGGAAATCCGCAAACAGAAGGTAAGACACGGGCCGGTTTTTGAACTTTCTCTTATCAATACGGCGCGTGGAACTTTGAAAACTGCTGGATCTGGGGACCGTATTAAAATTGTCGGGGTTGATGTTCAATGTATTTTCGTGGTAGGGCCACAGGTTGAGGGTGTCCCGGGTACCTCCTTCATTTCTATTCAGATCCAATCCCGACACCACGGTAAAGAGATGGGGTTTGGTGTGGCTGGCATGGCTTCGCAAAATGGCGGCACCAAAGATGATACCGCTCTGAAGAAAAAAGAGATCATCATATCCACCGTATGCCTCGTGGGTTACGAAAGTAGTTGGGAATTTCTTTACCAACTGATGATACCGTTCAACCCATTGATCGCCTGCAAAACGTACACTGGCCTCCACGAAATCTGATTCCGAAAATGGTAATATGACATTTACTTCTCCGCCCGTTTCGGCAATCGCTTCAGCAAATAGAATGTCACCCCCACAGGCAAGAGAACAATATCCGATTTTCACATTGAGTGAAGTGATCGCGCTGGTCAATGCTTCTTTTACCTTGCTTTCAATGATGGCGGGAAAACGACTGCTGGCCCTCGATGGATGGTCGATCATGTGACCAACAAATGCGGCAATGACAGGCGGATTAAATATCTTTAGCAACTCCTTGGGGACCGCAACATAATGGTTCAACAACCAAAGCTGATTATAGATGGTGTTGATCTTTCCCCAATCTGTGGTTACCAGGTCTCGTGCTTTTAAATAATATTCTTTCGCTTTGAGCCGATCCTTTGAAATCAACCAGGCCTCTGCCAGCGTGGCGAGTTCCCAAAAATTTCCAGGTGATCCTTCCAGTTGAGCAATCACTTCTGATGCGATCTGTTGCCCTTGTTTCGACTGTCCTGAGATAGCAGACATGGTAGCCGCATTGATTCCTGTGTAAAAGCTTTTGGTAGTAGAAAAATTCTTTAAGTATGTGTCTTTGGACAGGACTGCAAAGCGCTGATTTTTTGTCTTGATAAAAATTTCTTTATAGATGCCTCCCAATATTCCGGCAGTTTCAGGGTCATCGGGAAATTCTTTATAAACAGGTTCAAGGTATTGCATCGCAGCCTCTGGCAGGCCACACTTGGACATGGAAAGTGAGTACAACTGCTTGACGCGCAGGGCATCTGAGTCAGCAAGCAAGGCCAAGGCTTTCGCCCGTGCTTCGAAATATCGACCTTGACCAATAAGATCTTCGATTTGACCGATCACTTCAATAGGGAATAAAGGTTAGTAACATTGCTCATTCAGTGCTTGGGCCACAAGTTTCAATAAATGTAAAAGATATTATCAAATTTATTGTATCGGATGCAAAGCTACAGCGCGAATCCCTTCTGCGCAGATGGGGAGAGATAGATCGTAGTTTTATGAAGAGGATTTTGATTGAAGAGTGATTGAGCATAACCGGAATGCTCTGCCCGACAGGCTTTTATCATCAGCCCCATTTTTAGAAAAATTATAATAACTTCGGATGGTAATCAACTGGGGGCCACAAATAACTCTCATGCTCAGGTGTAGCATTCGTAATGGAGATTAAACCAAATGAATTTCAACTTCCGTTCAACTTCATGAAAAGGATTGTATCTCTTTATGCCGAGGTTGGACTCATTTTTTTGTCCGCCTTTTTACCCACCCCCTCCCTTGGCCAAGCTTCCTGGTCTGCTTTGAAATTTGGCAGTCAAACCGGGGAGGAGGTATTTCACCTCAGCATAGACATGGGATTTAATATTTCGACACTGCCAGGCCTTGCGCAGCAACAGCCTATCCTCGGAACAAATTTTGGGATTGGTGCCTACTTCAAAATGAAAAATCAATGGGCCTTCACCCCGGAATTAAAACTGATTTCAAGCCGTGGCCCGGCTGACGTAAAAAGTATTTACAATGACGTTACTATACAGAACCCTAAATCCAATATTGTCACCAATTATATTGATATACCACTGCTCATTCAATACAGCATCTCTGATCAGATGAATATCGCCACCGGAGCGCAGATCAGTCTTCTCACGTACGCAAGCCAGATCACAACCGGGACCCTGGCTTCCGGACCGCCGGTCACCGTTTCGTACGATATCAAATCACTCATGCACAAGGAAGGGTTCATGGTGCCGGTGCAATTGGGTTTTACATCACGACCTTCGGGTATTGGATTGAAACTCAGATACAACATCGGCATCATGGAAGCGTTCACGGCTACGAGCATTGCGGAGAGCAAGAATTCAACGTTTCAGATTATTGCAAGTTTGCCCTTTATTAAGAAAGTAAAATGAAATTTGTAACATCACTATGAAAAAAACCATCCTCATCACCGGCGCGAGTGGGAACTTGGGCAAAGCAACAGTTCTCAGGTTCCTGAACGATGGCCATCGCGTCATTGCCATTGTCTCTCCGGGGAAAACATTGGGGTTTGAGGTTCAAGGTGATTTCATGGTCAGGGAAGCAAACCTCACGGACGAAAGCTCAATTGCAACTGTTATTGCCAAAATTATTGCAGAGAGTAAATCGATTGATGTTGCCCTGTTGTTAGTTGGTGGCTATGCGTCAGGTTCAGTTTTTGAAACGGATGAGGCACTGCTCAAAAAAATGTATTCACAGAATTTTGAAACGGCCTACTTCGCAGCTCGCCCGGTTTTCTTGCAGATGATGAAACAGCCCTTGGGCGGTCGGATTATTTTCATCGGAGCCCGTCCAGCACTACTTCCCAAAGATGGAAAGAGCTCGCTTGCTTACGCACTTTCAAAGTCTCTCATTTTCAAGTTGGCAGATTTGCTCAACGAGGAGGGGGCTTCTAAAAATGTTCTTTCTTCTATCATTGTTCCCAGCACAATTGACACACCTGTTAACCGAGCTGCAATGCCTTCTGCAGATTTTTCTTCATGGGTGAAGCCGGAAGCAATTGCTGAAGTGATGGCTTTTGTGGCATCGGAAGTTGCAGATGACTTAAGGGATACGGTGATTAAGGTTTATGGGAGAAGCTAGGGGAATTTACGATTTTAGATTTACGATTTCGAAGCACACAAATCGTAAATCGTCAATCCTAAATCCTAAATCTTTGATTAGATCTCCGCCTACTTCCTCGGCTGTATCAACTTTGCCACCATGCCCGTCCATCCTGTTTGGTGTGTTGCACCGGCACCGCGACCACTATCTCCATGAAAATATTCGAAGAAGAACAGGTTGTCTTTAAAATGCGCATCGTTTTGCATTTTTTCATCTTTGCCATACATGGGTCGCAGTCCATTTTTATCTCGTCTGAATAGGTTGATCATCCTTTCGGAGAGATCATTAGCGATTTCTTTCAGGTTCATCAAATTTCCTGATCCTGTCGGGTGCTCGATTTTAAAATCACTTCCATAATAATGGTAAAAGCGCTGCAGTGACTCAATGATGAGATAGTTCACCGGAAACCACACAGGCCCACGCCAATTTGAATTTCCTCCGAACATAGAAGAGTCACTTTCCCCTGGGGTATATTTCACTCTAAATTCGTATCCGTTTTCAAAAAAAGAATAGGGATGGTCGAGGTGCTGCCGCGATAAGGCGCGAACACCATACGGTGAAAGGAATTCTGCTTCATCCAGCATGCGCTTGAGCAGTCGCTTCATCCTGTGGCCCCGGAGGAGGGAAAGTAAATGTCTTTCGTTTTTTCCTTTTTCCCCCCACCGTGAGATGAGGCTCGCTAGGTCAGGTCGATTCTTGAGGAACCACTCGAGCCTTTGTGTAAACTCCGGCATCTTATCGAAAATTTCATGATCGAGCACCTCCACAGCGAACAGCGGAATCAGTCCGACCATGGACCGCACTTTCATTTTAACCCTTTTACCATCGTGGGTGTGAAGTACATCATAGAAGAACTCATCTTCATCATCCCACAGATCCACGCCATTGTCATCAATGTTGGCCATGGCCCCTGCGATATAAAGGAAGTGTTCAAGAAACTTTGTTGCCAGACTCTGGTAGGTGGGATTTTCTTTTGCCAGTTCAAGTGATATGCGGAGCATATTTAGTGTGAACATGGCCATCCAACTGGTGCCATCAGATTGTTCAATGTGGGAGCCGTTGGGAAGGATGGTGTTTCTGTCAAATACTCCAATGTTGTCCATTCCGAGAAAGCCGCCCTGAAAAATATTATTTCCGTTGGGGTCCTTTTTATTTACCCACCAGGTGAAGTTGAGCAATAGCTTATGAAAAACTTCTTCTAAAAATTTCCGATCACCTCCACCCCCTTGCAGTTTTTGATCAATCTTATAAACCCGCCACGCTGCCCAACCATGGACAGGAGGATTGACATCACTGAAGGACCATTCGTAGGCTGGTAGCTGACCGTTGGGATGCATGTACCATTCTTTGGTTAGCAGGAGCAGCTGACTTTTGGCAAACTCCGGATCTACCATTGCAATGGGAATGGCATGAAAGGCGAGGTCCCAGGCAGCATACCAGGGATATTCCCAGGTGTCTGGCATCGAGATGATGTCAGCATTATTAAGATGTCTCCAGTCATTGTTGCGACCATGTTTGCGCTCCTGCGGAGGGACGGGCATGGCAGGGTCTCCCTTCAACCACCTGGATACGTCATAATAATAGAACTGCTTGCTCCAGAGCATCCCTGCAAGGGCTTGCCGCTGAATGTTTTTGCTGTCGACGTCCTTTATATCAGTTTGAAGACCTGCATAGAACTCATCAGATTCCGCCATCCTCTTCTTGAAGACAGTGTCGAAGTCCCCAAAGGGTTTCATTTTGAATTTTGGAGCAAGCCTCATCCGAATGGTTTTGGAGCCACCTGCCTCAATCGCCATATCATAATTGATGGCAGCACGTGTGCCTTTATGAACGGTGTTGATGGCTTCCTTCTGTCGATGCACGAGGTAATCGTTAATCCCGTCTTTGAAAGTTCCAGCCTGGTGATAATTGTAGAGCTTGCCAGTATTTGTTTCATTTTCACAGAAGAGAGGTTCTGAGGCCCCTTCGAAAAAGAAATAACAATTGCCGAGGTCTTTGTGATTGACCTTGATTACACCTGTGTCATCCAGATAGAGTTCGGGTTCATAGTCGTCATGTCCCCATACCCAAGTATTTCGAAACCAGAGGTGCGGCAGTACGTTGAGTGGAGCTTTTTTTGATCCACGGTTATGGATGGCAATCCGGATCAGGATATCATCATGGTCGGCTTTTGCATACTCTATGTAGACATCAAAATATTTATCTTGATTGAAGATGCCGGTATCGATGAGCTCAAATTCGGGATCATGCCTTCCTCTTTTTTTGTTCTGCTCTACCAACGTGTCGTAAGGGAATTCCTGCTGAGGATACTTGTAAAGCATCTTCATATAGGAATGCGTTGGGGTGCTATCGAGAAAATAATAGTATTCTTTGCAATCCTCTCCGTGGTTGCCATCCGGGCCGGTGAGCCCAAACATCCTTTCCTTGATGATGGGGTCTTTTTTGTTCCACAATCCCAAAGAAAAGCAGAGCAGCTGTTTGTCATCACAGATACCTCCGATGCCTTCCTCACCCCAACGGAAAGCTTTGCTACGGGCAGCATCGTGTGTTATAAATTCCCACGCATTTCCATGGGCGCTATAGTCTTCACGCACGGTTCCCCACTGCCGTTCGGTTAGATACGGGCCAAATTTGCGCCAGTTCTTTTTCCCGTCGCGATCTTCTTCCAGTCGAATCCTTTCTTCAGTCATTCGTGTTTGTAGTTCCTGGTGGGTTGGCCCTTGTTGGTGATCCAACGCACCGGCTTCAAATCTAACTTATTAAAGGGGCCTGCCGCAATGTTGAAGGGAAGAGATTTAGATCAATTTTTCAAATGCAATCCTTGGTATAAGCATTCACCGGCCAAAGGACAATCCAGATCATTCATTTTTCACCGCTGGCCAATTCTTGTTAGCCTGTTCGATCAGTCCTTTTTGGTTTTTGTTCCATAATTTTTGGACGGAAGGATTGTAGTTAAAATAGAGCTTGTCGTTGACGATCGTCCAGGTTTCTGGTTGGGTAGGAGATTTATGACCTGAAGCAGTGCCATAGGCACACCAGCCACCGAATTGTGGAGCATATCGAACGGGGTCAGCTATAAAAGCATCCATATCTTCTTTTGAAGAGAAGTACCAGGTAGCGGCGTTCCATGAATAGGAAAATTCTTTTAGCCCCAGTACCGGTTTACTTTCTTTGAAAAAGGCGACAGGGTCATATCCCTGAATGGCGCCAGCTTCTGTTGAAAATACTTCTGGCTTCTGTGCCATGATGGCAAAGAAAGCTATGGAAAAGATCAGGGTTAGATAAATTCTCTTTTGGTTCATAGGGATAAGTCTTCGCGGTTATTAGATGTCTCATCAAAGATACCGCGATCTACAAGATAAATTCAACGTGGAGCCCTTCTATATTCACTGAACGATTAAACTTTCTTTTCATAGTTAAATTTGAAGTTCGCGGCACCCGGGACGGGGCCGCGAAGAGATCATCTTGAAATGAGTGCACAATAAAATTCAACGCTGCATTTATTAATGCAAATCTCTTTCACTTTTTCCAACGTGCCAATTCGGCCTCCGCTGCAATAAAGCCGAAAGCAGAAAAATATTTTCCGGCAACGACTTTTTCAAAGATCTCTTTCGCTTTGGCAGTATCTCTGTTATAGAGATACCAGTTTCCCACGCCATACCCTTGGGTGGCAAATGCCAGGTCGGCATCTTGTTCATCCGGACCCACCTGCAAGAGTGCCTCCGGTGAAATTTTACCCTGATACATTCTGCAACGCCTGAGATAGGAATCATTCTCAATCACATGGGTCGAGTCCGTTATGTTTTCCAAGAGAAATTTTGCTTCCAGATTCCGGTGTTGCCTGCGATAGGTCATGTAAAGCCAATCCATGGTTGCGACTGCCATGTCTGGGTTGCTGGAAATTTTTAGGCATTTAAGATAAACTCGCCTTGCACTGGCAAAATCACCTTTAAGATAGAATGCCAATCCAAGATGATAGCGGATATTAAATTGTGTAGTGGAGAGGGGCGTATTGTTCTTGTTAGGCATCCCATCGGGCTCAATTTCTGGTGTGTAACCTGCGATGAACCTATTCGCAGCGTTCAGGTCGGTGATGGCTTTGTCAAATTGCCTGATTGAAATATACCGATGCCCCCGATGTCGGTGCAGCTTTGCTGACATTGGATATTTTTCGATGCCTTGTGAAAAAATATCAATTGCTTCCTGAAAGCGGGAAAGGTAGCCCAGCCTACGACCGTACCAGATGTAGTGATCTTCCGACGGCTCCATGATCCAGTTGGAGCGGGCCACTGCCAGATTACTGTCCAACTTCAACTGCGTCTCAACGGATCGTACTGGTTCGTAATACGATTTCCCCAAGAGGGAAATGACGACAGGGTCATTTTGCCGATCAGCAATTTTTACGCAGGAGAAAATCAGGGTAAAGAATAAGAATAGATAAGATGACTTCACGCCGAAATTTAATTCATGCCGGGCTGCTTCAATACAAACCCGGCTTTTGATTTCTCATCGTCTACAATTTTTTTCACATCTGCCAATAATTTTTGAGCGTCATAAATGATGCCGTCTTTGATCGTGTATTTGATCCCACCCACCCGCTTCACAGTGTTGTCATCCATGAGTTTGATTGCACCAACTCCATAAAGTACCTGCAGGTTTTCCAATGGGTTTTGGTCGACGATGGCAAAATCTGCCAGCTTCCCGATTTCAACAGAGCCGATTTCTTTTTCCATGCCCAACGCTTGCGCGCCGTTGAGCGTGGCAGAACGGATTACCTCCAGCGGATGGAATCCCGCCTCGCGAAGCAATTCCAGTTCACGGATGTACCCAAATCCATACAGCTGAAAGATGAAGGCATTGTCAGATCCCGCAGTTACGCGGCCGCCACGATTTTTATACTCATTGACAAACGTCATCCATAAACGGAAATTTTCGCGCCACGCCACCTCTTGTTCAGTTCCCCACGAGAACCAGAACGAGCCATGAGCGGAACGATTCGGTTGATAAAATGCCCAGAGCTTCGGCAGTGTATAACTTTCGTGCCACTCCTGACGACGTGCTTTGTGTAAGTCGCGTGCTGCCTCGTATGTATCGAATGTGGGATCTAAAGTGAAATCCAGTTTTAAAAGCGTATTCATTACCTCGTTCCACTTTTCGGAATAGGGCGGTGCAGCTTGCTTCCAGAGTCTCCCGGCTTCTTCGAAACGATTTTGCTCATTTGAATAATTGTAGTTGAGCGGATAGTTCTGCAGCGACGATCCGGTGAGCATTGCTTCCGGTAGGCCATACCAATGTTCCATGGTGGTGAGTCCTGCCTCCGCCGATTGCACCACATTCCATCTCGCTACTGCCAACTGAGCATGATGGCAGGCGGAACGAAGCCCTATTTTTTTATTTTCCCGCAAGGCAGCATCCATAATTTCTGGCGCAGCACCGAAAAGCTTTATTCCATCGGCACCTCGTAGTTTGTTTTCATTCACCCACGCCCTGGCCATTTCAGGTGTGCGGATAGGTTCTTTACTCCCAGCGCCGAAATTGACATATGCTTTGATGCGCGGGGCCGTGATCAAATTCTGCGCACTCTTATTTTTCTGGTCAAGCACCCAATCGATCCCGTTGCTTGAACCAGGTTCGCGGATGGTCGTGATGCCGTGCGCCATCCAAAGTTTAAAAACATATTCAGCATCGGGGGCCTGCTGTCCACCGATATGACCATGCATGTCTATAAAACCTGGCATCACATACATGCCTGTGCAATTCAATTCCTTGCCGCCGTCTTCCAGTTTAGGCCGGTTTGTATTGGTCGCCATACCGGGGGTAGGTAAGCCCATGCTCACGATGTTTACGATCTTGTTTTGTTTCACTACAATATCTACCGGACCTACTGGGGGCGCGCCTGTTCCGTCGATCAGCATGGCGCCCCGAAGGATGAGTTGCACAAATGGACCTTCGCCCTCTTTTACTTCCGGCGCTTTCTTAATGGGTTCTTGTGCGGCCACTTTGATGGAGAGCAGAACAAGAAGTAATATGATCTTCTTCATAGTGAATTTCCGGGGTTTGATCGAAAGCTAAGTAAATTATAAAAGTGGAAAAGCGTCGAAGCTATGGTTGGTACAACATTTAAAGGTAATAAACTTGCTCTTGATATGATGGGTACTTAATAAATCGATGCAGATGCTAAATACCGCGAACTATGACCATTACTATAAGGTGTAACCTAACGAGTCTCTCTAATTTTGTTTATAGTTGTGCGGCGATTTTTTACGATAGCAAAGCTTGAAGTTCGCGGCACCCGAAACGGGGCCGCGAAGACACACCACAATATAAGGCCCCGTTATTTCCTTCCCCAATAATCTATCACCGTCACTTTGTCCAGGTGAGGCTTGAGTACCTCCACGAAGGCTTTGTGGTCTGGGTGAACCAAATAGTCATCCCGGTCTTTGTCACTGGAGAAGGTTACAAAGAAACAGTGCGTCAAACCCTGGTTCAGATTTTCAGGGCTGGTGTTTGTACCCCATTCAAAATCCTTGATCAGCTTGATTTTTCCCTTCAGGGCCCTGAAAGCATTTTCAACTTTTTTCACATCATCAGGTTTTGCTGAATCAGCAAATTTGAAGAGCACTACATGGCGCAAGGCAGTCTTTGAATCAGTTTGTGCTTGCGTGTGATAGAAAGAAAACGAAGAAATCAGCAATGCTGCCAGACAAAGGGGAAGAAAAGTTCTTTTCATAAAATTCTGTGTTTATTAAGTTGTTGGTTGGTTAATAAAATAAGTGACTCATTGCATTTTCAGAAGTGGCCTGTGGTGGCTTAAGATCCATCAATTTTCTGAACTGGTCAGGGTTCAGCGCGCCTCTTAGCTGATCAAAGAGAATCTTTTGCTCATCAGCCAATTTTTTTTTGTATTCCGCAGGCTGGCTTTTCTTCAAATCCAGGAGACTGGATTTGTGTGTCAGGAACTGGCCGATCAGGATGGTAACTTTTGAATTTTGATTTTCATCGAGCTTCAAACCGGGTGTGAGCTCATCCATCATTTTTCTTCCGGCAATGCTTGGATCAAGGCCGCTCGCAGGCGTTTTAACCGTGGGCGTGTTGACATCAAGTTGCCCGCTGGCCTCCACGCCAATAATTAAGATGATTAGGAGCAGGAAGTGCTTCCTGACGATAGAATCTAACAATATCATCCGAATTTTTAAAAGCATTGTGAAGGTTTAGGTTTATATTCGAATATAATATACCCAGAAAATGTCAAAGGAAAAATTCATTGCCGCCATCAGTAGTTCTTACACTACAAATACTCCTTCAATCAATTTGGGTGCAGGGGTATATGAGAATGAAATCATTGCAGATGCGAAAGTAAACATGCCTTTGCGGATGATGGCACGGCATGGATTGGTGACAGGGGCCACCGGTTCCGGCAAGACCCGCACCCTTCAACTGATGGCGGAGCAACTTTCTGCTGCCGGAGTAGCGGTATTTATGCCAGACATGAAAGGTGATCTTTCAGGGATGGCGAAAGAAGGAATTGTCAACGATAAGATTGTTGATCGAGCCAAGGCATTGGAAATAAAATACTCTCCGACAGGATTTCCAATAGAAATTTATTCCCTCAGTGGTAAGCTGGGCGCCCAAATGCGGGCCACGGTCACTGAATTTGGTCCCGTGTTGCTGGGCAAGGTATTGGAGCTAAATGAAGTGCAAACCAGCGTGCTCATGATCATCTTCAAGTATGCTGACGACAAGAAATTGCCCATCGTTGATCTGAAGGACTTGAAAAAGGTATTAAACTATTTATCGGAAGGAGCAGGGGCAGCTGAGATAAAAGAAAATTATGGAAAGATCTCTTCCTCTACGGCAAGCACCATTTTGCGCAAGATGGTCGCACTGGAGCAACAAGGGGTAGACTTGATTTTTGGCGAAAAATCGTTTGATATCGAAGATTTACTGGAGAAGGTAGATGGTCGCGGGGTGATCAGCCTGCTCAATGTATCGGATGTGCAAAGTCAGCCTGCCATTTTCTCAACCTTCATGCTCGCCTTATTGGCGGAAATTTATCAGACGCTTCCGGAGGTAGGAGATCTCGACAAGCCTAAGTTGGTTTTCTTTCTGGATGAAGCGCACCTTCTTTTTGAAGATGCTCCGAAAGCATTTATGGACCAGATTGAACAAGTGATTAGATTGATTCGCTCAAAAGGTGTGGGAATTTTCTTTTGCACACAATTGACGCAAGATGTACCATCATCCGTGCTTTCGCAGTTGGGCAACAGAGTGCATCACGTAATCCGCGCATTCACTCCGAATGATGTGAAAGACTTAGGGGCAACGGTCAAAACATTTCCCAAATCGGAGTTCTATGACATTGAAAAGCAGTTTACTCAACTGGGCATTGGGCAAGCCTTCATCACCGTGTTGAACGAAAAAGGCATTCCGACAGAAACAGTGGTGACGCACCTTGCACCACCGGCTTCATTTATGGGACCCTTGTCAGCACAAGATTACCAGGCCTTGCTGGATGGCTCTGAGACGTTTAAGAAATATCAGGAGTCTGTGGATCCGTTGAGTGCGTTTGAAATATTGAGCGAGCGGGTGCTGGCCTTCAAGGAAGAACAGGAGAAGTCAATGTCGGCAGCGCAAACAAATGCACCCGCAAAATCCGGGCGCATCGAGAAAAGTACATTTGAACAGGTGATGACTTCACCGGTAGCAAAACAGGTGGGAAGAGAATTGGTAAGGGGCGTGTTTGGAATGTTGTTTGGCGCTGCTCCAAGAAGGACCACAAGGAGGCGATATTAGGGTCCTCAAAATCACTTGTGGTGTCGGAAATATTTTTTCGCTCACATCTAGGTATGGCGATTTCCCTTGAATTTGAGCCTGGAAGCAGTCATCAAATTTGGATAGGAGGAGGATTGAAATTCCCAGCGGGAAAATATGTATTTGATCCTGATAGTATCAATAGGGGCCACAACATACACGAAAAACTACGAAGGATTACAAAGTAGTTTTGTTGGTCATATCCATTTGTGAACGTTGTGTTTACTGTTTCGTGTCCGTAGTGACCCCTTCTTTCTTATCCACAGCTTAAATGAATTTAACTGTGGCAATCAGTGTAATCTGTGGCTAAAAAAATGAATCCGATGCCTATCTTTTTGCCATGAGATATTTCTTGGGTGTCACGCCATATTTCTTACGGAAGGCGGTAATGAAATGGCTGGGGTTCGAATAGCCAATCCTGTAAGCAACTTCAGATACCTGGTATTTGTTTGAGTCGAGCAACACACGAGCGTTGTCAAGTTTGTGGTCGAGCAAGTACCCAAAGACTGAGTTGCCGTATATTTCCTTGAACCCTGCTTTTAATTGATATTCGTTTAATCCACCCATGCGCGCCAATTCTTTTAAACTTGGAGGTGCTTCGATGTGCTTCAACAAATGTTCTTTAGCATTTTTGATTTTTCTTACTGTATCCTGATCATTTAAGAAAGGACAACTTTCTGTGTCGGGTTTTTTGTAAGAAAAGTAAAGCGCCAGGAGTTCCAGAATCTTTCCCTGGTAGAAGAGTCTGCTGGCATTGCTGCTGAGTTGGATGTTAAATAGCTGGTTTAGCTCCACCAGCAGATATGCTGGCACTTCCCGTTCATCATAAAACTTTTGATTGATGTTTTCCGGCTTCAGAAAGGGCAGGGGCTCATGGACGAATAGTTGATGTAGACTCTCCAGCGAAATGGTGAGAAATACCATCCGTGAACCTGGGGCCAGCCTGAGGGTAAAGGGTAATTCTTTTTCAGGATTAAAGAAAAAGTAATTGTGCTGCTGCTGAATTTCCCGAATGTAATGAGGCCCAAACTCAAACTTTGCACTACCCTCAATGCAGAAATAAAAATGGATGATGGACTTGCGGATAAGGTTAGGCTGCTCGGTCGCCTCGGATCCCATGTTTTCTGCCAACATGAGTGACTGGTCATTTTGCTCGTATAGTACTTTGCTCATATCGATATGGGTATTTTTGATTTCAGAATGTCCTAATAAACCTCTTCCATGACCGCAAAAATAACAACCAAATACTGATGTTTGCTTCAATTTTATATGATTCTTGACAAAATACCCTGAAAACGATGAAGTAATCAGGTGCTGGCATTAATTGTTCCGATTTGGGTATTTTTTTATTGCCCTTGTTCCAATATTTGCGGCTGTGCGTCGATTTTTAACTCTCCTGATGTGTCTTTGTGTGAGCGTCTCCATGCTTGCTCAGGACTCCATTCAATCCAAACAGTTGGAGGCGGTGGTAGTGACTGCCACCCGCAACGAGCGTACCATGGGCGCGTTGCCTATGCCAGTCACGATTGTCCAAAAAGCGCAGATCAAGGCGATGGGTTCGTTACGGCTCAATGATGTGCTTGCAGAACAAACAGGCCTTGCCGTGGTACCACAAGTAAACGGTACCGGAAACGGCCTGCAATTGCAGGGCTTCAATCCTGACTATACCTTGATCTTGATTGATGGTGAGCCACTCATTGGTCGATTTACCGGATCGCTTGAGCTGAGCCGTATCACGGTTGGAAATATCAAGCAGGTTGAAATTGTGAAGGGACCTTCTTCCAGTTTGTACGGCTCCGATGCATTGGCCGGTGTCGTCAATATTATTACCGATCGGCCGCAAGGCACACGCGGAAGTTTGTCTTCTCGCTATGGAACCAACAACACACTGGATCTTTCAGGTGACTACAGCCGGACGATCGGCAAGTTGGGCGTGTATGTTTTTGCGAATCGCTACAGTACCGACGGGTATGATTTGTCTCCTGAGAATTACGGAAAAACGGTGTCACCCTTTCACAACTATACCACCAACTTCAAAATCACTTATAAGGCTGGACAGAAAACAGACTTAAGTCTTTCTGGTCGATATTTTGACGAAGAGCAGATCTTCAATTATGAAGTAACAACGGCCGATGCAGAAAAGATTCGCACGTCGGGTTATGGAAATACCCGTGACTGGAATCTAAACCCTGTACTGGTGCACAGGTTCACCGACAGGTTGAAGACCACGGCTCGCTATTATGGTACACATTATCAAACACAAACACGGCTGAACAATGAAGTCACCGATACCCTTTATTACAAGGATGATTTTCAGCAGACTTTTCAACGTCCGGAGGTCAATGCAGAATATTTCTTTAATGAAAAAAATATTCTGACGCTGGGTGTTGGTAAAGTTTTTGAAAGCGTTCAGACTTCGCGGTATGGTGATGAAGCCCAGCGCAAACAGCAGACGCAATATGCCTTTTTTCAGGAAGAGTGGACGCCCATCAAAAAATTGAACATGATCGCTGGAGGCCGCTATGACTACAATTCAATTTATGGCGCTCAGTTCAGCCCCAAACTCTCGACCAGATTTGTGTTGAGTCAGAAAGTCACGATCAAAGGTTCTTACGGTGTGGGCTTCAAATCTCCTGACTTCCGTCAACTGTATTTCAATTTTAACAATTCGGCCGGAGGTGGCTATAGTGTGTTGGGTACCGAGGTGGTGGGCGATCGGCTTGCAGAACTGAATGCACAGGGACAGATTCAAGCTTATTTGTTCGACCCGGCGTTGATTGGAAAACTCGGCGCGGAACGTTCAAAAGCATTTAACCTGGGTGCGCGTGCAGAATTGATTCGCACTTTGGTAGCAGATGTTAATCTCTTCTATAACTCAATTGACAACCTGATAGAAACGCAAGCGGTTGCCATTACTACCTCCAACCAAACTATTTATAGCTACCGCAATATTAAGCGGGCTTATACCGAAGGCATGGAGGCTAATTTTACTTATCCAGTGGCAAAGAAAATTAATCTTTCGCTTGGTTATCAACTGCTTTATGCCAAGGACAAGGATGTGGCAGAACAGGTTAAGAATGGTGAAGTCTATTGGAGAGATCCTGAGACACTGGTGACCAAGCGACTTGCCTCCAGTGAGTATTTTGGTTTGTACAACCGCTCAAGGCACATGGGTAACGTAAAACTTTTTTATTCCGATAAGGAAAAGGGTGTTGAAGCGAGTGCGAGGGTTATTTATCGCGGACGATATGGCGTTGGGGAGATTCGTGGAAATATTCAAGGTGAGACAATACCCTCGTCAGACCTCAACAGCAACAATATCCTTGATGTGTATGACCGGTTTGTTGAGGGTTATGCGCTCGTTAACATTTCTGTTGCCAAGACCATTCCGCAAGGCATTCGGTTTCAGTTCGGGATTGATAACCTTTTTGATCATACCGACAAGGTTTACATCCCCAATCTTCCAGGTCGTCTGATCTACGCAAGTGTAGGGTACTCATTCTCTAAAAATAAACCAATTTAAAATCAATAAATCAAATAAAGTATGAATGCAATCAAATCAATGCTTCCAATTTTTCTCATCGCCTTGCTGGCGGCTTCTTTCGCTGCTTGTACTAAAAGTGATCCAGTACCAGTTGCCTTGACAGCAACAACTTTTAAAAACCTTACTGCCGATCCTCCTTCTGGTGGCTATAACCCTACCAATGGCCAGCCCATTGGTGTCACAAAGAAATATACTTTCTTCAGTTTTAAGACCGGTGCTCTGGTGGCAAATGCAGACAGTGCCTCCGCCAAATGGGAC
>JAYVQY010000114.1:0-58273 GCA_043776715.1 Cyclobacteriaceae bacterium | reverse complement strand
ATAAGAAACATATCGTTCTCTGCGAAGGCGACGACGATCGAATTTTGCAGGCAGCAGATGCCTTGATCAAGCAAAATGTAGTGGAGCTGACCATCCTTGGAAACAAAGAAAGTATCGTTGCGGCGCTTAAGCGGCTGAATCTTTCCCTGGAGGTAGACAAGATAAAGATTGTCAATCCTGGCACCTCTGATAAATATGAAGCCTATGTTCAAACGCTTTATGAACTTCGCAAGAATAAAAATGTAACAGTCGAAATGGCCCGTGACCTGATGCTGGATGTTTCATACTTCGGAACCATGATGGTGTACAAAGGCGAGGCGGACGGAATGGTCTCAGGTGCAGCACATACAACCCAACATACCATACGGCCTGCCCTACAATTTGTAAAAACGAAACCGGGTGTCTCGACGGTATCATCTGTTTTCTTCATGTGTTTGCCAAACCGGGTTTCCATCTTTGGTGACTGTGCCGTGAATCCCAATCCCACCTCCGAGCAGCTGGCTGACATTGCCATCTCATCGGCCGATACCAGCAAAATGTTTGGCATCGATCCAAAAGTCGCCATGCTCTCTTACTCTTCCGGAACTTCCGGTGAAGGTGAAGATGTGGAGAAAGTAAGAAAGGCCACTGAAATCGTAAGACAAAAGAGGCCTGACTTGAAGGTGGAAGGACCCATTCAATATGATGCGGCAGTAGACCCGAGCGTTGGTAAGAAGAAGATGCCAAACTCTGAAGTAGCCGGCCAGGCCAGTGTGCTGATTTTTCCGGACCTGAATACGGGCAACAATACCTACAAAGCAGTGCAGCGTGAAACCGGTGCGCTGGCGATTGGTCCCATGCTGCAAGGACTTAACAAACCTGTGAATGACTTAAGTAGAGGCTGTACAGTAGACGACGTCTTTAATACCGTGGTCATTACTGCAATTCAGGCCCAACAAAATTGATCGATCAAAGTATGAATGTATTTGTCATCAACTCGGGCAGCAGCTCAATAAAATATCAATTGTTTCAAATGCCCGCAGCAGAGGTCATCTGCTCCGGCTTGATCGATCGCATAGGTCTGGATGGATCATTGATCAAGCATAAAACTTTTGTGAACAAAGTCGAATCCGTTCGCAAAATCAATATCCCGATCAAAGACCATGCAGCAGGACTTGCCGAAGCCGCGAAATTACTCACCGACTTAGAGATCGGTGTGATCCGGAATCCGGACGAAATACATGTGGTGGGACATCGCGTGGTCCACGGTGGCGAAAGTTTTTCCAAGACGATGATCATCACGCAGGAGGTAAAAGATAAAATAAAGAAACTCTTTCCGCTTGCCCCTCTTCACAATCCACCCAACTACCTGGGAATTGAAGTGGCTGAAAAAATATTCAATAAAGCCAAACAGGTCGCGGTGTTTGATACGGCCTTCCATCAAACGATGCCGCCCGTGGCCTACCGCATGGCGATACCAAAGGAACTTTATGATCAGCATCAGATCCGGACTTATGGATTTCACGGTACCAGTCATAAATACGTATCCGCAAAGGCAGCACAATATTTAGAAAAGAAAGATGCCAGCATCATTACAATACATCTGGGCAACGGCTGCAGCATGACCGCAGTAAAAAACGGTGAGTGTGTGGACACCAGCATGGGCCTTGGACCTATGAACGGCCTGATCATGGGCACCAGGACCGGTGACATCGACCAGTCCGTGATATTTCATCTTGTGAATCAACTGGGATACTCTCTGGATGATGTGAACGTCATTCTCAATAAAAAAAGCGGGATGCTGGGACTCACCGGCTTTAGCGACATGCGCGATGTGAAAACGGAGTACTACAAAGAAAATAAGGAAGCGATCCTTGCTTACGAGATGTATGCTTATCATATCAAAAAATACATCGGTTCTTTTATCGCTGTACTCAATGGGCTCGATGCGTTGGTATTCACGGCTGGTGTTGGCGAAAATGATCCATTGACAAGAGCACTCTCCACAAAAAATATGGAGTCCCTTGGTATTCAATTGGATGAGGAAAGGAACAATGCAAACGGTTCGGGCATCCGAGAAATCAACCAGGCCAACGCATCCGTTAAGATTTTAATCGTGCCTACCAACGAAGAACTCGAAATCGCAGGACAATGTTTCGCATTGCTCCAATCGTGATCTGCAATAGCCATTAAGTTTGAAAAAAGCGGAGTAAGAATATCTGATAAAGAATATCTTTGCCGCCGCTAATACGCTTAATCATGAAATCTAATTTCATTGTCATCGATTTTGTCTTTGGGATATAAACTCCTTCATTTGCTGTTGGAGACTTCACAATATTAAACCTTAAGCACCCATGAACTCGAAACGATTGCTTCAATTAATTTCAGCCTCCCTATTTTTCTGCCTTCTTGGATTTAACATAGTACCAAATTCAAATCCGCTTCAAGGAACAAACTCATTATTTTTTGGAGGCGCAAATATTGTGGTGGATATAATAGACTGTTCAATGGATAATAGTTCTGATGGAAAGACACGAGCCATGGCACCATCCCAAAGAAAATCTCAGGTAGTTTTGGGTGTAATTAATCTCAACTCCATAATTTAATACTGAGCATCATTCAGTAGCCATATGTTTGTAACTGCCATTGAAGAGGTTGACAAATTCACCAGGCCCATCCATACCATCATAAGAATGTATGGTGGATTGATCAGCCCCGGCAGCGCTACGCTATTTTTCGTAAATGAGAACGGAGTGGCCATCACTTGCAAGCATGTAGCTCAACATATTCTCGATTCAGATGCGGTCAATCTTAAATACAAATCATTTAAGACCGAAAAAGATCACCTCCCTCAAGACAACAAATTTAAAGGGAAGTTGATAGGTCTGGAATCCAAATACGCTTTCAAGAAAGAGTCCGTGATCCAAATCAAAAATAACTTTATAAACTGTTTTCCGGGCATCACTCATTTTAACATGCACCTGCATCCAACGTTGGATTTAGCCATCATTGAATTCAAAGGACAAAATCAAAATCTTTACAGCTCCTACGCGACGTTTGTCCGCGACCCGAACAAAATCAAGCAAGGCAAAAGTTTGTGCAGGCTAGGATACCCCTTTCCTGAGTTCAACAACTTCCAATACAATCAGGCAACCGACGACATCGAATGGACGGCGAACGGAAATCAAAACTCTCCACGGTTCCCCATCGATGGCATCATCACAAGGTTTGGGGGCGATCAAACACAAGTTGGAACCATTGAATTAAGTACACCAGGGCTCAGAGGTCAGAGCGGTGGTCCATTATTCGATGCCCAGGGACTTGTATATGGTATGCAATCCATGACACACCATTTGCACCTGGGTTTCGATGTGAAAGATCTTGAAGTAGTAAGTGACGGCAAGAAAACCAATGTCTCAAATTATCCCTTCCTTCACGTGGGACATTGCATTCATGTGGACCGAATTAAAGAGTTTCTAAAACAACAAAGTGTTAAATTTTACGAAGAACCATGAACAATAAATCAATCCTAACTCCTTTCTTGTTGATCTTTCTTTTAAAGCTCACTGCGTCTTATAGCCAATCTGACGCAGACCTGGCTAAGACTTTAGAAGCCGTCAGCCCAGACGCGATAAAGGCCTCGATGACTTTTTTGGCCGACGATCTGCTCGAAGGCCGGCAACCGGGAACGAGAGGATTTTCGATCGCCTCCAAGTACATTGAAACACAATTCATGGCCCTGGGACTGCAACCAGGGATGGGTGGAAAATCATACAACCAAAAAGTGCCGTTGAGAAAAGGCGTTGTAGATGAAAATAACTGCAGCTTCACACTCATCGTCAATGGAAAAAAAGAGCCTTTGACCTGGGGTAAAGAATTTACTCTCAGTCCATACTTTTCAGAAACAGGTTCGGAGGTCAGTGCACCGATGGTCTTCGTTGGGTTTGGCGTTTCCGCACCAGAACTGGGCTATGATGACTACAAAGGTCTGGATGCAAAAGGAAAAATAGTCGTTTGTCTCAATGGTGCACCAACTTCTTTTCCTTCCAACGAGCGCGCTTATTTCTCATCTGCCTCAAAATTGACTGAAGCCATTAAACGAGGGGCTGTAGGCATCATTAATTTTAGTCCGCCGAATGACAACCGCAGCTCATGGGATGCGGCCGTCCGAAGGACAAAACAGGGGTCATTCAAATGGCTCAATAGCATAGGTAAACCGGCAAACGCCAATGATGAATTAAAAGCCAGTGTGAATTTTAATCCGGCTTTCATTGAACGACTTTTTGCAAACTCAGGGAAAAACATTCAGACAGTTTATCAAAATGCCAAGGACAATGTGCCTCAGTCATTTTCTCTCAAAGCAGAAGCACAAATAATAGTGAAGACAAATCACAGTCTCGTGGAAGGCTCAAACCTAATTGGGATAATACCTGGATCCGATCCAATTTTAAAAAATGAATATGTGGTCTATGCCGCCCACCTGGATCATTTCGGTAAAGCATCGCCGATGAAAGGAGATTCCATTTACAATGGAGCCCACGACAACGCCTCTGGTGTATCGATCCTGCTCGGCATCGCTAAAGCTTTTCGCTCTTATCCTATTGCGCCCAAGCGGTCGATCATCTTTGCCGTTGTCACCGGAGAAGAGTACGGACTATTGGGTTCGGATTATTTCATCAACAACGCACCCGTCAAAGCAGAAAATATTGTTGCCAATCTTTCCATCGACATGCCCTTCTTTTTCCATCCCATCCTGGACATCGTACCATACGGTGCCCAGCATTCCAGTCTTTCCAATGAAGTTAATAAGGCTGCCGCCATGCTGAATCTTAAAATCAGTCCTGACCCGTTTCCGGAACAAGTGGTTTTCATCCGCAGCGATCACTATAGTTTTATCAAGAAAGGCATTCCATCCCTTTTCATTAAGAGTGGCTTTATGACGGTGAAAGAAGATACTGTGAACAGGGCAAAATCAGATGTAGGCTGGAGAAGTTCAATCTATCACACGCCGCAAGACGACATGCGACAATCATTCAACTTTGACGCAGGTGCGATGCACGTAAAAGTCAATTTCCTAATTGGGTTTTTTGTTAGCAATGGCACTGCACGCCCCACCTGGAATGAACGTGATTTCTTCGGAGGGAAGTTTGGCAAGAAGCAATAATATTCAAAACATATTATAAACATAGGGAGCACTACATATCGAAGCGCATAGTAGCTCACTGTTCTTGACTGACTAATGTGTCTTCTAAGGCTTAACAATTGATTTGTGAATGGCCGTTACTTCTTGTAATGCGGCCGACCCATACCATGGATGGAGTTCCATCACCAGACTGCCGGCTTTGATCGCAGGATCTGTTTCGGTCAATTTTCTAGCCTCGTCGAGGCTTTCTACATTAAAAATATAGATTCCCCTTAATTCCATTCCATCCAGGAAAGGACCGGCGAGTACCAGCGTGCCTTCATTTGCCATTCGCTGAATATTCTTCATGTGAGCTGCCTGAAGTTGAGCTGCAACAATGGAATCTTTGGGTCTATTCGGACCCGCTTTGAGAAATGCCATCACATATTTCTTCATCCCGTTGGTTCCTCCGAGCCGTTTGGCCAATGCCGCGTTATAAAGAGTCTTATTCTCATTACCTATCTGGCTAAAACAAGTCGCTGAAAAAAATAAGAATAATGTCCCTAAGGTTACTTGCTTCATCATAATTTCTCTGCTTAGATTTTATTACATGCAAATTAAACATTAATTAAAAAAGGGCAATTTAGTAGCCTTCAGGTTTTAGGCTCGCTTCTTTAACCAAATAAATTTTCAAAACCTTCTGCCATAAATTCAAATTTTACACGCTTACTAAAGGAATTATTCGTTTCTTGATTCATATTTAAGCTCCAAAAAAGATTTTGAAATCATTTCCATGAATTCCTATCAACCCATCACGACCGCCCTCTTGTCTTACGGCATGTCAGGCGAAGTATTTCACGCCCCGCTCCTCTCCGCTCATCCAGGCTTCAGGATGAAGACCATTCTTCAAAGGAAATCGGAGTCTTCAAAGCAACATTACCCAGGCGTCCATGTAGTAAGAAATCTGGATGATATTCTGGGAGATCCTCAAATCGAACTTGTCATTGTGAACACACCCAATGAAACCCATTTTGACTATGCTGCAAAGGCACTGGAAGCAGGAAAACATGTCGTGGTTGAGAAGCCATTCACAAATACGACTCTCGAAGCACAGGAACTGATTGCCCTTGCCAAAAAGAAAAATAGAATGCTTTCAGTATTTCAAAGCAGGCGGTGGGACGGAGCCTTCATGACACTGAAGAATATAATCGCTTCGGGGGCTTTGGGTAAAATTGTAGAGTATGAGGCCCACTACGATCGGTTCAGAAACTACATCGCCGCCAATACATGGAAAGAAGAACCAGGGCCCGGATGTGGAATATTATACAACCTTGGCTCGCACATGCTGGACCAGGTGCTTGTGTTGTTTGGAAAGCCCGAATGGGTGACAGCAACCATTGGAATTCAACGACCCGGAGGAAAGGTACCTGACTACTACGATTTACGATTGGAGTGTGACGGACTCAATGTCATTGTCAAATCAAGCTACCTGGTACGGGAGCCAGGTCCATTTTATGTTGTTCATGGTGTGAATGGATCTTTTGTGAAGTATGGAATTGATCCTCAGGAGGAGGCTCTGAAACTTCATCAGGTGCCTGGAACCGCTGGCTGGGGAACGGAGCCTGAAAAATTCTGGGGTAAACTGAACACAGAAATTGAAGGGCTACACTATGAAGGCAAGATTGAAACCCTTCCGGGAAATTACATTGGCTTCTATCAAAGCATCTACGAAACGATTCGCGAAGGGAAAGAACTGGCTGTTAAACCCGAACAGGCTCTGCAAGTCATACAACTTATTGAAACCGCTAACAAAAGCAATGCTGAAAGAAGGTCTGTTAGAATGGAATAGGCTCTATTGAATGCTACTAAAGCGTTACGATTAATAAGCTAATCACTCCCATCATCAAACTCAATGGTGAATATATTCTTGTGTCGTTCCTGGCAAAATCAGTTCCCTTAATACTCTTAAAAAATCCTATGAACCTAAAATCACCAATGGCCCTTATTATGAATACGAATCCGATAATCCATGTACCAGAATGAACATACTTCAGCTCAATCCATGGATCAAATACGGATAGGTTACCTAGGGTGATCAAAGCAAAAAACAGTAGCCCAAAAGCCACCGCCAAAGTTGAAAGTACTCCAGGCTTAAAGAGTAATTGTCCGTTAGGTTTGGATGGCAAAACAGCAACGCTGCCATACTTCCCTCCTACTGCCCAATAGAAATGCAGCAGGGATATGAACACTAAGATGATTGTGTTAATAATTACAAGCGATGTCATTTTGATAAGTTCTTGTGCTAGAAATTCAGTACAATCTAGAAGTTTCTTAACGCAGATCACAATAGACCGATTTCATTTTGCTACGCTCGCCATTGGCTTAAGAATCCCGCTGTGCAGTCGAACAAATATTTTAACACATAGGCCACATAGCCTGACATCATCATATATGAAATCTATGTGTTTAAAGAAACTTAAAAGAGGATAGACTTGAGGTAGGATTTGTTGAAAGACTGTCAACTTTCTTCAGGACGAGACATACTATACAGCTCTCACCGGAAATATTGGCAACTGGTTATTTGTCAACTGTCAATTTCTCACTTCCCGAATAACTTCCCGAAGACATGCCCAATATTCCCAAAGGTGCTTTTGGGCATCTCACCCATCATGGCAGAAATATCCAGGGTACTATTGCCACTCATGCCACGCATCATTTGCTGCAAATCGAAATCAATATCTTGGGGATCTTTTGACTTTTTGATGATTTGACCGATGACCGTAGGAACGATGCTGGAAGCAATGGATTGGGCTACCTCCGTTGTAATCCCAAACTTGGTGTTTAAACTACTTGTGATGGAGGTCACCATGGTAGTGATCACAGGGCTTGAACCCATGGAACGGCTATTGGGGTTTTGAAAAAGGGCCACAATCTGCAGCATGTTCCCCTGGCTCACCTGACTCTTCAAATTCGAGTAAATCTGGTTCGTCACCTCCTTGATAACAGCATTATTGAATTGATTGGGAAGGGAACTATTCTCAACAATTGGCTGCTTGGCATTTTGCTCTACAAGCTTTAGTAATTGTTCCAGCATAACCTTTTTTGTTAATAATTTTTACCTGCAAATTTCAGAATTAACCTCAACGCGTTTTATGCAAATTCCTTGATTTTCTTACATGCTTCTTACATGGAGTCCATTTCGTGTCTCAATGATCATATACGAAGGACGTAATCTTGTTGGATTCGAACATTCTTGCTACTCCAATCGCTTTTCCATTAACCTCTGCACATATTTTCCAAAGATATCAAACTCGAGGTTCACAGAAATACCTCTTTGTAGGTATTTGAAATTCGTGTGATGGTAAGTGTATGGAATTATTGCAACAGAAAATTCTGCCGTCCCCGTATTGAAGCAGGTTAGGCTCACACCATTGACAGAAATGGAGCCTTTCTCCACTGTAATGTTTTGTCCGGATGGCTCATAACTGAATTCAAATAACCAGCTACCATCATTATCACGAACGGATTTGACCACGCCCACCTGATCCACATGCCCCTGAACAATGTGACCATCAAAGCGGCCGTTGTTAAGCATACACCGCTCCAGGTTCACAAGGCTCCCGGGCTGTAGTGCTCCGAGGTTTGACTTTTGCAAGGTCTCCTGAACCGCAGTGACCCAATGTGTTCCCTTTTCCTGTTTGGTCACCGTAAGGCAAACTCCATTGTGTGAAACGCTCTGGTCCACTCTCAATTCGTTGCTAAGAGAGCTTGACAAAAGAAAATGCTTGTTCGTTCCCTCCGACTCGATCCTCTCAACAAGGCCTACAGTTTCAATGATGCCAGTAAACATGGCTGCAAATCTGAACAAAAGAACATATTAAAAAAAGTGCCTGAAATCAGGTGAACCAAAAAGTTCCGTAGGAACAGCAAATATTGTAACAACGGACTTCAGTCTGTTGGGATAATGACAGCAAGGAGTGAGTTCCGTTGGAACGGTACATACTCTACGCGCAAGATGTGCCGAGCCCAAGGCTCTCTGGTGATTTCGCCTTGCATTTGTATGGACTGAAGTCCATCCTTACAAAATAAAACGAGCCTAAGGCTCTGGGGCTAAAGGTCCTGCACAGTCAACATAATCATTGCTTCTGCAGCAGGTCCTCTATATTATACCTGATTCCATTTTTAAAAACAACCTCCACATTCCAGGCATCCTTAATGTTTTTCAACGGATCACCTTTTACGATTACGAGATCAGCAAGCTTGCCTGCCTCGATGGTGCCCAGGTCCTTTTCAACACCGATGGCTTCTGCCGATAGTATCGTCGCAGACCGAAGGGCCTGGTAAGGCGTGAGTCCTGCCTCCACAAAGTTTTGCAGCTCAACATGCAAACTCAGACCATATGTGATAAAAGGCGAGTCAGTGCCAGCAGTTATTTTAACACCCGCACCTACCATCTTCTGCAATGTCCGTTGCATTTCAGAAAAACGTTCACCCGCTTCCTGGCTAGTTCTATTAATTGCTTTGGCGAAATCATGGATGCTGCTTACGTATGCTTTGGGATAAAGCGCATTTAGTTGTCTGCTGCCGGCAACGTCAGGATCCGTTGTCCACTTGAGATAAAATCCGCCATACAAGGCAACGGTAGCCGTCATGTTCATCCCGGATTTTGCGAGCAATTGGACCACATCATCATAGTTCTTCGCCACGGCGGTGAGTTTTGGCGAATATCCCCTGCGGCTGGTGGCACTCATGTGTTCAACAGCATCCACTCCATATCCAATGGCGGGATAAATTTCATGCGACGAAACCGGAATGCCATGCTCATGTGCAAATTCCGTAGCACGCTTCTGCAGATAGTCCGGAAATCGTACGTATGTTTTCATGAAATCGTAATCAAGTCTTACTGCCCGTTCCAATTCCATGTCGAGCTGTAGTCCCGTGGAAACAGTGGTGGCCAATTCGTAATATATCCTTCCTCCTTCCAACAATGGGCCGGTAAAGAATTCCCTCGGACCAAGTCTGGCTCCACTGTTCCAAGATTCCCTGCGCTCCAATGCATCATAAGGATCACCGCCTGTTTCCCGAACCGAGGTAATACCATAGGCCAGCCAATTGCGCCCAAGCATCTCCCCTGCCGATCCATTCTGGTGGGTATGCATCTCAATCAATCCCGGCATCACCGTTTTATCTGAAGCATCAATTACATTGGCTGATGTGTGTGTTTTATGCGGTACGATCTCAACTATCCTGTTTCCATCCAAAAAGATGTCCATGTTCTTTTGATATGACGGCGAGCGGCCATCAAAAACACTTCCAGCATGAATCAAAGTTTGACCCTGTTTCTTTTGAACCTTCCACTCCAGGTTGCACGGAATATTTTCAATGCTGCCGTCGTTCACATAAACTTTCTTCAAGCGATCGGTGGCAATAAATACCAGCGATTGACCATCGCCAGACCAACTCGGTGCTTCGGCCAATTCATTGGTGAGCCTCCTGGGAGCATGAATTGGATTACCCAATTCGTCGACTGCAACAATCCACAATACTGCATCTTGTACATAGGCCATTGTATGTCCATCCGGAGACCATATGGGGCCATTGTTGCCACGCTGACCTAACGAACGACCTTCCACCGGAGAAACAAAACGAACTGGATCTCCATTTACAGGAACGAGCAATATCCGTGTGAGCCCTTCTCTGAATCTTGTAGAGTATGTTTGAAGGGAAGAGAGCGCTATCAACTTTCCATCTGCCGACCACGTGGGTCTGCCGGGTGTAAACAATGGCTTGTGCAGTGATTTTATCTCACCCGAGGCCACATCAAGAACTTGCAAAGTGGTAGTACCAAAGCCAACCACACCGTCATTCAGCAGGAATGCGATCTTTTTTCCATCGGGTGAAAAGGAAGGCTGAAGCGCATGTCTTTCAAAAGTAGTAATCTGTTTCTCCACTCCGTTATTCACGTCATGAATCCATAAATTCATATAAATGCTTGATCGATCGGAGGCAAAGACCATCCTTCGCCCATCATTTGACCACGCAGGATCGATCTCCATGGAAGGACCATGCGTCATTTGAATAGGACTTGGATCACCATGTTTCAAAACCCAAATATCTCCCAGCGCCGCGAAGGCGGTTGAGTTTCCATCTGGAGCGGTAACGGGGCCAAAGACACCCAATACTCTTTGAGGTGCATTGGTGTCAAAGTCTCTCTGCTTGCGCGTGTAGGAATCGCGCGTGATGGTTAAGGTTACATTGAATGGGATTGCTTTTGACGGTTGCTTGTCGATTGTCTTGCGTTGAATTTTCCCATCAGAAGTATAAATCAATTCTTTATCAGAAATCCATGTGGCACGAAAAGGAAACACATCTTCACCCTCACGGCTTAAGACATTCATCTCACTTGTCGCGATGGTTGCTACGATGAGTTGGCTTTTACCATTGGCAAGTCCGTTGAAAGAAATAAGTTTCCCATCCGGACTCCAGGCAGGTGCATTGAAGACACCATTGACCGGCACCACAAGCCGCTCCTGACCGGAAGGATCCATGATATACAATCCGCTTTTTGCCCGGACTGAAATAAAAGCAATTTGTTTCCCATCCGCAGAATAGGCGGGATGATAATCGTTGGCCGGATCATTTGTTAACTGCTTCAGTACTCCTGTCGACAGAATCATCTCCCAAATGTCATAATTGCCCGACCGATCAGAGGAGAATGTAATACGTGTGCCATCGGGAGACCAGTGAGGCTCGCGATCATCAAACATTCCAAAAGTGATTTGCCTCAGGTCTCCACCATCCTTATGGATAGTCCATAGGTGATAATTGCCATCCCGATAAGAATGAAACAAAATTGTATTGCCATCCGGTGCCCAGGTGGGCTGTCTTTCATCGCCCATTCCATCGGTTAGTAGCGTCGCTGGTCCGCCGGTGATGGGGAGCGTACAGATGGTTCCCTGAAGATCAATCGCCATGGTTTTGTGATCCGGCGAAATTGAAGCGGCCATGTTTGTCCCTTCAGTGACTGTGATCTTGGTAATATTTTTCTTGACCCCTTGTGCAAAGAGATGAATCGGATTAGCGGCGATTACTATTATAATGAGAAGTAAAAAGATGCCTCTGTGATGATCCAAGTCATCATTGGTGCAATTGCTCAATGCTATTTGCATTACTTCTTGGCCGGTTCCAACTTCAAGACAGCTTCCTTCTGGTCAGGCCTAACGGTTGGATATTGAATGCCCAACTGCTCCAGATACGTTTTGTACTTGGCAGGATTATAATAGGTAGCCTTCAGCTTGGGAGCGTATTCGGCCATGATCTTTTGATTTAGATAAATGGCAGGATTGTCTTTTTCACCAACGAGTGGGATGTACTTAATGTCTTTCGTTTGCTCTGTCCGATAATATTCCCATGCATTCTTGATGATTTCAGGCTTCAAAAGTAAATCCAGCATTGTCATCACTTCGGCCTTAGCACCATAAACAATTCCTTTGTGTGCGATCGGAGTTGCCATCGAGATCGCATTGCTCCAATGATGCCCCGGAAGACCGGGAATATTGGAAGGATAACGCAAAACGATCGTTGGCAATGACCAACTGATGTCAGCAATGTCATCCGAGCCACCGCCCATTGCCATCAATTGCCGTCCCATGACGTTTATGGTCCCAGTGGGTGTAGGCAGACCAAGAGTATCTAATTTAACTGCAAGCCCTTCGATCTTGGGAGCCTTCAGTTCAATCTGACTTGCCTTCGCCAATAGCTGATCTTCTGCCGACCATGTGGGAAGTCCAACCTTCCGAATGTTCTCATACATGGTTTCTGCGAGAGGTTTATTGAAGTGACCAGGCCAGGCAGAACCAAGGATCTCGTAGGTAAATTTAGTGTCGGTCATCAATGAAGCACCTTCGGCCATCTTTATTCCGATCTCAAAAAGTTTTTTGATGTCAGGATAGGTGCGTTCACGAAAGTAATACCAAACTGCTGCCTTGGACGGTACAACATTGGGTTGATCTCCGCCGTCGGATATTACATAATGCGAACGCTGCGTAAGCTCAAGGTGCTCGCGGCGAAAATTCCATCCGATGTTCATCAGTTCCACGGCATCGAGCGCACTTCTTCCGCGCCAGGGTGCCCCGGCAGCGTGGGCTGCGGCGCCTTCAAAATTAAATCGCACCGAGACCAGCCCATTTCCTCCTCCATCTCCATAAGACACACCCAAATTATTTCCCACATGGGTAAAAATGCAAGCATCCACATCTTTGAAGTAACCGGCACGAACATAATATGCTTTGGTACCGACCAACTCCTCTGCTACTCCAGGCCATAGCATGATCGTGCCCGGAATCTTTTCCTTCTCCATGATCTTCTTCAATGCGAGGGCAGAAATAATATTCAAAGCCTGTCCGGAATTGTGTCCTTCGCCATGCCCCGGTGCTCCTTCTACAATTGGATCATGATACGCTACTCCTGGCTTTTGCGATGCCTTGGGAATGCAATCAATGTCAGAACCCAAGGCAATGAATGGCTTTCCGGAACCCCAGGTTGCTGTCCACGCGGTCGGAATGCCGGCTACTCCTTTTTGAATTCTGAATCCATTCTTCTCGAGAAGGTTGGTGAGATAAGTAAACGATTCATATTCCTGAAATCCGAGTTCAGAAAAACTAAACAGCATGTCATTAATCTGTTGGCCAAGTACTGCGTTCTTTTCAACTTCAAGAACAGCATCAGCCTTTAGTTTCTCAACCTGCCGAATTTCAGTTTGTGCCGACATGGAGAAAACCATACAAAGGGCACCGAGCAAGGAAAATATCTTCTTCATAGTGACTGAAATTAAAGGTTATTTCTTTTGAGACGCGTTTAGCTTTTGAATGGCTTCTTTCTGGTCTTCTCTAAGGGTGGGGTATTGAATTCCCAGCTGCTCCAGGTAGGTTTTATACTTGACTGGATCATAATACAATGGCTTCAGCTTGGGCTTAAACTCATCCATGATTTTCTTGTTGAGTGTAATGGCCGGCATGTCTTTCTCACCGATCAACGGAATGTACTTTTGCTCCTTGGTTTGCTCATTCCTATAGTAATCCCAAGCTTGAGTAATGACCTCAGGTTTTAGTAGTAAATCAATGATTGTCAAGGCCTCAGCCTTTGCTCCGCTAATAATTCCTTTATGGGCAATTGGTGTAGCCATCGCGATCGCATCCGACCAATGATGGCCTGGAAGTCCGGGGATATTAGAAGGATATTGCAACACGATTGTTGGCAATGACCAGGAAATATCGGCGATGTCGTCCGATCCCCCACCGAGGGAGAAAAGTTGCCTTCCTCCCATCATGACGGGTTTGGTACTATTGGGCATATTAATGGTATCAACTTTTAGAGCGAGTCCTTCAGTCTTTCTGGATTTCATCTCTAGCTGCGTGGCCTGGGCCAATTGTTGATCTTGCTCTGACCATTTAGGTAGGCCTACCGCTTTAATATTTTCATACATCACCGCGGCCATGGGTTTGTTAAAATGCCCCGGCCAGGCAGAGCCTAGAATCTCATAGGTAAACTTTGTATCCGTCATCAGCGCTGCACCTTCGGCTGTCTTGACGCCTTTATCAAAGAGCTTTTTGATGTCTGGATAGGTGCGCTCCCTGAAATAGTACCACACCGAAGCTTTGGATGGAACAACGTTTGGTTGATCGCCTCCATCGGAGATTACATAATGCGAACGCTGGGTCAGTTCAAGATGCTCGCGTCTGAAATTCCAGCCAATGTTCATCAACTCTACGGCATCCAAGGCGCTTCTTCCACGCCATGGTGCACCGGCCGCATGCGCAGCAGCTCCTTCAAAGGTGAATTTGACCGATATCAAACCGGTGTAACCATCATCACCATATCCAACTCCAAGATTGCTTGCGACGTGGGTGAAAATACAAGCATCCACATCTTTAAAGACCCCCGCACGGACGTAATATGCTTTGGTGGCCAATAACTCCTCCGCTATACCTGGCCATAGCATGAGTGTGCCAGAAATTTTCTCACGCTCCATAATCTTCTTAATGGTGAGCGCTGTAATGATGTTTAAGGCTTGGCCGGAGTTATGACCTTCTCCATGCCCCGGGGCGCCTTCAATGATAGGATCACGGTATGCGACACCAGGCTTTTGAGACGCTTTGGGAATACAATCCACATCAGAACCCAATGCAATGACCGGCTTACCTGACCCCCAGGTTGCAGTCCAGGCTGTTGGGATGCCAGCGATTCCTTTTTGAATTTTAAATCCATTTTTCTCCAGTATGGAAGTAAGATAGGATTGTGTCTCTACCTCTTGAAAGCCAAGTTCTGAGAAGCTGAATAGCATATCATTAATCTGCTGACCGAGCACATATTGCTTTTCCACTTCCACGAGGGCTTCCGCTTTAAGCTTATTGATTTTTTCAACCGTTGTCTGAGCATTTCCTGTCTGCGAGAGCAGAAGGATGCCGAACATCAGGAATAGGCAGGGTAAATTTTTCATCATTTTGTTTAGGTTTCGCGCAGAAGGTATAAACTTCCATTAAAAGGGCAAAAACCTCTTTCTATGAGTGGTCAAATTAGTTTTTTGGGAAAAATGGTTTGCTGGATAATATTAATAAATGGCTCTGGTCAGGCTTTGGAATCACTTGCTTCATAATGGCATTCTTTGGGCAACGAATCGGTTGGCAGATCAATCCGGTAATTATCACCATGTGTGCCATTCCTACTTTCCTGACTGGCATTATGCTGCGCTTTAAGCCACTAATGTGGGGTGGAGTCGTGTTCTGGGTAGCGGGCATTGCTTCGTTTCTTGCACCGTCTAGCATTCAATTCTTGCTTGCAGCGGCGGCGGTTACATTTGGTTATCTGGTACCTGGTTACATGCTCAAAAAATCAGAAGCTTAATGTTAAAGGAACTTGATCCCTTGCTGCATTCACAACTTCGCCTGGGCGTGATGTCCTTACTCATGAGCGTGGAGTCTTCCGAATTCACCTATCTGAAAGAGAAGACCAACTCGACTGCAGGCAACCTGAGCGTACAACTCGATAAACTTTCGACGGCAGGATATATTTCGGTTGAAAAATCATTCAGAGGAAAAAAACCTTTGACTACCTGCCGTGTAACCAAAAAGGGAATGAAAGCATTTGAAGAATATGTAAATACGTTGAAGACCTACATCAATTAGTTTTTTTTGTTCTATTGGTTTATAAAATAAACTTGTTTGTAATTATGAAGAATCGATCCTTCAAGCTTGTCCTTGGAATTGCAGCAGCAGCAATTATTGGCTCTATGATTTTTACAGCTCCGCGTGGTAGCTCCGGCTGTAAAAGCGACGGTGATTCCTTGAAGCCAACCACGGAATGGAGACAACGATTCAATAAAGCAATCGAAACCGTGTCATCCTCCCTCATAAAATCAATAACGATTAAGAACTAAGTCAATGAAATGCAACAAGTCACCATGAAGTGCCTCTCAGGAATATATCAACAGTCTGAAAAGTGACATTAAAAGAAAATTCTTTTTTTATCCAAACAGTCAATAACATAAATCCTTACACAATGAAAATACTCATGATCATCCTATTTGCAATTTCTCTGAACAAAACGGTTGGCCAGGCCCCACCTGATCATTCGACACGATGCAAGGAAGAGATGAAAAAACTTGGCTATATGGTCGGCGATTGGAGTGGAGAAGCAGTCTACCGTGGAAAAACGATTACCCAGACGGAACACATTGAATGGAAGCTTGACGGGGTCGTGCTTGCAATCGATGGGACTGGCATAGTAAAAAATGCAACCACCTCCATTGATGAAATAGCGTTAAGGGCGTTTGGTCTAATCAATTTCGACCCCATGGACCAACAATTCAAGTTCAAGTCCTATGTAAAGGAAGGACACGCTACCAACGCCTATTTTAAAGTATCCGCAGAAAATAGATTTGAGTGGGGCTTCGACATTCCTAACAGCAATGCTAAATCAAAATATAACATCACCCTGGATCCAGTCAAGAAAACATGGCATGAAACAGGTGAATACTCTGCAGATGGAAATACCTGGATGCAGTTCATCGAACTGAACCTGACAAAAAAATAAAGGACCGCACCATTTTTCATCATGAATAGATAGAAGAATAGCCTGGTCTATCCTTCTATCTATTTAGAACACCATTTTGCTGCCGGTAGAAGTATATTCAGCCAATAGAATACCAACCTATCGAGTATCCGAACCAAAAATGGTGCTTGATGTCACGTCGCGCTTACCAACAATCAATTTTCTTCAGACAATGATTGCCAATTTGACTTTTATTAAAACAATTACCGGTTGACGCACGACTTTTAGTAGCTTCGCCCGTTGAAATAACCTCATGAAGCCGTACGAGCAATATCCCCTCAGCCTTACCAACTCACTTTCAGGAAAAAAGGAAAAATTCGAGTCCCTGATACCCGGATTTGTCGGCATGTACGTCTGCGGACCGACCGTATATAATAATGTCCATCTCGGAAACGCCCGAACTTTTTTAACCTTCGACATTATCTCACGTTACCTGCGCTTTCTGCAATACAAAGTACGGTATGTGCGGAATATTACAGATGTAGGTCACCTCGAAAACGATGCCGACGAAGGTGAGGATAAGATTGCCAAGAAGGCCCGCGTGGAGCAGCTAGAGCCCATGGAGATTGTAAAACGCTACACGGAGGATTTTCACTCCGTGATGCGGCAGTTCAATATTCTTCCGCCAAGCATCGAGCCCTCCGCCACCGGGCATATCGTCGAACAAATTCAGATCACAGAAAAATTGATCAAGCTGGGATTTGCATATGAAGTCAACGGTTCCGTTTATTTCGATGTCAAAAAATATAACCAAACGAATCATTATGGTATCCTTTCCGGTCGCAACATTGAAGACCTGATGGAAAGCGGCCGTGACCTCGACAGCCAGGATGAAAAGCGGGAGAAGATCGACTTCGCTCTTTGGAAGAAGGCTTCTCCCTCACACATCATGCGGTGGCCCTCCCCCTGGGGTGAGGGTTTCCCAGGCTGGCATATTGAATGCACTGTGATGAGCACAAAATACCTTGGCGAAACATTTGATATCCACGGTGGTGGCATGGACTTAAAATTTCCACATCATGAATGCGAAATCGCACAAGCTCAAGGCGCCAATGGAAAATCGCCGGTTCATTATTGGATTCATTCAAACATGCTTACCGTCAATGGACAGAAAATGAGTAAGTCGCTCGGCAATTCATTTTTGCCGTCTGAATTATTTTCTGGCAAACACGTGATGCTTGAAAAGGGATTCAGTCCGATGACAGTACGCTTCTTCATGCTTCAATCACACTATTCCAGCACACTTGATTTTTCCAATGAAGCATTGGTGGCCGCAGAGAAAGGTTTTAAGAAGTTAAGCACCGCGCTTGGTACCATAAAAGCATTGAGCCATTCCGAAGACTCAAACCCTGACCCATCCATCAACCAAACACTGCAAGCGCTCACATCGGCTTGTTACCAAAACATGAGCGATGATTTTAATACCGCCACGACCCTGGCAGTATTGTTTGAAATGTCCTCCCGCATCAACGATTTTAAATCTGGCAATCTGCCGCTTTCAATAGTCGACCCAACGGTCTTTAATCATTTCAAGAAGACTTACATTGGATTCATGGAGGATGCCCTTGGTCTGAAAGAAGAATCAGCCCATGACGACCAACTGTTGGACGGAACTATTAAAGTGCTGATCGAGTTGAGAAAGAAGGCGCGGATTGACCGCAACTATCCATTGTCAGATAAGATAAGAGATGATTTGAAAGCCATCGGTGTTCAGCTAAAAGACGGTAAAGACGGGGAGATCAGCTATTCCATTGAATAACATAGATTAGTAAGCCAGGGTATCGCTCATGCTCAAAAAGATTTTCATATTTCCCATCCGACTTTACCAGGCCACCCTCTCCCCCCTTCTGGGTTCGCACTGCCGTCATCTCCCTTCATGTTCCCAATACACCATCGAAGCCATCCAGGAATGGGGAGTGCGCAGAGGGGTCTGGCTGGGTATCAAAAGAATTGCCCGCTGCCATCCGTGGGGCACCAGTGGCTTTGATCCAGTTCCCAAAAAAGAGCACTAGGCCGCTCTTGTCTTTTGCCTTCACTTTTGAAAAAATAAAATCTACATTTAGAAAATTAATTTTTCTGCATGCCCGATTTTCAGATCAAAAAAAATCCCAAGTCCTATGATGTGTGCATCGTCGGCTCGGGTGCCGGTGGCGGAATGGCCGCCTATGTGCTGGCCAACGCTGGAATAAAGGTGGTGCTCATTGAAGCAGGCCCCCTTTACGACCCAGCCAAAAACACGACGCAGCTTAAGTGGCCATGGGAGTCGCCACGTCGGGGTGCTGGAACGACCAGGGCCTTTGGAGACTTTGATGCATTGTATGGTGGCTGGAATATTGAAGGCGAACCCTACACCCATAAAGATGGAACAAAGTTCGATTGGTTTCGGGCACGCATGGTGGGCGGGCGCACCAACCACTGGGGCAGAATCTCACTGCGGTTCGGTCCTAAAGATTTTAAACACAGAAGCATCGACGGCCTTGGGGATGACTGGCCCATCGGTTACGAAGATGTTGCACCTTACTATGACAAAGTAGATCAGTTGATCGGCGTATTCGGCTCAAAAGAAAATCTACCGAACGAACCGGATGGTATTTTCCTGCCACCTCCAAAGCCGCGGCTGCATGAATTGTTTATTAAAGAAGCGGGAACGAATCTTGGAATCCCTGTGATACCATCGCGTATGTCGATGTTAACCAAAGCCCTGCCTAATAATAAAGATAGGGGTGCTTGTTTCTATTGTCATCAATGCAGTCGGGGCTGCTCCGTGTATGGAGACTTCTCTTCTTCATCGGTGTTGGTGAAGCCGGCATTGAAGACTGGTAACGTTGATGTGATACCCAATGCCATGGCGCGTGAGGTATTGACCAACTCGGAAGGAATCGCTACCGGCATTTCATATGTTGATAAAAATGATTTGCAGGAATATCAGGTGAACGCCAAAGTGGTAGTCCTTGCGGCAAGCGCCGGAGAATCCGCCAGATTACTTCTCAATTCAAAATCAACAAAATATCCGGGTGGACTGGCAAACTCCAGCGGAATTGTGGGAAAATATCTTCACGATTCTACAGGGTTAGGGGTCAGTGGTGTATTGACAAAATTATATGACAGAAAGCGCTACAATGAAGATGGCGTTGGAGGCATGCACGTTTATTCCCCATGGTGGCTTGACAACAAGAAACTGGATTTTCCTCGTGGCTATCATATAGAATATGGTGGCGGAATGGGAATGCCAGGGTATGGGTTTGGATTTGGGATGCAAAACACAAATGGCAAATACCCCGCCCGCAATGGAGTAAAGAAAGAAGCAGGTGGTTATGGGGCCTCTTTAAAAGATGATTATCGATATTATTATGGAGCTTCGATCGGCATGTCGGGGCGCGGAGAGTCTATCGCCATGGAAGACAATTACTGCGAGATCGATCCAACGACAGTTGACAAGTATGGAATCCCTGTTCTGCGATTCCATTACAAATGGAGTGACTATGAAGTGAAGCAGGCAAAACACATGCAGGAAACTTTCCAGGAGATCATGCATAAGATGGGTGCTGAGATTACTTCCACATTATTAGGAAAAGAGGACGACTATGGCCTTGCCGCACCCGGAAGGATTATCCACGAAGTGGGAACCGTAAGAATGGGAAATGATCCCAAAAAATCCGCTACGAACAAATTCAACCAGGCACATGATTGCAAGAATCTTTTTGTGGTCGATGGTGGCCCATTTGTTTCACAGGCTGACAAAAACCCGACATGGACGATTCTTGCTTTATCAATGAGAGCATCAGAGTATATCATTGACGAACTAAAAAAACAGAACATCTGATGGTTGATTGCAGCGACCATGAACACGGAACACGAAACAAGAAAGACGGAACACGAAACAAGGAAGACGAAACACGGAACACAGAACAACGAACAACTACCAACGAACAACGATTATGGACAGAAGAAAATATCTAAAAACCCTCGCAGTCGGCACGCTTTCTACAGGAGTTTTGTTGGAATCATGCGCCCCTCCTGAGAAAGAAGAAGTTCTTACACCAGCAGACGTTGCTAAGTCAGAAGGTGGATTCGACCGGTTACCGGAAGAGGTTACATACTTTAAGAAAATCTCAGGGGAGAAATTTCTTGATGATCATGAAATAAAGACCATCACTATCCTCGTTGATATTATCATTCCAAAAGATGGTGTCTCCGGAAGCGCTACCGATGCGAAAGTTCCGGAGTTTATTGAATTCATTGTAAAAGACATGCCTCGCCATCAGGTGCCCATGCGGGGTGGCCTCAAATGGTTGGATTTGCAAAGTTTGAAGCGCAACGATAAACCATTTTCAGATTGCACAGCGCAACAGCAAATGGAGTTGGTCGATGAAATCGCCTGGCCGCAAAAAGCAAAGCCCGAAATGCAGCAAGGGGTTGCCTTCTTCAATTTAATGCGTGACCTCACCGCAACCGGGTTCTTTACCAGCGAAATCGGGATTAAAGACCTTGGATATGCGGGCAACCGACCCAATCAATGGGATGGAGTACCACAGGAAGTACTTACTCAGTATGGAGTAAAATATGATGAGCGCACACTTGCCGAGAGTGTTAAGTTCGATACCTGATTTCCAAAAGCACTGCGTCACTTTAACACTTCGCACTTTAACACTTCTCACCTTCGCACCTTACAAACAATCCAATGAAAACCACATCCGACCTCTCCCGTAGAACCTTCCTTAAAACCCTTGGGCTCGCATCAGCTGCGTTTACGATCGTCCCGCGCTCTGTGATCGGCGGCAAAGGCTTCATCGCACCTAGCGACAAAATATATGTCGCTGGAATAGGAGCCGGCGGAAAGGGCGAAAGTGATATTGCCAACTTTGCTAAGAGTGGCAAAGCGGAGATCGCCTATCTCTGCGATGTGGATGACCGTCGTGCTGCGAAGACTGTAATGAATTTTCCGAAGGCAGTCTATTACAAAGACTATCGCAAGATGTTGGAAAAAGAAAGCAAGCACATCGATGCAGTAAGCGTATCAACACCCGATCATAATCATGCAGTACAAGCCATGGCGGCCATGCAGCTCGGAAAGCATGTCTATGTTCAAAAACCACTGACTCATGATGTGTATGAAGCACGCATGCTGACCGAGGCAGCCAAAAAATATAAAGTTGTAACCCAGATGGGCAATCAGGGAGCATCTGGGGATGGCGTCCGTCAACTTGGGGAGTGGTACAACGCAGGACTTCTCGGTGATGTCCACACAGTATACTGCTGGACTGACCGCCCTGTTTGGCCACAAGGCGTTGCCTGGTCAACGGAAAAAGTAAGTGTCCCCACCGAACTTGATTGGGATCTATGGCTTGGCACTGCCCCATATCGTGACTACGTCAACAAACTTGTGCCTTTCAACTGGAGAGGTTGGTGGGACTATGGCACCGGTGCTCTAGGAGACATGGGATGTCATATCATCGCGCCACCGTTCCAGGTGCTGGGATTGAAGTATCCAATCGATGTTACTTCAAGCGCCGGCAGTGTTTATGTAGATGAATTCAAGCGTGGCTATTTTCCAGAAAGTGGACCGCCATCTTCTTATGTTATTTTTACCTTCCCAGGTCAAAGCGGTAAACCACCAATCAAGCTGCATTGGATGGATGGTGGCATTCAGCCTGATCGCCCCGAGGAACTTGGACCAAATGAGAGGATGGGTGACGCCAACGGCTCCAACGGAGTACTCTTCATAGGAACAAAAGGGAAAATGGTGTGCGGAACTTATGGAATGTTTCCCACCCTCCTGCCCAAAACCAAAACTCAGGAAGTGAACATTCCGCAGACGATCAAGCGTGTGACCGGCGGTATCGATGGACATTATGCCCAATGGGTTGAAGCATGCATCGCAGGCTATGGAAAAATGGAAGTGAGCTCCCCTTTTGATACGGCTGGGCCTTTGACAGAAACCATTCTCATGGGAAACCTTGCCATCCGCAGCAACGACATTCGTACTCCTAGAACAGATCGACCTGGGACGTTTGATTATCCTGGGAGAGCTATGAAACTGCTCTGGAATGGAAATGATATGAAGGTTACCAACTTCGACCAGGCCAACGCATTTGTGAAGAGAGAATATCGTTCACCTTATTCTCTATAAGTTTTAATAAATGTCGCGACAAGTAAGAATCCTGAAAGAGGAAATCCTTTCAGACAACTGGTACATTTTAAAGAAAATAAAATTCGATTTTCAAAAGAAGGATGGTACGTGGCACACCCACAGCCGGGAGGCGTATGATCGTGGCAACGGGGCCGTGATCCTGCTCTTCAATAAGAATCAAAGAACGCTGATCCTCACGCGTCAATTCCGGCTTCCCACTTTTATCAATGGCAACCCTGACGGAATGCTGATCGAAGCATGCGCGGGACTCCTCGACAAAGACCAACCAGAAGTAGCCATCAAACGCGAAACAGAAGAAGAAACGGGCTACAAGGTGAGTGAAGTAAAGAAAATATTTGAGGCCTATATGTCTCCCGGTTCTGTAACCGAGATACTCTATTTTTTCATTGCAGAATATTCCAATGAGAAAAAAGTGAATGATGGAGGTGGCGTGGAGGGAGAAGACATTGATGTGCTGGAGTTAGATTTTGACAAAGCCCTCGCTATGATCTCAACTGGAGAAATCAAGGACGGGAAAACGATCATGCTTCTTTATCATGCTCAGATTCATCGGCTTTTTGGATAAGATCCTTAAACACCGTTGATGCGAAACAACCGGTTCATTCATAATGTCATTATCATTTTAGGAATGTCCATTCTTTTCATGCGACCACTCTTGGCGCAGGATTCGCTTAAAATATTGACCTGGAATATTCAGATGCTCCCGAGCTTTGCCAAAAGCAATGGTAAGGCAAAAAGAGCAAGGGCGATCGTGAATCAACTGAATCAAAAAAATAACGAGCTCATCGTTTTTCAAGAGCTATTTCACAAGCGCAGCCGAAGAATTGTCACCGATGGACTGTCAGCGCTCTATCCTCATCACACCCAAGTCCTCAACAAGCGATTCCTCTCATTGAAGGCCAATGGCGGTGTTATGATTTTTAGCAAGTACCCCATTCGTCAGGAGCATCAAATCAGGTTTAAAGATCGAACTGGATTTGATCGGCTTGCTCGTAAAGGGGCCATGCTGGCAGAGGTGGAAGTGAAAGGAAAACCCATCCAGGTCATTGGCACCCACATGCAGGCATTCGGTACTCAGGAAATTTTGTACAGCCAGTATCAGCAACTCTCGAAGGAATTACTCGAACCACATTGCAAAGACGGTGTGCCGCAGTTGATTTGTGGAGACTTCAACACTTTGAAAAGCTTGCCGCCAAAATTACCCTCGAATATTTCCCAGGACTTTATTGACCGGCTTCCTCGTTATTTTAAGATGCTCCAAATCCTCCAGGCTAAGGATGGAACATTGGAAGGAGACCAGCAATTTACGATGGACCGTCCCTTCAATGATCTATGCAAAGCCCGTAAAGAGTATAGGCTCCTATTGGACTACGTCTTGATCCGTTCCAACTCACCAAATGATTATACCATCAAAAGACAAGTACAGATCATTCGCCAACGTTGGCATAAAGAACACGTTGACCTTTCTGACCACTTCAGTTTGGAAGCAGTAATGACAGGATATTAAAGACTATTCTATTTTCAGCTTTAAGCTTTCAACTTTAAGCTTTACCCTTCACTCTCCCGCTTTCAACTTTCCACTATATTGCGCAACTGATTATTTGAAAGGGTGCTTAAAATCGATAGCCATACTCATCTGTTGCCGAAGAAAATGCCGAATTGGAGCGAAAAGTTTGGCTATGGCGATTTTATCTATCTCCAACATCACAAGAAAGGTTTTGCCAAGATGATGCGCGGCAACCAGTTCTTCAGGGAAATAAAAGAGAATTGCTGGAACGCTGAATTGCGAATAAAGGAATACGAAACCTTCCACACGACAGTTCAGGTGGTATGCACCATTCCTGTCATGTTTTCATATTGGGCCAAGCCGGCCGATTGTCTCGAATTATCCAAATATCTAAATGACCATCTTGCAAAATTGGTTGGAAAATACCCTGACAACTATGTCGGGCTTGGTACCTTACCTATGCAAGACACTGAGCTGGCCATCGAAGAACTCAAAAGATGCAAAAAAATAGGATTGCTTGGCGTTCAGATTGGCTCCAACATCAATGACGAAAATCTAAATGAGGAACGATTCTTTCCAATCTTCGAAGCGTGTGACAAACTAAGCATGGCAGTTTTAGTGCATCCCTGGAACATGATGGGCGAAAAGAAAATGTCGCGCTATTGGCTACCCTGGCTCGTGGGCATGCCCGCTGAAACCTCACGAGCCCTCTGTTCCATGATTTTTGGCGGGATTTTTGAAAGGTTACCTGGCTTGAGGGTAAACTTCGCACACGCAGGTGGTTCTTTCCTGTCTACCATAGGCCGCATCCAACAAGGTTTTGAATGCCGCCCCGACCTGGTGGCCATTGATAACCCTGTGGAGCCAAGGAAGTATTTGGGTAAATTCTGGGTAGACAGCATTACTCATGATTTATTCATGCTGGAATACGTCATTAAGATGGTGGGATCTCAGCGCGTGACACTTGGTTCTGACTATCCATTTCCACTCGGTGACCTCGAGATCGGAAAATTCATTGAAGACTCCGGCCTCCCGAAAAAAGTAAAAGAAGATATTTTCTCCAACGCCACTCTGGAATGGCTCGGGTTAGATAAGAAAAGATTCCAATCATGAAGCATTGCCTGTGCATATTCTTCCTACTGTTTTTCACTGCTTCTTTTGCTCAGGAAGCTGAAAAAGAGAAAATTCGGATGCTCGGACAACAAAAAGAATTTGAGAGAGATCGCTACGTCAGAATGCAGCTTGATTCAGGAGTGGTTTTGATGGAACAAGGTGACTATGAGTGGGCCGATGAAAAATTGCGCTATGCGCTAAGCAATATAAAGAGCATTCCCTCTGACTTAACTTTTTACTTCGGAAAAAATTCATTCTACCTCGGCAAGAATAAACAAAGTATTGACTGGTTGAACAAATATCTCCAACTCAAAGGAACGACCGGTTCATTTTCAAGTGAAGCTACAATGTGGCTGAAGAAGGCAGAAGGGGCCCTTCTCGTGGAGCGGCAGTCGGAATCTTTGAAAGCCACTGAGATCCTGTCTCAAGACTATAATATTGACTGTGGTCCCACTGGCAAAGTTACGTGCCCTGTTTGCACGGGGACAACCGTGATCATAAAGAAAGACTATTTCGGCGAAACTTATAAGACTTGTCCCTATTGCAGCAAGCATGGGTACCTTACATGCGATGAATACAACCTATTGCTTCGAGGACAATTAAAAGCCTCCACTATTAAATAGGTATTTGCTACCAGAGATAACTTGGTGGTCAATGCTCGGATTGGGGATTCAGGGATTAAGCCTTAATTTTGCCTCTAGTTATGAAGGCCCTTCACAATCAAATTGAAAAACGTACTCTCAAAAAGCAATTTCATACGACTCCTCAAAGTCGCTTGACCTTGTCGTTTTATAAGTATCAAAAAATTTCTGACCCAGAGGAATTCAGGGACCGTATTTACCAACAGTGGTCTGGCTTGAGTGTACTTGGACGTGTTTATGTGGCGAAAGAAGGCATCAACGCTCAAATCAGCGTCCCAAAGGAAAAATTTGAAACTTTCAAAGAAGCCCTTTACGGAATTGATTTTCTAAACGGTATCCGCTTAAACATTGCCATTGAAGATGATGGCAAGTCCTTTTTTGTACTTAAAATTCAAGTCAAGAAAAAGATTGTTGCTGACGGTCTCACAGACGAAGGATTTGATGTGACAGATTCAGGCACCCATGTAAACGCAGCCATGTTCAACAAACTTGCCGATGATCCCGAAACACTGATCGTTGACATGCGCAACCACTATGAGAGCGAAGTAGGACATTTTCAACATGCAATTTGTCCGGATGTCGATACTTTTAAAGACGCGCTGCCAGTGGTGGAGAAATTACTGGAATCCAAAAAAGACAAGAACATTGTCATGTACTGCACAGGCGGCATTCGATGCGAAAAAGCGAGTGCGTGGATGAAGCACCGCGGTTTCAAGAATGTCTTCCAGCTGGACGGTGGCATTATTGAATACGCTCGCCAGGTGAAAGGCCAAAACCAGGAAAATAAGTTCGAAGGTAAAAACTTCGTATTCGATGAACGCCTTGGGGAACGCATATCCAATAAAGTTGTGAGCATATGCCATCAATGTGGAGAACCTTGTGATGCACATACAAATTGTAAGAACGAAGCATGCCATCTCCTCTTTATTCAATGTGAAGCATGCGCCGCTAAATTTAAAGGATGTTGCTCCGTCGCATGCACCGAGATCATTGCGCTGCCTTCCATCCAACAAAAAGAAATGAGAAAAGGAAAGGCCCAGGGAAGAATGGTTTATAAGAAAGGGAGATCAGAAAATATCAAATTCAAGATAAACCATTGACAATGATTGCTGCAATCTGTTTGTTCTTGGGGGGTCTTCGCGGTTTTTTGGTGTCTCAGCAAAAATACCGCGACCTACATACGAAGTTTAAAGCACCTACTGTCAGTCTCTCTTGATATCTCAATAATGTTTGCCGAATTTCATTTCATAGGAGGTCCGAAGTTCGCGGCGCCCGAGACGGGGCAGAGAAGACACCTCCATTAATTATGTTTTGTTACTTACAACTTGACACAGAATTATTAAGTTTATAAGGATTACTCCATTTCCCAAACCATTTACGTGTCGTTTGCAAATAACATCAACCAACAACCAAATCCTTCATGATTTACATCGGCATCATCAACGTCTCGGACCGCGCCAGTCAGGGAATCTATGAAGACATTCCTGGCAAGGCAATCGTCGCCGTCTTGACGGAATATCTTATCAGCCCCTGGGAGAAAGTGTATTCGGTCATACCGGATGAGCAGCCAATCATAGTGGAAACCCTCATCGAAATGGCCGACACCAAAGGGTGCTGTCTGATCGTTACTTGCGGTGGCACGGGGCCTTCCTTACGGGATGTAACCCCGGAAGCGACGGAGGCTGTTTGCAACAAAATGATGCCTGGGTTTGGTGAATTGATGCGAGCCGAAAGCCTGAAATATGTGCCCACGGCCATTCTTTCGAGGCAAACGGCTGGTTTGCGCAACAAAACATTGATCCTGAATTTGCCTGGAAAACCCAAGTCCATCCGGCAGTGTTTAGACGCAGTTTTTCCGGCAATTCCATATTGCTTAGATTTGCTCGGTGGCCCCTATCTGGAATGCAATGAAAACGTCATAAAAGCATTCCGTCCAAAGGCGCAATAATTAGTTCATATGGCAAAGATCAAGTACTACTACGATAAGGAATCCTGCAAGTATATCCGTGTGAAAACCACGACCGGAGATGTTATTCTCAATACCGTAGGGATATTCTCTTTGACAATGGCTATGGCAGTGGGCCTCCTCATGTTGTACAGCAACTACTTTGAATCACCCAAAGAAGTAATCCTCAAGAACGAAGTAAAAGAGATGGAGTTCTATTTTGAGGAGCTTCAAAAGAAAGTGACCGACCTCGACAAGATATTGGTCAACATGGCCTATCGGGATGACAACATCTATCGGGTTGTTTTGGGATCGGAGCCAATTGATAAATCGATTCGGGAGGCAGGGGTTGGTGGTGTTGACCGATATGAAGATATCAAGAGCAAGGACATTATTCATGAAGACATTATCGTCAAACTCAACGAATCCATTGACCAACTTCGCAGAAAAGTATACATCGAATCCAAATCTCACGATGAAATCGTGGGGTTGGCCGACAACAAAGAGAAATTATTTGCAGCCATCCCAGCCATCCAACCGATCCCTAAGAAAGCGACGGTTGTCCTTGCTTCAGGTTTTGGCATTCGCATTCATCCAATTTATAAGGTACGCAAAATGCACTCCGGAATTGATTTCGCAGCTCCCATTGGTACACCCATTTACGCAGCTGCTGATGGCGTGATCGATAACATTGAAGTCAGTTTTACAGGGTACGGTAAAAAGGTTGAAATTGACCATGGCTTTGGCTACCGCACAAGATATGCTCACATGCACGGCTTCGCAGTCAGAAACGGTCAGCGTGTAAAGCGAGGCGAATTAATTGGATTTGTGGGAGACACAGGCCTCTCTACTGCCCCTCACCTTCACTATGAAGTCTTTATCAACGGCGCCCAGGTTAATCCAATTCACTACTTCTTCAACGACCTCAATCCAGCCGAGTACGCCAAAATTATCGAGCTCGCATCGATTGAGAATCAGAGTCTTGGAATGTAGAATTTACCGTTGTTGATCGTTGTTTAACCCAATCTTAGGTAATTCATTTTCTGATCATTCAGAAATCGCCTGACCCAAATCACTATAAGCGTTCCTATTGCTGTGCCGATATCTATTTTTGTTGGCAATAGAATCATAACTTAGCAGGCAGAACGAATTATGAGAATTAGCCTTTTATTCATCTTTATCCTGACATGCAGTTCGGCCTATTCCCAAGGCTGCAGCGACGCCGGATTCTGCACCATGGGCGCAATGAAGCCAGATCAACCTTATAATAAGAAAATCGAATTCAAACTCAGGACCATGGAACTGAGTTTCTATCGGGGGACCACCACCCTCACCCCCATCGTTTACGTAGCCACCGCCGACATGAATTTCAGTCTCAACAGAAAGACCTTCTTTCAACTGAAACTACCTTTCCAGCACGTAGAGGGAAGACTCGATAAAACCTCTTCGTTGAGCGATATCTCCCTCTGCCTCACGCGCAACATCTTCTCTTCCGATAAATTTGACCTTAACCTCTCATTAGGCGGAAAAATTCCATCGAATAATTCTGATTTTTCCACAGCTGAAGGCAATGTGCTGCCAATGTATTATCAAACAAGCCTTGGTACATACGACCTTATTGCCGGGCTTTCCTTGATCAACCAAAAGTGGCTTCTAGCGACCGGCATCCAAGTACCACTGAACAATAACAAAAATCAATTTGACTGGCACCGTTGGAAAACGACCGATGCTGATGAGCAAGCCTATGTGCAAGAATATGCCAATGCGACAGAATTGCGACGTGGGGTGGATGTGATGCTACGCGTGGAGCGAAACTTTCGGCTCTCCAGAGTAAACTTCTCAGCAGGACTCTTGCCCATCTACAGGATCACGAGCGATGTGATTACGGATTTTAAAGGAAACAGAACTTCCCAAAATGCGGCAGGTGATGTAGCACACGGACTTGCTTTAACCGCCATTGCTACTGCAGGTTATAACTTTAATGTAAGAAGTGGAATACGGCTCCTGGTAGGACATAAACTGCAGCAAAGGAAATTCAGTCCGGATGGACTCACACGTGAATTGGTTGCCTCCTTTACATACGTCTACCGTTTCTAGAAGATGAGCAAGCACATCATACTTCTTCTGCTTTTGATGCCTGCGCTGTTTTCTTTCGGCCAGCAAAATAACATTCTGAATGCCATTGATTCGCTCATTACCCTCGCGCATTATGACGAGGCTAAAAAATTGGCCCAATCTTCGTTTCCGAATAACGACCAAAAAACAAAGGCGATGTTGGCCAATCGATCTGCAGAAATATCAATTCTGCAAGGAAAGCTGGATGAAGCCGAGACGGAATTAGAGAACATAAAATTCGATAATAATATTTTCGTCGAAGCCATCACCAAGACCAACATTGGATTCTTATATCTTAACAAGGCAAGAAATGACCTTGCGCTGGAGAATCTTCAACAGGCTCTGAATCTCTTTCAAACCGCCGGAGGCATGACTTCCCAAGAAGCCGCAAAGTGTCTTGCGAACTTAAGCCTGGTTTATCTCACTACAGGAAAACTGAATCAAGCAGAAGAAAATGGGTTGATTGCCTTACAAATACGCCAAAAGCTAAAGGGTGAGAACAGCGAGGAGGTAGCTGCATCTTACAACGACCTTGGGTTGGTCTATAGCCAAACGGATGCAGACAAAGCATTAGAGTATTACGAAATGGCAATGTCTGTCTATGAAAAAATTCACGGGAAAGAACATCCTAAAATCGCCATTTCCAACACCAACATCGGCATGATGTACCTCGGGTTAAAACTTTATGGCGATGCTGTTAATAACTTTGAAAATGCCCAATCAATCTGGAAGAAGATTTATCCTGACGGACACCCGAACCAGGCACTGGCCCTGGTCAACCTTGGATTGACTTATAAGGCAATGGGTGACAAGAAAGCGTCTCTCGCCTATTTCGAAAAAGCATTGGCCATCTACAAAAAGTCATATGGCGAAAAACATCATGACATCTCCAATGTCTTGAATCAGATCGGGGTTCTGAAATTAAGTGATAATTTGTTCGATGGGGCATTGCAAAATTTCCAGGACGCTCTTTGTGCCAATGCACCCTCTTTTGGTCAAAAAGACATTACAAAAAATCCTAAAGCCACAGAATACTACAACGGAAAAGTTCTGCTTTATTCCATGAGACTAAAGGCCGAGACACTGGAAGCAAGGTATTTCGGCAAGACCTTGAAATTGAATGAACTCAAATTGGCATTGTCTTGCCTCCACGTTTGTGACACATTGATAGACGACATCCGCTATCACAGCACGGACGAAAACGATAAAATCGAATTGGGCAGTTCTGCCAATGAAGTTTATGAAGATGGTGTGCGAATCGCACATGCCATCAGCGAAATGACGTTTGATTTCAGGGCATACCGTCAAGTGGCCTTTTACTTTGCGGAAAAAAGTAAGTCCGCGGTATTACAAGCGTCCATTGCCGATGCAGAGGCGAAATCATTCGCCGGAATCCCGGCAGACATATTAGATGAAGAGAAGAATTCTAAGGCCTTCATCGCCTTATTGTCCCAAAAGCTATCCCAAAATCCGGGTGCGGAAGAAGAGAAAGTGCTCCGTGAAAATCTCTTCACCGCCAATCGGCAATATCAAAGTTTTATTAAACAGCTGGAGAAAGACTACCCTGATTACTTCAATCTGAAATTCAGCCAGGCCAATCCTTCCATCCCAGAACTTCAAAAGATATTGGATCACAAGACCGTACTCGTATGTTATTTTATCGCAGAAAGAGGTCAGAGATTATATTCATTTGTTATCACGCATTCAAAATTTCATGTATACAACTCAAGCCTTCCCATTGATTTCGACAAGATGGTCAAAGGTTTTAATAATAGTCTGTATTACTCCGTATTCGAAACATATCGTGAATCATCCAAAGCACTTTCTAAAATATTGCTCCGTGGAGTGCCGACATCGGCAAAAGACCTGGTGATCATACCGGGAGGGCGATTGAGTACGATGCCCTTTGAAGCAATCCCTACCAATACCGTTGGTGACGATGAGGATTTTTCAAATGTTCCCTACCTGGCTAAAAAATTTGGCGTTAGTTATGAATTTTCTGCTGGACTCGTTTTGCAGAAATCGAAATCCGAAAAAAAGATCCAGAAGCAAGCCATCTTTCTTTGTGCACCCATAACATTTCCTGAAAAAGACAACCTGATTGAATTGCCTTCGACAGCACAGGAAGTAGACAACATCTCACAATTATTTGCCTCCAACGCCTTCGTTGCCAAGGGGAGCGATGCCAACGAGTCGATGATCAAGTCAGGCAAACTCTCAGACTTCCGGTATTTGCATTTTGCTACCCACGGAATAGTAGATGAGAAATCACCAGAGTTGTCGAGAATTTTTTTGCAATCTTCTCCGACCGAAGATGGCAATGTGTTTTCAGGCGAAATATTTAATCTAAAACTCAATGCCGATCTCGCCGTCTTGTCGGCTTGTCAGACTGGACTTGGAAAGTTTTCAAAAGGAGAAGGAGTCATCGGTCTATCAAGGGCTCTGGTCTATGCAGGTGCAAAAAACATTATGGTTTCATATTGGAGCGTTGCGGATGAATCAACCTCCGAACTAATGACTGATTTCTATCAGCAACTGCTGAAGCAATCGGAACCCAATTATAAAGAGGCTCTGCAACAAGCCAAGATCACGATGATGCAAAGTAAAAAATATTACGCACCCTACTATTGGGCACCATTCGTGCTTATCGGGTTTTAGAAGATTATAAGATTGCCAAATTGGGAACCTTAATCTTTCAATCAATTATTGTGGGGAGAATTTCCCGGCCCCTACAGTAGTGGGTGGTTTTGGCCACTCCTACTGTCCGGGTCAGGTACACAGATGTGAACGCTATGGCAAAATAGTTACTCACCGTGTATTAGAGAACTTCAAAGTAGGCTGTTCGCTCTCAGATTTCCTAAGAATATTAAAAAACTTTGTTTTGATGCAAAAAATGGCCTTTTTAGGGGTTAATTCAATGATCGAGGATAATTACAAGCAGCGAGGCCTTCGTGGAAAATTGGTGAGGAAATTGCGCCAAAAAGGCATCCACGAGGAACGACTTTTGGCAGCCATTGGGAATGTGCCAAGGCACGCTTTTTTTGATGATGCGCTGCTCGGTCACGCGTATCAGGATAAGGCTTTTCCAATAGGCGAAGGTCAGACCATCTCACAACCCTATACGGTAGCATTTCAAACCGAAAAACTGGAAATAAAGCCAGGCGACAAGGTACTCGAAATCGGTACTGGTTCAGGCTACCAGGCGTGCATTCTGCTCGAAATGGGGGCTAAAGTTTACACGATTGAGTACAACAGGAAGCTTTATGAAAAGACCAGGGATTTCCTGCCGGAATTAGGCTATCAACCGTTCTTCTTTTTTGGTGATGGGTCGAAAGGACTGCCTGTCCGGGCTCCTTACAGTAAAATCATTGTTACGGCAGGTGCACCGGTCGTACCAGAAGCGCTTATTGGCCAACTGGCAGAGAACGGTATTCTCGTGGTGCCAGTCGGTGACCGTGATAAACAAAGGATGGTGAAGATTACAAAAAGAGGTGGTAAGCTTTTCAAAGAGGAGTTTGACTTTTTTTCCTTCGTGCCCTTATTGGGCGAGCAAGGTTGGAAGTCTCAAACCTGAAACATCATCCAACTTGTCAATCAATTATTTTCGAGGAGAAATTTCTTTAGTTCATTGAAGTCATTCTTCATCCTAATCGATTTCTTTTCCTTTACCATGAAGTTCAATAATTGCTCCGGCATTTTGATCGGACTTCCAATGGACTTCTCTACCGCCTCTTTAAATTTTGCCGGATGTGCTGTCTCAAGAAAGATTCCAATGGAAGAGTGATTGCTGTCAAGGTATTTTTTTAATCCCAGGTAACCCACTGCTCCGTGTGGATCTAGAATATATCCAAACCTTCTGAACACCTCCTGAATTGCATAGGATGTTTCCACATCCGTATAAGAATAGCCTAAAACATCTTTCGCCAATGCTAATTGCGAATGATCATAAAGGTCCAACATCCTGGCAAAGTTGCTGGGATTGCCTACGTCCATCGCATTGCTAATGGTGGATTGCGATGGCCTTGGATTGAAAGAACCTGTTTGCAAATAGATGGGCACAACGTCATTCACATTTGTTGCGACCACAAATTTATCTACAGGCAGGCCCATTTTCTTTGCCATCAAACCTGCAGTGAGGTTTCCGAAGTTTCCACTGGGCACTGAAATGACCACCGGTTGATTGTGGTTTTGTGGCAATTGCTGAAAAGCCCTGAAATAATAAAACATCTGTGGCAGGAGCCGCGCGATATTAATCGAGTTGGCCGATGTAAGAATCCGCTTCCTTCTTATTTCGTCGTCCCCAAATGATTGCTTCACCATTCGTTGACAATCATCAAAAGTTCCTTCCACTTCGAGTGCCGTCACATTTCCCCCCAACGTGGTGAATTGCCTTTCCTGGGATTCAGTCACCTTTCCAGAAGGATAAAGCACCACTACTTTTGTTCCTGGCAAGTTGAAAAAACCATGGGCTACCGCGCTTCCTGTATCACCTGAAGTCGCCACAATGATGGTAATCTCTTGCTGCCGTTTCTTCGCGAGGTGCCCTACCGTTGCCGCCAAGAACCGCGCACCAAAATCCTTAAAGGCCAGGGTGGGTCCATGAAATAACTCCAACGAAAAAGTATTCTCGTCTATTCTCACCAAAGGTGAATCGAAGACTAGCGTATGGTCAATGATCTTGTGAAGATCATCGGCTGGCAACTCACCTTGCAAAAAATGTGCTGCGACCTCAAAAGAAATCTCTCTGAAATTTCTCTTGGGAAACTTTGTCCAAAACGCTTCAGGGAGCGGCTCAATTTTTTCCGGCATGAAAAGTCCTCCACCGGTGGCCAGACCCTGACGTACAGCCTCCTCAAAGCTGACGCGAAGACTTTTATCATTCGTGCTATAAAAATTCATCACGATACTCTTGCTCCCTCCTGATTGACCGTTGAAACATATACATCGCTCTGAAGATTGACTCCCTTAAAGTGTTTACGAACCACTTCACCTGCTTTTTCTGCAATCTCAAAACTTGTGCTTAACGCGAATACCGTTGGGCCAGACCCTGATATTCCAAATCCCAAAGAGCCTGCATCTTTCACCATTCCCCTGATCTGTTCAAAGCCTGGAATAAATACTGACCGGATTGGCTCGGCGATTACATCCTTAAGGGACCTTGATATGAGTGCATAATCATGTTGTGTCAGTCCAATCATCAAGGCAGCAATGTTGCCACTTTGAATGACTGCATCTTTTAATGAGATTGATCCCCTCAACACTTTCCTGGAATCCTCGGTATTTAATTCAATGTGTGGATGAATTAAGGTGCAAAACAAATCCGGCGGTGAAGGTATCTTGATCACATCCATGGTCGCATAGTCTCGGATCAACACAAAGCCTCCGAGTAAGGAAGGTGCGGCATTATCTGCATGCGCAGAACCACAGGCGATACGCTCCGCTTCCATCGCATGAACGATCAAATCTTTTCGTGTAAGGGGCTCACCCAGCAGGCAATTGATGCCCACCAGTGCAGCCACCGCACTGGCCGCGCTGGAGCCCATACCACTGCCCAATGGAAGCTTTTTGATTAGCTCGATCCCAACCCCTTGCAAACTGCCGAGGTGCCTTAGATACGAGAGTATCGCGACGCTGGCAGTGTTTTTTTGTGGATCAAGCGGCAACCTACCTCCATCCCCAACAATGCTATTGACGATGACGCCTGGCTTATTCCGAAGTGTGAGTATGACCTCATCCGCAGGCGCATGGATGGCAAACCCGAGCACGTCGAACCCGCAGCAAACATTTGCCACCGTCGCAGGCGCAAAAGCTTTGATTGTCTTCATCGCACCGCGTAGTTACCAATTCGGATCACATCCGCAAACACACCTGCCGCAGTAACGGCTGCACCTGCTCCCGGACCCCGGATCACCATCGGTCTTTCGTGGTATCGCTCGGTTGTCAGCAATATAATATTATCGCTACCCTTCAGCGAATAGAAAGGATGATCAGAACTTACACTTGCCAATGATAACCTTGCCTTACCATCGGACAACACAGCCATGTAGCGGAGTTTCTCGTTTTTCTTATCGGCTTCAACGCGCTGCCTTTCAAAACCTGGATCATGAGCCGACAGCCTTTTAAAGAATTCCTCCACGGAGGGCGCTTCAAGACAATCCTTCGGAGCGAGTCCAGTCACTTCAATGTCAGAAAGTTCCAAATCAATTCCTGCTTCTCGCCCAAGGATGAGCACTTTTCTTGCCACATCCATTCCATTGAGATCGTCGCGTGGGTCTGGCTCAGTATACCCGAGGTCTTTCGCTTCACGCACAATCTGGCTGAATTTTTTTTCGCCATTGAAAGAGCTGAATATAAAATTCAACGTACCACTTAATACTGCTTCAATGCGAATGACCTTATCACCGCTGAGCATCAAATCATTTAACGTATTGATGACTGGAAGGCCGGCGCCAACATTCGTTTCATAAAGGAAACGGGTTCCCCTTTTAAAACTAATGTTTTTCAAACTATGATACCGTTTAAGGGGGCCGGAATTGGCTTTCTTATTCGGAGTAACAATTGAAATGTTGGCATCCAGAATCGCTTCATATTGCCCACTCACCTCCTCGCTTGATGTGCAATCCACAAAAATGCTATTGGATAGATTCATGGCCTGCATTTTCTCCGCATAGACATGGAGTTCCATTTTTTCTCCTGAAGCTTTCATCGTGTCCACGCAAGTGAGCACATCCAATCCATTCTCACCAAATAGCATCTTCTTGCTGTTAGCAACAGCAACTACATTTACTTCCAACAGGTTTTGGCGCGACAGCTGCTCATACTGTGTATGGATCATTTTTAACAATTCTTTGCCAATTAATCCAGTGCCCACCAGAAATAGATTCACGACCCTCTTGTCGGATAAAAAGAACGCCTCATGCAACACGTTGAGCGTCTTGGCAACATCCGATTCGCGAATCACAGCGGATATATTCAACTCTGATGAACCTTGTGCAATGGCATAAACATTGACACCGCTTTTACCCAAAGCATGAAACATCCTTCCGCTGGTTCCAGGATTGTGCCTCATGTTCTCGCCTACAATGGCTACGATGGCCAGGCTATTGTCAACAGCCACGCTATCCATCTCATTGCTATTAATCTCATAGATAAATTCTCTTTCGATGGCCGATTTTGCCCGGAGCGCTGAAGAATTTTCGACTGCAAAGCAAATGGAATGTTCGGAGGAAGCCTGACTGATCAGAATCACATTTACATTTTCTTTCGCAAGCGCCGCAAACAATCGCATGGATACCCCGACAACTCCTTGCAGACCTGTGCCTTGTACACTTAACAAACTCATGTTGCCCATGGATGAGATGCCTTTGATGATGAAGTCCTTTCCATTTCCAACAGCCCTTATGATTGTTCCAGGAAAGGAAGGGTTAAATGTATTCTTAACCCAGATCGGAATGTCGTTGCGCATGGCTGGTTGCATCGTAGCCGGAAAAATTACCTTCGCTCCAAAGTGCGAAAGCTCCATGGCTTCCTGATAGGTCATTTCTTTCACAGTGAAAGCTTTCTTCACCTTGCGTGGATCTGCAGTCATCATACCATCTACGTCCGTCCATATTTCAAGAGCAGTCGAACGAAGTGCTCCAGCCAGGATGGCGGCTGTGTAATCTGACCCGCTCCTGCCCAACGTGGTAGTTTCGCCACTCTTTGAAGTAGCAATAAAGCCAGTCACCACTTGTAACTTATGATGGCTTTTGAAGTGTCCTTCAATCAACTGATTGGTAATCTCGAAATCAACCTTGGCATGACCAAAGTTGTTGTCAGTCTTAATAATGCCCCGGGCATCCAGAAATTCACAAGGAATATTTTCATTATTGAAAGCTTCACTGATGATGAAGGCAGACAAACGCTCCCCAAAGCTCATCACAAAGTCCAGCATCCGGGGTGTTCGCTCTTTCACCAAATAGATTCCATGAATCACATCTTCGAGTTCGTTGATCAATGTTTTCACACTGGCCAGAAAACTGCTTTGACGTTGTATTCCAATCAAAGAGCGGATTGCATCCAGATGACGCTCTTCCAATTGCTTGAGCGTTGTCTTATAGAGATCATCGCCCCGCAAAGCCTCTTCACTTAATCGGATCAGCACATCTGTCACTCCGCCAAAAGCGGAGAAGACCAGTACCACTTGATCCAATGGATAGGAACGAACAATTCCGATGACTAACTTTATTCGATCTGGAGTGGCCACTGAAGACCCTCCGAATTTTAAGACTTTCATACTGCGCAAAATTTGAATGATACCTGGGTTTGTCAGGCTTCGTTAATAAAAATAAAATAAATTGGGTAAGGGAATATGATGGGAGCTACCCCGTAATCAAGGTCGAAGTGGCAATCAAAAAATGTGATGTTGTAATTTGCATAACCCTTAAAGTCAGCAAATACGCACAGTAGACAATGTTTTGCAACTTATTTTAATGAAATTTACCAAAACTAAGTACTTACTAACATTTAATGGGGTGAAAGCCACTGAGAAGCTATTGACAGAAACGTTCGGCAATGGGCGAGCACCTGGATTTTGGATAGCGAGACAGTTTGCTGCTTCCCCGTCGAGAGCATGAACTTAGGCTTCAAGGTAAATTCAAATCAATATTCTTAGATGACCCGCAAAAAGAAAACACCCAAAGAATCATTTGTGAGCATGACGGAACTTGTACTCCCAAACGATACGAACACACTCAACAACCTCATGGGCGGTCGACTCATGAGTTGGATGGATGTAGTGTCTGCGATCGCAGGCCAAAAACATTGCAACAGCATTGTAGTTACCGCCTCGGTGGATAATATTTCTTTCCGCAGTCCTATTCAGTTAGGCAACGTGGTGACCCTCCGGGCAAGAGTCACCAGGGCTTTTAATTCATCTGTCGAAATCCGGATCGATGTGGACGCGGAAAATATTCCGGAAGAAAAAAAAATGGCAAGCAACTCAGCCTATTTTACTTTTGTCGCTGTTGATAAAAATGGAAAACCGGTAGAAGTACCGGAAGTGGAGCCGGAGACGGAGGAAGAGAAGGCGCTGTATGATGGAGCTTTGCACAGAAGGCAACTCCGATTAATCCTATCGGGAAGAATGAAACCGCAGGAAGCCACTGAATTAAGATCCTTCTTTGACATCAAGGATAAGTAGCTTTCTATCACATTGATTTCCTGAACTAAGCAGAAACAATCCATGACAGATCACGCTTTAGAGAATATCTATATCGAAGAACTTTATCAGGTCCCCACGAAGGTCACCATCATCATTTCGAATCCCTGGAGCGAAGTGAAGGATGATCAACGATTGCTCTTATTTAAGATTTTGTCCTCGGTCAGGCTATCGCTGGAATCCGTGAGGATCATTCATCAAGCACAGTTTGACCTGATGTCTCTTGAAGAGAAGCCCTCGAGAATGATTGCTTTCATGGCACCCCCTAAGGGACTGGCGCTATATGAAGTGATACAAACTGGTGAGACTTCTGTGATCTTCTCTGAGCCACTTGAAAAACTAAACTCGGATGATGCGGCGAAACGCAAACTCTGGACTACACTAAAAGCTCTATTTCCCGCATAGAAAGCCCTTTTGGTAATATTTTGGCTTATTCTATCTTTGCGGGACTTTTTTGGTGCCTTACGGTTGTATGGTATCATTAATTGCTAACCTGACGATATAAAACTGCATGAAAACGCTTTTGTACTCTTTACCTGTATTTGGACTTCTGGGACTGCTTTATGTTGTATGGAAAAGTGCCTGGGTGGCGAGGCAAGATGCCGGTACTGACAAGATGAAAAAGATTGCAGACCACATTGCAGAGGGCGCAATGGCGTTTCTTAAAGCCGAGTATAAGGTGTTGGCGATTTTCGTAGTATGTGTTGCCACGCTTCTGGCGGTCACTGCCAACAGCGAAACCTCCTCCCCTTTGGTAGGACTTTCATTTGTGCTTGGTGCTTTTAGTTCTGCATTGGCAGGATATATTGGAATGAGAGTGGCCACAAAAGCAAATGTCCGTACTACCAACGCTGCCAGAACAAGTCTTGGAAAAGCACTCGAACTTGCCTTCACAGGAGGTTCAGTAATGGGTATGGGCGTGGTTGGAATTGGTGTGCTTGGATTGAGCTTACTCTTTATCATTTATTCGCAAATTTTTGGAGTGGATACCCAGGCTGGCCTCAATCAGGTAATCACCGTGATCACAGGATTTTCATTTGGAGCCTCCTCCATTGCCTTGTTTGCCAGAGTTGGTGGAGGAATTTATACCAAAGCAGCTGACGTAGGCGCTGACCTGGTTGGAAAAGTTGAAGCAGGTATCCCTGAGGACCACCCATTGAACCCTGCGACCATCGCCGACAACGTGGGAGATAATGTGGGTGATGTGGCGGGAATGGGTGCAGACTTATTTGAGTCATATGTAGGATCCATCGTTGGTACAATGGTATTGGGTGCCGCGTTTATGGTGCCGGGATTTAGCGATAATTTTGAAGGCCTGTCTGCAGTTTTGTTGCCCTTAGCACTTGCGGCTGTTGGGATTGTAATGTCTTTCTTGGGGACATTCTTTGTAAAAGTGAAAGAGGGTGGCGACCCACAAAAAGCGCTCAATACAGGAGAGATTGTTTCTTCGGCCATCATGATCGTGGCATCCTGGTTTATCATCAAGTGGATGCTGCCGGCAGAATGGTGGTTTAAAGATCCCCTCTATGCATGGGCTGATCCTGAAAAGGGAAATCCTTATACCTCTACCGGTATATTCATTGCTACCGTCATTGGCTTGGTGGCAGGTGTTGTCATTGGGCTAATCACAGAATACTATACTGGAATGGGTAAAAAACCCGTCCTTTCAATTGTTCGTCAGTCTTCAACAGGCGCTGCGACCAATATCATCGCCGGTCTCGGCGTTGGAATGATGTCAACCATGTGGCCCATTCTCGTAATCGCCGTCTCCATCATAGGTGCATTTAATTTTGGTGGCCTCTATGGAATTGCCATTGCGGCCGTAGGCATGCTTTCAAATCTTGGAATCCAGTTGGCGGTTGATGCCTACGGACCGATATCTGATAATGCCGGTGGGATTGCGGAAATGTCTGAGCTGCCAAAAGAAGTACGCTCCAGAACAGATAAGTTGGATGCAGTTGGAAATACAACTGCTGCCATTGGAAAAGGTTTTGCGATTGCATCAGCTGCTTTAACTGCACTTGCACTTTTCGGTGCTTTCATGACTACCGCACGCATCAGTACGATTGACGTTTCCAAGGCACATGTAATGGCCGGATTATTCATCGGTGGCATGTTGCCTTTCGTGTTCTCCGCACTTGCAATGGGTGCCGTCGGGCGTGCTGCCATGGCCATGATAGAAGAAGTAAGACGGCAGTTCACAACGATCCCTGCCTTGAAGGCTGCGTTGGACCTCATGAAAAAACATGGTGACAAGCCTGTGGAAGAATGGTCAGCAGAAGATCAGAAGACTTTCCATGATGCCGATGGGTCAGCAGAATATGGTAAGTGCGTAGAAATTTCTACAAAGGCTGCCCTCAGAGAAATGGTACTGCCCGGACTTATGGCCGTGGTCGTTCCTGTGGTGATCGCTTTCATGCCAGGATTCGGTGTAGAGTCACTGGGAGGTATGCTGGCTGGTGTGACTGTTTCGGGTGTGTTGATGGCAATCTTCCAGTCCAATGCCGGTGGTGCCTGGGACAATGCGAAGAAAAGTTTTGAAGAAGGCGTTGAGATTGATGGAAAGATGTATTACAAGAAGTCTGATCCGCACAAGGCAGCCGTAGTAGGAGATACGGTAGGTGACCCATTCAAGGATACATCAGGTCCCTCGCTTAACATTCTTCTAAAATTAATGTCCGTGGTGGCGTTGGTGATTGCTCCACTCCTGGTGCCTAAAGAAGACGCCACGGTGAGAAAAGAAAACATTAAACCACAGATTGAGACCGTCAGTCAGCACCCGATAGACAAAGGTCTTCCTGGCAAATAGCTTTGTCTCAATAATTCATTGCAATAGAGTCGCGAAATTTCGTGACTCTTTTTTTATTACTTTCGAAAGTCTAAAGCAATGAGATTTTACCTTCTGCTGGCATTTATTCTCACTGGAACTCTGGTTTCAGCTCAGCCTCTCCAGGGCAAGTGGAAGACAATTGATGACAATACCGGTGACACTCGGTCGATTGTTGAAATTAGTGAAGTCAATGGAAAATTTTATGGTAAGGTCATAAAGCTTTTCCCCAAAGTGACCGAGGACCCTGACCCCGTATGCGATAAATGCGACCCAGCTGACCCACGCTTTAACAAGAAAGTGATTGGGATGGAAATCATCCGAAATATGGCTTCAAGCGGTGCTGATTTTTCCGGAGGAGATATTCTGGATCCTGAAAACGGGAAGGTCTACCGCTCAAAGATCTGGGTGGAGGGAAAAGACTTGAAAGTGAGGGGTTACTGGGGCCCTTTCTTTCGTACTCAGACATGGCTGAGGGCTGATTAGAATGCCGGTTAACGCTAAAAAAGCGAGATTTATCTGGTCTAACATACACTCAACTTAAAATAAGGTTACCAACTGTGGCATTTAGAGTATTCAAGTCAGGACTGGAAATGAATGAAAAGGACCTCTTCGAGAGGATCCAGAAAGGTGACGAAAAGGCCCTGGAGTTCATTTATAAGAAGTATTACAGGATGATGACCAAGTTGGTCATTACCAACAGCGGCACAGAAGAAGAAGCTAGGGACGTCTATCAGGATGCCTTGGTCGTCTTCTGGCAGAAGGCCAGGTCTGGAAATCTTGTTCTTACCTCTAAAATGAGCACGTACATTTACAGTGTATGTCAGAATTTGTGGAGGAAGGAGCTGGATAGGAAAAAGAGACTTTCAAGCGAGGAAAAAGACCTCTCTGAGTCAATGGACCTGGACGGACCCGAGCGTGAGAAGATCATCGCCAGTTGCCTGGATCAATTGGGGGAAACTTGCCGCAAGGTTTTGATGTATTACTACTTTGATGAGATGTCGATGCAGGAAATAGCCGATAAATTAGGTTTCGCCAACACCGACACCGCCAAGACAAAAAAATATAAGTGTAAACAAAAGCTCGACGAATTGGTAAAATCCCAATATACCGAGCGGGACTTTTTAGACTAGACAATGAGCAATTTTGAATTAATTGATGACTACCTCTCCAACCGGCTCAATGAGCAGGACCGGACAGCATTTGAACATCAACTGCAGGGAGACCCTACCTTAAAGGGAGATGTGGAATTTCAGCGCCAGGTAGTGGAAGGAGTGCGACAGGCACGGGCAATCGAATTAAAGACCCTTTTGAATAACGTACCGGTGAGTGGGATTTCGTGGAACGGAGGAAAGACTGTAGCCTCCGTCATGACAGCAGGCCTTGTAGCAGTTTCACTTTACATCTATTTTAAGGAAGACATTCAGCCCGTTACGCCGAGTGAATCCATCCAGCAGGAAATATCAACACCTGCGGCTGATAATACTAATAGCAATAACACCGAAAAGACTGCGATTGAACCAATAGCCTCGCCAAATCCAAATGAGAGTACTTCTGCCAGCCCTGAACAGCGTATGGCAAAGCCTAAAGTCTCAAGTGAAAGCAAAACTTCAACGCCAGTTAGAAAGCCTGATATTGAGGTCGTAGATCCGTCTTCAGAATTAACAGAATCAAAGCCGGAAGCCTCGACCAATGTTGCGAATAGTAGGTCTGAGATTTCTGCTTCCAAGATGGAAGTGATGACTGGCCTGTCCGATAAAAAACACAACTTCCATTATCAGTTTTCGCAAGGCAAGCTGTTGCTCTACGGACCTTTTGACAAGAGCCTTTATGAAATTCTTGAAATTCATGGGGAGGGCCACGCAGTGTTCCTTTTCTACAAAGAGAATTACTATTTGCTGGATGAACGACAGGAGGAGATCACCGAGCTGAAATACATCCGCGATACGGTGCTGATTAAAAAGCTGAAAGAATATCGAGATCGGTAATATCTTCCACTCAAAAATCCCCTTCCTGCAAGGGGATTTTTATTTGTAATAAGGGCATCCTTGTTATCTTTACCCATTCATGTCTGCAGAATTTAGAGTCAAGAAGAAAAAATTGGGGAGTTACCCTTTTGTGAGTGTCGTGTTTAGCATTACACTGGCGCTGTTTGTCGTTGGCTTATTTGGTATCCTGGTACTCTACACAGAAGAGTTGTCAAGGATTGTTAAAGAAAATGTAAAGATCCAGGTCTACCTCAAAAACCAATTAGAAGAGAAAGATATTAAGGCCATCGAAAAACAGCTTGTTGAATCAGATTTTATTCTGAAAGATAATGCTGGTAAGACTTTATCATTTGTTTCAAAAGAGGAAGCCGCCAAGCAATTTATCAAAGACACTGGCGAAGACTTTCAGAAATTTCTTGGGGAGAATCCATTACGGGACGCATACCTTGTGGCTGTGGATCCAGCCTTTCACAGCAAAGAAAAGCTTGCGGAAATCAGGACCCGGCTGGAGAAAATAAATGGCGTGTTTCAGGTTTACTACGTTGAAAGCCTCATTGAATCCATCAATAAAAATATTGCCAAAATCGGACTCATTTTGTTGGGCATTGCTTCTGTATTGCTGATCGTAGTTGTACTCCTGATCAACAACACGCTAAGATTGGCGCTTTTCTCCCAGCGATTTCTTATCAGGAGCATGCAACTGGTGGGCGCTACGAGAACTTTCATTCAGGGTCCGTTTATTTTTCGTGCCATGCTCCATGGAGCACTCGCAGGCCTTATAGCAGTAGGCATGCTCTGGGGGGTTCTCCAACTTGGGCATCGAAAAATTGAAGAACTTCAGATGATCGAAAATCAAGAGCGAATACTGACTTTGCTTGCCAGTTTGATGGTATTGGGTATTTTTGTGGCCGTTGTGAGCACTTGGCGCGCCGTACACAAATACCTGAAACTCTCACTGGACGAACTTTACTAAAATGAACAAACTCCCCTTCGGAAAAAAAAATTATCAGATCATGGTGATTGGCCTAGTGGTGCTGGTCGTTGGCTTTACCATTATGACGTTGGATAAGGAGCCTCACGGCTTTGGCTTTCTGGGACTCACGCTGGGGCCGGTGATCGTCGTAGCTGGGTTTATTATTGAAATCTTTGCCATTCTCCATCGCCCTTCCGATGCAGGGAAATCATGACGATTTTTCAGGCGATTGTTCTGGCCATCATTGAAGGCTTGACAGAATTTCTCCCGGTTTCTTCCACGGGTCACATAATCATTGGCTCCTATGTGATGGGAATTTCTTCAGATCCATTTGTAAAAACATTTACGGTGGCGATTCAACTCGGAGCAATCCTTTCTGTTGTGGTCCTGTACTGGAGAAGGTTCTGGCAGACCTGGACTTTCTATTTTGTCCTGTTGGTTGGTTTCATTCCGGCCGCCATCGCTGGCCTCTTATTCAACGACAAAATCGACCAATTGCTGGAACGAGTGGATGTTGTTGGATGGATGCTCGTCATGGGTGGAATCGTGCTCTTGTTCATTGACAAACTTTTTTCCTCAACCACCATGGAAGAAACGACACCAGTTTCTTATCGTCAATCTTTTAAAATCGGACTTTTCCAATGCATTGCAATGGTACCTGGCGTTTCCCGATCAGCGGCGACAATCATCGGTGGAATTACACAAGGACTCACAAAAAAAACTGCAGCAGAGTTTTCATTTTTTCTCGCAGTTCCAACCATGCTGGCAGCCACCGGCTACAAGCTACTTAAATACTATTTGGAGGGAAATTCTTTTGGACAGTGGGAAATCTCCCTTTTGCTGATCGGCAATGTAGTGGCATTCGTGGTAGCAATGATTGCTATTAAATATTTCATCACCTTTCTTACGCAACATGGATTCAAACTATTCGGCTATTATCGAATTGCAGCTGGTATAATCCTCCTTCTTCTGTATTATTTTGGTGCAGAAATGCGGGTATTGTGATTGAAAGCGAAGGATCTGTTTTGTTACTGAATAAACCCATCGGGTGGACCTCCTTTGATGTGGTCAATAAGCTCCGCTATATTCTGAAAACAAAGAAAATAGGCCACGCTGGCACCTTGGATCCACTCGCCACCGGGCTATTAATCATTTGCACAGGCAAAATGACCAAACGTATTGACGAATTTCAGGGGCTTGAAAAAGAATATACCGGAGGTTTTACCTTAGGTCAAACAACACCTTCCTATGACCTTGAAACCGAACCTTCTTCACCGGTTGACATATCTCATTTGACAGACGAGAAAATCCTTAACGCAACTTTGCCTTTCATTGGTAATATTCAGCAAGTTCCACCCATTCATTCGGCCATTAAGGTTGATGGAAAAAGGGCTTACTCGTTCGCCAGAAAAGGTCAGGAACTCGTTCTAAAACCACGGGACGTAGAAATAAAAGAATTTGAAATCACACGAATAGAAAAGCCTTCAATAAGTTTCAAAGTAGTTTGCTCAAAAGGGACCTACATCCGAAGTTTGGCCAATGACTTTGGACAGGCTTTGGGAGTTGGAGCCTATTTATCAGAACTTTGTCGCACGAGAATTGGAACCTATCAATTAAAAGATGCAATGACTTTAAAGGAAGTGAAGGAAGTAAAGGACCGGTACGATGATTCTTTAGTTAGATAGTGTCTCAATTCCAAAGCACGAAATGAAAATCTATCACTCCCTCGATGATTTCTCAAGACTCCCCTACGCCGTGGTGACGAGTGGTACATTTGATGGCGTACACCTGGGGCATCAAAAGATATTAACACGTCTGAAAGAAATTGCAGGAAAATATTCTGGTGAAACGGTAGTGATTACTTTCTGGCCTCACCCTCGCCTCGTTCTCAAGCCAGATGATCAAACCCTGAAACTTCTAAACACTTTTGAGGAGAAAACAGAACTATTAAGGGAGCAAGGCATTCAGCACCTCGTCAGAATTGGATTCACAAAAGAGTTCTCTCAGATTTCATCCGTTGACTTTATCCGAAACATATTGGTCGATAAAATAGGAACACGAAAACTCGTCATCGGCTATGACCATCATTTTGGCAAAAATCGTGAAGGCAGCTTCGATCAGCTGAAAATCAACGGGCCCAAAGATGGTTTTGAAGTGGAAGAAATTCCCCGGCAAGACATCGACCATGTGGCCGTAAGCTCCTCGCTCATTCGAAAGGCACTTGACGAAGGTGACGTCCATGCTGCGCATCAACTTCTGGGTCGCCCCTATTCTCTTTCGGGGCGCGTGGTAAAGGGACACCGGCTCGGGAGGGTGCTGGGGTTTCCAACTGCGAATATCGACATCGATTCACACAACAAGCTTGTGCCTGCTGAGGGAATTTATGCGGTCATCGTGACCTACGCTGGCAACGAATATGGCGGAATGCTTTATATCGGAAACAGGCCAACCATTAATGGGGCCACAAGATCAATTGAAGTAAATATCTTTAATTTTGATAAGGAAATTTACGGTGAAGAACTGAAGGTTTCTCTCTTAAATTTACTTCGTCTCGATGTGAAATTTAAAGATCTTGAAGAATTGAAAATCCAACTTCATAAAGATAAGGAGTCTGCGATGTTGGAGTTAAAGCCACTATCCGGTCGATTAAAATAAACTAGCTGCTTAAAATTGTTCCTGATATGATCAATAAAGTCGTTAAGAATGCAGATGAAGCAGTCAAGGATATCCGAGACAACGCAACGCTCATGCTTGGCGGTTTTGGACTTTGTGGCATTCCCGAGAATTGCATTGCCGCCCTCCTCCGAAAAGGAGTCAAAGGTCTCATTTGTATTTCCAACAATGCCGGCGTTGATGACTTCGGTATCGGCCTGATGCTCCAGACACGCCAGGTAAAAAAGATGATATCATCGTACGTGGGCGAAAATGCTGAGTTTGAAAGACAATTGCTCTCCGGTGAATTGGACGTAGAGTTGATTCCTCAAGGAACCTTAGCAGAGCGGATAAGATCGGGTGGCGCTGGGATCCCGGCATTCTTCACCCCTGCCGGTGTGGGGACAGAAATAGCAGCCGGAAAGGAGACCCGTGAGTTTGAAGGAAAAGTCTACCTCATGGAGAAATGGTTGCGGGCAGATTTCTCACTCGTAAAAGCCTGGAAGGGAGACACCGCTGGGAATCTCATCTATCGCGGAACCGCACAAAATTTTAACCCCATGATGGCGGCCGCAGGTACGGTGACGATCGCGGAGGTAGAAGAACTCGTCCCCGTTGGCGAGCTTGATCCAGGCATGGTTCACACGCCAGGAATTTATGTTCAGCGGATTTTCCAGGGAAGCAACTATGAAAAAAGAATCGAACAAAGGACAGTGGCAATTCAAAAATAGGGTAGAAAGGATTATGGAAAAAGAGTTTGACAAGCAGGGCCATTGCAGTCAAAGATTGAATCAAAAGCTTATTAAGGACATTAAATAAATACATCATGAAAACACTTGATTTATCTTCGGAGTTTGCATTATCTAAAAGCCAGATCGAAGGGTATAAAACCAATGGCCACATTTTCCTTCAAGGATTGGCAAGTACACAAGAAGTAGCGTTCTACCGGCAGGCAATATCGGATGCCGTCGCAAAACTGAACACCGAAAGGCGAAAATTGGAAGATCGCGACACCTACGGAAAAGCTTTCCTGCAGATCTTCAATCTATGGCGCCAGAATGAGGTCCTTAAATCCTTTGTGTTGTCCCGGCGCTTCGGGCACGTTGCTGCGAAATTAATGGGAGTTGATAAAGTACGCATCTATCATGATCAGGCTTTATTTAAGGAGCCCGGTGGTGGGCCGACTCCATGGCATCAGGATCAATATTACTGGCCTTTAGATACCAACAACACCATCACCATGTGGATGCCACTAATCGACTTAAATGAACAGATGGGAATTATGAAATTCGCTTCCCAAACTCATAAGCTTGGATATGTCACTGCAAAGGAAATCTCGGATGCATCCGAACAATTCTTTAATAATTATGTAAAGGACAATAAATATAAAGTGGAAGGGGCCCCGAGCACAAAGGCTGGTGACGCGACATTTCATTCGGGGTGGACGCTTCACAATGCTCCGGCGAATCAGTCAGGGACGATGCGCGAGGTCATGACCATTATTTATTTCGCTGATAAAACAAGGGTGCTTGAACCAGATCATGAAAACCGGAAAGCAGATCATGCAGCATGGTTGATGAGTACACCCCCTGGTGAGTATGCTGCGAGTGAATTGAATCCTCTGATTAATTAGATCTACTTTGTCAAGTTATCCAGAGTGGTATTCAGTCACTGGTCGCATAGCTATTTAAAATGGGTTTCACTCTAACATTGTCATTTTCTTTCGATGAAATATTAAAAGGAGGAGAGTTATAGTATGGCCCATGCCAACTCCGATGTGATCATATCACATTTTACTTTCCAAACGTAAACACGTGCTGCCCTGCCACCGATTCAACTCGGCCTCCACCCAAAGTGGTTTTAGTCCATGCCAATGCGAGAACCAATTTAGTTGCAGATATTTCGGTAGCATTGATTACTGCATTAAATGTTGCATTTCTGGGCTGACGTGCTTCAATCGATTCTGTTCCTGCCTTTACTATCGTGGCGACACCATTTACAATTGCTATTTTGTCTGAGGCCGTAGCGTAACTCACCGTCAACCCCGAACTAGCGTTGGATACATGCGCGGAACCGGAAACCTTACTAAACAAAGTTTTTTGTAGTTTTAAGATATGAATACGATACCTCAGATTTCAAAACGAACCTTTTGGGATGTGGATATTAGTGAATCTGATTTCCAGCATCGCTACGCTTGGGTTATCACAAGGGTTTTTGACAGGGGTACATTAGATGAAGTATTCGCAATAGTTAATTATTATGGTTTTGATTTTGTGAAAGACGTGCTCACCACTACCAGCGATAATCTGCCCAACCACACCATCCTGCTGGCGAGGGCATTCTTTAAATTGAACTACACCGATTTTAAATGCTCAGAAAGGAAACGGTTTCTCCTCAACTATTAGAGTGCCTGACTGTACTTATGGAAATGGAAACCATAAAAGCACATCGATTGGTAGGGGGTACTGCCTTGTCACTTCAATTGGGTCATCGTGTTTCAGTGGATATTGATTTGTTCTCAGATGACAAAAATGACTATGAAAAAATTCAAGAGGAGCTTTACGAGACATTTGGAAATAGGTTTGAAAGAGGCCGAACCATAAGCAACTCATTCAGTTATGGTATTGCTATTTTTCTCAACGATGTAAAGACTGACCTGCTGGATTGGAAAGCTAAATTTATTAGACCCGCAGTGACTGTTGAACACCTGAGAGTAGCCTCCTTAGAAGATATTATACCCATGAAGTTCAATACATTTTTGTGCTCACCTGAGTTTGCGCGGTATGAAAAGAAAGATTTTGTGGATATAGCAACCTTACTGCGCCTATATTCTTTGGAGCAAATGATGAGTTTGTATAATGAAAAGTATCCGGGTGGGTTGCTTTCCTCAAGATTAATAATTGAAGGATTGCTGCTCAACGAAATGGCAGATAAAAAAGTAATGCCGAAAATGTTGAATGCCGAAACTTGGGAAAGCACAAAACATCAAATTGAAAATTCAATCGATCAGTTTATTAGAAGTAAACAGAATAAATGAGAGTTTCCATTTCCTCCGCCACATTGGTGTCCTTCACCAATATGCGTTATATACTTTTCATTCGTACTAATTTGTTTCAGGTTCTTAACCAAGGTTGGCTGTCGAGATACCATAGTATCACAAGGTAACCGCAAATTTTTGCCTCCATCTCAGTAATTTCCTTTGACTATGTAAATTTCTGCGCTCGGTGCACGACATTCAATTACCCAAAAGGTGTATTCTTTCTTGCACTTTTACCCAATGGTTGGTTTTCATGATTGTGGTGGTTTCTGGTTATCCGTTAATTGTTATCAATTAAAAATACATCCCGGATATGCATGTCATCAATACCTCGTTTGAGGGATTGAATGCAGAAACTTTGCGCAAATGACATTCCTTGCGTCTTCATATGGAATGATATCGGTTTATCCGATTGATATTTGATATTCTGCGTGAGCACTTTTTAGGTAGTTTTGTACAAGAATGCCAAAGTAAATGCTCGATAAAATAGGAATCGCCAAACGGATTGCTCAGGAAGTAAAAGATGGGATGTATATCAATCTGGGAATTGGTATTCCAACTTTGGTTGCAAACTACATTCCTAAAAACATCAATGTAGTTTTGCAATCTGAAAACGGACTGCTTGGTATCGGGCCCTTCCCTACCGAACAAAATGTCGATGCTGATTTGATCAATGCAGGAAAACAAACCATCACGATGATGCCAGGATCATCATTATTCAATTCCGCTGAAAGTTTTGCGATGATCCGGAGCGGTAAAGTGGACTTGACGATTCTTGGCGCCATGGAAGTTTCGGAATGCGGAGACATTGCCAATTGGAAAGTGCCCGGGAAAATGGTGAAAGGGATGGGCGGAGCCATGGACCTCGTTGCTTCCGCTAAGAACATCATTGTAGCCATGCAGCATTGCAGTAAGGATGGAGCCTCTAAGCTCCTGAAGGAATGTTTATTGCCAATCACTGGGCTTAGATGCGTGAAAAGAATTGTGTCTGACATGGCAGTACTTGACGTATTGCCGCAAGGTGGGTTCAGGTTGATTGAACGTGCGCCGGGAGTCACCGTGGAGGAAATCAAAAAAGCAACCTTCGGGAGACTGATCATCGATGGAGATGTTCCTGAGATGGCATTGTAATAGTTGATAACTCCAAAGTTCCGGAGGAACAATAGATATTGTAACAGCGCCTGCCTGCCGAAGGCGGCCGCAGGCAGGGACTTCAGTCCGGTGGATGTAACAAACGTGAAGTTGCGAGTTCCGAAGGAACGGCCCATATCTTACCCTAAGATGTTCCGAGCCCAAGGCTCTCTAGGGATGTTAGCATTTCACTGGATGGACTGAATTCCATCTTTACGAAATAAAACGAGCCTATGCTCTGGATTAAATATAAAAATTAGCCTTTTCCCGTACTTTAATTTCAATCGCATATTTTTGTTCGGTATAACAGGTGTCCGAACTTTAATGAACTCGAAAATCTTCTTTACAAAATGAGTCATTTATTTTAAGGTGAAAAAAGAAAATGAAAAAATGAAAAAATCTACGATCCAATTCAACATAGAGCTCGATTCTAATAATGTTCCGGAGAAAATAGAATGGGACGCTACCGAAAAACCAGAATCGGGACTTTCAGAAACAAAAGCGATTAGCATCAACCTGTGGGACCATCAACAGAAGAACACCATGCGCATCGACCTCTGGGCCAAGGATATGCCAGTAGAAGACATGAAGCGCTTCTATATTGATTGTGTCGGCGGCCTTAGCCAAAGCGTATTGAGTTCAACCGGGGATGAGTTCATCGCCAATGAAATGAATGCCCTCTGCGACCGGCTTGCGAAACACCTCCAGAAAACAAGCTAGTAAGAAAGAAACCTTTCTACCCTCTTGCATTTAGCTTGTGATTTAGATTGGTCAAGTAATCGCGGCTGGACATAAATACTTTAACACATAGATTTATATAGGCTCGGTTCCTATCCCGCTCTCTTTTTGCGCTTCTATGTGTGTTTAAAGCCCAATCCAATTGAGGGTCAAAAACATAGTAAACATATAGACTGGATGACAGTCAATCCCATCCTAAGCAGCTCCTGATTTCGAACTAAAAAGGCCAAAAAAGCCGTTCAACAATCGTTTGTTATTGCCCAAATTCTTGTAGTTTTATCAAATTAAACCATTCAAATCATATGAATAAATATTACATACGATCGCTCATACCCCTGACCTTCCTTCTGTTGGGTACAGCGAATTTAATGGCACAATCCACCTCCATCTCGGGTACCGTGAAAGATGCCACCGGTGAATCAGTGGCCGGAGTGAACATTGTGGTGAAAGGGAGGGTGATCGGAACAATTTCCGATGTGGACGGAAAGTATAGCCTGAAAGTAAATCAGGCCCCGCCCCTCACGCTGGTTTTCTCTTTCATCGGCTTCAAATCACAAGAAGTCGAAGTTAAAGATGCAAACGCACCCGCACTCGACCTTACTTTAGAGGAGCAAAACCTGCTGGGGCAGGAAGTGGTTGTATCTGCCTCCCGTGTGGAAGAGAATATCCTGCGGTCGCCAGTAACTATAGAAAAATTGGATGTACTCGCAATTAAGCAAACTGCCTCTCCTGACTATTTTGATGCCCTTCAAAGTGTGAAGGGAGTCCAGGCGTCATCCGGCAGCATGAACTTCACCTCCATCAATACCCGCGGATTTGCGACCATTGCAAACACGAGGATGGTGCAGTTGGTCGACGGAATTGACACGCAGGCACCTGTTCTTAACTTCCCAACAGGAACAATCATGGGCCTTAGCGAACTTGATGCGGAGAGCATAGAGTTAGTACCAGGAGCCTCCTCAGCGCTCTACGGACCGAACGCCTTCAACGGGATAATGATCATGAAAGGGAAAAGCCCTTTTGAGTATCAAGGTCTGAGTGCTCAGTTAAAATATGGTATTACTAATTCGCAAGGCGGAGGCTCAAACCCTATGGGCCAATACAGCCTTCGCTATGCAAAAGCATTTAACAACAAATTCGCTTTCAAAGTAAATTTCTCTTACATGAAAGCTACAGACTGGCTTGGAAGCGACTACAAAACCGATCGGATAAGCCCTGAGTCTACGACAGACCTAAGCACTAAGCAGAACTTTGATGGTTTGAATAGCTACGGAAACGAAACTCAAATCAATACGAACGTTCCGAGCATTGGCTATGTCACCAGAACCGGTTTTAAAGAAGAAGATATCCTTGACAACCGCGACGCCAAAACAATTAAATACGACGCGGCGCTGCACTATCGAATCAATGATAAAATAGAAGCGATTGCCGCGTATCGACACGGAGGTGGAAGTTCCATTTATCAAGGAACAGAAAAATATGCACTTAGGGATTTCACCCAGGATTTTTATCGTATTGAATTAAAAGCAGATAATTTCTTTTTAAGAGGCTACATGACACAAACCGATGCAGGCAAATCATACAACCTCTCTGCTTTGGGAGGCTATGCCAATGAGGCCTATAATGCTTCTGCTCCCTCTGCAACCGCAACAGGTTGGGTAACAGAATATGTTCTTGCGATGCAAGGTTATATCCCGGGTGTTCCAGCAGGAAACCCAGATGCTGCCAGGGCCTTTGGAGACAGAAACAGACCACAGCCTGGTACACAACCATTTAACGACCTCATGAACGGACTCCGAGCCAATTATTTTCAAAAGCCTGTGACTGGTTACCCTAATGGTGGCGCTTCTTTTATTGACAATTCCAGAATGTATCACGTGGAAGGAAATTACAATTTTGTAAATGAAATCAAGTGGGCAGAAGTGCAGGTGGGCGGAAATTACCGCCAGTTTGACCTCTTCTCCAATGGAACAATTTTCAATGAAGCCCCCACGGATGGCGTTAATTTTCAGCGCATTAAAGTCAATCAAATCGGTGCCTATACTCAAGTGGCAAAAACGATCGCGGATGCTTTTAAGCTTACCGCTTCGATACGTTATGACAAAAGTGACAACTTTGATGGAAGGATCACTCCCCGGATCGCAGGTGTTTACACCATACATAATGACCACAATTTCAGGGCATCCTTCCAGACAGGATTTCGCAACCCGGATATGCAGGCCCAGTACATTTATTTCCCCTCCTCAGGAGGAACTATTCTGGGTGGCACTGAAGACAATGCAAGCCGCTATGGGATCTACAATGGAGGGGCATACACAAGAACTTCTTACGATGCCTTCAGAGCATCTAAGGACGCAAATGGCGTTTCGGGTTCTTTAGACCCGACTACCGGCGCCAAGATCGGCGGTGACCAAACTAAACTAGTAGTTGCCAATGTTGGCTACGTTAAACCGGAGCGCCTCTCATCAACCGAAATTGGTTACAAGGGAGTATTCATGGGGAAAATTCTCGTTGACCTGAATGCATACTGGACTACTTACAACGACTTCCTTTCAGGACAAATTGTTGCGCTTGCCGTGGGCACTACTCAGCAAAATAAACCAGTATCGGCTGGAACACTCTATTCGCTCCATTCCAATGCTACTGAAACCATTAATTCGACAGGAATTGGTCTCGGTTTATCTTACAACTTGCCAAAAAACTTTGTGCTGAGCGGCAATTACAATTATGCCTCCTTTACGCCTCCTGCCAATCAAAGCCCGGACTTTATCTCAGGGTTTAATACGCCGACAAACAAGTATAATGTTGGGATTAGCAATAGGAAGATCGCTAAAAATCTTGGCTTCAACATGAACTTCCGATATCAGGATGGATTTTTATGGCAGTCAAGCTATGGCACTTGGAATGTGCCTAAGTTCGGCGTATTTGATGCCCAAGTCAGCTACAAAATTGCGCAAGCCAAGACCATGGTGAAGATTGGCGGCACCAATATTGGTGGCGGCGATTATCGTACCAACCTGGGGGCGCCGTTTGTAGGCCAGACTTATTATATCTCCCTCACGTTTGATGAATTCCTGAAATAACTATTGACGAAATAAAAAAATCAGATATGAAAAATTTCAAATATTTCTATATAGTGCTAATCACCATCCTCTTTGTAGGATCGTGCAAACAGGAGCCTATCGTACCGACGCCCGCGGAGGTACCGGTTGCAACAACACCTTCCAAGGGGTCGGCCGACTTTACAAAATTTGTTGCCATGGGGAATTCTTTTGTCGCAGGAATGCAAGCACAGTCTCTTTTTACTGAGAGCCAGGCGAATTCTTTGCCCAAAATCATGGCCAAGCAATTTGAATCCGTGGGTGGATCAACAACTTTTAATCAACCGGATATAAATTCTGTGAATGGCTTTAATCCGATCTCTTCAAACCTTTCAATCGGATTAGTTCTTGGTCGTTTGATATTGTTTGATGCAGATGGTCCCTCAGGCCCTCGTACAGCGGCACCTGCAGCAGCAAAAGCACCTTCTAGAACTGTGAATTGTCCATCAACAGTCACGACGCCTGCAACTCCTGCCCCCTACAACACTGCTGACTTTCCAACTGCCTATAATGGGAATAAAGCGGCATTGAATAATTTCGGAGTGCCCCTGATTTACCTTGCCCAAGCCTTGACCCCTGCTACTGGCGGCCCAGCCATTTCAGCTAATCCGGCCTACAGTCCTTTCTATGGCCGCTTCGCATCATTCCCAAGTGCGACTGGCGCACCAGGCTCAGGCTCTTCGATGGCAAGTGATGCACTGACTGCGGCAGGTAGTTTTTATTTGTTATGGATTGGATTCGATGATGTCTTGCTTTATGCTGCCACAGGTGCAGATGGAGCTTCACCTGGAACATATCCAATGACAGCCGCTGCAACATTTACGGGACAGTTCAACTTCTTGCTCTCAACATTTCTTGGAACTCCATCAATTGCGAATGCCAAAGCTGTAGTCGGTAACATTCCTAATTTTACCAGCTTACCCTATTTCTATACTGTTCCCTGGAATACGATTGCGCTAGATGATCTTAAGGCATCTGGACTCAACAGTACACTGGCAGCGAACTACAACGCATTTATGGATGCTTTGCCCACTTCTATTCTATCTGCTGAAGAAAAAGCAAAGAGAAAACTTGTCTACAAAGCAGGGAACAATGGAGTATTGATGGATGATGAGTCCTTAACCAACTTAGCTCCTTACATGGTTGGCCCAGCAGCAGCATTAGCGCCCTATGCACGCACGCGCCAGGCTACCTCAACGGATCTTGTGCCATTGTCAGCAGGTGCCGTCTTGGGAACATGCGCTAATGATAATCCTAGTGCAATATGGGGGGTAAGCTTTCCGATGCCCGACAGATTCATGCTTACTGCTACTGAGACAACTGCGATACTTGCTAGAACAGCTGAGTTTAATGCTGCAATCAGCGCAGCCGTCGCATTAAGTAGCACGCGCCTTGCACTTGCCGATGTCAATAAGGGCTATGCAGACTTTGTAACAGCCAGGGTAATTGTATCGGATGGTGTAACCATTACACCCAGCTTTGCACCTCCTACCGGAGCTTTCTCTGAAGATGGCCTCCATCCCAATAACAGAGGGAATGCATTCACTGCCAATATTTTCATTGATGCAATAAATTCCAAGTTTGGTGCTGTCATTCCCAAAGCGCCGCTAAACGGTTATACTGGTACTAAGCTGCCGGTAAATCCCTAGTTGCTGAGATATTTAAAAATAAAAAAGTCGTCCTCAAAAAAGGGCGGCTTTTTTATTTATTATCAACTCCTTTTGACTGCAGGATCGCCCACTCAATACCTACCTGCTTTACCGCGATTCTGTTTCATGCAAAGTACGCAAAGGCAATTCGCAAAGCGCGCTAAGCTAGAGTTGGTTTACAATTCTATGCATTCCTTCCCTTAACCCACATTGCAGCTTTTTGAACAAAATGAAGGATTTCAAATTATTTTTGGGGTAAAATCTAATATTTCTATTTTTTCTCCCGTACCCTCCTAC
>JAYVQY010000113.1:0-21483 GCA_043776715.1 Cyclobacteriaceae bacterium | reverse complement strand
ATCGGGATCAACAATTGGTGGAAAAACTTTTACTGAATGCATTGATAGAAGCAAGGAGTTGTGAGCGCTTTAGATTGCTTTCAAAAGAAATCCAGGATGAAGACTTGTCAGAATTCTATCATGAATTGATGGTGTCAGAAGCCGGACACTATCGGATTTTTTTATCGCTCGCAAAGGAGTATTTGGATGCCGGGATTGTTGAAAATCGTTGGAGGGAAATTTTGGCAGGGGAGGCTGAAATCATGAAACAATTTGCTGTTCGGGCTGACAGGCTTCATTAGGTCAAAGAATGAAGCCACGTTTCTGGTTGCGAGATTGGCGGCTTTGCGTGACAAACATGAAGGCCAAGGAAATATTTGTACTAAGTCTTTTGTTTTTTCTTTTTTGCAGCAGGAAAAAGAATGTTGTTCAGAATCAGCCTGAAGCCAGGTGAGTTTGGGTGCAAGTTCAAGTCTGTCGCTTCTTCATAGACTGTATGCTGATAGTCTTCCGGGTCATGCCCCCCGTAGTAGGTCCAGAAACCTTTGCCGAGAACTCCATGAAGGTATTTAGCTTCGTTGATCTCTTTGTTTTCCCCCATGATCACCACATCTGATTTGATCAATTGCTTCTTAAAGCCCGTAGTCTGGCCATAAAAACCCTTGATTACCTTGGTATGATTTTGTGTCAGCATGGTAGGGATTGGATCCCATTTGGCAGAGAACTCAAATACGTTAAAGTAGTCGTTATCTTGTCTTAACCCGCGCTCCGGAGCGTTGTTGTCGATATCCGAAAACTCATATTGATAGGGGTCGCGCACCAAATGAAAATTTGTAAATGCCAATGTGTTATCAAAGTTCAATTTTTGTTGCGCCTGTGGATCGGAAGGGTCTCCATCATACATGCGCTCACAGATATCAGTGCCTTCGGCAGCGACCGCGATGTCAAAAGAATCGGTCGCGGAGCACATGGCGAAAAGAAACCCGCCGCTGGCTACAAACTCCTTGATGTGTTTTGCGACAGCCAGCTTGAGCTGAGAAACCTTGGGCAGGCCCCATTTGCGTGCCATGTCTTCTGCTTCCTTTTGTTGTTCTAAATACCATGGCATGTTGCCGAAATTGCCAAAGAATTTTCCGTATTGGCCTGTAAAATCTTCATGGTGGAGATGAAGCCAATCATACTTTACCAGGTCGCCCTTCATCACTTCATCATCGAAGACTACATCGTATGGAATTTCTGCGTAGGTAAGTACCAGCGTCACCGCATCATCCCATGGTTGCTTTGACTTGGGGGAATAGACCGCAATCTTTGGGTATTTCTCCAATTTCATGATGTCATAATTCAGTGCAGGGCTGGCGATTTCTAACAGGATTTGGTTGGCTTCGGCATCAGAGATGATATCATAGCTCACGCCCCTCACCACGAGTTCATTTTGGAATGTTGGATGGTATTTAAACATAAAGCTGCCTCCCCGGTAATTCAGCAGCCAGTCCACTTCTGTGTCCCTTTTAAGTACCCAATAGGAAATCCCATAGGCCTTCAGATGATCTGATTGCTTGCCATCCATAGGGATAAAGATGTAATTCGCACGGATGATGGTGCTGATGGACAAAAAGCAAAACAAAAGGAGCAGGCGCATCGTTAGAGGTAACATTGTAAAGGAACAAATTATTACACAAAATAGTCCGGTGACAAAACGTAAAAGGGGTATTTTTGTGATGAATCAATGATATTTTTTCTTCTCCTATGTTAGAAAACGTTATGGAAGGCCTTCGCTCCATCAGGGCGAACCTCCTTCGGTCCATCTTAACTGCTGTCATTGTTACTTTTGGCATTACCGCGCTCGTGGGTTCTTTGACAGCGGTTGACGGCATCAGTTATACACTCAATGAAAGTCTGGCGTCATTGGGCGCCAATACATTTGACATCGCATCCAAAAGCAACAGAGGGTCCAGCCAACAAGGAATTAAGACTCGTATTTATAAGCCACTACAGTTGAATGAGGTGCAGCGATTTCTAGACCAATATAAGGTGATCGCGAATATAAGTTTGTCGGCCGAGCTCACTTTCAACGCAGAAGTAAAACGCAGCTCGAAAAAGACGAACCCAAACATCGGCGTGATGGGGATCAATGAAGATTACATTTTTGTCAAGAGTCTGAATTTTGATAAAGGAAGGAACTTTTCCCCATTGGAAATTCAATATGGTGCGAAGGTCGTGGTGTTGGGAAAAAAAGTAAAAGATGCTGTGTTTGAGTCAAATGAAAACCCGATAGGTCAGGTGGTTTCATTTAAGGGTACTCAGTTTCGCGTGATTGGTGTGCTGAGTGAAAAGGGGAATTTGGCGGAGGACAATTATGACAACATGGTTTTTATTCCGGTCATTGTTGCAAATCAAATGGCATCGGGTCGTGGCCTTCGTTATGAGCTCACGGTAGCCGTTCCAGATCCAACCCAGTTGGATGGGGCGATGGGTGAAGCCACCGGATTGATGCGGTCTATACGAAGAGATAGAATCGGGAAGCCAAATTCATTTGAGTTGGATAAGAGTGATACACTTTCAAACCTGAACAATTTGATGAGCATCATTACATGGGTCGGTCTGGGCATTGGATTTGTCACACTGTTGGGTTCTTCGATCGCCTTGATGAACATCATGCTGGTATCTGTCACCGAGAGAACGCGCGAGGTAGGGGTTCGAAAGGCATTGGGTGCAACGCCTGCCAAAATCAGACAGCAGTTTATCGTTGAAGCCATTGTCGTTTGTTTGCTGGGTGGTATTGCAGGCATCATTCTCGGCGTCATTGCAGGTGGTTTCCTTGCCAAGTTGATGAATATGTCTTTTGTGATGCCGTGGCTGTGGATCTTTGTTGGCCTTGTGGTATGCGTTGGGGTGGGTTTGATGTCGGGATACTATCCTGCCAATAAAGCTTCGAAACTCGATCCGATTGAGTCGTTGCGGTTTGAATAATCCCGGCCTTTATTTTTTCACGCAAAGGCGCGAGAGCGCTAAGTTGCTCGCGGGTCTTCGCGGTTTTTTGACGTCTCGACAAAAATACCGCGATCTACGTACGTAATTCAAAAGGCCAGTAGTCGAGACCCGGAAGTTTCCTCCTCCGGGATTGTCCTAATCCCATTGAAATAATTTTTCCGTTCTTTACCTCGGAGAGATGCCAGAGCGGCCGATCGGGGCGGTCTCGAAAACCGTTATCCGCGCAAGTGGATCCAGGGTTCGAATCCCTGTCTCTCCGCCAACCAAATTATCAAGCCGGCGTTAGCCGATCATATTTGTTTTGAGCGATCCCAATGTCTCATTGGTGTGAGCGTGAAAACAAATATGATCGTGAGCGATGGCGAACGCCCGATGATTTGGTTGAAGCCTCCCTCGTAATGGATCACCGAAGGTAATTCCTGTCTCTCCGGTTTTATCCATTTTGAACGATCAGCATAAGTATGGATGTGCTTAGTGAAAATAATACGGATACGTAAAACGAGCTATAGCAACAACCACTAGAACAGGAATAATAACAGCACGTGTCGTTCTTTCCGCACTAAATTTCATTTTCTTGATATCAACAATATCTTTCTGATTTACCCTTATCGAGTCTCCCTTATATAACCGATGAGCATGATCATCTACCAACACATAGTTCTTACCTAAAATATTCCCTTCTTCAACCCGAATCGCCTTCATGTAGAGATAATTGCCAGTCCTGAGTTTTAATCTATAAGACTTCCCCGGCGTGACCTTGGCAGCCATTTCCAAAACATTCCCTGCGTTTGCATCCTTCTTTGACATCATAGGCTTGTAGCTGTAACACGAGCTGAACAAAAAGGACGCAATAAGCATCACTGCGATCCTTTAAACGTTGTAAGGTTTCATTTTTTGAGCCTGTTTGGTTGACCTAGAGGTGAACCTGAAAGGGTGAAATTGCGTTTCATTCTTCGCGACTGCAAAAGAAAAGAATTGCGTTGAATGCAACTCGCTGAAAATATCCTTATAAAACCAAGCCGCTTGAGGAAGGAAGGTGGATGGGATTAATAATGATTAAGCCAAACAACGAGACACCTAAAACCAATAAGGTAGTGTTCACCGTCGAAAGCATTCCTTTTTTTATCGATTCCAAATCGCCAATCAACACTTTTTGTTTTTTGAAATAAATGTACTGCTGGTCATAGGTCCAGACTTTACCTCTTACTTGATTGCCATTTGTCATTCGAACCTTGAGAAGGCCATACAAGGCGATCAAGCTTGTAATCGAATCGGATGGCACTTGAACAAAAACCTGCGTTCCTCCCCTCAGAATTGAAGAGATCTCAGCCATCAATAAGGTATCCTTCGTCAAAATGAGTTGCCCCGACTGATAACGCTTAATATACCCCTTCGATTGCTCGCCATTGAATTTGATCGCTGTTACCAGATCTCCCAACTTCAGTTCGGAACTGGCAAAGTCCTTCGTGTAAATTGCCTGGTAAGAGACACAGGATGTTTGCCATATGAGCAATATAAGACCCAAATAGACTTTGTCGTAATGATGCGATGGGTTATTTTCATAGCGCGTTTGTTTGATGACATAAATGTCCGCTCATAATGGGTGATCTTGTGTTGCATTCTTCGCAACTGCAAAAGAAAAGAATTGCAATAAATGCAAATCACTGAAAATAGTAATGTTTTCCGTCAGCTTCCAGGTGATTCCAGCGTGTGTGGAGGCGTTAAATTCCTGCCATGATTGCCGAAGAAACTTTTCTGTCGTATGAACGCTATGCTGAAGGCATCAATGATGTTTTTATTCTTATTTGGAGATTTCCGTCAATTCACTTTTACCAACACGCTTTCCGCTTTCTTTATAGCTTTCTGTTTTTACGATTCCTGCTTTTTTGCTATACCAGCTGGTAACTTTTGATTTTATCTTAAACATGGTTTTCATTTCAACATCTTCTGTGATTTTAACACATTCAAAGGTTCCCGCTGGGGTTGTAATACTCTCTTTCCCTTCAACTTTGCGATTGGTAATCCAAATGCTCATATTCATCATTGGCATAGGTGTTCCATCTTTGGTCTTAGTTGAGAATTTGACTTCCGCATCTTTTAAGGAAGCTCCCGGTGATAGATCGCTAGGAATTTCTTTGTCAATCCCTTCCACGGTCATTTCAAAATCTTTTAACCCTTCAGCTTGTTCCTGTGGCATCATCGATTTCATATCAAAAAGCAGCGAACCATTGATGCATTTAATTGTAAAATTGGTTGTTGATGAAAGCTTTCCCTTTTTATCATAATTTTCTTGAGTGGCACTCACCGAAGTATTTTCACCTGATTTTTCTACCTTTTTGTATATTGTTTTAGCGGATCCAGTCACTTTTCCATCATCATTGTAAGAAGTCATGGTTGTTCTGGTACCCTCCGCGAAGAAAATCAAGGTATCACAATCTGAAGATTGGATAGTAAAACTGGTGAGGAGAATGACAAGGCCAGATAGAATTGTAAGTTTTTTCATACTGTGTGGTTTAGTAAACAAACTGGAGTTACGCAAAATCAAAAGCGAGTTGATATTCTGATTTAAATTCAGCTAGTTTTTTCAAAGCAGCTTTTAGGACCGACCACTGTATTTGGGATTTCATGGCCATTTAAAAACCACCTTGTTGTTGAGGGCTTGTTCCAAGGATTCCTTTCTCTCCACCATTAAAACCAATTCTGCAGCGTTAGCGGCCCAGTTTATTTCTTGCGTTGAAGTCCACGGCGTAGGAGCACAATTACTTCTTCGGCCGCGCATCCATCCCAAAGTCTTTTTTGATCCTGTCATACCACGCATCATCATTGAGCGCCCCAAGGTCCACCCATGCTTCGTCGCTCATCGACTTGCGCCAGCCAATGAAAGGCAACGCATCTGGTCCGACTGGATGCCGAAGTTGCCAGGTCCCACTGACTACGATCTCAAGTATCTTATCGGCTACGAGGGAAGGTGAGACCGGATTCGTGAGGGAGGCCGTGAACAGCGCTGCGAGTCGAGCCTGATGTGAATAATGGGAAGTGCTCGGAACAATGGTGATGTGCCTTGCCATCTCTGTATCGATAATGCCAGGCTCGACTATGGCAACCCGTATGCCCAACGACTTGACTTCGGCTGCCAGGATTTCGCTTAGCGATTCTAAAGCAAATTTAGATGCCGAGTAGGCACTCATGGAAGGGGAGGCGACGTGGCCAGCGACAGATGCTATATTGATGATGCATCCACTTTTTCTTTGTGCCATCGAAGGGAGAACGGCCTGGGTGCAACGGATGACACCAAAATAGTTGGTCTCCATCACAGCTCGGTAATCCGCCAGCGAGAGTTCCTCCACGGTACCCATGCGCTCAATACCCGCGTTGTTGACGAGCACGTCGATCGGTCCTAATTCCTTTACGATGCTGCCAATCCCTTCGCGCACGGATGCATCGGCATCGACATCCATTTTGTACACTGTGATCGGAAGTTTCTCGCGTGCGGCGGTGTTGGCCAGTTCAGGGAACTTGCTTGGGTTGCGCATGGCCGCAGCGACCTTGTGGCCCGCCCGCCCGAATGAAAGTGCGGCTGCAAGACCGATGCCTTTGCTGGTGCCAGTGATGAGGACAGTTGCCATAGTGTATTTTTTTAATTGATGAATGTAGTGAAGGTGGATCGGAGTAGTTAACGAAGATAGTTCTAATTCTATAAGTGATGAGGCATGGCTACCCGCCTTCCGCCGGGAAGGGCTCCTCTGCCCATGAGAACACACGTTTTTATTTAAATTTAAGCTGATTATACAATGTGAAGAAGGTAAATTTGTTTCCCGCTGATCAGCGCAGATTAAGTGCACGCTGATGATCGCAGATAGCGTCGCACTAGATCAATGTCAATCAGCGCAGACCTTCATTAATTTCAGTATATCTTCTTCTTTATAAAATTTTATAGGCTTGTTTTCCCTTGCCATTTGGTCCAGATAAGCGTCGATTTGTTTTTCTTTTCTTGGAAACACTTTTAAGAACCCCTTCTTATTAGCCGGATAGATTTTATCATACTTGTCGAGCAGGAAGTAGGTCGTCTTCCTGGTACAGGCCAGTATTTCATTTTGGAAGAAGGCAGAGTTGGTCAACGAGTCGTAATGGGACGAAATCATTTCAGACGGAGTGATTTCAGAAGGAGTGATGTCATATCCGCTTTTCTGTGCCCCGGTATACTTCGAGACTATTAAAATCTGATTGGCAACAAGATTTACCATCCCGCTTGCCTCGATAATTTTCAAGTAACCTTTTTCAGTGTCGTGATAGTAATAATCACTTCCGATTCGAACGTATTTGAGAGTAGGGTCGTCTCCAATTGCCAATATTTTATTGCCGTCGCCAACAAATTGCATTTCTCTGTAGAATAGATGGTAGTTTAGTTTTAAACTGTCAAGCTGTCTTCCTGATACATAATATACCGATCCATCAAGAAATTCGTTATTGCTGTATTTCAGCGAATATGGAATGGCCTTGTTTATATCCTCCGCTGGCCCAAGTGAATTGTTCACAAACTTTTTACTGATAAGTGCGGCATTGTCCGCACTCTGCTGATTGGTTGAAAAACTCACTCCGCTATTTTGTGATAGTCCGGGATATGACAGAGAACAGCAAATAATGAAAAGCAGGTAAGCCTTCATAAACCAGATATGCGTTTTTGACTCAGAGTAAATGTAATTAAACGATTGCGATCATGTCAGATCATTCTAATGGCCTACCCAACAGGGGGCGGGGAGAGGCGCCCCACCCAGTCAGGGTGAAATGTTCCAGGTTTAAGGGAATTTGAAGCAATTAATACTCCAAAGAGCCTTCTCGATTTCGAAGTATTCCTTCGTTTTTGTATGTTGGACGAAATTTCAGATATGAACAAACCGATTCTTAAACTGATAGTCCTTGTTTCCTTTTGGTGCCTGATGATAATTTCATGCAAGAAGAGCGATCCGGCACCCCTGGGAGCGCAGACGAACGCAAAATTTCTTGCCGGCGAAAAAGGAAAAACGAAAAGCTGGAAGCTCCGCGAGTTTATCGTACAAGTTGGAACAAAGGCACCTGTGACACAGACCCTGCAAGGCTGCTTCGCCGATAATCTATACACGTTCTCAAATAATGATGCGCAGGACTATGCTGCCACTGAGGGCACTACGAAGTGCTACTCTACGGATGCAATCGAATCTGGCACCTGGGCATTTACGCTGGATGGTTTAATATTGAACATTGAGGTTGATGATACCCAAACCCCCAACGGGCTCTTCTCGTCAGAAATCTATGTGGAAGCAGACAGTACCGGTAATATCACAGGCATTTATAATGGTGGATACACGCCTTACCCTGCATTTGTCAAAAAACTGGATGATAATAATCTGGTCCTGGAAATAAATGCGACACGCGGGACAGACAAATATAAATACACGTTAACCTTTACGCCCGCATAGTTCCATAAGATGATCAGGATATCATTTTTCTTGATCTCGATTGTCACTGTCTTCACCAACCTCCAAGCACAGACTACAAAAGTTGTGAGTAAAAAATTCCTTGCACTGGGAGATTCCTATACAATTGGTGAAAGTGTATCCGAACAAGACCGATGGCCTGAACAACTTGCCGAAGCCCTTCGTGCCAGAGGTGAAAGAATTGAGAAGCCCCAGATCATCGCTGTGACTGGCTGGCGCACTGACCAACTAAAGAAGGCCATTGAGGAGGCTCATCTGAAGAATGAATATGGACTGGTTTCTTTGTTGATTGGCGTCAACAACCAATACCAGAATAAGTTAATTGAAAGCTATACCCTCGAGTTTGAAGAATTGCTTCAGCTTGCGGTTGACCTTGGTGGCGGAAAGAAAGAGAACGTTTTTGTAGTATCCATTCCGGATTATGGATTCACACCTTTTGGAAAACCAAAGCAGACAGAAATCTCAATAGCCATCGATCAATTCAACAATGTAAATCGCGAAATAACATTGAGGAACGGAATTCAATACATCAATATTACAGACCTGACTCGGGAGGGAATTGTCAAGCCAGGGTACGTGGCTGGAGATGGATTGCATCCTTCAGGCAAGATGTATTCGCTCTGGGTTGAGCGAATCTTGATTGCCTTGCAAAACTCACAACAAGGGAAATAGTATTCGAGACAGGTTAGAGGCCACGATCTTATGGCCTTCTACATTGGGATGAATCCCATCGGCCTGGTTCAACTTCTCAATGCCTCCCACGCCTTCCAATAAAAAAGGAATTAATGTCGCGTTATTTTTCTTTGCGATGTCGCGGAATAGATTTTGAAAGTTTCCTGAATATTCTTTCCCCATGTTAGGAGGGACCATCATGCCAGCCAACACGACCTTGCAGGTGGGAAATTTCAGTTTTACTTTGTCAATGATGGTTTGAAGATTTTTTTTCGTTTGATCGATCGGAAGCCCCCTCAGACCATCATTTCCACCCAATTCCAGCACAAACAAGTCGATGGGTTGTCGTAGGATCCAATCGATTCTTGAAAGGCCACCCGCAGAGGTTTCTCCGCTCAATCCCGCATTCACAACTTTTACCTTGGCTCCTTGTTTAATCAGCAATTTCTCCACCAATGCCGGAAAGGCCTCTTCTGGCGATAGTCCATAACCTGCCGTCAGGCTGTCGCCGAAGAAAAGCACCACTCTGGTCGGTGGACTTTGAAAAAGCAGGGCTGCTACAATAAAGAGGAATATCTTGCCGACCATAGGAGAGAAGATTGCGTTTAAAATATTTTTAGCTAATTAACGATTTATTTCAAGATCGGTTCGAAGTTCTATGGCAGAAATACTTTTATCAGCAGAAGACCTGACCAAGGCATACCCGTCAGGAGGGAAGGAGCTCGTGGTGCTTGACCATGTTACGTTCAATGTGGAGCAAGGCTCACGGATTGCAATCATTGGGCCTTCCGGAAGCGGAAAGACCACGCTCCTGGGATTGTGCGCTGGCCTGGACGTGCCTTCCGGTGGCATCGTATCGCTGATGGGATTTAAGCTTAACGCTATGGATGAAGATGACCGTGCCTATTTAAGAAATCAGTACACTGGCTTTGTGTTTCAAAATTTCCAGCTCATTTCAACCCTTACTGCGATCGAAAATGTCATGGTTCCATTGGAGCTTCGGGGTGAACGAAACGTACGGCCTAAAGCGAAGGAACTCCTGGATCGGGTAGGGCTTGGCGATCGGTTGCATCATTACCCATCTCAGCTTTCGGGGGGCGAACAGCAAAGGGTGGCCATTGCACGTGCGTTTATCACAGATCCCAAAATACTCTTTGCGGATGAACCCACGGGAAATCTTGACGAAGAAAATGCAGCGCAGGTAATTGAATTGTTGTTCGGCATCAACGGGGAAGCAAAGACAACGCTCATATTGGTGACACATAATCTTGAGCTGGCACAAAAAACGGACCGAATACTCCAGATGAAAGGCGGAAGAATTGTGGAGGAGAGAATGGTCATGCGCACTGCTCTGGCATAACCCATTAGCATCCCTATTTAGTTTTTAATAAAGAGCTTCTAAGAAATGAATTGTTGTCATAGCCTCGCAGTATCATGATCGAGTACATCATCAAGCTTAAGCGGGAGATTCGACCCATTTGGCGTGACCGCTGGGTATGGTCTATGGCGTGGCGAGACGCTCGACATAACTTTTCGCGACTATTTCTATTGGTTGCTTCCTTAATTACTGGGATCGCCGCTGTGGTCTCCATTGGGTCTCTGAATTTTTCCCTGCAGGAGACCCTCGATCAAAATGCAAAGGAACTGTTGGGAGCAGACCTCGTCATTCACAGCAATAAAAAATTTGAAAAGGACATCACCAATATTCTGGATACGGTCAAAGTAGTTACTGCAGGCAATGCTGAGATGGCTTCTATGGTCATGTTCATGAACACCCGGCAATCGCGGCTGGTGAAATTGACTGCGTTGTTTGGTGATTTTCCCTTTTATGGGCAGTTGGAGACGCAGCCACCCAATGCATACGAATTGATGAAGACTGGGCGTTACGCAATTCTGGATGAATCGTTGGCGATCCAATTTGAGATTAGTTCGGAAGACTCCGTCAAGGTGGGCAATAGGATGTTCAAGGTTGGGGGCGTAGTCACCAAGATCCCAGGAGGAGGCGCCTTAACATCTACCCTTGCTCCCTCAGTTTATATAGCCATGAATTCACTGGACTCCACCGGGCTGGTTCAGTTTGGAAGCCGGGTTAGCTATAGTTTGTTCGTAAAGACCAATAGCAAAGCTGAAACCGAGAGTACGATAAACGCCATTAAGCCGATTACCAAGAAATTGCGCTACTCCTATGAAACCGTGGAGGGGCGTAAGGAGGGCTTGGGCCGTAGCTTCCGTTCCGTTTATCAGTTTTTTTCTCTGCTGGCTTTTATTGCTCTGATCCTGGGATGTATCGGTGTGGCAAGTTCAGTTCACATCTATGCACGAGAAAAGCGCGATGAGGTAGCCGTGCTCCGATGCATCGGGTCATCTGGTTGGCAGGCTTTTAATATCTTTTTTATACAGATTTTTTTCCTCGGCCTGTTGGGAAGCATCCTGGGTGCCGGTCTGGGAGCAGCCATTCAGAAAGCCATACCACTGGTCTTTAAGAACTTTATCCCGGTAGACATGCCGTTTGCCATTTCATGGGCGGCAGTCGCCCAGGGGCTGATGTTGGGAGTGATGGTGTCTATTTTATTTGCGATCCTTCCGTTGGTGGCAATCCGATTTGTTCCTCCGCTCACCGTTTTGCGCGCCGACAGTGCGCCTCAAAAGGTCTTTTCAAAGATGCGTTGGACGGCCATCATATTGATTGCTCTTTTCCCTTTTTTAGCAGCAGCTTATCAAACCTCAAACTGGCTCACCGGGTTGGCCTTTGCAGCAGGACTGGGGCTGGCGCTTGGATTTCTTTCGCTCGTAGCCATGGGGTTGTTAAGACTTGTGAGAAAATTCTTTCCTACAAACGCACGCTTTGTTTTTCGCCATGCTCTTTCAAATCTTTACAGGCCAAACAATCAAACACAAGTGTTGATGGTGACCATTGGCCTGGGAGCGTTTATCATTGCTACCCTCAACATCATTCAGAACAGTTTGCTGGGTCAGGTGGAATTTACAGGCAATCAAAATCAATCCAACACCATTCTCTTCGACATACAGACATCACAGCGGGAGGGGGTCGTGAAGCTCATCAAGGAAAATCAATTACCTGTCAACCAGGTTGTGCCAATTGTTACTTGCCGCCTGCTGGAGGTGAAAGGAAAAAAGGTAGAAGTATTATTGACAGATACGGTGAATAGAACTCCTGAATGGGCCCTGACACGTGAATATAGAGTTACGTATCGCGACAGTTTGCATCATTCGGAGGAGTTGACAAAGGGGAAACTTCAATATTTTAATCGTGGGCAAAAGGATTCTGTAGGAGTGACCGTTTCTGATGGGATACAGGAGACACTTCGCCTTGAGCTAGGTGACTCACTTGTTTTTGATATTCAAGGTGTGCCATTGAAAGTGCGCATCAGCGGAATACGAAAAGTAGATTGGCCAAAAGACCCGCCAAATTTCCTTTTTGTTTTTCCAAAAGGGGCAATTGACAATGCACCCCAAATATGGGTGGCCGCCACCAAAGTGGGGGAAGTTAATCAGGCTAAACGCTTTCAACAAGAGTTGGTCATGGGTTATCCCAATGTATCCTTGATTGACTTACGCCTGATCTTGAGCACCGTGGAGAACCTCTTCGGAAAGATCAGTTTGGTGATAAAATTTTTGGCCCTGTTCAGCATCATTACCGGGCTCGTAGTGCTCGCCGGTGCTGTGGTCAATAGCAAGTTTGTGCGCATTCGCGAAAATGTTTTGCTGCGCACCATCGGAGCCCGAACGCGCCAGATCATGCAGATCACACTGATCGAGTATGCCTATCTAGGTTTATTCTCCGCCCTTACAGGCATGATCTTGTCATTGGCAGGTGGCTGGGCGTTGTGTCGTTTCTTTTTTGAGGTCCAGCTCGGGGTTGCCTGGGGTGATTTGCTGTTGGTGGGAGGAGCGGTGACGGTGCTCACTGTTTTCATTGGATGGTTCAATTCACGGGAGGTAATTTCTACCCCACCCTTGCAGGTGTTAAGAAAGGAGTAGAAAAATTTTGAATGTCTAATCCCGAACTCTGAATATAGAAGTAGGCACCCTCTTTGAAGTTGGGCGTTGGACATTCAAGGTTATGTCTTTTCAAATATACCCCACTGCCCAATACGCCAGGCATCCTGTCCATTCTCTGATCAGGGTATGCCACAATGAAAAAGCTTCTATTTTGGGAATGAGGAACACGTCAACTGTAAATTGACGCTGGTGGCTGAGAAAATCGGTGCTGAAGGGCGTGATTGGCCAACCGACTTTTGAAAAGCAAGCAAGTGATCTGGGCATATGGTTGGCTGATGTAATCAGAATGCATTGGTCTGGTGTGACTTTACCTTCAAGTATTTTCTTTACTTCCAAAGCTGACTCATGTGTGTTGCGAGAAGAAGCCTCCACCAGAATGTCTTCCTTGGGTACACCCATGAGTTGCAGTAAATTTGAAAGTTCATCTGCTTCACGTTCGCCAATATCAATAAGACGGCCACTCCCTCCAGAGATTAAAACTTTGCGGATATATCCCATTTTGTAGAGCTGCAAAGTGTGGTTGATTCGGTCTGCCGCGCCGGCAATGTAAACCCTGTCTTTAGGCCCTACTTCAGACTTGGAGGAGCCAGAAAGCAATACGCCATATTCATATTTCACCGTCAATTCATTGAAAGGTGTGGCCTTCACCTCCCAGGCGCGCATCATTTCATTTGCGATAAAATCATTTGAAAAAAAAAGTAGCATGGAGGTTCCGGCAATGAAGAACCATCTCTTGAGCCTGGGATTTTTTAAGAGCCATGAAAGTATCAGGCAGGCACAGATAATCACCAAAGGCTTTGCAAGGTAACTAAGCGTTTTGGAAAGAATAAAGAACATCGTTACCTCTTGAGTGATAAATTCTCAAAGCCGCCAATGATTTTTCTAAATACGTTATAGAAGAGCGTAATGTAGAGCAAAACTGAAATTGTCCAGATTACGCACAGGTTAAAGTAAAGGGTATCAATGGTTACGTTCATGAAATGTTTTGCCGGAAGATAGAATTGGGCATCAAAGTCGATGAAGTGGTCAGGATCCGGGTCTTTGTAGATTGGATATATTTTTTGAATAAGCTGATCTCTCGCTTCAATGATGCGAACCGGTTCATCTTGATTTTTTACCAAAATAGATATGGCTTCATTCTGATAGGATTCCCGGTAGCTTTCGAACTCCTTCTTGCCGCCCATTTCTTTGGTCAACGCATCGATTAAATTTTCCTTTTCTTTTGTCGCCGCCTTTGAACGATTCGCATAATACTGTTTAAGAGTAAGCAGGAATTGTCTTGTTTTAGAATACACAGCAGAATCATAAGTTCCTGGGTGGAGCAGCGACACTTCCGGGAAATGTTTTTTTCCGACAAGCTCCAACTCGCGGTTGGCTTCACGTTGGATTAAGTTTAAATGCGAAGCGATTTCATTAGGATTGGCTTCTTTCTTCAAATAATTCAGGTTTACAAAATCCAACTTTGATTCAAGCGTAGGGATATAGTATAATCTCTTGTATTCGGCGTCCGCAGTTATTTTCTCCTGGTTATAAAACCGCCGTTCAAATTCATTGTCTTTGAACTGGGCCACCATGGAGGCTTCGAAAGCCCACCGAGAGGTCATCAAATCGCCGACGAAAGGTACGGTTTCAGAATTTCCTATGAGGGGATTAAGCTTGTCAAACTTGACGACTACTCCACTTAAAATCAGTTGTGGAATCAATAGAATTGGAATCAATATATAGATCGTCACAGCAGAGTTGAAAGCCGAAGAAATATTTAGCCCCAGCATATTGGCGAAGCATGAAACGGTGAAAAGAATGCTCCAATGGATAAAGAACATACCGTTGATTTCAAGCATGTAATTTCCCACCAGCACGAAGAGAAATGTTTGAATGGCGGAGATCATGAACAGAATTGACATTTTCGATATGAGGTAACTGCTGCGGCTTAAGTGAAGGAATGCTTCCCGTTTGAGAATTTTCTGGTCTCGGATAATCTCTTCAGCACTTACTGTGAGTCCCATAAACAGCGCCACAATCACACTCATGAATAGGTAAGCCGGAAGATTCTGATTCTTCATGAAGACATAACCCGATTGATATGGATTGTCAGCATTGTAATAGTGGGTGATGAAAGCAAGTATGAAGGCCAGCAATGGCGCTTCCAGTAAATTAATGGCAAGGTATTGGCGATTGCTTAGCTTGGACAACAAGTCACGCAGGCCAAACAGCCTCATCTGCTTAAGCCAACCTGGCAGGTGGAGGGAAGAGTGCGGTGGTTCAGCCGAAGGCTTGAAAGGCACAATCTTATTCTTCTCTTTGTAGAAATGATTCCATAGTTCCGGGGCAATCTTTCGTTCGTTCGTAAAAATTCCGAATTCGTCAATCACCTTCGTTTCTATAATATTGAAGATCTGTTCAGGGTTTACGTTACCGCACTCAGAGCATTCTCCCTGGTCGCTGTTGACGAGGTTGATATTGCGTTTAAAATAGATTACAGCATCCACCGGATGCCCGTAATAAATCTGGAACCCACCGGTATCAAGAATAACCAGCCGGTCGAACATTTTGAATATGTCTGAACTTGGCTGATGGATGACTGCAAATACCAGTTTGCCTTTCAATGCCAGTTCTTTGAGAAGATCGATTATGTTTTCGGAATCACGGGAAGACAGTCCTGAGGTAGGTTCATCTACGAAGAGTACAGAGGGTTCCCGCAGCAATTCCAATCCAATATTGAGGCGCTTTCGCTGGCCTCCGCTAATGGTTTTTCTAAGTGGCGAGCCGACCGTTAGGTCTTTTGTTTCCAATAACCCAAGATCGTCAAGTGTCTTGTGCACGAGTGTGGAAACTTCCTTTTCTGATAAATGGTTAAAACAAAGCTTGGCGGCGAAGTAAAGGTTTTGATAGACTGTAAGGTCTTCAATAAGAAGATCGTCTTGTGGTACAAAGCCAAATACTCCTTCGACTTTCTTCTGATTGCGATGAATATCAATGCCGTTGATGAGCACCTGTCCGCTGGAGGGCAGTTCTGAACCATTGAGTACTTGCAGCAGCGTTGACTTACCAGCCCCGCTGGCGCCCATCAAGGCGATCAGGTTGCCTGATTCTTCGGCAATATTGATGTGACGGAGCCCCAGCCGGCCATTCTTAAACTTATAGGAAATATCTTTTGCTTCGAATGTTGCACGAACTTCTCCGACAAATTTTTTGAATTGACTCAAGGTCTCACCAAAATATACGGGGTCGGCTCCTTCCCATCGGATGCTGCTGCCATGCGCCAGAGGATTTATATTGGAAGACTTTTGAGGAACACCGTTCAGGTAAACATCACCCTTGCCGGTATATTTAAAAAAGTAGAGATCCCCTGCAGTTAGATATAATATGGCAATCGTCCCCTCTAGTTTCTCACGAAAAATATGTTTGCAACTAAGGGGCTTTTCCGATTTGGAGTCGATGATCAGGATGCTTTCTGAATCAAAGCTGCTTCGATCCGTTCCCACAATATAATGGGTCATTAGATCCATGTCTGCTGCGTTTACATTCAACGCGGCAGCAATCATTTTCGCGTAATGATTTTCCCTGTCGGAAATATATCCGTCTGCCAGCACCACACTCATGAGTTCAAGGAGGATAACTGCCTTTTGTTTTTGAGTTAAGTCAGCATTGATCTGCTGGCATAAGGCCTGAATATTTTGCACCTGGTCGTCCGATAACTCGTTGGCGAAAGCATCGAAGAAAGCGATGTTTTCCATGACTGCCTTTCTCCCGAGATGGTCATTCAGGAATGCCAGGACATAGTCCCTTTCTTGCTGGGTCACGTCATCCTCCTTTGCCACGATGGCAAATAGACGCAGGATCGCTTTCAGGACGGGTTCACTCATGGGGCGTAGGGATTAGAATCTAAATATACAAGTAGAATAAAGTACAAGAAAAGAAAAAAGGGGATTGGTGTGATCCAATCCCCTTTTATTAGAATTCAATCAGCCTATTGAACAATATCTGACCTTAACTTTTCTATTGTCTTTGTAATTTCCTGCAGGGTTTTATCTGTCAGTGTAAGATTGGCTTTGTTATTTTTTATCTGCTCTTCAAGATTAGAGGCTGCGTAACTTGCTTCGAGACTCTTCAGATCAGCGACAATCGCTGGAATCGGACCTGTTTGTTCTACCTTGCTCAGCATGTTGGCGACCTCACTGACCGATTTCCTTTGATTGATTACGACCGTCATTAGGGGAGTGAGGATCAGATTTCTTTTGTCATCCGGAAGCAGATCTCTTGGATATGTTTTGATGATACCGGTGGAGAGATAGAGGCTCTCAACAAAGCTGCCGGTGACGAGAAGCGCTCCCAAATTGCTACGGTTGTCATCTTTAAGGTATTTGTCAGTTTTCTTTACTGCATCGTTCAGAAGGGCGGCCAGTGAGTCTCTATTTCCAATGTTGGCCTCAAATTTCTCCAGCGTGGCACGATCAAAAGATCCGCTCACACCTAATTTATCTGCCAGACCTTTACAGACATTCAGGTAGTCAATGGATTCCTGAGTCTTTTCGTAGACACTCAGGTATCCGATGTCAGCTGTATATACGCCGAGGTTTAGAGCCTGTGTGTCGGTTTGAGAATACCCGTCGGCCTTTTTGCGGTCATTGATCAGGCTTTGATTGTATTCAGCGCCTGTGGCTTGCAGCATATACGGAATCTCGGAAGGAGGGGGAATGCTGTAGGCTAGGTCCTTTATTTCCTGTTTTAGGGACTTTGCATTATCAAAATCATCTTTTTGGGTGCTGTCGCCTGAATTTTGGCCTTCTTTGGGCTTAGAGCCGCATGACCATAATCCGATGGAAGCAATAAGGGTGAGAATCAGCAGAGCATTGATTTTGAATTTCATAGTTGTGTAATTTGTATTAAGGGTCATTTGGCGCCAAGGTTATACCGGAACAATGACATTAGCAGTCATTTCACGGTTTTTGTGTTTAGGCCTCCAATTTTAGCACATTTTTCCTAACCGAAGAACACCTGAGAAATTAATTTTACACGCAGCAAGGAAAGGAAGTCCTTTTGAAGGGTTTTGGGCAGCCTGATATTAGGTGAGAGGCCTACAACGCTTGTATCAATTCTAAACTTGTAAAAAATGTGGGCCCTGTTGGATTTGAACCAACGACCACCTGATTATGAGTCAGGTGCTCTAACCGTCTGAGCTAAGGGCCCGTCAATTTGCGCGCAATTTTACAATTTATTAGTCAATCCGCATACTAAACTTTATCCATTATTCAAGTTGCCCCTGTGTCTGTTATGGTTCTCCCAACTGCCGACATTCTCCATTCACCCTGTTTATCTTTGGTATTGGTGCTGAAGGTTTTTATATCCTTGTTGCTGTCTAACAAAGATCTAACGCTTGTGGCATTCATGAAGGCAAGTCTTCAGACGACCAAAACCGTATTCTCGCGTTTTTCGGCGCACTACATCTTTAATTTCCTGGGATTCCGGCGATTGTCCTGAATCGTGATGATCTCGATTTCTTCTTTCCTTGCTCTGTAGTATAAAGATGTTTGCTTACTGATGACGCACCTGCGTATCACTTTCTTTTTGGAAGAATTCTCATACATCTGAGGCATCTTCTTTATCTGCTCAATCTTCGTTCTCAGCAACTCCAAAAACTTGTCTCGAACCCTCACCGACCATTCTGTCTCAAGGTACTGAATAATGCCATCCAGGTTTTGCTCCGCTCTCTCTGAGATGGTAACCTTCATCCCATTAACGATATTTTGATAGTACTTTCTTAAAATCTTTTTTCCGCCCCGCTTCCAGGTCTGCTACACCTGCTTCAATATCTTCTTGCTGTTCTTTTGTCAATGTATCCCACCAATCTGCCTCAGCCTCTTTCCTTAAACCCTCTACTTTTTTGATCAGGTTTTCATCCTGCACCCGGGAGAGCCATTCAATGAGTTCGATTTTTTTTACAGCTATGTTCATAAATGTATTTTATAAGTGAGATGTAAAAATAATGATTCTATTACTCCTTTTTTAATACCATTTTATCCCAGCCATCTCCCGAAAGATTGTCACTTGTAGGATTCACGAGGGCAATGTCCTCTAAAGGAGTCCCTTGAACTGACTGCCGAAAACTGTATTCTCACCTCAATAACATCACATCCGATAAAACCTGACGTCAGCATAGTTCATCAAATTATGTTTGCCGAATAAGTACACAATTCTAAGACTTGGAAATATTGTAGGAACAAGTCTCCTCTGCCAATAGTCACCACCCTTGCTGAATTTTAAAGATGTTGTACCTGCCCGACTGGCGGACAAATCCCGTTGGTCCGCATATATCTTCTCTTGAATCATTTGAATAAGCAGGGAACGCTGGGCCGGATTTGTAATCCGGCACCTAAATGAAACTCAATTTTCCTGGGTTTGAGGATTTACAATCCTTCAGCGCCCATTCATTAAACTCATTCTGCATTCGTAACTCCACTATTCAATATAACAAATCTTCACCAACCCCTTCTTACTACTCTGCTATTCCCATGAAACAAGTCTACGAGAAAACATGAAGAAGGTAAATCCTGTTTTCCTGATGTTGTTCGGACTGACGAAGGCAGGTCGCGGTGATAACTTAGATCAGGTAGGATTATAAATCCTCCTCCGAATTGAAATAATTCTTCGATTCGGTCGATATTGCAAATGTCGACCAGCGTTCGTCCTACTTGAAAATATTTCTACGAGGCCTGAATTTTATCTATTAATTTAAAAGACATATTTACAATGATAGATTTACAAATACCATCCATTGAACCATGCGAGCGCCAGCAAGTGCCAGAATAACTTATCACACCCATATCAAGTTCCTGGCCCGCGATGGACTGCTCTCAGCTTCTTTACTTCAGCAAATCCCACGGTCCAATATCCATCGGTGGAAATTAGAGCCGGCTCACAAATACCAAAGCTTTGGTCTTAATTTGCAAGCCACCGGTGACTATGATCTTCTCAAAGAATTTGTTCAGCATAAAACTGCCAAAAAAGTCTTCTCTTCATATGTGCGTCTCATCAAAACCGTGGTATCATTTGCTCACGGTCTGACCGGATTTCATAAAATAATAAAAGACCACAGCAAGCAATTGGTTGAAATCATTACGAGAGTCAGACCATTCATTGGCTTGGTGAGGGCCTTGCGCTTCCTTAATGTTTCCGTGCCTACCTTCCGTCAATGGTCGTTACAAACTTTTACCAATTGCTTTGAATCTCTTACGGGCTCCTGCAATCGTATTTTTCCTAATCAATTATCTTTTCCGCAGGTCACAAGGTTAAAGGAATTACTGGGAGACCCAAAGTTTCAGTACTGGCCTGTTTCTTCGATCGCTCTCTATGCCTTGCGCGATAATATTCTTCCGCTTAACCTCAACACCTGGTACAAGTATGTTCATAAACTTGGCCTCAAGCGTACCCGGCCTCCTTCCAGGAGAAAAAAGAACAACATAAGCATCCGGGCAAGGCGTCCTCACCAGTTCTGGCATGCCGACATCACGGCTTTTGTTACAGCCTGTCAATCCAGGCACTTTATTTATTTAGTAGTTGATAACTTCTTCCGCAAAATCCTAAGCTGGTCAGTGGCGGATTCGGTTAAAGCCTCCTACCGCAGAGAGACTATTTATAACACTCTTCAATATGTGAGTCTTGAAAATGCTTCTATTACCCTCATTACCGATGGCGGGCCTGAAAATCATCTAAAGCAATGGCTGGAGGACCTATCACTCCCGGTCCAGCACCGCAAGGCATTGGTCGATGTTCATTATTCCAATTCCCTAATTGAAGCACACAACAAGATCCTTAAGTACAACTATAGTTCTTGATACCGGTCGCCTTTTCCTTTGCCGGCAGCCTCAGAACGAAAAATCTATAACCGAATCCACCAGTGCGGTCATTGTAAGAGCTGATTCATAAAATCCAACCTCATATTTCAAGGTTATCATTTCTCCTGTCCAGTCGCTTTTCTATTTGTGATACCCGTTCCTTGTTAGGAACAGCTTAGTATAAAATTACTGTGGGATTGCCTTGGCGAGCGATGGGATCAGTACTCTTTTGGTTCCTGCTTCACATGACGGACGCGAAGAATGATAATCTCTTTAGCTGTGATTTTGTACGCTACCCGATACGAGTATTTTTCAAAAGCCGGATAGCTCCCCTTATTGTTCTTCTTGTATTGGTCAGGTGGATGTTTCTCTGGATGATCCGCTAAACTATCGGCGAGCTTTAAAATCCTTTCCCTGACCTTCTCTGCGTTGCTGTAAGAATCTTCTTTGATGTAATTGTAGGCTTGTTCCAATGAGGTGTAGGCTGGCTTGTCCCACACGATCACAGG
>JAYVQY010000112.1:0-119925 GCA_043776715.1 Cyclobacteriaceae bacterium | reverse complement strand
TGGGTTCATCGCTGCCATTTCCGAGGAATATTTGTTCTGGTTTTACCTGCTTTATTTTCGCGATGGCTTCTTTTAAGAGACTTTGGTGAGGATCCGGGTAACGGTTATATCCATTTGGAAATGGGTTTTCATTTGCATCAAGAAAAACGGTCGCATTTCCCTTAAAGTCATCTCGTGCCGATGAGTAGGGCCGAAGGCGTTTCACATTTTCTCTTGCGAGTGAAAGAATGTCAATTGCTTTCATTTCATTTTCTTTAAGCGAATCGACACTGCGTTTTTATGTCCTTCCAGTTGCTCCGCTGATGCCATGATTTCTACGGCTTGGCCGATATTTCTTAAGCCCCCTGCTGTCAACTTTTGGTAGGTGATGGTTTTGGTAAAGCTTTCCAGGGAAACGCCGCTGTAAGCCTTTGCAAATCCATTGGTGGGTAAAGTGTGATTGGTGCCGGAGGCATAGTCGCCCACAGCCTCAGGCGAGAACGGACCAAGGAAAATGGAGCCCGCATTGATAATATGCCCAGCCATATCGTCGCAGTCGAGGGTATTAATAATCAGGTGTTCTGGAGCATACTCATTTGCAAAACGGATGGCTGCTTCCTTTTTTGAGAAATAGATGGCAAGACTGTTATTCAATGCCTGCCTGGCAATTTCTTTGCGTGGCAATTGTGATAGCTGATTTGCAATTTCCTTCTGAACTGCATCGATGTGGGATTGACTTAATGAAAGCAGTACCACCTGGCTATCGATGCCATGCTCCGCCTGTGAGAGAAGGTCTGCTGCCACGAACGATGCGTCTGCATGCTCATCCGCAATGACCATGACCTCCGAAGGACCTGCTGGCATGTCGATGGATACACCATCCTGGTTCACCATTTGTTTTGCCTTGGTGACGTACTGATTTCCAGGTCCAAATATTTTGTTTACTGCTGGAATACTTTGTGTTCCATAGGCCATGGCAGCGATGGCTTGCGCGCCACCCACTTTATATATCTTCTTAATGCCAGAGAGTGATGCTGCAAAGAGAATCGCGCTGTTGACCGACCCATCTTGATAAGGCGGTGTGCATAAGACAATTTCTTCACACCCAGCCAACATAGCAGGAATGCCCAACATCAACACGGTTGAAAACAGCGGGGCCGTTCCTCCAGGAATATAGATTCCCACTTTTTGAATGGGTAAGGATTTTCTCCAGCAGATTACACCCGGCATGGTCTCAACCTCTATTGCTTCTCTTTTCTGATGTTCATGAAATGTTTTGATGTTCGCCGCAGCAAGTTGAATGGCATTCTTGATCGAGTCATCTAATTTCAAAATGGCGTCCTTCATTTCCTTTTCAGAAACTGCCACATTTTCGATCGTAGCATGGTCATATTGAAGCGTCAATTCCCGTAAGGCGAGGTCGCCGGAAAGTTTGACTCGATTGAAGGTATTGCGCACGGAGCTTTCCAAAAATTCAAGCTCAAGCTGAGGTCGTTTGATGAGCTCTTTCCATGTTTCATATTCAGGGTCGACGAGCGTCTTCATACTATGCAATCATTTTTTCAATGGGGATTACCAAAATGCCTTCTGCGCCGAATGATTTAAGAAGTCCAATCTTCTCCCAAAAGTCATTTTCGTTAACCACCGAATGAAGGGATGACCATCCGGGCCTGGTTAAAGGCATGATGGTTGGGCTCTTCATGCCGGGAATCACTGAGGTTATTTTTGGAATGGCTTCATTAGGACAATTCAACAGAATGTATTTGTTATTTTTTGCTGAGTTGACAGACTCGATCCTGAATAGCAATTGGTCAAGAATTTCCTGTTTCCCAGCAGTTAATTTCGGACTCGCAATGATCACCGCTTCTGACTGCATCACCACTTCCACTTCCCTCAGGCCGTTGCTCAGCAAGGTGCTGCCAGTGCTTACAATATCACAAATCGCATGAGCCAGACCAATGCCCGGTGCGATTTCTACTGAGCCGCTGATTTCATGAATGCCGGCCTTGATTCCATTCTTCTCCAGAAATGTCTTAACGATGTTAGGGTAGGAGGTGGCGATATTTTTTCCTGCGAGCCAGCTTGATCCGGTGTAATTTTCCTGTCGAGGCACCGCAATGGATAGCCTGCATTTGGCAAAATCCAGACGCTTGACCAACACATTTAATTTTTGCTTTTCGGTAAACACATTTTCACCTACAATCCCCACATCTGCTACTTTATCTTCAATGTATTGTGGGATGTCATCATCTCTCAGGAACAGGACCTCTACCGGAAAGTTCCTTGCTTGTGTCTTTAACTGGTCTCTTCCATTGCTAAATGCGAGACCACTTTCTTTCAACAATTCCAGTGAGCCTTCCTGTAACCGGCCGGATTTCTGAATTGCAATTCTCAATAATTCACTCATGACTTTTTTTATTTATTCATTGTCATCAGGATCACCAGGAAGGGGTGTCAGGCTGAGACAATAAAAAAGGCCTGCCCCCTGGCAAGCCTTTTCATATGCTTTGTATTATTTCAAAACATAAAGCTGCCGTTCAACATGCTGAAGCATGATGATGGTGCAGATGAATGTTTTGTGTTTGTTTCATTTCGCTGCAAATAAAAGGGGTATTATAGAATAAACAAAATCATTTTTTCAGAAAGATCAACAATCCGTATCCAATTCCCCCAAAAACAACGGCAAACAACCCAAAAAGAGAAATGAGGAAATACCTTTCAATGAAACGATCAATGGTTACATTGGTGGGGTCCTCATAGTTTACCAGAAGGTCTACTTTGTCATCAACATCAAAGGCAGGAGGGGACGACCAGACTGACCCAATCAAAATCTTTTTTTTACCGTGATACCGATACTCGATCACCGGTACCGCAGACCCGGAGCTATTGTAGTCAAGGTTAACTACAGTTCCGGTGACCCGTTCACTCGACGTGGTTGCTTTTCGATCATTCCAATACAATAATGCTATCACGAGCAAAAAAACGGTCCCCAAGGTAGAAAAGGCTATTCCCACCACACGGGCGGGGTCCATATTGAGGATTTGTTGGAAGGCCGGAGGAACTTGCATTGGCTTACATGGTCGTTGATCGATTCTTGCTGGAGTCAGAATCTATGGATGTTGGATTCGTCTAATAACCTAACGCTGGGTTCAAATATCCCTTTGTTATAGAAATGGACGTTTAGGATTATCTTTTTCATGATTGATTTTGGAGATTTGATGTTAACAACGGTCGAGCGTTAACTTGCATGATGAAGGTAGGGATAATTTTGGTTTTTTTAATGCTTTTCGGTTGCTCTGACAACAAGGGTCCCCGACTTCAGAAATTTCTTTTGAAAGGGAACCTTTCATCGAAGGAGGGCAATAGCGATCAGGCCATTTACTATTATGAAGAAGCCTTAAAGCTTGATCCATGCTTTGTGGATGCATTGAATAATTTGGGTACGATTCAGTTTGAACAGAAGCGATTAACAGAAGCCCTCAGCCTGTATAACAAGGCCATTGCCTGTAGACCGAATTTTCTTCTGCCTTATTTTAACAGGGCGAATACCTATTATGAATTGAATGAATATTTTAGCGCGGAGCGAGATGTCAGGAAGATCATTGAACAAAAACCTGATACTGCCGTAGCCTATTTTATGCAAGGGCTTATTTCTACTAAGATGCACAACTATCCTGCGGCCCTCACCGCGTTTGATAAAGCGATCAGGATTGATTCAATGAATGCAGAATATCGTGTCAATCGTGGGACTGTAAATTATTATCTTAATCAGCTGGCCGCTGCTGAAAGTGATTTGAAGATTGCAGAGCGACTTAACCCAAAAGAGCCCAACATTTACAATACGATGGCAATGATTGAAATCAGCAGGGGTAACCATGATAAGGCCCTGGACCAAATTCAAAGATCATTGCAACTTGCTCCAAATCAACCCTATTTTCTCAACAACCGTGGGTTCATATTTCTGATGCAGAATCGTTTACCTGAAGCGCTCAGGGATATTGATCAAAGTATTTTATTGGATGGGGGCAATGGCTGGGCATATCGGAATAAGGGAATCTATCACTTGCTCTCCGGCAACTATGAGGATGCGATTCGACTTCTGAAGCAAGGACTTTCCATGGATTCTTTCATTGAGAAAATTCACTTTTATCTTGGAATGGCCTATTTAAAAAACAATCAAAAAAAGGAGGCTTGCGTGCAATTCAGGATGTCGGAGCAAGTGGGAGACAGGATGGCGACTGTTGACATAATGAAGGCATGCAAATAGACTTTGATCATTTAATTAATCAACTCGCCCGTCGCCTTCAACAGCCTTTGCCAGGTAAGGAAGCACATGAGCCTTTGCGCGCTGTTCCTTCAGGGGATTTGACTCCAATCTTTGATCACAAAGCCATGCCCAAACCAGGGAGCGTGATGTTGTTACTCTATCCTGATGATGGCAAGATAAAATTCCCCTTAACCAAAAGGCCAGATTATGTGGGAACCCATGGAGGTCAAGTGAGCTTTCCAGGCGGAAAGGCAGAGTTGAGTGAAACGGTTGAGCAGACGGCCATGAGAGAGACGGAAGAAGAGATTGGTGTCAGGCGTTTCAATATTGAAATGATTGGACGACTGAGCGAATTTTTTGTGATTCCCAGCAATTTTATGGTCACACCGGTGGTGGCGTGGCAAGCCACAAAGCCAATCTTTATTCCTGACCCTGTTGAAGTCGTGAAAATATTAGAATGCTCGATTGATGACTTAATGAAGGAGGACGCTGTTCAGGTGAAGGAAATTCTTGCGGCAGGAAAATATCGATTGTCAGCTCCGCACTTTATGTTGGAGGATGAAATTGTATGGGGCGCCACGGCGATGATGCTCAATGAATTTAGAACATTGCTTCAGGAAATTTTGTAGCCTTAGAAATATTCGCCCAAGCCAACATAAAAGGTTAAGGAATCTTTTCCAAAGCCAAGGTCCATGGTAAAATTGGTGTTTGATGCTTTGTTAAACTTTATCCTGGCCCCAATACCGGCCGCAGGGTTTATGTATTGAAACTTATTGATGTTTGGATCTGTTAAAGATTGAACGCTTGCAAACACGGTTGCTCCAAACAGTCCATTGGCAGTAATATCGAAGCGGTATTCACTTTCAAAGTAAAGCATTTCTTTTCCAGTAAACCTGCCCCTGTCATACCCCCGGGCTGATCGCGAACCAAACTCCATTTGAGTGCCAGGTAGATTGAAATAGGGTACGTTTTCAAACGAACCCCAATAGAAGGCCCACACTGCCAGTATTTTCCTTTTGTGAGAATTGAACCTATAATATCTCCTTGCGTCCAGATACAGAGAGCTCCATTGATTGTCATTCTTTAACCAGGGTGGATTGACGCGAAAGACTAAGCTGGTGTAGAACCCATTGTCGGGATTGATGGAATTTTTACGACTATCACGCAGCAAATTGAGTGTAACACCCGTAGAATTTGAAGCATTGCCGGTACCAATTCCATATTTCTCAAATTCATTTGGTGTGGTCGGGGCTTCCTTTGAATTTACGTTGTAATAACGGTCATAGTTAAGTCCCAGGCCACCGTAAAAGAATTTAGTCAGTTTATGGTTACCAGTGAAATACAAACGGACGTTGTTGTAGGTAAGCTTAAACTGATCACTGGTTTCAGTATTGCTTCCCAATCCATAGGAGTATTGGACTAGCGTGCTGATCCTGAATTCCCCAGGCACGTTCCAGATGTTGCCATCAGTCCAGATATTTGCTTTGGTGCCAAAGCCAAAGTTTTCGGAGAAGTCAGTGTATGGCAGAACGAACACATTTGATACGTTGGTGGAGTCCTCGTGCCCCAGGACAAAAGCGGCACTAATGGAAGACACAAAAATCTTATTACCGCCGGAAGATAATGTTGAGACAGGAATGATGGAGAATGAGACCTTCTTCTTATTCGGGGCCTTTTCTTTGATTGAAATATTGAAGGCCTTTACTAACTGCTCAATAAGGTCTGTGCTCCCTTCTTGGTTCGGTAGATTCTCCTGAGCCTCGACAATATTCATCCCCACGAGAGAAACGAGAAAAAAAATGATTGGGATTCTAGGTGAGCAGGCCTGCATCAGCATGGGATGTAAAGGTCGCTAATATTAGAATGTGCCCAAGCAAAAGGAAGTCAAAAAAAAGGCGGCCGTTTCCTGGTCGCCTTTTTTTTTGCTATTGCCTTTATCGTCTGGTTTTCTTTTTGGCAACTTTCTTTACTTTCCTTGGTGCGTTTCGCACCACTTTTTTCGTCGCTTTTTTAGCGGACTTCTGTGTGGCCTTCACACCTTTTTTCGCAGCCTTAGCTTTCTTCACAGCTTTCTTTGCTGGCTTGGATTTGGGCTTTTTGACCTTCGCAGCAGCGGATGTCTTTTTTGCAGCAATGCGCCTCGCCATCAGGTTCAATGCAGAACCTGCCTTGAACCAGTCAATTTGTCCTGCATTATACGTATGGTTGACTTTAATCGTGTCTTTCGTTCCATTTTTATGGTTCAATACCAATGTCAATTGCTTTTCAGGAGCAAACGAAGTAAGGTCTGAAAAGTCAATCGAGTCGTCTTCCTGGAATTTTTCATAGTCTGCCTCATTCGCAAAGGTGATGGCTAGCATTCCCTGCTTCTTAAGGTTTGTTTCATGAATCCGGGCGAAGGACTTTACAAGAATGACTTTGATGCCAAGGTGCCTGGGCTGCATGGCAGCATGCTCACGTGAAGACCCTTCACCATAGTTCTGGTCACCCACAACGATTGACGATATGCCAGCCGCCTTGTATGCCCTCTGAGTGGCAGGGACTGGTCCGTATTGTCCTGTCAGTTGGTTCTTTACATTGTCGGTCTTTTCATTAAAGAAATTCGTGGCCCCTGTCAAAGTATTATCTGAGATATTATCAAGATGGCCTCGGAAGCGAAGCCAGGGGCCGGCCATTGAAATGTGATCGGTTGTACATTTTCCCTTCGCCTTGATGAGCAACCTCAGTCCAGACCAGTTTTTCCCGTCCCAGGGAGCAAAGGGACTTAAAGCCTGGAGACGTTTTGATTTCGGATCAATCTTCACCTGTACTTTGCTGCCTTCTTTCGCTGGAGCGATGAAACCTGAATCTTTAACATCAAATCCCTTTGGGGGAAGTTCGACACCTCTTGGTTCATCCAATTTCACAGCCACGCCATCCTGATTCATTAGAGTGTCTTTTAATGGATTGAAGGTAAGATCGCCGGCAATTGCAAAAGCCGTTGTAATCTCAGGCGATGCCACAAACGCATGTGTATTGGGATTGCCATCATTGCGTTTGGCGAAGTTCCTGTTGAACGAGGTAATGATTGAATTTTTCCGGTTAGGATCATTGGTATGTCGTGACCACTGACCAATGCATGGTCCGCAGGCATTTGCCAGGACAACCCCGCCCATTTTCCCAAAAATATCCAGGTAGCCATCACGCTCCACTGTGTATCGCACTTTTTCTGAGCCCGGCGTGATGGTAAACTCTGCCTTGGCTTTTAATTTTTTATCCACGGCCTGTTTGGCTAAAGAGGCAGCACGTGAGATGTCTTCGTAAGAAGAGTTGGTGCAAGAGCCAATTAATCCAACTTCCAATTGTGCCGGCCAGCCATTGCTTCTTACTTCATCCGCAAATTTGGAAATAGGTATGGCTCGGTCAGGAGTGAAAGGCCCGTTGACATGAGGCTCTAATGTTGAGAGATTAATCTCAATCACTTCGTCAAAATATTTTTTAGGATCGGCGTATACTTCAGGATCTCCTGTAAGATGTTCCTTGATTTTATCTGCCAGGCTGGCTACCTCTGCCCGGTCCGTGCCCCTCAGGTATTGCGCCATCTTCTCATCATATCCAAAAGTGGATGTTGTGGCGCCGATTTCAGCGCCCATGTTGCAAATGGTGCCTTTGCCCGTACAAGAAAGTGATTGTGCTCCTGGGCCAAAGTATTCAACGATGGCACCTGTACCTCCTTTTACCGTAAGGATACCTGCCACTTTCAAAATGACGTCTTTGGAAGACGTCCAACCGCTAAGTTTGCCGGTGAGCTTTATACCAATCAGCTTAGGCCACTTCAATTCCCAGGCCATGCCAGACATGACATCCACAGCATCGGCACCGCCCACGCCAATGGCGACCATTCCAAGGCCTCCTGCATTGACGGTATGAGAATCTGTTCCAATCATCATCGCTCCTGGAAAAGCATAATTCTCGAGCACTACCTGATGTATAATCCCGGCCCCTGGTTTCCAGAAACCGATGCCGTACTTGTTAGACACCGATTCAAGAAAGTTGAATACCTCACCACTCGCTGTAATCGAATCAGCAAGGTCTTGTTTGGCTCCATTCTTGGCCAGGATCAGGTGATCACAATGTACGGTTGAAGGCACCAGTACTTTGGGTATACCGCCAGACATGAACTGCAATAGGGCCATTTGGGCTGTGGCATCTTGCATGGCCACCCGGTCTGGGGAGAAATCAACGTATGATTTGCCGCGACCAAAGGCCTGATAGGCCTGATCGGCATGCAAATGGGAATAAAGGATTTTTTCGGATAGGGTGAGTGGTTTGCCAACCGCCTTTCTTGCTTTGGCAATCCGGCCTGGCATCGCTGCATAGAAGGCCTTGATCATGTCTAAGTCAAATACCATATAAGTAGATTTTCGAAGTTGAAGTGCTAATCTACGACAGGTTTGGCAATGATTCAAAACCAACAAAGCCCATAAATGGGCTTTGTTTTCTCTGCTTATGTACTAAGAACCGCGGCTCGCGGCACAACGGATCTATTTTCTATTTCATATCATTGATTGCCTGCTATTGATGAAATTCAAGAACTCACGTTTGGTATTTTCATCTTTGAACTTGCCAGAGAAGTAGGCCGTTCCTGTTTTACTATTCGTGTCGCCAACGCCGCGCATGGCAACACACATGTGGTTGGCATCCATTACTACGCCAACGCTGTCGGTTTGCAATATTCGTTGGAGCTCTTTACCGATTTGCACCGTCAACCTTTCCTGCACTTGAGGACGTTTGGAGTAGTACTGAACGATGCGATTGATTTTCGACAGTCCGATTACTTTTCCAGAAGAGAAATAAGCGACATGAGCTCTCCCGTAGATGGGCACAAGATGATGTTCGCAGTGGGAATAGAAGGTGATCTCTTTCTCCACGAGCATCTGGTCGTAGTTATACTTGTTATCAAAGAGTTTGGTCTGCGGACGGTTCTTTGGATTGAGCCCGCTGAAGACTTCTTTCACATACATTTTGGCGACTCGCTTCGGCGTTCCGCTTAGGCTATCATCGTTAAGATCAAGGCCAAGTGTGAGCATGATTTCACGAACGTGTGTTTCGATTTTATCGATCTTCTCTTCATCCGTCAATGCGAAAGCATCCTCGCGCAACGGAGTGTTCCATGAGCTTGCAGCCTCATTAAAGGTGTCGTTGTTAAACGGCAGGATATTCAACGAAATTTCTTTCTGTCTCATAGAGTTTAATTTTCAGTTCAAACTTTGCATCGATCTGCTGCCGCAAGATTCTCCAGATCACCATCGCGATGTTTTCCGCAGTTGGGTTCAGGGTCTTGAAGTAGGGAGTATCTAAATTAAGGTTTTTATGATCAAAATGCTGAAGAACGTTTGCATTAATTATATCACTTAGCAACTTCAGGTCATATACGTAACCCGTCATTGGATCAGGCTCACCGATCAAGGTTATAATGATTTCGTAGTTGTGTCCATGGAAGTTAGGATTGTTACATTTTCCAAATACCGCATCATTTTTCTCTTCAGTCCAGGCAGGGTTGCGAAGCCTGTGAGCAGCGTTAAAATGTTCTTTTCTGGATACGGCTATTCGCATGATTAACTAAGAACATGAAAGTGGGGAAAAGGTTCTGGTTTAGGGAGAATACTCTTGGTATTCCCGGATGTTGACGTGTAAGCGAATGAAATATGGACAAGTAGAATCAGATTTCAACAGTTTTTACCACGGAGAGCACCAAGAAATGCACACTGAGAATCACTGAGAAAATGCATTCTCTGTGCTCCTTAGTGTCCTCAGTGTTCTCTATGGTAAAATGCATTTACGAATCCATAAAAAAACCCGCCTCAGTAATCCGAAGCGGGTCATAAATATATTTCTACTTCTTAACAGAATTCATCAAATACTTCAACCAGGTGCTCTCCAATCATCTGTGCATTTCTTCCTTCAATGTGGTGACGTTCTACAAAGTGGAGCAGTTCGCCATCTTTAAAGAGTGCGATGGAGGGTGAGGAGGGAGGATAAGGCATCGTGAGTTGCCGTGCCTTTGATACCGCCTCAGTATCCACACCTGCAAAAACGGTGGTCAGGTGGTTTGGTTTTTTAGCACTGTTTTGAAGCGCCCACTTTATGCCTGGTCTGGCAGCGCCAGCCGCACAGCCGCATACCGAGTTAATCACGAGCAGTGTCGTGCCCTTTTCGTTCAAAATCTGGCTTTCAACCTCTCCAGAAGTCTTCAGTTCTTTAAATCCTGCACTGGTGAGATCTGTTCTCATAGGTGCCACCAGCTGTTCGGGATACATGCCCATAGTTTTATCAGTTTTTGAGTTCGGTTAGTATAACAAAGTTAAAGAAATCCTAGTTCCAATTTTGCGGCTTCACTCATCATGTCCTGTGAGTACGGCGGATCCCAGGTGATCTCGACTTTCACGTCATTCACACCCGATATTTCCTTTATTTTTTGTTCGACTTCCAGTGGAATCGCTTCCGCGGAAGGACAAGATGGGGAAGTTAACGTCATGAGCACGTGCACGTTATTGATTGGATAGAGACTGATCTCATAAATTAAACCCAATTCATACACATCAACCGGAATTTCCGGATCATAGACCGTTTTGAGGGCCGTCATGATTTTTTCCCGAAGATTCGGTACCTCGAGGGGATTGTGTGTGGTTTCAATATTTTGCGCCTCCTGACTCATGCCTGAATTTCTGATTTGGTTTTATAAGCCAATGCGTACAATTTCATTTGCTTGATCATGGAGGCAAACCCGTTCGACCGTTGAGTGCCAATAAACCTGTCCATCCCGATCTTTTGCATAAAGAAAAGTTCACCTGAAAGAATTTCCTCCGACAAATGTCCACTATAGCAACGAATCAGCAAACTTACGAGACCTTTTGTGATGGCTGTATTGCTGTCGGCAGCAAAGAAAAGTCGATCATGTGTGATCGTTGCCGTCATCCAAACCTTGGACTGACATCCCTTCACCGTATTGGCTTCCACTCTGTCTTCTTCCTTAATCGGTTGCAACTTTTGTCCCAGTTCAATAAGATACAATACTGACATCTCAAGGTCTCCATCGAGGAGAGAGAACTCATTAATAATCTCATTTTGGGTTTCGGGGATGCTCATTTTAGAAAATTACAAATACGATCTAGACCCTCCACCAGCTTGTCAATTTCTTCTTTGGTATTGTAAACAGCAAAAGAAGCACGAACCGTTCCATCGATTTTAAAATGATCCATCAGTGGCTGTGTACAATGATGCCCCGTTCGCACCGCAATGCCCCGGGTATCCAGCATCTGACCAATGTCAAAAGGATGTATTCCATCCACAATGAATGATACCACGCTGACTTTCTTATCTGAGGTGCCAATCAATTTCAACCCTTTTAGACTGGATAGTGATTGTGTTGCGTACCTCAAAAGACCGAGCTCATGTGAAGCGATATTTCCCTTTCCCAAATCACCAATAAACTGAAAGGCCGCTTTATAAGCGACCACATCGGCAATGTTGGGTGTGCCAGCTTCAAACTTATAAGGCAGTTCGTTATATGTAGTCTCTTCAAAAGTTACGTTCTTAATCATTTCACCGCCACCCATATATGGAGGCATCTTCTCCAGCAATTCTTTCCTGCCATAAAGAATTCCAACGCCCGTGGGGCCATACATCTTATGTCCCGAGATGCAGTAGAAATCACAATTGAGTTGTTGGACGTCAATTTCAAGATGCGCTGCTGCCTGCGCTCCATCAATCAATACGACCGCACCCATCTCGTGTGATTTGTCAATGATCTGCTTTATTGGATTAATCGTACCGAGGCTGTTTGAAGCATGACTCACTGCAACGATCTTTATTTTGGAAGTCAGCATTTTTTCAAATGCTTCCATATCAAATTCGCCTTCAGGAGTGATGGGAAGCACCCTGATCTTGCAACCAATTTGCTGGCAAACCAATTGCCAGGGCACGATGTTGGAGTGATGTTCGAGTCCGGAGATAATTATTTCATCGTTGGGCTTAAGAAAAGTCCTGCCGTAGCTTGCCGCGACTAAATTGATTCCTTCTGTTACACCCCGCACGAAAATGATTTCCTCCGAATGTCTGGCGTTGAGGAATTGCTGCGCAGTGATGCGGGTTTCTTCAAATGCTTTTGTAGCTTTTTCTGCGAGGGTATGAATGCCACGGTGTATGTTGGCATTGAAGCCAGTGTAATAGTTTACCAGGGCATCGATCACCTGCTGTGGTTTCTGAGTGGTTGCCGCGTTGTCCAAATAAACGAGGTTGTGCCCATTTACCTTTTGATGGAGAACCGGGAATTTTTTCCGTATAGATGCTACTTCAACTGTTGATGCAACCACTTCCATGACTAAAAGCTTTTCTGAAGTTTTTCCAGGATCAGATTGTCTACAAAGCCCCTGATGGTTTCGTTTTTCATGGGGGCTGTGGTTTCACTGGCAAAAGCAGTGAGCAGCATCCCACGGGCCTGATCTTTTGCTATGCCACGGGACCGCAAATAAAAAAGGGCTTCCTCATCCAGTTGACCGGTGGTACACCCATGAGAGCATTTGACATCGTCTGCCCAGATTTCAAGTTGTGGTTTGGTATTGACTGTGGAAGTTTCACTCAATAGAATATTCCGGTTGGATTGAAATGCATTTGTTTTCTGTGCTTGCGGCCGCACATAGATTTTCCCGTTAAAAATTCCTTTTGAATCTCCATCCATCACGCCTTTGTACAATTCATTGCTATATGAATTGGGCATTTTGTGATCCACCACCGTGTGATTATCTGCGAGCGTCTTTTTGGAGAGCAGATAAAGTCCATAGAGATGAGCCTCAACTCCAGAGCCATCAATGGTTAGATTGAGATTATTTCGTACCAATTGCCCATCAAAGGTGAAGGTAAAGCAATTGGCCTTTGCGGCAGTCGAAAGATGGATTGTGGTGTTATTAACCTGAATATCATGATCAGGCCCGTTTTGAATAAGGGTATACTCCAATTGAGAATTTTCACCAACTTCAATGATTGATTGTTTATTATTAAAATAACAAGCTCCTTTAGAACTGATGGTGGATTCGATCAAAGACAGGCTGCTGTGAGTTCCCACATTGCAGCGCCAGCGTGGGTTGGAAAATGTAAATTGGGTTGAGTCAAAATGATAGATAATGGCCAAAGGGTGTTTGATGGTTTTATTGGATCCGATATCAATTTGAATGATGGAATGGCTAAAGGCCTGATTGAGAAGATCGAAGGAATCACTTTCTGCCACAGCTTCCTCCATTTCTCCAAATCGGATTTTCACATCTTCGTCCAGAATGACAGATTTCTCTTTCGAGAATTGCCCATTCACAAAAGCCACAAGATTGCACTTGAGGTCTTTCGTGATCAAGAGTGATGTGCCAGTGTCTTTTTGTGATGAATTTATTGAGTCGAGTGCCAGGGATTTTTCTAGCAATCGGCTGATGGGAGTGAACTTGTATTCTTCACTCTTAGGACCAGGGAACCCTTTGTTTGAAAAAAGGTCCAGCGCATGCTTTCGCCTAGGATCTTTTTCAAATCCACGTTCAAGGAACGCAACCTCGATTTCCTTCAGCAAATTTCTCTTTTCAGCAAGCGTATTCATACAACTTATGCAAGCGCCAATTCATTCTTGATCCAATCGTAACCCTTCGCTTCCAATTCAAGCGCCAGCTCTTTGGTTCCGGTCTTAACAATCCTTCCCTTATAAAGTATGTGAACAAAGTCTGGAACGATATGTTCGAGGAGGCGCTGGTAATGCGTCACCACAATGATGGCATTATTTTTTGACCGTAGCGTATTCACCCCCTTTGCTACAATTTTCAATGCGTCGATGTCCAGGCCGGAATCAGTTTCATCCAGAATGGAAAGTCTGGGTTCCAGCATGGCCATTTGAAAAATTTCGTTGCGTTTTTTTTCACCACCAGAAAAACCTTCGTTGAGCGAGCGACTTAACAGCGACTGATCAATCTCCACCAGCTTTATCTTTTCTTTCATTAACTGAAGAAATGAAACTGCATCCAGCAAAGGCAACCCGCGATGTTCCCTGATTTTGTTGAGGGCCGTCTTCATGAAATTGATTGTGCTTACGCCCGGTATTTCGACTGGATATTGAAATGCCATGAAGATGCCTTCCCGTGCACGGAGTTCTGGCTCCATTTCCAGAAGATTCTTTCCAAGGAATTCAACTTCACCACCTGTGACTTCATACTCTTCGCGCCCTGACAAGACAGACGCCAGGGTGCTTTTGCCCGAACCATTGGGCCCCATGATGGCATGTACCTCGCCGGCCTTCACCTCCAGGTTTATGCCGTTTAGAATCTGTTTGTCCTCAACCTTTGCCTGTAAATTTTTTATAGAGAGCATGATCTGTTTTTCAATTTTTATCCGACACTGCCTTCTAACGTGAGGGCCAATAATTTTTGAGCTTCTACTGCAAACTCCATGGGAAGCTGACTCAGTACTTCTTTCGCATAACCATTAACAATCAATGCGACGGCCGCCTCTTCATTTATTCCGCGCTGACGGCAATAAAATATCTGGTCTTCCCCGATTTTTGAAGTCGTGGCTTCGTGCTCAACTTTTGAGGAGCTATTTTCAACGTCGATGTATGGAAAAGTATGAGCACCACACTTGTCGCCCATAAGCAGGGAATCGCATTGAGAAGAATTCCGGGAATTCGATGCCCGCTTCAGTATGTGAACCTGTCCACGATAGCTGTTTTGTGATTTGCCTGCGGATATTCCTTTGGAGACAATTCGGGATCTCGTATTTTTTCCAATGTGGATCATCTTGGTGCCGGTGTCTGCCTGTTGGTAATTATTAGTGACAGCAACAGAATAGAATTCGCCAATCGAATGATCACCTTTCAACACGCAGGAAGGGTATTTCCATGTGATGGCAGAACCTGTTTCTACTTGTGTCCAACTGATCTTCGAATGGTCCCCCGCACACAGCCCTCGCTTCGTTACGAAATTATAAATGCCACCAACTCCCTCCTTGTTTCCAGGGTACCAATTCTGAACGGTTGAATATTTTATTTCAGCATTCTTCATGGCGTAGAGTTCAACCACGGCCGCGTGCAATTGGTTCTCATCCCTCATGGGTGCGGTGCAACCTTCGAGGTAACTCACATAACTTCCTTCTTCTGCCACAATCAGCGTACGTTCAAATTGACCCGTCTTCGCTGCGTTTATCCTAAAATAGGTCGACAACTCCATTGGACAACGAACGCCCTTGGGGATGTAGCAAAAGGAACCATCCGAAAATACAGCGGAATTGAGTGCTGCAAAATAATTATCGTTGGCAGGAACGACAGAGCCTAAATATTTTCTAATCAATTCAGGATGTTCTTTAACAGCATCACTGAATGAGCAGAACACGATTCCAAGTTCACCAAGCTTGTCTTTGAATGTCGTTGCTACTGAGACGCTGTCAAAGACAGCATCCACTGCTATACCAGTGAGGCGCTTTTGTTCTGTAAGAGATATTCCAAGTTTTTCGAATGTCCTAAGCAATTCAGGATCGATCTCTTCGAGGTTCTTGGGAGTAATTTTTTGTTTGGGAGCGGAATAGTAGATGATATCCTGGTAGTCTATTATTGGATATTTCACATTGGGCCAAACAGGCTCACTCATCGTGATCCAATTCCGGTAAGCTTTTAACCTCCATTCCAGAAGCCATTCAGGCTCATTCTTCTTCTTTGAGATAAAGCGGACTGTATCCTCGTTTAGTCCCTTTGGGGCCGAATCTGTTTCAAGCGCAACCGCCCAGCCGTGCTCATACTCTTTCGAGGTAATTTCCTCCAGGATTTGGTTGTCTTTGGACACTGTATTTAGACTAAGTTTAAATAGACCTCAAAAATATCAACAAAAATCGGCTTTTAAGGTTCTTTGTTTTAGAAATTATTCTGTCAGGATCACACTTCGGTCTAGGCTTTCTTCCAGAGAGATCATTGTTTCAGTCCGTTCGATTCCCTCAACTTGCTGCATTTTGTCGTGCAAAACCTCCTTTAAGTGATTTGTATCGCGGCAATGGATCTTGACAAACATTGAGTAGTTGCCGGTTGTATAGTGGATGTTGGTGACTTCCGGGATTTGTTTAAGTTTTTCTAACACCTTCTCATATAAAGCGCTCTTTTCCAGATAGATACCTATGAATGCGGTAATGTCAAACCCCAATTTGGCGTAATTAATTTTGAGGGTAGTCTTTTCCACGATGCCCGCCTCCTGCATCTTATTCATACGAACATGCACGGTTCCTTGTGAAACAAACACCTTCTTGGCTACTTCAGTGAACGGCTTCTTCGCGTCTTGAATAAGAATCTCCAGGATCTTCAGGTCTGTTTTGTCAACTCTGTAATTTTGGTCCTTTTGGGTGATCATATTTTTAAAATTATATACTAATTAAGCAAAATATTATAAATAGTGTAAATAAATGATTGTTATATTGAATATGACACCATTGATTCACTTACTTTGTTGCTCAATACACAATGTAGGGTGTTGAAATTGGCAGACAAGCCCTCCTGTCTCGGGGGTGGGGAGCCAAGGATAAACGCAGGGTAATGGGTTGACCACTAAAGTTTACTTCTGTCCTGCAGCTAACTTCCCCGTGAAGGTTCGAACCCTTCCTCTACAGCAAAAGCCCCCCGACTATTCGGGGGGCTTTTTATTGGGCCAAAGTTTTTATAACAATCGATTGTTGACCATCTTCGTGAGTATGACAGAAGATTTCCCCTGGTTTAGTAAATATCCAACAGGTACCCCTCATGAGATCGAGCCACTTGAATATCAATCATTGGTAGACTTGTTTAAAGTTTCATCAAAGAAATTCAAAGATCGAATTGCCTTTGAGAACATGGGTGCCAAGCTTACCTTCAATGAGGTCGATGTCCTCTCGACCGCATTTGCTGCCTATTTGCAGAAAGAATTAGGCCTGAAGAAAGGTGATCGCATCGCAATTCAAATGCCCAACCTCCTACAATTTCCAGTTGCTTTCATTGGATCCTTGAAAGCCGGGCTCATCGTTGTGAATACGAACCCCCTGTACACTCCAAGGGAGATGGAGTATCAATTTAAAGATGCAAGCATCTCTGCCATTGTGATCCTTGAAAACTTTGCCGCCAATCTTCAAGCCATTGCTGATAAAACCCCCGTCAAGCATATCATCATTGCTAGTATCGGAGATATGATTGGAACTTTGAAGGGAGCGATTACAAATTTTGTGGTGAAGCATGTGAAGAAGATGGTGCCTGAGTATCACTTGCCAAATGCGATATCATTTAATGAAGTTTTGAAGAAGGGGGCAAACCTTTCTCTGGAAAAACCCATCATCGATGTAGAAGATCTTGCGGTATTGCAGTATACCGGAGGGACAACCGGTGTTGCCAAGGGTGCACAACTTTCTCATCGCAACATCCTTGCCCATAACATCATGATTACACATTGGTTCAAGCCGTATATGTCGCAGAGCCAGCCCAATGTGATGATTACAGCCATTCCTTTGTATCATATTTTTGGCCTTACCGTCAACGGGGTGTTGATGTATTCAACAGGAGTAAAGAATGTGCTGATTACAAATCCAAGAGACATTCCCGGCTTTATCAAGGAATTAAAGAAACATAAATTCACCATTCTCACAGGAGTGAATACTTTGTTCAATGGGCTGTTAAACAATCCCAAATTCAAAGAAGTTGACTTTTCATTTTTGCACGGCGCAGTGGCCGGTGCCATGGCAGTTCAGGACGCTGTGGCTAATAAATGGCTTGAGGTAACGGGAACCGATATTGTGGAAGGCTATGGGCTGAGTGAGACGTCGCCTGTGCTTTGTTGCAACCCGCTGGATGGAAAGCACAAGCGAGGTACCATCGGACTTCCCATGCCAAGTACGGAGGTTGCAATTTTTGATGATGATGGCAATCACGTTCCGCAGGGACAATCGGGAGAGATTTGTGCCCGTGGCCCTCAGGTGATGCGTGGTTACTGGCAGAAGGATAATGAAGGGGTCTTTTTCCAGAAGGAATGGTTTCGCACCGGCGACATAGGGATCATGGAAGTGGATGGATATTTCAAGATCGTGGACCGCAAAAAAGATATGATCAAGGTGTCGGGCTTCAATGTGTATCCTAATGAAATTGAAAATATTCTGGCCTCTCATCCGAAAGTTCTTGAAGTAGCTGCCATTGGCCTGGCAGATGCAAAGTCCGGAGAGGTAATTAAAGCTTTTGTTGTAAAGAAAGATCAGAGTTTGACGGAAGAAGAGTTGAAGACCTTCTGTCATGCCAATCTCACCAACTATAAAGTACCGAAGTACTTTGAGTTTCGGACAGAACTTCCGAAGACGAACGTGGGAAAAATATTGCGCAGGGCGCTGAAAGAACAAGAGGCTGCAAAGGTCAAGTGATTTTTCCTGATGCATTCACTCACTACTTGTCGTAAATAAATCTATCATGAGATTCATTCCGTTATCAATCTTACTAATTGGCGCAGGATTGCTTTCATTTCGGGCGTCCCAACCGGTACATTCTACTTCCTTCCAGGCTGACTCAATCCGCTACCCTGAGGAGAAGCATTTCAAAAACCTTCGACAGCTTACATTTGGCGGTGACAATGCGGAGGCATATTGGAGTTTTGATAGTAAGATGGTCAGCTTCCAATCCAACAATAAGAAGTGGGGGCTTAGTTGTGATCAGATTTTCTACATGAATACAGAAGGTGTTGACTTGAGCGATGGCAAGCGACCAACCATGATCAGCACCGGGATGGGCCGAACCACATGTTCCTTTTTCTTGCCTGGAAATAAATCGATTCTATATGCGTCCACACACCTCGGTGGAAAGGAATGTCCAATAGAGCCTGAAAGAAAACCTGGGGGAAAATACCTCTGGCCGGTTTACAATAGTTATGACATTTTCGTGGCAGATCTAAATGGAAAAATGCTGCGGCAACTGACAACTACAGAAGGTTATGATGCGGAGGCAACGCTGTCGCCCAAGAAAGACAAGATTGTTTTCACATCAACCAGAAATGGCGACCTGGATCTTTACGTGATGGACATCGACGGTAAAAATGTAAAGCAGATCACCAATGAATTGGGTTACGATGGCGGGGCTTTCTTCTCACCCGATGGAAAGAAGATCGTTTTCAGAGCTTCTCGATTTAAAACAGATGAACAGAAAAAGGAATACCTCGATTACTTGAAGCAGGGACTGGTGGCACCTACTGCCATGGAGATTTTCATTTGCAATGTGGATGGTAGCGGACTAAAGCAGGTGACCAACCTTGGAAAAGCAAACTGGGCACCATTTTATCATCCTGCAGGTAAGAAGATCATCTTTAGCTCCAATCACAAAGGCACACGGGGTTTCGAGTTTAATCTATTTATGATTAATGAAGATGGAACAGGACTTCAGCAGATTACCTATGATAAAGTCTTCGACTCTTTTCCAATGTTTTCACCGGATGGGAAGAAACTTATATTCTCATCAAACAGGAATAATGGAGGAACGCGTGATACCAATCTTTTTCTGGCAGAATGGGTAGATTAATGAAATTGAAGATTTGCTGATCTGAGAATTTGTTGAATGCGGAGGTACTTTGACTATCCAAACAACCATTCCAGCCCAAAGAATTTTTCGATGATGATCCCTATGGAGAGAATGCCCAATAGGATCGGACAAACCCACATAATGGCAAAGGAGATATACTTCTGCAAAAATGACCCCATGTAGCCGGGGTTCCCAATCGCAAGCTCTTCATTCATGTTGGCAATCTTCCATCGGAAACGTACGAAGATGCACATGATGCATCCGCCAATGGTCAAACTGATGTCGCACATGTCTGACATGAATGTCAGGAAGTCCCGATCCCGGTAGAAAGAGAGATGAGAAAGGAATTCAAATTTCCCCTGGCTTACGAGAGAAGGTAGTCCCAATATAAAAATCAGAAGCGCAAGTCCCCACACAACCTGCTTGCGGGGTAGTTTCTTTTGATCCACGAAATAGGCGGCGGGGACTTCCAGCAAGGAAATGGTGGAAGTCAATGCGGCAAAACATAGCAGCAGGAAAAAAGAACCTCCGACAATGCGACCGGCCAGTGGGCCCATGTTGTGAAAAACCTGGGCCAACACCACAAATACAAGACTAGGTCCTTGTACGTCATAAGCGTTGATTGCTGCAACCATTGGGAATACCATAAGTCCCGCCAGAAAAGCCACCGATGTATCCGCCATGGTGATGATGGCTGCGGAAGAAGCAATGTTTTGGTTCTTCCCAACGTATGAGCCATAGGTGATCAAACATCCCATTCCCAGTGAAAGCGAAAAAAAAGCCTGCCGCAATCCATCAAAAAGAGTTTGCAATGTGATGTTGCTAAGATTCGGAATCAAATAGAACTTCACACCTTCAATGGCGTTGGGCAAAGTAAGGCTGTAGATGATCAATCCAATCAGGATCAGATATAGCGCAGGCATCATGATCTTGTTTGCAGCTTCAATTCCCTTTTGTACTCCTTGCGAAACAATCGCTGCAGTGATCACCATGAATCCGATTGAGAAGCTCAGAATGGTCCACACTTTATTTATATAATTGCCAAAGAATGCACCGAAGTCCTTTTCATTGAGCAGATTGCCAAAGGAGATTTCAATAAAGTAGCCAAAGGCCCATCCTGCCACCACATTATAAAAGGAGAGTATGAGTATCCCCGCCATGATGCCGAACAAACCCAGGTAGCCCCATCTGCCGCCACCAAGCTTTTGGTATGATCCGTAAGCGTCACTCTGCACCTTCCTCCCAATGGCGATCTCACCCATCATGACGGGATAGCACAGCGTAAAGATACAAATGAGGTAAATCAGGAGGAATGCAGCGCCTCCATTCTGTCCCGCCAGAAAAGGGAAGCGCCAGATGTTACCGAGGCCCACGGCCGATCCTGCGGCAGCCAAAATGAATCCTATTCTATTTGAAAAATTACCTCGGTTGGACATATTAACTTTTGATTTTCGGGCAAAATAGACCTTAAACCAAAATAATCAAAAAGGTGACATTGCTCAGTGACCATAATTAAGTTTTAAACTCTCTACTATTGATCTTGGAAGTAGCTTAAATTTAACCTTTATTTTTTTAGCTCTTATGGAGGAAATCAAGAAAATCACTACTCAGGAGAAGGCTCTTCAGATCAACTTAAGCAAAACAATTTATGGTTCGTTTGCAGAGATCGGCGCCGGGCAGGAGGTAGCGGCAAACTTTTTCAAAGTAGGAGGAGCATCCGGTACCATCGCCAAGACAATTTCTGCCTACGACATGAAGTTCTCAGACGCCATTTATGGACAGGGCGAGCGATACGTGAGTGAAGATCGGTTGGTCAAGATGCTGCAAAAAGAATATGATCTTTTGCTTGAGCGCTTGCCACACAGGGCTGATCAGGTAAAATTCTTTGCGTTTGCCGATACCATTGAAGTTTTAAATTATGAACGCACCAATCAAGGTCATGGATGGATTGGACTCAGGTTTCAGACTCGACCAAAGGGGGATTATAATGAGTGTATTGTCCATGTCAAAATGCATGACAATGACCCGCTGCAGCAGCAGTATGGGATCGGTATTGTAGGTGTCAACATGCTTTATGGTTGTATGTTCCTCACCGAACCAGAGGATATCATGATGGGATTGCTGGATGCGCTCACGACACGAAGAATAGAAGTGGACATGTTCCGGATCAACGGACCCGATTTCAGGCACGTCGATAACAGACTGATGGCCCTCAAGCTTGTTAAGAATGGGTTGACGAAAGCGGCTTTGTTCGGACCTGACGGCACTGTGATGCAGCCATCGGAAGCTTTATATAAAAAAAATGTGCTGGTACTCCGTGGCCGTTTCCGTCCGGTGACCCATGTGAATGTTGATATGTTGCTCACTTCCTTGCGACATTTCAAGAAGGAGCCAGATGTTGACAGATCTAAAATTGTAGTACTGACTGAATTGACACTCACCGATCTGGGGGCAGATGGAAAAATAGACGAAAAGGATTTTCTATACCGTGCAGATACGATTTGTTCGCTCGGGCAAACGGTATTGGTTTCAAACTATTTTGAATACTTCCGTCTCGCCGACTACTTGTCGAAGACAACGAAGGGAAATAAGATCGGAATTATTTTGGGGATTTATGCTTTGCAAAAAGTTTTTGAAGAGAAGACCTATGAAAATCTAAGAGGCGGGTTGCTGGAGAGTTTTGCGTCGCTCTTTGGAACAAAAGTAAAACTCTACATCTATCCTGCATGGAAGAAGGATTCTCATGAGCTATTTACTTTAAAAGATTTTGAAGGAGAACTTCCTGCTACTACCAGGAACCTTTTCCGGTATTTGATGGATAACAATAAGATGGAAGACGTGAAGGATGCCAATGTGAGCAACCTTCACATTATTTCAGACAATGTGCTGGCCATGATTCGCAAAGGCGAGATTGGTTGGGAAAAGTTTGTGCCACACAAAGTGGAGTCCGCCATCAAGGAACATGGACTGTTTGATTATCCTTATCGGAAGGACAAGAAGGAAGTCCCGAGCGGGGTGCCGGGTTAATTGTAATCGAACTTGCCCAGCATTACGCTGCTTTATTTTGGTAGGATTCAATTGACTGAAGTATCTTGGACTTACTTTGATTTTCTTCTTCAATGTCAAAATCATCTTGAAGTCCAAGCCAAAATTTAGCTGAGTTCCCGAAATATTTTCTACAAATCTCCCTTCATCCTCTCAAAGTAAGACCTTGCTTCTTTCAGCACTTTGGGTGCCAGCAAAAATCCGGAGGTCATCGTTGGAACGGCCATGAGTGCATAGGCAATGTCGATGATGTTCATGACATCGGTCATTGAAGCCACGGCTCCGACAATGATCGTGGACAGATAAAAGTAATCATAGTATTTGCTGGCTTTGGCTCCAACAAGGAAGGATAGTGCCTTACTTCCATAATAGGAGTAGGAGAAGAGCGAGGTGATGGCAAAGAAGAATGCACATAAGAGCAAGAGATACTTTCCAATTCCGGGAAGGGCACTTTGAAAGGCCATGGCCGTGAGAGACACTCCATTTGCCCCGGATGTTTGCCATACACCGGTTACGAGGATCGCAAGGGCTGTCAGTGTACAGACGAGCAGTGTGTCGATGGCAGGACTAATCATAGAAACAAGTCCTTCACGGATCGGTTCTGTACTTTGTGACGCTCCTAACGCCATGGGAGCTGTACCAATGCCTGCTTCATTTGAAAATGAGGCTCTCCTCACACCGGCAACAATCAATCCGCCGACAAGTCCTCCCAAAGCCGGTTCGCCATGAAAGTTATTTGCTGCAAAAGCATCGGTAATAATCAGCCACAGGTAATGTGGTACTTCTGAAATGTTTACGATCAAGATGGCAAGCACAGAAAAAAAATAGATCACGATCATTAGTGGCACCATTTTGCCAGCCCAACTGCCGATTCTCTGAATGCCTCCAATGATCACCATCCCTGAGATGATTGTTAAGACGGTACCAATCATGAACTTCAGCGTATTGATTTCAAACCCAAAAAAAGGAAATGACATTAGCTTAAGTTCGTTGGAAGAAAACCCGATGTCAACGATGGCCTGGGTTAGTTGATTGGCTTGAAAGATCGGAAGACACCCAACCATGCAACAAACGCAGAATAGAACTGCCAATGGCTGCCACGGCTTCCCCAGTGCCTCACGAATGACGTACATGGGGCCACCCTGGATCACACCTTCTGAATCTTTACCCCGATACATCACCGACAATGTGCTGGTAAAAAAATTCGTGGACATTCCCACAAATGCGGTGACCCACATCCAGAATAGTGCGCCGGGTCCTCCGATGCTGATGGCGGCAGCGACTCCTGCAATATTTCCCATACCCACCGTTGAAGCTAGCGCTGTTGAGAGCGCTTCATAAGGGCTGATCTGTCCGGGATCGTTTGGATTATGATATTTACCACGGAGCACCGCAATGCAATGAGTGAAGTAGCGGTAATGAATAAAGCGGGAGTAAAAGAAAAAGAACAATCCGCCTAAGATCAACAGAAACAGGATTGGTGTCCATACTCCGGTCGCAATTTTACTAATTAGTTCACTCATGAGTCATGTTAAGAGGGCAAAATACTAAAAAGCTTTCGGCTTAAAGCTTTCAGCTTTGAGCTTAAAGCTGAAAGCTTGAATTTGAGCGTTGAAAACTAAGGGGAGCTTTCATCAGCTCGCCGTATTCAACTTTCCATTGGATACCCCTGTCCAGTTGCAGAGGTGCCAAAGGACGCGTGACCCGACATTGGCATCCCAATCATCTTGCGGACCAGGTGCCACTTCATTTAAGTCAAATCCGATAATTTTCCTTCCACTCAGGGCAACTGATTTGATGAGAGATTGGGCCTGATGAAATTCTAAACCACCTGGTACCGGCGTCCCGGTGTTAGGACAGAGCTTAGGATCCAGGCCGTCGATATCAAAACTGATATATACTTTTTCTGGTAGCTCTTTGATAATCTCTTCGCAAAGTGTTCCCCATGATTTCCCGTTGCTCAGTTGTGCTTTCAGGTCATCATCGAAAAATGTTTGCACCCTCCCCATTCCCCGCTTAATCAACTGTACTTCTTCTTCACATATATCCCTGACTCCAACCTGTATCAAGCGCGTGATGGCAGGGATTTTCATTGAATTGTACATCACCGAACCGTGGGAGCAGGTGAAGCCCTCATAGGCTTTTCTTAAATCAGCATGGGCATCCAACTGCAGGATGCCAAAGCGCTGATGCTTTTCGCTCAATGCTCGTATGAATCCAAGCGGAGTGCTGTGATCACCTCCCAATAATCCAACAAGTTTGCCATCATTTAAATATTTCTGCACCGTCTTTTTAACATAGATATTCAAATTCTCACACGCCTCATTTACTTTCATTGAAATGACACTATTAAGCTCAGCGTTTGTATTTGAATTGACGTGAAATTGATTTACTAACATTCTGAGCCGATCGCTCTCTTTCTCGATCTCGTATGGGAGCGGCAACATGGCGATCCCCATCTTCCATGCATCTGGAATCTCCTTCACAAAAAAATCAATTTGCTGTGAAGCCTTTAGGATGGCAGCAGGTCCTAGTGCCGTACCCGTCCTGTAGGACACGGTAGCTTCCCAAGGCACAGGAATGATGATGAGCTGGGCCGTTTCTGGTGTGAAGGGTAACCCAAAAAGTTGACCGGTTATGCCAGGGCCATTGATATCAAATGCTTTGGCTTGTTCTTCTGAAGTCATTTTCTTGTTCATTTGATATTTAGAATTTCCTTTCCTGACTTTCCTTTCCTGACTTTCCTACTTCTTCCCATGAATTCACATCGAATTCAAAGGCAATAAGTTCACCCGGTCCCAGGTCCACAACCGTATGATGGAAGTTGGTTGCAAGCATGGATAACCCCGGATTGTGCCCCACAAACATCACGGTGCTCAAATCGTTTGGTAATTTGTGAATCTGGTCAATCCATTCAGCCAGCAGGGCGTCGTATAATTCGGTTCTGAATTGAATTTTTTCCGAAGTTATTTGAAGCGTCTCATTTACAAACGCTACGGTGCGTCGAGTGCGGGTTGCAGCACTCGAAAGGATGAATTCGATATCATAATTCCCTTTTTTTATTTTTTCTCCGAGTGCTTTTGCTTTTGCTTCCCCTTCGGGTGTGAGGTCTCTGTCATAATCAGGCTGTGAGCTCTGTTTACCAGCGCTTTGCGCATGGCGTAACACAAATAGTTTCTTGGTCATTTGAATACAGAAATAGGAAGAAGAACGATCGAAATCATGTGCAAATATTATCATCTGAAATTGATTTTTTAAAAAATTCTGATATTTGCGGCCTTCGGAACTAAATTTTATACATGGCAAAGAACCTTGTGATTGTTGAATCTCCTGCGAAAGCCAAGACCATTGAGGGTTACCTTGGGAAGGATTATAAAGTGGCATCCAGCATGGGTCACATACGTGATTTGCGCAAGGGAAATGGTGCGATCGACATCGAAAATAACTTCGAGCCGACCTACGAAGTCAGTGTGGAAAAGAAAGATGTGATTGCAAACCTAAAAAGGTTAGCAGAAGACGCCGAGATGGTTTATCTGGCAAGTGATGAGGACCGCGAAGGAGAAGCAATCTCCTGGCATTTAAAAGAGGTTCTTAATTTGAATGATAAGAACACAAGGAGAATTGTCTTTACAGAGATTACAAAAAAGGCCATTCTCAATGCGATGGAAAACCCTCGCGGCATTGACATTGACCTTGTGAACGCACAACAAGCGAGACGTGTGCTTGACAGACTCGTTGGTTTTGAGTTATCGCCCATTCTTTGGAAGAAGATTGCGACTGGATTATCGGCGGGCAGAGTTCAATCTGTCGCCGTTCGTTTGGTAGTGGAACGAGAGCGGGAGATTGAACGATTTGAAGCAAAGTCGTCATTTAAGGTGGTGGCAACTTTTGATCTTGGCAACGGAAAAAAACTTGCTGCCGAGTTAGGTGAAAAATTCGATTCTGAGAAAGACGCTGTGGAATTTCTCGAGTCGTGCAAGGGGGCCGCATTTAGCATCGGGGATTTGCAAAAGAAGCCCGCTAAAAAATCTCCAGCGCCGCCATTTACCACATCCACTTTGCAGCAAGAGGCAGGTCGCAAGCTTGGGTTCTCTGTATTGCAAACGATGGTGGTGGCACAAAAGCTCTATGAAGGAGGTAAGATTTCATATATGAGAACGGACTCGGTTAACCTTTCAGATGAAGCCGTTCAGGGTGCCACCCGTCAGATTGAAAGTGCCTATGGCAAAGAGTTTATTCAGACCAGAAAGTATAAGACAAAATCTTCTGGCGCCCAAGAGGCCCACGAGGCCATTCGCCCGACAGATTTTTCATTGCTGGAGGCGGGCATCGACCGCAATGGTCAGCGACTTTATGATCTGATCTGGAAGCGTGCCATCGCCTCGCAGATGGCGGATGCAGAACTTGAAAGAACGACGGCCACGATAAAAATTTCTACCAACCCAAGAATACTCACTGCGTCCGGAGAGGTAATCAAGTTCGAAGGATTCCTGAAAGTATACATGGAGTCGAAGGACGATGAAGAGAGCGATGACCAGGAGGAGGGAAGCAAAGTGTTGCCACCTTTGACAGTCGGGCAGGATCTGAAATTGAATGAGATGAATGCAACTCAAACATTCTCAAGACACGCGGCGCGTTATACTGAGCCTACGCTGGTAAAAAAATTGGAGGAGCTTGGCATTGGAAGGCCTTCAACCTATGCTCCAACGATTTCAACGATCCAAAAGCGTGGGTATGTGGTGAAAGAAGCACGGGAAGGCAAAGTGCGGAAGTACAAAGTGTACACCTTGTCTAACAATGAAGTCAATAATAAACTTGAATCAGAAATTACAGGAGCAGAGAAGAACAAACTATTTCCCACCAATATTGCTATGGTGGTGAATGACTTCCTGGTGGAACACTTTCCCGATATCACCGACTATTCTTTCACGGCCAACATTGAGCAGGAGTTTGATGAAATTGCCAATGGTAAGGTTCAATGGCAGAAGATGATTGAGCAGTTTTACCGGCCCTTCCATAAAATTGTTACGAAGACAGAGCTTGTTGAACGCTCATCGGTACAAAATAAAAACAGGGAATTGGGGATTGATCCGAAATCTGGTAAGAAGGTTTATGTGAAGTTGGGTCGCTTCGGAGCCTATGCTCAAATTGGAGAGAATGTGGAAGAGGGCAGCACAGAGAAACCAAAGTTTGCCGGACTGCGACCAGGCCAATTTATTGAAAGCATTACCCTTGAAGAAGCATTGGAGGTGATGAAGATGCCTCGTGACCTTGGTGCCTTTGAAGAAAAACCCGTCGTGGCCAATATTGGAAGATTCGGTCCATATGTATTACACGATAAGAAATTTGTTTCCATTCCAAAAGAAGAAGATCCTTATACAATTACACCAGAGCGAGCTGTCGTGCTCATACAGGCTAAGCGTGAAGCGGATGCGAATAAATTGATCAAGGGATTTCCTGAAAATCCCGATATACAGATTCTGAATGGAAGGTTTGGACCCTACATCAAAGCGGGAGCGAAGAATGTTAAAATCCCAAAAGGAAGAGTACCCGTTGAACTTACGCTTGAAGAATGCGTGGAACTCGCAGCCAATGCTCCTGAGAAGAAAGGTCGCTTCGGAAGGTTTGGTGCAAAGAAGAAAGAGGAACCTGTTGTTGCCAAAAAACCTGTGAAGAAGGCGAGGGTGGTGAAGAAGAAGAGTGAGTAAATTTGAGCATTACCCACAAAGCTTTTGCATACACATGTTAAAGAAAACAGTGAGCCAATCTCCGGACCACTGTGGTGAATTCAGACGTTTGCAATAAAAGGTGACTTCTTGAAATAAGTGTCTTCGGAAAGTTGTTCGATTATGAAAGTTGCAATATCGCGAGCTCCTATTTTGCTCCCTAAGCAATCATCTAAACTAGCCTGTGTTTTACCTCTGACATCCGTGAATTCAATAAAAGGAACTCTGACCAAAGTCCAGTTTACATTGCTGGCTGACAGCAGGGTGTAGGTATGTTGTCTATCCGATTGAATCACTGGAAAGTTCATCTTCATCCATTCGGTTGCTGCAATTGTTTCCGAACCTTTCGTATCAAAAGGTGTATCGATATTTAATCCAGCCACCAAAATGTAACGTTGGATTCCGTACTGAGTCATTGCTTTCAACACATTGATCGTCGCTTGGCTGGCAACGAGTGGCTCATCCTTGCGCTGACCTATCGTGCTGATAATCGCCTGACAACCTTCAAGAACCGAGCGAATCGCTTTTTCATCAAGAGCATCACCCTTTACGATTTCGATCAGCGGACTTTCGAGTTGAAAATTTTCTGAACTTCTGAGAAGAAGTTTTATTCCAAATCCCAGACTTAGTAATTGGGTCACGATATATTTCCCGGTTCTACCGCCGCCGCCCAAAACGGCAATTTTTGTTTTTGCTTCCATTTTTTCTCTTTATAAAATTCAAAATATATTATTAAACCTGTTTGCGTTGATAGAGAACACAACAGGTACAAAGCCGGCTGGCTTTGTAAAAAGAACCAATATTTTATAAAGAGATTTTAATGATTCAAAGGTATTTGATTTACAGCAAATCGCCAACCTGGATAGTCTTGTACTCAATCATTTCCTAAAGCATACTCATTGATTTTATTTGACTTTTCCTTTTGAGTACCTTTCTCAAAAATGAGAAATCATATGAACCGCTTGATTATTGTTCTCCTCAGCATTTCCTTAAATGCTTTTTCGCAGAATGGCCTCACGAAACTTGAGGATTTTCTGAGCCATCCAATCGAATCGGAATTTGCTTCTTCGATGGACGGAAAAAACATTGCATGGGTGATCAATGATCACGGCAAGCGAAATATTATCATCAAAACTGGCTTTGATTTTCCAAGACTGCTCACTGACTATCAACAAGATGACGGTCAGGAAATATCGCAGCTGGCGTTTTCTCCTAACGGGACCAAACTTTTATTTGTGAAGGGCGGAGGTACTAATAAGGTAGGCCAAAGCCCAAACCCGGCAAGCCTTGCTGAAGGTGCTGAGATGGCCATTTACTACAAAGAGATTTCATCTAAAAGTCCTCCTGCTAAAATTACTTTAGGCAGCAGCCCGCTATTCAACAAGAAAGATTTGGTCAAATTCATTTTTGCCAAAGAGGGCCAGATCTATGAATCGCCAATGGATGTGAACGCGGTGCCCAAGCCTTTGTTCATCGCACGCGGAAGGAATTCAGATCCCCAATTTTCACCCATTGGAAATGAAGTGCTGTTTACCAGCGATCGTGGCGATCATTCTTTTATTGGTATTTACAACATCGACAAGAAATCCATTCGCTGGATGTCTCCTGACGTAAGCAACGATAAGTTGGCTGTTTGGTCGCCCGATGGTTTACAAGTAGCCTTCATTAGACAGCCCGGTACAAAAGTCGGAGAGCTTTTGAATGTGGTGGCAGGTGTAAAGTTTTCTATTTGGGTCGCCGATGCGAGTACAGGAAAAGCAGCTTCGATCTGGAACTCTCCCGCAGACGATGGTGGGTTTGCGCAGGAATATCCCAGCCCCGCATTCGCCTGGACCAAGTCCAACCGCATCCTGTTTTTCTCAGAACACAAAGGATGGGATCATGTTTACTCTCTCAATCCGGATGGCAGCGACTTGAAAGACATCACACCCGGTGATGGCGAGGTGGAAAGTTTTGCAGTAGATCCGCTGGGTCAACAAATTTATTTTGATGGTAACCGGGAAGATATTGATCGCCGCCACATTTGGGTATCTGATGTATTGAAAGGTATTCCCACCGCAGTAACTTCCGGAGAAGGAATTGAAATGTATCCAGCCTTTGCCGGCAACGACTTGTATTGTTTTAGGTCGTCGTCCAACACTTCCAAGGTATTGACGAGAATTGAACCAGTAAGAAAAGTTACCACTACCGTGTTTCCTCAAAAACCGCTGACATTCTTGCCAACAGGTTTTGTAAAGCCTGAGCCGGTCACCTTCAAGGCCGCTGATGGCACCTCAATCCATGGTCAGTTATTTGTCAATCGGTCTATAGCCGGCAAGCGACCAGGACTTGTATTTATGCATGGTGGTCCGATCAGGCAAATGTTGCTGGGCTTTCATTACAGCGATTATTATATTAATTGTTATGCGTTTAACCAATATCTGGCAAGCCAGGGCTATGCAGTGGTCGCAGTGAATTACCGGGATGGCATCGGTTACGGCCGTGATTTTCGCCGGGCTAAGAACCAAGGACCGCGTGGAGCAAGTGAGTATCAGGATGTCGTTGCTGCTGCGAAGTATTTACAAACACTTGCAGAAGTGGATCCGGCGAAGCTCGGATTGTGGGGAGGCTCTTATGGAGGCTACCTTACTGCCATGGGCCTGGCAAGAAATCCGGAACTGTTTAAGGCTGGTGTCGATCTACACGGAGTCCATGATTGGGCGTTTCGTGCTCGCGAATTTTCTCCGGGCGGTGATTGGGGCATCGGTCCCAATGATATGGAATTGGCGTATAAGAGCTCACCCATTTCAGATCTTAGCAAATGGACTGCTCCGGTGTTATTGGTTTCAGGGGATGATGACCGCAATGTATTGTTTCAGCAAACAACAGACCTTACAGAAAAACTTCGGGATAAGAACGTGCCGATTGAGGTACTGATCCTTCCCGATGAAGTTCATGGATTTTTGAGATATGAAAGTTGGTCGAAAGTATTTAACACCGCGAAGGAGTTTTTTGATCGGAAGCTGAAGTAGTCTTGAAATGATGAAGCGGCTTGTTGTTCTGACGGGTGCAGGCATCAGTGCAGAAAGTGGTATTCCAACGTTCCGTGACTCTGGTGGATTGTGGGAAGGCTTTCGTGTGGAGGAGGTAGCCACTCCTGAAGGCTGGCATAAAAACAAGGAGCTTGTGCTGGATTTTTATAATCAGCGTAGAAAGAAAGCCCTGGAAGTAAAACCCAATCGAGGGCACGAGGTGCTGGCCGAACTGGAAAAGGATTTTGAGGTGACTGTGGTCACTCAAAACGTCGACAACCTTCATGAGCGGGCGGGGTCAACCAATGTCATTCACCTTCATGGCAGTCTCTTTGAATCGCGGAGCACAATGGATGAATCGCTGGTCTATCCGCTTAAAGGATGGGAGCTAAACATAGGCGACAAATGTGAGAAGGGTTCCCAACTTCGTCCAAACATCGTGTGGTTTGGAGAAATGGTGCCAATGATGGAGACGGCGGCAATGATCGCTTCTCAAGCGGATATATTTTTGGTGGTTGGCACCTCTATGGTTGTTTATCCGGCGGCGGGATTAATTGACTACGTGGGGCGGGATGTACCTAAGTTTATCATTGATCCAAATGTTCCAGAAGTAAGAAAGTCGCCGAACCTTTATTTTATTCCGGAAAAGGCAAGCACTGGTATGGAAAAGGTGAAGATGAGATTACTAAAGGATTATAATAATTCGTTGATGCAGCCCTGAAAGGGCGAGAAGAAAGTTAACGAAGGGTGAAGCCCTTCGTTAACACGGACTGAACATTCAAGCCCTGAAAGGGCGTAATTCTGAGGAGAGAACTGCCACTGGCTTGTTCTCATTGAATGAAGTTTTTTATCACGCTCCTTCGGGGCTTTTCCATTTTTATTTTTCATACAGAGCTTTGCCCTGTCTTGTGAAATATAGCCCTTTCAGGGCCAGAGCTTGCCATGATGGCTAACCAGGAAAAGGAATGCCAGTATGCTTTGAAATATCTTTTAAATCTTCGATCACAGCTGCTATCAGTGGAATCCCATCTTTTGAGCGAATGGCCTCCTCCTGATGTTCCGGATCCCCCGGGATCAAAACGCCACCGGTTCCCTTAGCAGGTTTTGTATTTCTAAAAACTTCGATCCACTCATCGATTCGTTTCTTGAACTCATTCACTTCCATAAAGCCCTCGATCTCCATCACGCCAAAAAAATGACCGATGCCTTTGCCGACGCTACGGCTTGGAATCTCTTGTCGCAAAGCGAATGGAGGAGCGAACGGGCCCCAGTTGGCGCCGCTCAGTACAGCAGAAAGAATATCCACCATCGCAGATAATGCATAACCTTTATGTCCTCCAAGTTCGCGGTCAGAACCAAGCGGTAAGATGGCTCCGCCATTGATCATATCTTCCGGGTTGGTACTCATGGTTCCTTCTTTGTCAACGATCCATCCCTTGGGTACGGGCACTTTTTTGCGTTTTGCGATTTCAATTTTGCCATATGCCGCAGCACTGGTAGCCAGGTCGATGACAATGGGAGGGTTTTTCAGACCAGGAAAAGCAATGGCGATGGGATTGGTACCGAGCATACGCTCAGCCCCCCAGAGCGGTGCCACCAGTTTAGTAGTGTTGGTCATCGACCAACCGATCATATCGCGTTTAATGGCCTCTAACGAGTAATACGAAGCAATGCCATAGTGGTTGGTATTGCACACACTGGCCCAACCGGATCCAAATTGGGCAGCCTTATCCATCGCGATTTCATTTGCCTTCGGCCCGACCACCAGTCCCAGACCATTGTCTCCGTCCACCGTGCAAACACTTTTGTGTTCTCTTACAATTTTAATATTGGGCTTGGGATTGATGCGCTGAAGGGTCAGCATTTCGAAATAAGTGTGCAGCCTCGCTACTCCATGCGAGTCGATGCCTCTGATGTCTGAAAGGCCTAAAACGTTGGACGCTGTCAAAGCATCGCTCAGAGGTACTCCAAAATGCATAAAGACTTTAGTAGAAAAGTCTTTCAATACTTCAGGTGAAAATCTTACCATCTCGTCTGTCATAGCTCAAATATCTTTTTCATCAACACCCATTTTTCACCTGGCTTTGCATTGGGCAATGCCTGCTGGTATTTCCACATTAATGTTTCCCATTCCTGTACTTTGGGATTGGCCTCATCCGATTTGGCTTTCGATTCCAGAGAAAACTTACCACTTGCTTCCATGATCATGAACAAACGGTTTCCGGTACGATAGATGTCTAATTGGTCAATTCCTGCATCTCTGATGCTTCGTAAAATTTCCGGCCAGACCTTCCTATGATACGCTTCATATTCTGCGATCAAGGAAGGATTGTCTTTTAGGTCCAGGGCAAAGCAATAGCGGGCCATAGTTACTTTTTTAGATATCAATGTTCAAAATCAAAGAAAATGTAACGTAATTTTAATAGTAGGCAGTAAGGAATATTGCCAACTGCTGATTGCCTATCGCCTACTTGAGTTTCTAAATTTGACATCGCAATCTTAATTAAGACTATTAATTACTTCGAACCAAAGTTCTAACCTTGTGCCCCTTCCATCCGAAATACAAAATAAAGAAGAAAGCGATGAAGGGTACAAGAAGCGCATTTCTCATTCCAGTTTGCGAAACTAACCCGGTGAGGGGAGGTAGGATTGCTCCCCCGACAATGGCCATGATGACAAGCGAGGATCCCAATTTCACCTGGCCCCCAAGATTCTTGATGGACAAGGAGAAAATGGTGGGAAACATAATGGACATAAAGAAGTAGGTCATCATAATGGAAACCACCGCAACCAAACCCATTGAGAAGAATGCGATGGCCAACAATGAAATGCAGGCGATAGCGTAAATGCTTAAGAGCCGATCAGCTTTAAACTTTGTCAGGAGCCAGGTGCCAAAAAATCTGCCAATCATGAAGAGGACAAAAGCAAACGAGGCATGATAACTTGCAATCTGTGTGGGGGTCATCCCTTCTGTCACTTGATAGATGGCATTGACAATGCCGACATTGTCGTCATGCGAGAAGAAAAGTTTCAGATCCACAAAATATCCCCAGATGGATGTTTGGGCCCCCACATAAAAGAATTGAGCGATGATGCCAAAGATCAAATGGCGATGCCTGAAGATGCCTTTCATGCTAGAGGAAGATTCGGAAGGAGATGAAATTTCCGGCATCTTCACCATGGAGAATAGAATCGCAATGGTAAATACGACCCCTGCCAAAACCAGGTAAGGCATTTGAACTGAATGCGCTTCAGCTATTCTAACAACTTCCGCTTCTTGAGGTGTCATCGCATTCAGCATTTCGTTGGTGTGCTCGGTCGAAGAGAAGATGAAGAGACTCCCAATGATGGGGCCGAGGATGGTGCTTAGCCCGTTGAATGATTGTGCAAAATTAATTCTACTCTCAGCGGAGGCGGGGTCGCCCAATACTGTAACGTAAGGATTGGCGGCTGTTTCAAGAAAGCCGAGGCCACAGGCAATGATGAACAAGGCGGTGAGAAAAAAACCATAGACACGCACTTCAGCCGCGGGATAAAAAAGCGCAGCGCCCAAGGCAAATAGGAGAAGGCCTATGATAATGCCTTTCTTATATCCGATGCGATTCAATATGAAACCCGCCGGTATCGCCATCACAAAATAGCCCACATAAAAGGCGGAGTCAATGATTCCTGCTTGCGCACGAGTCAGCTGGAGTGCGGTTTGAAAATGTTTTATCAGGGTTCCGTTGAGGCTATTCGCAATGCCCCACAAAAAGAATAGGCTTGTGACAAGGATAAAAGCAATTCCATAAGAATTACCGGTTTTTCCATGGTCAAACTTAGGAGTTTCGATCGGTGCGCTGGGCATAAGACTGGAAGCTTTTAAGTTTTTGAATGTTTAAAGGGCACGGTCGAGGTGAACATAACCTCCGTCTACGTTGATCCATTGGCCAGTGATATGACTGGCTCGATTTGAAAGCAGAAAGACAATGGTGTTTGCGATCTCTTCCGGAGTTGTCATGCGCTTTTCGAATGGAATCTTATTTTCAATCTGACGTTTTTTTTCTTTCGGGTTCGGAAAAGAACTGACCCATGATTCGTATAGTGGTGTCCAGACTTCTGCAGGAAGCACGGCATTCACACGGATGGAGTTGGATAGAAGTTCCGCAGCCCACTCACGGGTGAGCCCCAGGATGGCTCCTTTGGCAGCGGCATAACCGGAAGTATTTCCCTGGCCTGTCATTGCAACCTTCGAACCAACATTTACGATGCTGCCTTTAGCTTCCTTTAAATAAGGCAAACAGAAATGGGTCAGATAATAGTAATGACCGACATTGTTCGTCAAGGATTGAATAAATTTCTGCGGTGTACCTTTTTCGAGCCCAATGCCATCGTTGACACCTGCATTGTTCACCAGCCCGTCGACGCGTCCAAGTTTTTTTTTGATTTTTTCGACGCTCTTTTTGCAGGCATAAGAGTCATACAAATCAACATGTATAAACTGCGAATTGGGAAATTTCTTAACAAAGTCTTTACCCGCCAACTCATCTTTGTCGAGCAGAACTGGTATCGCACCTTCTTCCACAAGCTGTGTGCAAATGGCTTTTCCAATGCCTTTCGCCCCGCCTGAAACGAGGATCACTTTGCCTTTTAAATGAAGGTCCATTGAATAAGATTGATGCGATTAAAGATGATAAAATCTGACGGCATTTTCACCCATGATTGCTTTCTTTTCTGAAGGCGATAGCGTGTCGATGAATTGTCTGGTGATTTGAAGTTGGTCTTCATATTCCCCGGCAAGGAGGCAGACGGGCCAGTCTGAACCGTAGATCAGACGTTTTGGGCCGAATGCATCGAGTGCCGTTTCAAGATACGGTTTGAAGTCCGACACTTTCCAGTTTTGCCAGTCTGCCTCCGTTACAAATCCAGAGATTTTGCAACACACATTTTCATGCATGGCAATTTGTTGCAATTGTAGTTTCCATGGCTTGAGCTGTCGTTGCCGGATCGACGGCTTTGCGAGGTGATCAATTACAAAGCTTTGATTGGGGAATTTCTTAATAAATTTTAATGCCGTTGGAAGATGATGATGATAAATGAGAATATCGTAGGTGAAATTGTACTGCTCCAACAACCCTATGCCTGAACAGAAGTTCTCTTGTAATAGAAAATTGTCGGGCTCAGATTGTGCTATGTGACGGAAACCCTTAACTTCATGAAATTGATAATAGTACTCCAACCTGGCCTGCACCCCGGGAGATTGAAGGTCAGTCCAGCCCACAACACCTTTGACAAAAGGATGATTGCGTGCACATTTAATAAGGAAGTCAGTTTCTTTTTCTGATTGGTCAGCCTGGACAGCAACACAACCTTCAATTTTATTTTTTTTCAATATTGGGGAGAGATTCTCCGGGAGAAAATCTTTCCTGATGATACTCATGTCCTCTTTGATCCAGGAGTCGCGCTGTGGTTGATAATTCCAGAAGTGCTGATGGGCGTCAATTGTCATGCACCAATTCAAATCGCTACTTGCCTTTGCTCACCAAGACCCTCGATGCCCAATTCAATCACATCTCCAGGCTTTAGATACAAGGGTGGTTTCATTCCCATCCCAACGCCGGCAGGAGTGCCAGTTGAAATAACATCACCAGGAAGCAAAGTCATAAATTGACTGAGATAGCTTACAATGAAAGGTATTTTGAATACCAGGTTGCTGGAGTTGCTATCCTGCATCATCTGGCCATTCACCTTCAGCCACATCTTGAGGTTATTCACATCATCAATCTCTCCTGGTGTGACGAGATATGGGCCCATAGGGGCAAATGTATTGCAGCTCTTTCCCTTTACCCATTGACCTCCTCGTTCCAATTGAAACGCGCGCTCGCTGTAATCATTGTGAAGACAATAGCCAGCGATATATTGAGGAGCATCTACCTCTGAAATGTACGATGCCTTTTTACCCATCACTACCGCAAGTTCTACTTCCCAGTCTGTTTTCTGGCTGTTGTTTGGGATGATGAGGGAATCGTTTGGTCCGTTGAGTGCCGTGGTGGACTTAAAAAATATCACTGGTTCTTTGGGCAGTTCCATGTTGGCTTCCCTGGCGTGATCCGCATAATTCAGACCAATGCATATTATTTTGGATGGCCGCAGAAAAGGAGCACCAAAGCGCGGGTTGTCTCCAATAGTAGGAAGGTATTTCAGGTTTTGTTCCAACCATTTGCGCAATCGGGCAATGCCGTTGGTTTCAAAAAATTTCTCACTAAAGTCTTCTTCGAATCTCGTGAGGTCTACAATTTTACCATTTAATAATATGCCGGGTGTCTCATCACCGGGTTCACCAAATCGAAGGAGTTTCATGTGGTTAATGATTTAGTTATAAAATTAATCTTAGCTGTTGAGTTTTGTGAAGCCACCATCGATCAGATAATCACTGCCGGTGACAAATGCTGCTTCATCCGAACAAAGGTACAGGGCCAGGTGAGCGATCTCCGCCGGTTGCCCCATCCGGCCAATCGGTTGAATCTTTGACAGTTTTTCAAACATCTCAGCTTCCTTGCCAGGGTAGTTTGCCTTGATAAACCCATCCACAAAAGGTGTATGTACTCTTGCCGGCGAAATGCTGTTGCACCGAATTCCTTCTTTGATATAATCTCGTGCGACCGATAATGTCATACTCAGCACAGCTCCCTTGCTCATGCTGTAAGCGAAACGGTCGGCGATCCCCAGGGTCGCGGCAATGGAAGCTACATTAAGGATGACTCCTTTTTGTTGCTTCTTCATTTGTGGAATGGCAGCATGCATAGCATTGTATGTCCCTTTCACATTAACCTGAAAGATCTTTTCAAAATCAGCCTCCGTCGTTGTATCAAGCCTACCAATATGGGCAATGCCTGCGCTGTTCACCAAGATATCAATTGCTTTAAACTGCTGAATGATTTTCTGAATCGCGGCGGTCACCTCAGACTGTTTGCTGACATTGCAACCGATCCATATTGCCTGGCCACCCTTTTCCTTTATTACCTTCAGGGTCTCACTTCCTGCTGCCTCATTCAACTCGAGGATACAAACCACAGCACCCTGAGCAGCAAAACACTCTGAGATTGCTTTGCCGATCCCACTGCCACCACCGGTGATCACTGCTATTTTGTTTTGGAGGCTAAATATCATATTGATTAAAAGGATTTGATCATACTCTTGTCTCTATTTGCTTAGCTGCTCCAAAAACTTCTTAAACTTTGAAGTGTCGTAGCTCATGCTGCCCACTTCCTTTCTTACTATTTTCCCTTCTTTGGAAATAATAAAAGTTGTGGGGATTGATGGTATGTTCAGTTGTTCTGTAAGATAACCTGATGGCTGGTAAGCCTTGAATGTAAAATCTCTTTTCTTTAGGTAGTCTATGATCTTTCCTTTGTCACTGTCTTTGTCAATTGAAAGCATGATAAAAACAACTTTCTCATGGTCCATCTTTGTATAAAGATTTTGTATTCCAGGCATTTCAGCCCGGCAAGGGCCGCACCAGGTAGCCCATAGGTTTAGAAAGATGACCTTCCCCTTAAATTGATCAAACGGAATTTTATTGCCCTCTATATCCTTTATGGTAAACTGAAAGTCAAAATCTTCATTGATTTTGGTTTTCTCCGCTGAGGCGTCTCTCAGGCCTGTGGCAAGCAAAGCACGTTGACTTAGATAAGATGCATGGCTCATGAGCCCGGTGGCTTGCAGCAACGCTACCATCGCCACAGAAACCACCACTGGCTTTAGAAAGGAAGCAAGTTGAGAAAACAGTTTTTTCAAGCGGCTCAGGTAGTTCATCAAATCTTAATAATTGACTATTTTGCCCTCAATTTAGAATTCAAAAATGAATATTAGATCACTCCTGACAGCCTTTTTGATAATTACTTTCGGTTATGAGGGCCATAGTCAGAAAATCAAATACAAAGACCTTTTCGTTTTGCTGAATGCAAAGGACTATGCTAATTCCGAGCCCTACCTTAAGAAATACCTGAAGGTGAATGATGATAACCCCAATGCTTACCTTTTCATGGGAATGATTTATCAGGAGAAAGCTGCCAAACTCGATATGTTGAAGCAGACGGAAGAGATGGTCATGCAACTTGACTCAGCGGTTTATTTCTATGAAAAGGCAAGCAAGGGGATGACGGAGAGAGAAGTAAGCAAAAATGAGGAGTATTACCAGATCTACAATCGAAGAGACCTGCGAACAGGGAAGTTTGGAGTAAAGTTATCGGATGTTCAATTGGATATTGAGACCAGGCTAAAACTGAAGGAACGCTCGGGGCAAGTAAAGTTATTGAAATCTCAATTTGTTGCAGCGGAAAGGTACTATTCACATGCCACAAAGTCATTTCTTGAAATTCAAAAGCGATATTCAAGCCAAAAAGAATTCTACCTGCGTGCGGATGACAAATTGCTTGGTGAATTATCTCATCTCACCCAGGTCTATGACTCATGTCATGAAAGCTTTAATGACTACAAGGCTACAACGCAGGCGCTAGGCAAGACGGGTTATAATCAGGATCTCGATCCGGCAGAAATCCTTGATTTCAAAAAGGATGGGACAACAACAGTAGATTTTTATCAGGATGATTTGAAGATTTGGGATTATCGAAGATGGGCGCTCAGCAGCCGTGAGGTAATTGAAAAGGAAATGATTCCGCTGGCAGAACAATTGGTTGGTATAGACGTAGAACTCAATTCCTTGCAGCAGAAGCTGAAAAGGGATTCTGTCTCAGTTCATGAAGAGGTAGCCAAAATTCGCTCTAAAGTTTCGTTCCCATCGCTAAAGAAAATCGACCCTCAGCCACTGCCGTTAGGGGTGTTTGAGATGAAGTTGGCAGAGCTTGACTATGGATCACAGGCTATTTTAGACCGGCCATTGAAAGACTCTATCAATGTTGCGGTTCAAATCCAGGGGCTCAATAAGGAGCTAGCGATGGCCAGGAGGATCGACAGCATTTCGGCTCAGCTGTTAGGGCGTAACCTTCAGGACGAAATGGTAAATTATAATCATTTTGTTATGACTGCTTACAGCACCCCAGTTGTTTTGAAAAACCTGATCCAGGGTACCAAGGACTTTGCGTCCAGAGAGATGAAGAGGAAAGAAAATGAGTTGGCCAAGAAAAATGATTTCCTGAGGTGGATTCTAAATGGAGCGGACTCCATTCCACTCTTTAAAGAAGTTTCACCCAGGAGTCGATTTAAACCGCTGATTCTTGAGGATGGAAAGTTTACGGCGGGTTTGCAATTTGCAGACTCGGTCGCTTCAGGATATTTTTATATTGTTAATCCCTCCAGAAAGCCCGATGGTGCGGCGAATTTTCAGGTTGACAGGCAAGCCTTCAGGAAAAGAAATTTGCCATTCATAAAGGCGCTGAGCGTTCAGGATGAGAAAGGCCTTGTTTATTTTCTCATCTTCTATTCTGAAACAAAAATAAAGGACAAATACGCTGCCACCATTTCAAAAATTTACAAGCAGGAAGGACTTTCGTGGACCATTAATTATTCATTCAGTCAGCTTCCCGGGAGCGCAGTTTTTTCTTCCGATAGCTTCGAACTTACCGTCGTAACAAAAAGTTCTCTAGGAGAACTATTCCCAGTGATATTTGATAAGGCTGGGAAAGTGGTGAAATAGAAACCTGCAAGCGGGATTCCGGAGAGCATTTAGTGGTTACCCTGAGGGATTAAAACCCAAAGTATCTTGTGATCGAAAATGAGAGGTATCCGCCACTCTGCAGGCTCAAATCTTCTCCGGGCAAGGACTTAGGAATATTATAGGTATAGCTCAGGAGGAAGGTCCAATTCTTTTTGGTGATGGTGATCGGAGTTGAAATGCTATAGTTCATCACTCCAAATTCTGTATGGCTTGTTTCGTAGGTTAATGGAAGCTTTGGGCTATGGGTCCGGTTGTAGAGAATTCGAAGCAGTACGTTAGAGTAAATTTCCTCTTTCGTGATCTCTTCTGATCCAAACAAAACATTGATGGTCGGATAAAATGAAACCCTGTCAAGCCCTTTCCACTTTCTTTTGACGAGGTTAATCCCCAGGCTTGGCATGATCCTGTGGGCAATCTTTTCACCGAAGTAGAAATAGTAATCGAGTCGAAAGACTTTATGTTTGAATTCAAAATAATTGGTGAGTCCTATGTTGTTTGTATAGGGTACAGATACCGTACTATCCTTAGGTTGGTTATAGAAATAGTGACTGTATTCTCCAAGGATTGAATACCATTTTTTAAAGGTATGGAGATAGCCAGCGGAGGCGACACTCAAATACAAATGGGGATCGTATTCCTGGCTCCAGTAAGCAGTTAAGTCCGCATAAAGGCCGGTTTTGTGATAGTATGAAACACCGGGTGCTAGCCCGAACTGGTTGATGTTAAGGGTTCGGTTGTCAGCAATGATGTTGCTGTTGTAGCCAAGCCGGACAGCCATTTGTGAAGTCTCATTGATCGCCCCGATGTGTAGCAAGCTGTCAATCAGGTCAAAGATTTCGAGAGAATCCTGATGCGTAAAAAATGTATCAAGTTCTTTAAGAGTTAACGTATCACTTCTTAAATGCAGTGAATCGGAACGTACCTCTTGCGATAAGGCGAGGTATGTGGGCAGCGTGAATATTAAAATTCCGAGAGCTTTTTTCAAACGCTGTCAAATCATTTTCGATTTTGTCTCAGGCGCTGATTTTTATCCCTGAAATTTTCCTTTCGTTGCTGGAGTGCCCTCCGTTGTTGGAGTTGGTTGAGGACTAATTGTCTGAAATCCTGTTCGGCTTTACGCAAACTTAGCAATTGCTGGGCGCTGATCACGGTCATAATTCTTCCCGAATAGTCTTTTTCAAGGTCCAGTTCTTTCTGCTTCTGCTGCAGTCCGAAATTAAGAAGTTCCTGTTGCTTTTTTGGATCAGGTTTGTCAGGATCAATACCTTGTTGCGCCTGCCTGAATTCCTGCCGAATCTCGCCTCGTTTCTGGGAGAACTCTCTGTAAATGGGCCAAAACTTTTCTGCCTGTTCAGGGGTAAGTCCAAGCCGATTGCTAATCATACCGATTCTGGCTGCCTCCACTTTCTCACGAACTTTTGGATCAATGGTTTGAGGGGTTGGCACATTGTCCTCCTGAGCTGCCAACGTCCCGCAGGCCATTGCAACCAGAATGATCGATAAAATATTTTTGCGCACATTCATAGCATCAGAATTGGTCATTGGCAAATTCATTTTTTAGAACTTCAGCATCCTGGTCGTTCAGGTCAATTTCTTCCATGGTGTCTTGCTGAATCGCACTGGCTTCATCCTGGTCTAATGAAACGTTATCCAGAAGATCATCTGTGCTGACATCGGCATCGTCGAGATAGGCCACCAGGTAAGCACTATCAACAGTGGCAAGGAAATCTTCTGTAGATTGACCTCCTGGCATATTCAGGAAGTAGAAAGAAGCAGCAACGATTACCATCACGGGAAGCGCATATTTAACGCTGTTACCCAGATGGAACAACCAACCTGATGCTGCGCTCAGATCAACTTCCGGTGGGGCAAGGCGTGCCTGTACGATGCCCGGGAGGCGATCAAAATAGCCTTCAGGGGCTTCAAAGAAGCTCTTTTTTGGTATTTCATCTAACTTTTTCATTTTCAGGCTGTTTGACTGTGAATCGTCTTTAAAGTTTATTCATCTTTTAAAAATTCTTCGATTTTCTTCACTGCATGATGGTAGCTGGCCTTCAGAGCTCCCTCAGAGGTACCCGTAACAGCTGCCATCTCCTCATAAGGCATCTCTTCATAATATTTCAAGTTAAAAACAAGCCTTTGCTTGTCGGGTAAGGTCAGCAGTGCTTTCTGCAGTTTTTTTTGAATTTCATCCCCGTCCATGATAGGGGCGGAGTCAATTTTAGCGGCAAGCGAAGGCCCGATGTCTTCGAGGGGTAGAAAAAATCGCCTTCTTTTTTTACTCAGGAAGGTTAACGACTCGTTCGTCGCGATGCGATAAATCCAGGTGAAGAGCTGGGCATCCTCACGGAAGGTATGGATGGATTTATGGACTTTTATGAAGACTTCCTGCGTGATATCGTCAGCATCGTCATGGTCAATGACCATTTTTCGCACAAGCCCGTAGACCCGTTGCTGGTACGAGCGCACCAGCATATTGAATCCATAATTGCGCGTATCCGGATTGCGGATTTTGGCTAAGAGCTCGGTGTCGTCCAAATGACTTAACTATTGATAAGACAATAATACCAACGATTGGCTTAACGTAACTTCAGAAGGTATATTAAAGTTTAGTGAAAAATGTGAGGCCCAGGCTGCGCCGCTTTTATCCGAAATCTTCCAGTGCATCCACAAGATGCTCAAATTGTTCTTTCGAATGGGCCGGGAAGTTGGCAAATCTTAGATGTTGCTTCTTGAATTCACCGTAACCTTCGCCAGGGTAAAGGCCCTTGGCCTGCAGGTAGGCTGCCAACTCAATTGTTCGTGTGCCGCAATCTGCCACAATCACTGTTTTTGATTGATGCCTTTTCTCGCCGACAAATGGCTTTATCATTTTATGCGCTTCGAGCACTTGATACAATATGGCTGATTTATACTCTGTTTCCTTTCGGATCGCATTGCTTCCTCGCTGGAGAAGATCCTGTATTACTTTTCCCAGGAGATAGATGCCTAACACATTTGGGGTCTCTGGAGTTTGATTTTTTTTGGCATGAGAATGTAGGGAGGGGAGTGAATGAAAACTTCCAATAGAAAGCCCCTTAGAAAGAAGTTGGTCTGCCTTCGTGATGCACCGCTGGTTGATCAACCAGACGCCCAATCCTGCTGGTAGGCCAAATCCTTTTTGAACGGAGAAAAAGACAGAATCAACTTTTGAATAATCGAAATCCGGGTAAGGGAGGGAGCTCACTGCATCCACGACAATGATGGACTCTGAATTGTTTTGTCTTAGTGAATTAATAAACGGAATTGACAATGACACGCCGGTACTTGTTTCATTGTGGGTGACTGCAATCAATTCGCTGCCTGGTGAAACGGTGACTTCTTCAAAACCCTGTCCAGCCGGAACTTCTGCTTTTTCTGATGTTTTATGGAGTTGTTGTGCAATTTCCAAAAAACGCTTTGAGAAAGCTCCGTTCACGAGATGAAAGGATTTCTTCTCTACCAAATTCTGAATAATTCTCTCCCAGATTTCGCTGGCGGAGCCGGTGAAAACAATGGTGAAGTGAGAAGGTATATTCAACAATGCCCGAAGTCCCTGCGTTGTTTCAGCAAAGATCGACTCAAACTGTTTGCTTCGGTGCGAGATGGAAGGGATGCCATCACGAAAGGCTTTTATCGCATGGTCTTTTACAGTAAAATAAAGTTGTGAAGGCCCAGGAGTGAAGTTTGTCATCTTGTTTTGAAAGAGCACGAAGTACAAAAAAAATTGAAGGAAGTCAAGGCTTGCGGACGTGGAAGATTATTGTACGTTTGAACCAAGAAATCCACTCGGATTTGGGACACGTTTGCTGAACCTAACATGTAAAAACAAAACCGAGCGAAAGTCTTCAAGCAAAATCAGGCCTCACCACGCGTTCGCGCGTGGCCTCGCCCAAAAAGCAGGTTAACGGAAGAAGGTTGCGGTTGAAGGCAGCTCAAAACTTGTAGTAATTGGGGTTCAGAAACTCCTCCTGATCTGAGTGGGTTTTTTTATTTGATACTAATAGAGCACTCTGAACTTAATGGTGTGCTCGATTGCCCTTAGCTCCCTAATTACCTCCTTGTTATATTCTTTGTTGATGTCGGTAATGACATAGCCAATATGTTCATTGGTTTTCAAATACTGGCCTGCAATATTAATTCCGTTGTCTGCCAGCACCTTATTGATTTTTGCCAGGATTCCGGGAACATTGTCATGTATATGAATTAAACGATGTGCATTTTCTAATGTGGGTAGTGTCAGGTTGGGAAAATTGACGCTGTTGCTGGTGCTTCCGGTATTGATATAATCCATCATCTTGACAGGAACAAAATTTCCTATGTTCTCCTGGGCCTCGGCTGTGCTCCCTCCAATGTGTGGCGATAGTATTGTATTGGGAAGTCCGCGCAAATCCGAAATGAATTCTTCGCTATTGCTGATGGGCTCATGAGGGTAGACATCCATGGCACAGCCACCCACCTTACCGTTCAAGATATTGTCCTTTAATGCCTTAATATCCACCACGTGGCCGCGGCTGAGGTTAAGGAAGATAACACCCTTCTTCATCGATTCAAATTGCGCCTGACCTATCAAGTTTTCGTTGCTCTTACGGCCGTCAACGTGAAGCGTGACAACATCCGAAAGCGCAAGAAGCTCGTTCAGAGTTTTGCATTTGGAGGCGTTGCCCAGGGCAAGCTTCTCTTCCCGGTCGTAATAGAATACTTGCATCCCCAGATTTTCAGCCAAAACAGAAAGCTGAGCGCCGATATTTCCATAGCCGATGATCCCTAATTTTTTACCACGGATCTCGAAGCTCCCTTTGGCCGACTTGTCCCACACACCTTTGTGCATCTTTGCGGACTTATCCGGAATATTTCGCATCAGCATGATCATTTCTGCAATGGCCAGCTCAACGACAGACCGTGTATTGCTGAAGGGTGCATTGAATGCGGCAATACCTTTTTTCGTCGCTTCCTTTAGATCGATTTGATTCGTTCCAATGCAGAACGCCCCTATGGCCATCAGGCGATTTGCATTCTCTAAAACTTTTGCTGTCACTTGTGTTTTGGAGCGGATGCCAAGGACAGAGATGTTTTTGATTTTCTCACAAAGTTCTGCTTCTTCCAGGCCGGCCGGGTACGTTTCAACATTAAATCCTTCCAACTTCATCATCTCGATTGCCACCGGATGAACATTTTCCAGGAGTAAGACATTGATCCTGTTCTTAGGGTAGGAGATGGCCGTGTTGAGTTTGTTTAGATACAGAAACTCGTCGAGGCTTGGCGCGATGTGGTCGGCCTTGCTGGAAACATTTTCCCTTTCTACGTTCTCGGTGAAGGCATAGAATTTATTGGCCAAGCCAGAGTGCTTTATCTCGTAATCGGTATAGCCATCACCAATGACATATACATCTCCAGGCAGATTAAGCCTCCTCAGTTGTTCCGATTTGCCCTGGTTCATTGACAGCGGATTCTCCTTGTCGAAGCCTGTAATCTTGCCGTTGCTGTCGAACGTAAACTCGTTGGCAAGAATGTTTTCTGGTTTGATACCAAATTCGGTTACGACTGGCTCTATGAATTCGCGAAAGCCATTGGAGATAATGTAGATGTTGTCTGAGTAAGTACTAAAGAAGTCCTTATTCCTTTTGAAGGACTCAGAAACCTTAGACTTCAATAAATCGACCAGCGCTGGGATGTGCTTCTTCTCCGCATTTAAAAGTGCCAATCGTTTTTCGAGGGATTCGCGAAAAGAGATGGTTCCGTTCATCCCCTCGTTAGTGATCGCCTCGATCTGACGTCTGATGGTGGCCTTCTCAGGATTGCCATTGAGTGATATATCCGCCAGGACGTCAAAGGCTTCCACCTTGGTGAATGTGCTATCGAAATCGATTACGAAGTACTTATTGATCTTCATTGCCTTTTTAGAAAAGGCAAATGTAGAAAAAGTCTGTGTGCAATAATTATTCTTTGCCGAAGGGAAGCCTTTTTAAGGCAAGATGTCCGTTGCTCATCACGATCAAGGCATCTTGCAAGGCCCGTATATCTTCGAGCGGATTGCCTGGGAGTACAATGATATCTGCCTCATATCCCGAAATAATTTTTCCGGTCTTTGCAGACACTCCGAGGAGTTCTGCACTTACAGTGGTGGCAGCTTGCAAGGCTTGAAAAGGAGTCATACCCATCCTGACAAAATGCTCACACTCCAATGAGATTCTACTGGTGCTGTTTGAGGTGTAGTCGTTATCAGCTCCGGTTGCGATCTTCACACCCAATTCCAGAGATCTCTTGAATACTTTCTCAGCCTGAGGCATCATAAACTTTCCTCTAAGCTCAAGCACTGCACCGGCGTAATCGCCCCCCGGCTTTGTCAAGTCTTCCAAAGTGATATAGGTTGGAACGAGGAATGTTCCTTTCTGCTTCATCAATTGAAGTGTTTCTTCGCTGAGAAATGTACCATGCTCAATACTCCTGGCGCCAGCCAATACGGCAGCCCGGGCACCTTCATCACCATGCGCATGAACCATTACAGGAACGCCACGCTTTGCCGCTTCATCGATAATTACTTTTAATTGATGCTGGGTATAACTTTGCTGACGTGGATCCGTCTCTGGTAAACCTGCCCGTTCGGTGCCTCTCGTCTTAATTACTGCTGCACCTCGATCAATATTAACATTAACAAGTTGACGCAATTCATCATCGGTATTAACTCCTGTGATCAAATTGCCAAGCCGTGGGTCTGCCAAAACAGTCTCACCGATGTTTGGTGTTACGAAAACACCTGCAGGAACAACATCAGGTCCGGCCACGCGACCTTTTTGTGCCAGGTCACGCAATGCAACATCCTGATAGGCCGATACTCCGGCTGTGCGAAACGTAGTAACGCCGGAAAGCAAAGCACGTTTAGCTGCTGCAAGGTTATCAATGTGTGTATGCACATCCATCATTCCTGGGATTGCATAATTTCCGAGGCAGTCAATGATTTCGTACTCTTTTGAAACCGGCTCACCAGATTTTCCAATCTTTTCTATTTTGCCACGCTTCACATAAATCGCTGAGTTGGAAAAAATTTTGTTTTCAACTCCATTGAAGAGATTCACGTTGATGAAGACATAATTCTTTTGTTGCAGTTGCGCGGACACATGGATCCATTGCAGCAGCAGGACCAGGAAGATTAATTTTTTCATTGCTTGAATTTAATTTAGCCGATAAAAATATTCAAAACCACGAAGTATTTTAAATAGGACTGTGTACCTCGGAGTCTCCGAGGCGGTAGACTCCGAGGGGACAGCGACTCCTAGAAGACCTAACGCAGCATTAATATTCTCGAATTGAAAGCATTTTTCTCTAAGCCTAAGGTTGAATCCTCTTCACGAGATAATCGGCTCCCTCCCAATTCAAATAGGCGCTTGTGTATTTACCAGCTTCGTCAGCAAAAAAAACAATTCGGCCACGCTCCCCGATGGTAAAAGAATTGGTGGTCTGCCGGAGCAACGGTAGTCTACGAGGACCTTTCCCCTCGAACATGAGTTGATTGTTTTCCAGGGTGACTATGATCTTTTCGCCATTGGATAAAAGATAATTTCCGATCATCGCCTCTGCATTTTGTGCCAATGAGGGTAAGGGAACATGTTCTTTTCTCAGGAAGTTGATTTCACGATTGATCCCGACCACCATTGCTTCTATCACCACTTTTCCTTTTTCTTTGGTGGCCAGTGTGGCATCTCCATAAATTCCTGTAGGTGAATATCTACCATTTGAATTGGAAGGATTCAAAGTAAGCGGGCCGGGTCCGTCATTCTGAGGAATATCACGGGCTGCCTTGGTCATGTCCACGGTTTCGGGAGCGATGTAAAGCATCATGGATGTTTCAATTTCATCAGCGTGGGTGCCGGCTGTTTGTTGTTTGATTTTTTTTTCAGCTTCTCCTGCCACATTTAATATGTCGGTGTACACCATGAGTATTCCCTGTTGGTATAGAATTTCTTTGGCTACTTTGAGAGGCACCAGTGTGGAGACGCCAGCCAATCGTTTTTTAGATGGAGATGCGGCCCGTGTTCTTTTGCTTCAGCACCCAATGGCAGGACGACGATGGTGGTGTCATGGAGTAAGGTGCGCGCCTCTGTCCAGGGTTTGTTCTCAATGAAGGTAGCTTTGTAGTTGCTTTTGATCTGGGCGAATGATGAAACGACGCATGACAAACTGAATGCGATCATTAACAATCGCAAGAAACCTTTTCGGGTCAGCTTACTCCTTTTATCTCTTGTACTTTCCATAAACAGCTTGCCCTGGAAATACGTTGCCGATTGTAAGTCCATTTTTAACTACGAACTTTCCATTCACCATCACATGTCGAATGCCTTCGGAAAACTTAAGTCCTTCGAAGGTGGCTTTGTCAAGAATTGTATTGGGATCAAAAATGGTAATGTCGGCATCCATGCCAACCTGAATACGTCCTTTGAATCGCATAATCGGTGAGTAGGGCTCCATTCGTTGTGCAGGCATAATGGTCATTTTCTTGAGTCCGTCCATAAGAGACAATGCGTGTTGTTCACGAACGTATACTCCCAGCACGCGCGAAAAAGTTCCTGCCGATCTGGGATGGGCAAACTTTGAATAAGGCATGCCATCTGATCCAATCATCGTGATGGGAGACTTGATGCCAGCCTCAATCCACTCAGGTTTCATTCCAAAAATGACGACGATGCCGCCTTTTTTTCGATACTCGTTAAAGGTAGCCTCTGTTAAGCGCTCACCCGTTTCTACCCAGAGCAGATCATGATAGGTAATTCCTCTTCGTTCCTGCCATCCTTCATCAAATAGTGCTGATTGAAGATAGGTGGAGGAGGCTATGTAAGGATACAATTCCGTAGTAATGTCCAGTCCTTGTTGCTGAGCTTTGGCTACCATTCTTACGGTCAACCCAATCTCATCTTGAGAGACACTGTTGATATGAACAATGTGGAGCGACGTGCCGTTTGCAGCGGCATCGGCGATCGCCTGTTGTACAGCGACTGCCTTGCCTTCGCGAACATGAGAGAAGATCAGCATCTTTCGGGCTGCAGCAAATTCATAAACATTAAAAACTTCTTCTCTAGTTGCACCTGGATAGTAGCCGATTGGAACGCCGATGCCCAATGCACCTGCCTTCAGTTCGCTGTCCAAAAGATCCAATGTTGGCTGTGTCTCCAGCAGTTTCAATGGCTGGTAGTCAAACTCAGTAAACTTACTACTGCCACGCTCCAAGGTTGTATTGCCCGCTTTTTGTGCTGACAGAAACATGATTTCGGAACGGGCCCATCTGTGTGCAACAGAAGCTCCATAATTGATCATGGCATTATTTTTTCTGGAAGCGAGCCAACTGGCTAACTCTGGTTTGCCGGATTCCAATTCGAGTGCGGTGGTGACCCCATCGTGGGCCTGGTACTCATTCTCCTTATTTGTTTGGCCGTGGGCATGCAAGTCGATAAACCCAGGCGAGACTACCAGATTCGAAACGTCAATAATTTCTTTCCCAACGAGTGCATTCGAAGAAATTTCCACAATCCTGTTGCCTATGATGCCTACGTTCCGGATTTCATCTAGTCCGGTTTCCGGATCTATGACCCTGCCGTTTTTCAGTACAATATCAAATTCTGGTTTCTGACTATGGCCAAAGAATGGCATTGCCAGTAGGAGCAGGAAAGGGTAAAGTTTTTTCATAGATGGTAGTTAGCTTTTCTAATTAACAAAGAATTTATCGTATTAATGCTTGGGAAATGCCTTCACGGTTTTTTGATGTCTCATCAAAAAACCGCGATCTAAGATAGTAAATTCAGCATGCCAGTTGTCAAGGTGCTCAGTTCATTTTCCAACGATAAGCAACTTTGCTTTTCATCGTTAATTTCGAAGATCGCGGTACCCGAGACGGGACCGCGAAGGCCCTGTTGGATATTGTGTAAGCTGAATTGAGGGTCGAGGCACCCGAGACGGGGCCGCGAAGACATCGATAAACTATTTCTTCCTTTTCTTCGGAGCGGCTGATTTCTTAACGATCTTTTTCTGCGAAGCCTTAGTGGCTTTCTTGGTAGGAGCAGGAGTTGCTTTTGCTGGGGCGTCACCCAATATCTGCTGAGCGTGATTTTTAGTGTCTACCTTTTCAATGACTTCGGCAATTACTCCTGCTTCATTGATGACATAAGTAATGCGTGCCGTTCCCATGTACTTTCGTCCGTACATTGATTTCTCGATCCATGCACCATACTTCAGGTGAACCGATTTGTCGCTGTCTGCGAGTAACCTAAAAGGAAGGTTCTCTTTCTCTATAAATTTCTTGTGCGATTTTTCATTGTCGGAACTGATGCCCAACACTTCATAGCCACCCTTTTGCAGCTGTTTATAGTTGTCGCGCAGGCTGCAGGCTTCCGCGGTGCAACCAGGAGTCATGTCACGCGGGTAAAAGTAGAGCACTACTTTTTTGCCCTTCAGACTTAAAAGCGTTACTTCTTTGCCATCCTGATCTTTGGTCTTAAAATCAGGTGCCTTGGTTCCAACGGTGAGTGCCATAGCTATAGGATTTTTTGTTTGTAGATACGTTCATTTCCGGCACGGTCTACCACTTTGAGTTCGAAGTCACCCTTGAGAGGCATTGTAGTATCAAGTCGGTCAGACTGTAAAATTCCGGATTTAAAATCATAAGACATCAGCAGCCACTGTCCGTTAATGTTTGCTTCATAGTAAGAAATCCCGGAACGGCCATCGAGAATTCGAAAACGGGCAGATTGCTCAGTAAGCCTAATTCGTGATATGGTGGGAGGCAGGCTGTCATACAAGAAAGTGAATTCTCCCAACTCCTGTGTGTAAAATCTGACCTTGCCATTATTCCATTCTCCACCCAGATAACCATAACGGTTTCCCTCTTTCCGATAAACCGCCAGATTTTTTGAGGGCGTCATCTCCAAAGTTGGCTTCAAAGTTATTTGTAATTTTTTGTGTACCGGTATGGTCCTTTGACCGATCACAAAAGTTTCCCGGTTATCCTCAATCCTGTGATTCACATTAAGGAATAGGGTGTCGTAAAGGGAATTTTCAGGGAAACGGATATCCGCCCAGTCACTATAGTAAATGTATTCTGAGAGGGAAGGCACTACATCCTTGAAATGAAAGATCAAACTTCCAGAACATGTTTTGACAGAGTCGGGTTGCACTTTTTGCAGGTCGATGAGATAAACCCTTTGGTTAGCGCCCTTATAAGTGTAGTCCATCTCGGTTATTTTTCCATTTTGATAGAGCGAGATCTTGTCCGTGCCAGGACAAGTTTGGGAAGTAACCATCAATAGGTTTTCCATTAGATCCGATTCAATGGTGAGTGGCCTCCGGGAGGGGAGGATCATCTCGTCGGAAAGAGGATTGGACTTCAAGCGAAGCGATGCCGTGCTTTTGTTTCCAAATTCATCTTTCAAAAAAACCTTAATGGAGCGGTCAGCGCCGTTGACTGAAATTACTCCATCATTTTCTGTTTTGTAGAATTCAAGACGGTTGCCGTCGACTACATAAAGTTTATTAAATCGTTTACCGCGTGTTTCCAAGGTCTTGTAATCCATCAATGCCAGAATACTTCGTGTTTCTTCCAGATCAACCCGCTCAATGAATTGAGAAAAAACCTGCTGACTATCGACCAGCATTTCAATATAGTTAATCCCACATCGCGCAGGAGAATCGTCCATTCGATCGGTAGCGAGTAGTTCAACACCAATGTTCCCATGAGCAAGGATCGGAGCCGGCAGCACGAATTCACTAGCCGATTTTTTTATTAACGAAAACTCAAATCGCCCAAAGCGGTCGTTGATTCTGGAATTAATGTCGAGGGTACGAAGTGCAATTTTTTGAGGAGAAGGAGGGATGTTATCCTGAATCTCGGTGAATCCAAATTTCAGGGGGTTGAGCACATAGTTGCCCTCCCGGATTTCGAAATGGAGGTGAGGACCTGAAGACGACCCCGTATTTCCTGAAAAGGCAATTGTATCTCCTTTAGATACCGGGAAGTCACCAGGCTTGAAATACAAATCGATTTCAAAACTCTTTCGGCGGTATTGCTCTTTTTTTACGAAGGCCGAGATTTTTCCTTTATACTTATCGAGATGGCCATAAACAGAAGTTTTGCCATCCGGATGGGTAAGGAAAAGTACAGAACCGTAACTGAAAGCACTGACGTTGGCACGATAGATGTAACCATCCTGGGTAGCGAGTACCGGAAGACCGATCCTATTATTGGTACGGATGTCGATCCCTCCATGGAAATGTGTGTTTCTTAATTCCCCCATGGTGCCCGCCAGATAATTCGGCTGACCCGGATTGATAGGGAAAAGATAGCTTCCCAATCCTGCTCCCTTTGAACTATGTCCATCGGACTCATTGAATTGCGCAAAGACGCAGCAAGGAAACGCTGCCAGAAAGAACAGACTACTTAATTTCAAACTCCAGCAACTTCTCATCTTCAATGTAAGCAGACAATTTGTTTCCAATAGCAACCGCGCTTACTCCTTTGGGAGTACCGGTATATATTAAGTCGCCGGTTTTAAGCGTAAAAAATTTCGACAAGTAGGAGATGATGTAATCGAAATTGAAAAGCATCAGGCTCGTATTGCCTTGTTGTTTTAACTTTCCATCAATTTCCAGCTTGAAGTTGATGTTCTTCAGATTTTTGAAATCCCCAACAGGAATAAATTTTTCGGATATGGGGGCGGATCCGTTAAAACCTTTGGCTATGTCCCACGGAAGTCCTTTCTCCTTGGCCTTCTGCTGTAAATCACGTGCTGTAAAATCTATGCCAACACCAATGGCGTCATAGTATTTATTGGCGAATTTCTCTTCAATATTTTTTCCCTCTTTGCATATTCTCAATATGAGCTCAACTTCATGGTGAATGTCCTTTGAAAAATCAGGATAGTAGAAAGGAGCGTTATTTCGCAGGATGGCCGTGTCTGGTTTGGTAAAAATGACAGGCTCATCCGGACGCTCGTTATTCAATTCCTGGATGTGCTCTACGTAGTTACGGCCTATAGCGAAGATTCTCATAATTCGGTTGGCATGAAATTTTATACAAAGTTATCAACAAAATGGGGTGAAGCACGTTATTCTTTCGTTTTTTAGCCAGATTATTTAAGATTCAATTTTTTAACTTTACAACTTACTTCCGATACCCAATGAAAAAAATCATTTCAGTTTTGGCATTGCTGACATTCATGTTTGGTTGTGCCACCGTTCCAGTCACAGGTAGAAAGCAGCTGAGTTTGGTCTCAAGCGCTGAGATCAATACGATGTCTGCCAATGAGTATGCTGGAGTGATCAAAAAAGGGCCTCTGTCTTCAAATGTAGAGCAAACACAAATGATCAAGCGGGTGGGTGAGCGAATCAAAAGTGGTGTAGAACAATATATGGCAAGCAAAGGAGCTTCAGATCAATTGGCTGGCTTTAATTGGGAATTTAATCTCATACAGGATGATAAGACAGTAAACGCATGGTGTATGCCGGGAGGCAAAGTTGCGTTTTATACGGCCATCCTGCCGATCTGCAAAGATGAATCGGGTATTGCCGTGGTGATGGGACATGAAGTGGCACATGCCATTGCCAATCACGGTCGTGAGCGCATGAGCCAGGGATTGGTTGAACAATTTGGATTGAGTACGCTGGGTGCGGCCATGGGACAAAACCCCGGTATGACAAGTCAGATATTCATGCAGGCCGTTGGCGCTGGTGCACAGGTTGGGATGCTGAAATTCTCCCGTGAGCATGAATCTGAAGCAGACCACATTGGATTGATCTTCATGTCGATGGCAGGGTATGATCCCGAGCAAGCCCCAAAATTCTGGGAGCGCATGGTGGCGATGAGTGGAGGTCAGAAGCCACCTGAATTTTTATCTACCCATCCATCCGACGAAACGCGCATTGCTCAGCTAAAAAGCTGGATGCCTGAGGCATTACAATACTATAAGAAGTAACCGTAGATCATTTTCGCGTTTTTGGTCCGGTTGGTTTGCTTAACCTGACCTTAAACTTTTCCTGTTAAATTCCGTTTGACTTTCGGTTTAGATTGTGACAATACCGATATGGTTGATGCTTATAATTTTCTTTCATCGTGGCAGCTTTTTCCTGAGCGAGGGACCTATGAATTTGGTGGGCGACCAAAATCCGGTATATATCGAATTGAATTAGGAGAGAGCAAAACGCAGCTCCAGGTCAACATGAATTGGGTCACGCTGGAAGACCAGGCATTTACCTCGGGGTATTCCGTGGTGCCAAATGGGGAGGAGCATTCCCTTGACAACTCTGAGATTGCAGATACGATCAAGTCTTCTTTCCTTGACATGATCAGCTTTGAAATCTTCTTTTACAGGAGTCAGAAGCCAGTGTTGCATGTGCTGCATGAAATTACGCCGAAGGGTTATCTGAAGATCACGCAAAAACATTTTCAACTCGATGGTCAGGCGTTGACCAATGTTGAAATATACCATAAGCAGCTGAGTGTGTTGCCTTATTCCGCCTCAGTGGCAGGAGCACTGATCAGACCTAATGAAGAAGGTATTATCAGACATTATGCATTAACTGCCATGGAAGAACAAACCAACATGCAGTTGACACAGATCCGTCAGCAGATTGAATTGCTGGCGATCCAGGCGAAGGAAATTCAGCAACGCAAAGAACTTTCGATGATCATTTATGATGCGAAGTTGAGTTTTTCGCCGGTCATCGGTCAGACCTATTATCTTTATGAGAAGACCGACAACACGTATCTGGTTTCGATGATCAGTCCCAAAGAATGGGGTGATAAAAATCCGTATCGGAGTGTTGCGTCTGTGCGATTGCTGGCAGACCATACGTGGAAGGAAGTGTAGGGCGCTGTCATTAAAGTGCTTAAATCAGCCCTCTTTCAAGTACCCGGCAACCATTTCTATTTTTCATTGAGAATAATGGGCGATTTTCCATCCGTGATAATCACTTTCGCATTGGCGGAGGTCACCAGTTCTTTCAATACCTGGACCCCATTCCACTTGACCATTATTTCAGTAAGACTTTCAGCGATGGCCTTGTTGTAGTTCTTGATGGCTTCGGCCTCAATTTGCATGCGCTCGGCTTCTTTTCTTTGTTTGGCGATGGTGAATTCCATCTGCATGGTTTCCTGTTCGGCCTTCAACTTATTCTCCACCGCCTGAAAAATTTGCGGGGGCATGGTAATGCTTTTTAATAAGACTGCGTCTACAACAAAACCCTTATCGCTGATACCGGCAACGATTTCATCATGAATCTCCTTTTCAATTTTTTTACGATCGACAGCAAAGAGATCTTTAGCGAGATAACTGGCGCTCACGTGTCGCACAACGGCGCGGAAATTACTTTCTACGATTACTTCCTGATAGTTTGTTCCGTAATTAACATACACGGAAGCAGCAGCTTCTGGCTTTACATGATAAAGCAGCGCAATTTCCGATTTCACGGTCAAGCCCTCCTTGGTTGGCACATCGAGCGTGTTGAAGGCTTCCACCGTCCTGGTCTTCACCTTGATGATGGTGGAAGTAAAAGGATTAAATCCATGAGGTCCTTGTCCCAATGAATTATGGTCAAGTTTTCCCAATGTTTGCTTAAGTCCAACTTCTCCGGGTCGAACAATTGCGCAAGATGTAAGCATACTGGTAGCGAATAGGCAGATGAGCCAATTATTTTTTTTCATAATTGTGGTTTTAAAGCTGACTAGATGCGTAATGAGTATTCGCTATCGAGAAGTTGAAATTCACCCTATTAGAGCCTTTAAACGAAACATCGTCACATCCAGGGGGAATATTATTTTTTCAAAACACTGAGTTTGATCTCTGTCAGCCTTCGTTTGGTGTCAAGGGAAAAGTCTCCATTCATCATCCAGTCGTAATACGATGATTCTTGATTCAAGACGGTGAGAACAAGTTTGTTCTTATGCTTTCCAAAATTAAACATGGCCTCACCTTTCTGATTGAGGACCATCCGGCCCGCGAGGTCGACCATGTTTGAAGAGGTGAGTTGATGAAGGTCGTCCATATCATTCCTGATCATACCAATGACCTTGCCCATCCCGTCGGTGACATCCAGATTTTCGTATCGCTCGATCTGGGCCAATAATACGTCCATCGTAGCACGCGTGTCGGCCTCGGCAGTGTGTGAATCTTCCAGCTTTTTGTTGCAGTAGAAATGATAGGCGGCCGCCAGGTTCCTTTTTTCCATCAAATGATAAATGCGCTGTGAGTCAATGATGCGCTTTCGGGAGTAATCAAAGTCCACGCCTGCCCTCAGAAATTCTTCTACCAGAACAGGCACATCGAATTTTAAAATGTTAAAGCCGCTCAAATCAGCGCCCTCAAAGAACCGGGCGTATTCCTTCGCCAACTCTTTAAATGTTGGCATATTCTTCACATCCTCATTGCTGATCCCGTGAATCGCTGTGGATTCTGCCGGGATGGCCACCGTTGGGTTGACCAGATTCTTTTTCTCCAGAATTTCCCCGCTGGGCATGAGTTTGATGACGGCAATCTCCACAATCCTGTCTTGAGTGATGTTGGTACCCGTTGTTTCAAGATCAAAAAAACAAAGAGGAATTCGGAGATTAATTTTCATTTAATTGACTGAATATAAGCGTGTAATATTAGTTAGCCAAACCCCTGAAGGAAGTGATTGCTTCATAGAACATTTCGGGTGTGATCCCGATTCGTTTCAGTGCCTCTTGGGCTGCACTTATGTTTTGAAAGTTGTGCTTTCCTGTAATTTTTAGTGGAATCTTTTCCTTATTGGAAGTGATCAGAAATTCTTGGCCCCCTTCGTTGACATTAGGGTGGGCCTTGTAAGGAACCAGTAAGACATCAGGGCGCCCCATCGTGGCAGAAAGTACTGCTACTACAGGATCTAATTCAAGGTATACCAGAGCACCGCCTTTTGGGGTGCGGGTTCCAAACAAGCTAAACTGATTGACGTAGTCATCTTTGGTTGGGTAGGTCTCAGACACCTGCCATTCAATCCCACTGATGACTCCTATATGATGATGGTATTTCAAGAAGGCAGGAGTTGAATCTAGCATTGAAGCCATAAACTCCTGTCCCTCAATGACTATGAGAGGAGCATCTGAAAGTTTTACCTGCGTCTCCCATCCTACGACCTGGGTGCCGATCGCATAGTCAAATCTTCTTTTATGAAAGTTAAGAACGTGGATTATTAGCCCTGCAATCAATGTTTTGCTATACGTGCCTGCAATCACAAGACGTTGCTTGTCAATGGATTGTTGGTAGATAAAATCTGGAAATGAACAGACAACAAGATTGAGCTCCTGTGCCCGCCGTAACTCTGGGTTGTCTGTTTTGATATTGGCTCCGATAATCACAGTATCAGGACGCTCACCAAGCGATTCGATCGACCAACCAACATAATTTGGTAAGAGGTTGTGCTTCAAAAGCTTGCTCTTAGCCAATCCGGTAATTTCTTCGTCGGAACATGTGATATGATGGCCGGCTTCCTGCAGCGCTATAGCAAGATCACACATGGCATTACTGCCAATGCCGATGAAATGGATTTTACTTATCTTCTCCAAGTGCAGTGAGTTTGGATATTGAAGTAAATCAAAATGTTTGTTGTTTGAAAGTGTTCACCATAAGGACTTTATGATATGATAGCATTGGATGGCTACTGTTAGAAGGAAACTTAATGCAATTAACGATAAATTTATTCACACAATTCTTTGTTGTTGTTTGTAGATTGTAGAGAAGTTGTGGAGGTGATTAGACGCTGGATGTTTTTCAATCTTTAGGTTTGTCTCCCTTTAAAGAAAACACGTACAACAACCACGAAGTATGGAGCAACGGTCAACGTCATTGAGGTCAGGCAGTGCAAAAATTACCAAGTTGGTTCCCCGCCCCGATTTATCTGGAGAGAACCTTGGTAAACTGCCGCCTCAGGCGCTTGATCTGGAAGAAGCGGTGTTGGGAGCTTTGATGCTGGAAAAGAACGCTTTAACGGCAGTAATTGAATTTCTAAGACCTGAGCATTTCTATACAGAGCAACACAAAGAAATCTATCAATCCATTGTTGACCTCTTCAAGACTTCGGAGCCGGTAGACATGCGAACCGTGGTGTCTCAACTCAGGAAGAACGGAAAACTTGAACTGGTCGGAGGTGCCTATTTTATTGCTGAACTTACCTCCAAAGTCAGTTCAGCTGCCAATATTGAATATCATGCCCGTTATATTATCGAAATGGCGATTAAGCGGGAGCTGATTCAAATTTCATCTCAAATCCAGCATGATGCCTACGAGGACACCACGGATGTCTTTGATTTGCTGGACAAGACGGAGCAGTCTGTTTTTGCTATTTCCGATGCAAACCTTCGCAAGAACTATGATTCGATGAAGGGTCTGATGACCAGAGCGTTTCAGGAACTTCAAGAGAAAAAGAATCACAAGGATGGGCTTACTGGAGTACCTAGTGGATTTACCAAACTAGACCGGGTGCTCAGTGGCTGGCAGAAATCAGATCTCGTCATCATAGCATCCAGGCCAGGCATGGGTAAGACGGCATTTATTGTCACTGCCCTTCGAAATGCTGCCGTTGATTTCAATTTCCCTGTCGCCATTTTTTCCCTTGAGATGGCCTCCCTTCAGTTAGTCAACCGCCTAATATCCGCTGAGGCTGAATTGGAATCTGAAAAAATCAAGCGCGGAAACCTCGCGGACTTTGAATGGCAACAGTTGGTGACGAAAACAAATCGACTATCAGCTGCTCCAATTTTCATTGACGACACCCCAGCCCTGACCATTCTTGAATTAAGGGCGAAATGCAGAAGGCTAAAGGCGGAGCACAACGTTCAATTGATTGTTATTGACTATCTCCAGTTGATGAAGGGTGATAGTCAGGGAAATCGCGAGCAGGAAATTGCCTCTATCTCCAGAGCCCTGAAGAGTATCGCAAAAGAATTAGAGGTGCCGGTCATAGCGCTATCGCAGTTAAGCCGGGGTGTGGAGACGCGCGGTGGCGACAAGCGCCCTCAACTTTCTGACTTGCGTGAATCTGGATCCATCGAGCAAGATGCTGATATTGTGATGTTTTTGTATCGTCCTGAGTACTATAAGATTACTGTGGATGAAGAAGGACTTCCTACTCAAGGTATGGCGGAGGTCATTGTTGCCAAGCATAGAAATGGTTCTCTGGATACGGTTCGACTCAAGTTCATAGGGAAGTACACCAAGTTTGCGGACTTTGATGGACCGCCACCTGGTGGAAGTTCTTTTGGAAGCATCACCAGGGAGAGTAGACTCAACACCTTCCGTGACGACCTGCCACCACCATCGAGAGGTGACGAGGATATGCCCTTTTAGTATGATTTTCAAAGCAGGTACATTTCTCCTTTTGTTCCTGTACGGTGTCGGCCACGCACAGTCGATCAAAGGCACGTACTATCAACTCCAATCTCAGATCTTTCTGGATCAGGAAAAATTCAAGGAGGCGGAATTATACGCCGACTCAGCTTTGGTCATGGCTACTTTGTCTAACAATATGGATAGCCTTGAGCAAGCCCATCTTTTACTTTATAAAGTCCACCTTGCTGCACAAGATTATGAGAAAGCATTGCATGACTTCAAAATGGCCGCAGTTTTCAGGGACTCTATTGAAGTGTTAAAGCACAGGTCGATGGAACAAGTGCTGGCCACCAGTCTTGAGGAAGAGAAGAAAGCACATGAAGTTGACGCAGAAGCATTAAAAGATAGCATCACAAAGTTGACGGAGGCGGCGAATGAAAATTGGAGAAATACACTAATTATTCTTGTCGGGATGTTCGTATTGTCGTCCGTCGCAATATTGACTTTCTATAGAAGGAAAATTCAGACCGAGGAAATCCTTGCACAGACAAAATCAGAATTGGAGCAATTGAATTCTTTTAAGGACAAACTCTTTGTGGTAATATCCTATGATTTGGAGAATGCCATAACCTCGTTTGAAAAGCTTACCCTGAGCCTCTCAGGTCAAATCAGCAAACTAAATAAGGACGAGGCGATTCAATTTTTAGTCAATCTGCACAACACAGCCGTTGATTTAAAAAGTACTTTGAACAACGTGATTCAGTGGGTTGCTTACCAGGCAAATTCAAAACCTTACAGACCGGATTCTTTTGATTGCAAAGTCCTGGCAGAACAGGTTATCGAGAGGTTCCGATTACACTCAACGGGCAGAAACCTGACAATTAATGTGTTCATCCCCGATCATCAAAGCGTGTTTGCGGATAGAGAGATGATTGGAATTGTCCTTGAGAATTTGTTTTCAAACGCCGTGCATTTTACTTCAGCCAATGGGACGATTAATTGTTTTTCGGGTAAGAAGGATGGCCTTGTGATGATGGGGGTAAAAGATTCCGGGATGGGAATCAGCGAAGAAAATATTAATAAACTGTTTAACGCAAGAGAAGATTCTCAGTCCATCGGCAAATCAAGTCGCAAGGGGGCCGGAGTGGGATTAATTCTCTGCAAAGACCTGGTGGAACGCAATGGGGGAAGAATGTACGTAGAAAGTACAGTAGGGCAGGGAAGTACATTTTATTTTACCCTTCCTGAGAGACAGTTTTGATTGAATGGAGCTTTAAGCTAAAAAGTTGAAAGTTTAAAGCTGTAGCACTATACTTTTAACTTTCAGCTTTTAACTTTATGCTCCAAGCCAACCCCGCCAAATGAAAGCCCTCGTCCTGATCGCTCCCGGCCAGATTGAATGGCGAGAACTTGACAAACCAACTGTGACTGCTGGTAAAGTGCTTGTCAGGATGAAAGCGATTGCACTCAACCGGCGAGATGAATGGATCAAGCAAGGGAAATATCCAAACATCCACTATGGCGGAATACTCGGTTCAGATGGCGCCGGAATCGTGGAAACAGTCGGGGATGAAAGAGACAAAGATTGGGTCGGCAAAGAAATTGTAATAAATCCCAACATCGATTGGGGCCCTGACCCCGATGTCCAATCCAAGAAGTACTCCATTTTGGGTATGCCAGTAAGTGGAACTTTCTCGGAATATTGCATTCTAGATGTTGACAGGATTCAGCCGAAGCCGTTTCATCTTGATCTCCTTCAGGCTGCTGCATTACCTCTGGGTGGCCTCACTGCCTTTAGAGCTTTGTTCAGGAAGGGTGGACTTCAAGCAGGACATAATGTTTTGATTTCCGGATTCGGAGGAGGTGTCGCACAATTTGCCTTCTTGTTTGCACGAGCAGCAGGGGCCAATGTGTACGTTACTTCAGGCAGTGATGAAAAAATTGCGAGGGCGTTGAAATTGGGTGCAAAGGGTGCTTATAATTATAAAAAAGAGTCGAATTACAGCGACTTGTGGAAGACCAAAGGAGGATTTGACCTCATTATTGACAGTGCCGGAGGTGATCAGATTAATAATTTCATCAAGGTGTTGAAGCCTGGAGGTAAATTAGTTTTCTATGGTGCGACCAACGGGATGCCATCCAAGGTAGATTTCTACAGAATGTTCTGGAATCAGCTTTCGCTCCAGGGAACCACCATGGGTAACGATTATGAGTTTGGTGAGATGCTCACGTTTGTGAGTAAGCACCAAATCAGACCGATGATAGATTCAATACGGCCATTTTCAAAGTTGGCAGACTCATTTGCAGACATCACACTCCCTAATAAAGTGGGTAAGATTGTCTTTCAATTGTAGATCACTTTCACGTCATTTCATATTTCCAGTCGGCATATGCGGCTAGAATTTCTTTAAGCGCCTTGTGGTCATGTTGCGCTTTGGCAGTAAGAATTCCCTTTTGGAAAACGCTTTCCGCCTTCTCGTTTTCCTTCCTTTCAATCAGCCACTGTGCATAGGGGTAGTAGACTGGTAGGTATTCAGGGTGAATCATCATCAGATTTTCAAAAAGACGACCTGCCTCCGAGGGGTCAAATTTCAGATATTCCAAGGCCAGGGCGTAGGAATTGAAGGGGTCCCTTGGATCCTCAGCGATAAATTGTTGAAGTTGTTTGATTCGGTCCATAACGCAAAAGAAGACGATCGTGATTGAAAGTTTAAACTAATTGACAAATCAATGGTTTTATTAACTTGCCGGAGCTTAGCCAAAAGCAGCATTAAACGTTTTTCCCATGAAGATTTTAGTCTGTATCACACATGTTCCTGATACCACTTCCAGAATTAATTTTACCGACAATAATACAAAGTTTGATACTGCTGGCGTACAATTCATTATTGGCCCGTACGATGATTATGCCTTAGCGAGAGCCATCGAATTGAAAGAGTCTTCGGGCGCCTCAGTCACTGTATTGAACGTTGGACTTGCAGAGACAGAGCCGACCATTCGCAAAGCACTTGCCATAGGTGCCGACGACGCCATTCGCATTAATGCTGAACCCACCGATTCATATTTTGTAGCATCTCAGATTGCGGAACACGCGAAAGGTTACGACCTGATTTTGATGGGTAGAGAATCAATCGATTTTAATGGTGGCGTTGTTCACGCCATGGTGGGAGAAATGCTTGGGATTCCCTCCATTTCACCTGTCATGAAACTGGACATTGAAGGCACAAAAGTAAAAATGTCGCAAGAGATCGAGGGTGGCAAAGAGTATGTAGAATCTAACTTACCTCTGATTGCCGGATGCCAGGAGCCCATCGCGGAATGGAAAATTCCAAACATGCGTGGAATCATGAGTGCCAGGGCGAAGCCATTAAAAGTGGTAGAGCCCAAGTCGGTGGAGAAATCAGTCATGGCTCAGAAATTTGAATTACCACCACCCAAAGGCGCTGTGAAGATGATATCTTCTGATAATGTAGCGGAGCTAGTGACACGATTGAAAAACGAAGCAAAGGTTTTATGATGTGACTTTAGCTTCCCATTGCGGTAAGCTGAATCATTTAAAACTTTTATCAACGATTAATATAGACATATGACGAATCTTGTTTTCATCGAAAGTGCAGAAGGTAAAATAAAAAAGACTTCTCTGGAGGCAGTAGTCTATGCCCATTCCATGGGAGGGACGACCGTGGCCATCGCTTTGGGAACCATTGAGAAATCGCAATTGGAATCTGTGGGTAAGTATGGAGCCACTAAAGTTCTTCATGCTTCTGATCCTAAGCTTGATCATCCGGTACTGCAAGTATATGCTGCCATATTGTTAGAGGCTATGCAGAAGGAGAATGCGGACCATTTGATATTGGCCAACTCCGGCTTGGGCACGCCGGCAGGAGCTAAAGTAGCAGTGAAGGCAGGGGCAAGCTTTGCCTCCAATGTGGTAGAGCTTCCCAACACTACTTCTGGATTTATTGTGAAAAGAAGCATCTATACCGGCAAGGCCTTTTCGTTTGTTGACATGAAGTCAGCCAAGAAGGTAATCGTGATCAAGAAGAATGCGGCAGAGCTTAAAGAGAGTGGAGGCACCGCTGTCGTCGAGACTTTCGCACCGGTATTAAAAGATGCTGATTTCAACACTAAAATCATTTCAACTGAGAAAGCAAGCGGGGAAATTTCTCTGCCAGAAGCCAACATTGTCGTGTCCGGGGGCCGAGGTCTAAAGGGCCCAGAACATTGGGGCATTCTGGAGGATTTGGCAAAGGTTCTTCACGCAGCCACAGGATGTAGCAAACCAGTCTCGGACATGGGCTGGAGGCCGCACCATGAGCACGTAGGGCAGACAGGTGTGAAGGTGGCCCCGCAGCTCTACATCGCCATTGGGATTTCAGGCGCAATCCAGCATCTGGCAGGGGTGAACTCATCAAAATGTATTGTGGTGATCAATAAAGACGCAGACGCACCGTTCTTTAAAGCAGCGGATTATGGGATCGTCGGTGATGCATTTGAAGTGGTTCCCAAGCTGACTGCCGCGATCCAGGCTTCGAAATAATTATCCTTACTTTGTCAGCTGGATTGATCTATTTTTTTAATATCGTAATCCTTTTAAAAGAGCCGTGGCGCTGAAAAAAATAAAATTAGAGATACTCGGATTGTCTTCCAGTCAATCGCAGACAGGTTCATTTGCCTTAGTGCTCGGAGAAGCAGAAGGGAACCGCAGGCTCCCCATCATCATCGGAATGTTTGAAGCCCAGGCCATCGCGATTGAAATTGAGAAGATCATACCCAATCGGCCCATGACGCATGATCTTTTCAAGTCATTCGCCAATGCATTCCATTTTCATGTGGATGAGATTGTAATTTCAGATCTGAAAGAAGGTGTTTTCTTTGCGAAGATCGTTTGCACGGATGGGTTGAAAAAATCTGAAGTGGACGCCCGTCCTTCTGATGCCATCGCGGTGGGGCTCCGATTTGATGCCCCCATCTTTACGTTTGAAAATATCCTGGCGGAAGCAGGTATTGTGCTCACCGATGAGGAAGAGGATGAAGAAAAGAGCGAGGCCAAGACTGAGAAAAAAGTCAAAGTAAAAAAGGAGTCTTCCAAAAAGTCTGACGACTATAAAAGCTATTCTATTGATAAATTGAATGAGCTCTTAAAAGATGCGATCGACAAAGAGGACTATGAGCGCGCCGCCAAAATCCGTGACGAACTCGGAAAGAGAAATTAATCGCGATGCGCAGTAATGCAGGATTCTGAATCTGGAATATCCTCAAAGAGTTCTGGACCGGATTACTCCGCCGGGTTCCAATTCTTAATACCATAAATTATACCAATTGAATATCAAGCATCGCCTCATGTTGATGAATTTTTTAGAGTTCTTCATCTGGGGATCGTGGTTGATTTCTCTTGGTGGTTACATGATTGTAAAGCTAAAATTCACCGGTGGGCAGGTGGGGAGCATTTATGCCACCATGGGAATTTCTTCCTTGTTCATGCCTACTTTGCTTGGCATCGTTGCAGATCGCTGGGTGAATGCGGAACGTGTATTGGGCATCACGCACCTCATCGGCGCCGCTTCGTTACTCTGGGCTTCGACCATATCTGATTACAGTACGATGTATGTTGCCATGATGCTGGTCACGATGTCGTATATGCCCACCATTGCGCTAAACAATGCAGTATCCTACACAGTATTGGAAAAATTTGGGTTTGATATCATTAAAGTTTTCCCACCGATTCGGGTATGGGGAACTGTCGGATTTATTGCGGCCATGTGGGTGGTAGATCTTTTTGGGTGGACTCTTAGCCCGGTTCAACTTTATGTCAGTGCCTTTTCTGCTATGGTGCTTGGCATCTATTCTTTCACGATGCCACATTGTACACCCACAAAAGCGAAGCGGATAGGTTCACTCATCTCCACGCTGGGGCTTGACGCACTGGTACTGTTCAAAAGAAGAAAGATGCTGGTATTTTTTATTTTCGCCATGTTGCTGGGTGCCGCACTTCAGATCACCAACACGTTTGGCGAGGCTTTCCTTCATGATTTCGCGGGTTCTTATCCTGAATCATTTGCGGTTCATCACCCAGGCTTATTGATGTCGGTTTCTCAGATATCTGAAACTTTGTTCATCCTGACGATTCCATTCTTCTTGCTCAAGTTTGGAATAAAGAAAGTGATGCTCTTTAGCATTATTGCATGGGTTTTCCGGTTTGGATTATTTGGTATTGGAAATCCGGGTCCAGGTATTGTCTTTCTGGTGCTCTCCATGATTATCTATGGGCTCGCTTTCGATTTCTTTAACATATCCGGTTCTTTGTTTGTAAGAAAGGAAGCAGACAGCAACATGGTTGCCAGTGCTCAGGGCTTGTTCATGCTCATGACCAATGGAGTTGGTGCCTTTCTTGGAGGAACGTTAAGCGGCATCGTGGTGGATTATTTCACTGCTGATGGGTTAAAGGATTGGCAGAGTATTTGGTTTACGTTTGCCGGTTATGCTCTTGTCCTTGGCATCACTTTTCCATTTATTTTTAAGTATGAGCATGATCCAAATGCGATTGAGGGAGTTCACCATTAGTTCGAGCCCATTGGGGTCATCATTCATTTTAGGACGGCTTACTATAAGCATTGACTTCGGAGTCAATATGCAGCGACAAACAAACCTGAATGGATTGAACATGTAAAAAACGGACATGTGACTATCTCTAACCGACCCCGAAGGGTTTATTGATCCTTCTGCGGATTGGTTTGTGAAATTATTCTAAATCAACCGTTTGCACCAGTAAAATTTGTGGCACTTTGTACATCACTTTTCAGTACCCTATCTTGTACCTTGATAAACTATGCGGAGCGTCTCAACCCTTTTATGTGTCATCAGTTTTGTGCTCTGGCAGTGCGTTGCGCCTAGTGAAAAAATACCCCCCATCCCAGAAATGAAAGCCACTGGAAACAAGATCGTGATCTATCAAATGATGACCCGACTATTTGGAAATACAAAAGAATTCAACAAGCCTTTTGGAACCCTGGAGGAGAATGGGACTGGCAAATTTGAAGATATCAACGATAAAGCGCTGACGGGTTTAAAACAATTGGGTATTTCTCACATTTGGTTTACAGGTGTTATTGAACATGCATTGCTAACCGACTATACGACCTTTGGCATCGCTTTAGACGATGCTGATGTGGTAAAAGGTCGGGCGGGATCACCATACGCCATCAAAGACTATTATGATGTAAATCCAGATCTGGCTATTGACGTAAAGAACAGAATGCTCGAATTTGACAGGTTGGTGGATCGCACCCACCTCCAAGGTCTCAAAGTCATCATTGATTTTGTCCCCAACCATGTTGCGCGATCTTATCATTCTGATTCAAAACCGGAGGGCACTGAAGATATGGGTACATCAGATGATGAATCAAAAGCATTCGATCCTAACAATAACTTTTACTATTTGCCAGGACAAGCTTTTCAGGTGCCTAAGGAGTTTAGTCAGATTGGAAATAATTCATTCCCGACAAGGGAAGGAAAATTTGATGAAAATCCTGCGAAGGCAACAGGAAATGATCAGTTTACTGCAAGCCCCTCAATAAACGATTGGTTTGAAACGGTAAAGTTGAATTATGGTGTTGACTATGTGAATGGCAGACGCACCCATTTTGATCCTGTTCCTAAAACCTGGAATATGATGCGTGATATCCTTGTGTTTTGGGCTGGAAAGAAAGTGGACGGCTTTCGCTGTGATATGGCGGAGATGGTGCCAGTGGAATTCTGGCATTGGGTAATTCCCCAGGTAAAAGCAATCAATTCAGAAATAATTTTCATTGCGGAGATTTATAACCCCCAGCAATATCGAAACTACCTTGACCATGGACGTTTTGATTTTTTATATGATAAAGTCCAACTATACGACACTTTGCGGTTGATGATCAACAATCAAGGTAGTGCGGCATGGATTGCGGGTATTCAGAAATCGATGGCCGGAATCAATCATAATATGGTTCATTTTCTTGAAAATCATGATGAGCAACGGATCGCCTCGCCGTTTTTTATAGGCGATCCATGGAAAGCTTTGCCAGGGCTTGTGGTAAGTGCAACCATAGATAAAGGTCCGATCATGATTTATTTCGGCCAGGAAGTAGGAGAGCCAGGCGCTGGCGCTGAAGGGTTTAGCGGTGAGGATGGTCGTACCACCATGTTTGATTACTGGGGAGTACCGCAACATCAAAAGTGGGTGAATGGAAAGAAATACGATGGAGGTCTTCTGGACGTTGAACAAAAAGCTTTAAGACAATTTCACGGAGATATCCTGACATTGGCCAAAAACAATCCGGCCATCGCACACGGAGATTATTTTGATCTTACCGAATTGAATCTGAATGCAAAGAATTGTTCAGATCGTATTGTTTCATTTGCCAGGTCGTTGGGCAATGAGCGGCTGGTCATCATTGCCGGTTTCAACGTTAAACTGGAGCATATTAAAATTCAACTCTCAAATGAAACGGTTTCTGCGTTCGGGTTGAAAAGTAGCGAACACTATATTGGTCGTGATTTACTAAGAAGCGGCGCTGACATCGGCTTTTCACCAGATTATTCTTTTGAATTGGACATTCCACCTTACAGTTCATTCATCTTAAAAATCAAGTGATGGGATGAATAGATTCCTGACGCTCGCATCCCTTGTCATTATGCTGTTTTCATGTCGGACCGAAGATAAAGAAGAACGGTGGCCATATGGTGTCAACTACGAAGTGTTTGTGCTTTCCTTCGCGGATGGAAATGGAGATGGGCAAGGCGATCTCATAGGGCTAACTTCCAAGCTGGACTATCTTAAGGATTTAGGCGTTAAAGGTCTATGGCTAATGCCTGTGATGCCGTCACCCTCATACCACAAATACGATGTGATTGATTATAAGGGAATCGATCCGGTCTATGGCACCGTGGAAGATTTTAAGAATTTTGTGACAGAGGCCCACAAACTAGGTATGCAGGTGATCATAGACTTGATCATGAACCACACGGGGTCGGAGCATCCCTGGTTTAAGGAAGCCATCAAAGGCAAAGACAATCCGTACCGAAACTATTATGTGTGGGCAGACAAGGATTCTGTAGCCGATGCGATTGCAAAAAAATCTATATCACTTGATTCAGATAACATAACGCAATGGCATGCTGTCAATAATGACAGCCACAGTGAGCATTACTATGGGTACTTCTATAGTGAGATGCCCGACTTGAATTTTGACAACCCGAAGGTGAAGGAGGAATTTGTTGAAATCGGGAAATTCTGGTTGGCCGAAATGAATGTAGATGGCTTCCGCCTGGATGCTGCCAAACATATTTTTCCAACGGACAGAGCTGCCGATAATCATACCTTCTGGGTTTGGTTTCGGGGAGAAATGGAAAAAATAAAGCCTGAGGTTTACCTTGTGGGTGAAGTGTGGTCAGAGGCACAGGAAGTCGCCCCCTATCTTAAGGGTCTACCTGCTCTATTCAATTTTGATATGGGGTATGCAATCACATCGGTCGTGAAAGCTGGAAGGGACACCTTAAAGTTAATTGAAAAATACAAGGGTATCCGTGACTTTTATACTTCAATTACCCCGGATTTTGTAGATGCTACTTTTTTGAAGAACCACGATCAAAACAGAATCTTGTCTGAGCTGGAGGGTGATGAAATTCGAATGAGGGTAGCAGCTTCCATATTATTTACGCTCCCTGGAACACCCTATGTGTACTATGGAGAGGAGATTGGCATGAAAGGAATGAAGCCTGATGAATATATCCGCGAGCCATTTGTCTGGAGTCAGGCCGGGAAAGATCCTGCGCAGACAACATGGGCAGTTCCGAAATACTCAACGTACGAAGCGGTGGTTCCTTTAAGCATTCAGCGAAACGATCCAAAGTCACTTTACAGCTTTTATAGAAAATGGATTCACCATCGCAATTCAAGCGAAGTCTTAACTTTAGGTGAACTTTCCGTTACTCCAATTCAGATGCCAGAAGTGATTAGTTTGATAAGAACCCTGGGGTCTCAAAAGCGATTGGCACTGCATAATGTATCGGAAGAGATGGTCACAGTTTCACTGGTCGGTCTTGACGAATTCTCACAAATTGATATCACGACCATTGAAGGAATCGATATTTCAGATAATGAAATAAAATTACCTGCCTTTAGTTCAGTTGTTTTAAGGAATTAAATTATGATTAACGGAAAATCGCGGGTAATCATTGAAAACATTCAGCCTCAGGTAGAGGGTGGATTATTTGCTGCCAAGCGTACCGTGGGTGAGCGGGTGGAAGTTACAGCAGATATTTTTGGAGATGGTCATGACCATATCCGTGCTGAAATGTCTTATAAGTTTGGAGACAAGGGCGAGTCAAAGTGGGTTGAAATGTTGCCCACCGTGAATGACCAATGGTCTGTTTCTTTTTATGTCGATGAAAAAGGATCCTATTACTTTTCAATCAGGGCCTGGGTCGATCATTTTGACACATGGTTTGATGGATTCAACAAGAAAGTGGCTGCAAAGGTTGATGTGAAAGTGGAATTGATGGAGGGTGCGGCGTATTTAAGAATCGTTGGGAAAGAAGATCAAAAGATTCTGGCCCTGGCAATAAAATTAGAAGACAAGACCCGCGAACAAGCGGCGATCGATACAGTGCTGAGCGATGGGTTTGCAAAAATTGTACATGAATTTCCTTTGCGCCAACATGAAACGGTATCGGAAAAAGAATTTGAAATTATTGTTGAGCATAAGAAAGCGTTATTTAATTCCTGGTATGAGTTATTTCCACGTTCCAGTTCCTTACATCCCGGAGTTCATGGAACCTTCCTTGACACAATCAAACTTTTGCCAAGAATCGCGGCTATGAATTTTGATGTCTTGTATCTGCCGCCAATTCACCCAATTGGAAGGGTAAACCGTAAAGGAAAGAACAACAGCACAAAGTCATTGGCAGGCGAGCCTGGTTCCCCATGGGCCATCGGAAGCGATGAAGGTGGGCACAAGTCCATTCACAGGGAACTGGGGACGATGGATGATTATAAGAAGCTGATCAAAGCAGCCAAAGCTTTTAACATTGATATTGCATTTGATCTGGCATTTCAATGCGCTCCAGACCACCCATACGTGAAGGAACATCCAGAATGGTTTAAGCAGCGGCCTGATGGTTCTATCCAGTACGCAGAGAATCCTCCTAAAAAATATCAGGACATCTATCCATTCAATTTTGAGACCGAACATTGGAAAGAACTTTGGGAAGAATTGAAATCAGTAATTTTCTTTTGGATTGATGCTGGTGTGACCATCTTCCGTGTAGACAATCCCCACACGAAACCCATTCCTTTCTGGCAATGGGTGATTGCCGAAGTGAATAAGAACTATTCAGACATTGTTTTTCTGGCAGAGGCGTTCACCCGTCCGAAGATTATGGCTTCACTTGCAAAAGTGGGGTTCACTCAATCATACACTTACTTCACATGGAGAACCAGCAAGGATGAGATCATCGAGTACATGAATGAACTTACCCTTGGACCATCCAGAAACTATTTTCGTCCAAACTTCTGGCCCAATACCCCCGACATCTTACCCTGGCATCTGCAGTATCAGGACGAGAATATTTTCATCATCCGGCTCTCCCTGGCGGCAACGCTTTCTGCCAGCTATGGAATGTATGGACCGGCATTTGAGTTTTGTGAGAACATACCCGTGGAAGGGAGAGAAGAATATTTTAATTCTGAGAAGTATGAAATAAAATCGTACGACTGGCGGAAGACGAGCAGAATGACGGACATTGTCACTTTGTTAAACAAGGCCCGAAATGAAAACACCGCTTTGCAGTCTACGTGGAATCTTCAATTCTGTTCTGTAGATAACCCGAATATCATAGCTTATCTGAAGTCAACAGATGACCTTTCGAATATTATTATGGTCGTGGTAAACCTGGATCCTCTTGGTAAGCAGTCAGGATATGTCCAGGTACCCAGAGAGAAACTTAACCTTGGCGTAAGGGTCAACCTGAAACTGCGTGACCTGATCACAGAAGAAAACTATACATGGACGCAAGAATGGAATTATGTTGACCTGGAACCAAACAAAATGCCTTTCCATCTTTTTAAAGTAGATATTCACGAATCCCAAATGTGATCGCAAACTATGGCAGCACAAAGTAAAAGTGATCCACAATGGTTTAAAGATGCCATCTTTTATGAGTTGAGCGTACGTTCATTCTACGATAGCAATGCAGATGGCATCGGTGATTTTCCGGGCCTGATTCAAAAACTTGATTATCTGGAAGACCTTGGTATCAATACCATCTGGCTATTGCCTTTCTATCCATCGCCGCTCAAGGATGACGGCTTTGACATTACCGAGCAATGTGATATTCATCCCGATTACGGCACACTCGCGGATTTTAAGGCCTTCCTGAAGGAGGCTCATCGCAGGGGGATTCGTGTGATCACAGAATTGATTCTGAATCATACATCCGATCAGCACCCCTGGTTTCAAAAATCCAGAAAGGCCAGGGCAGGATCACGGTATGAAAACTATTATGTATGGAGTGATTCTCCAGACAAATACAAAGAAGCAAGGGTCATGTTTTCGGATGAGGAGTCATCCAACTGGTCATGGGACCAGGAAGCGAAGGCATATTATTGGCACCGGTTTTATCGACATCAGCCGGAATTAAACTTTGATAATCCTGAAGTGCAGCTTGAAATGATCAAAGTGGCGGACTTCTGGTTGAAAATGGGCGTCGATGGATTTCGACTTCCTTCGGTGCCGTTTCTTTTCGAGGAGGAAGGTACCAATTGCGAAAATCTTCCGCAGACACATGATTTTTTAAAGCGTCTTCGCTTACACATTGACAAGGGATACAAAGACAAAATACTGATTGCTGAAGCAAATCTGTGGCCAGAAGATGCAGCTTCTTATTTTGGCGATGGTCATGAGTGTCACATGAATTTCAATTATCCCCTCATGCCCAGGCTTTTCTTGGCCCTGCGGACTGAGGATAGCTACCCGATCATTGACATCATGGAGCAGACTCCAGAGACACCCCAGAATAGTCAGTGGGCATTGTTCCTCAGGAACCATGATGAGATTGGTCTTGAGATGGTGACGGAGGAGGAGAAAGACTATTTATTTAAGGCCTACGCCAACGACCCCCAGACCAAACACAACCTGGGCATCAGAAGAAGGTTGGCACCCTTAATGAATAATGATCGCAGAAAAATAGAACTGCTGCACACAATTTTACTTTCGCTGCCAGGTACCCCTGTGATGTACTATGGCGATGAGATAGGAATGGGTGACAATGTTTACCTGGGAGATCGCTTCGGAATTCGTACTCCGATGCAATGGAACATGAACCTCAATGCGGGCTTTTCAAACGCCAACCCACAGAAGCTTTTCTTGCCGGTCATTTCTGATCCTGTATATCGTTATGAATCCGTTAACGTGGCGACACAGGAAGAGAATCCTTCCTCACTCATTTGGTGGATGAAGAACGTCATTGCCATGCGAAAGCGGTTGAATGTATTCGGACAGGGTTCACTAAAGTTTATCGACAGCATAAATGCGAAGGTCATTTGCTTTGTTCGAAGTCATGAGCGGCAACGCATTATTGTGGTAGCGAACCTCTCTCAGTTTTCACAGGCCACGACACTCAACCTGGAAGAGTTCAGGAATTGTGACATTACCGAAGCATTTAGTCAGAATCGTTTCTTGAGCGTTGGGGATGCGGAATATTCCATCACGATAGGTCCTTATGGTTATTTTTGGTTCCAGGTAGATGATCAGGAAAAGAAAGAACTGCCGGGGGCTGGAGAACTTCAACTTTTCAAAACCGATTCATCCTGGGAAAAGGTTTTTAACCATTACGAGGAGGTTCGCATGTTTGAGCGAAAGATTCTTCAGCCCTTTATGAAGAAGTGTCGTTGGTTTGGCGGCAAAGCCAAAGTCATCAGCAAGATGAGCGTCCATAAAGCAATTCCGTTGCGGATAGAAGGCACTACCCATTTCCTTTCGATTATTGAGGTGCATTATGTACAACGATTGCCAGAGTTCTATTTTCTTCCCTTAACGTTTGTGCCTTCTGAAGTCTTGTTGGAGAGGATCGAGTATACCGCACAAAGCGTGGTGTGCAGGGCGGAGATCCAGAACAGGCCAGGATTTATTCTCGACAGCAGCTATGATCGCATTTTTCGTGATTTCCTTTTTACCAACATGGAGAAGGTCTTTAAAGTAAAGGATGGTGAGGGAGTGCTTGAATTTAACGCCAGCGTATTTTCGAAAATCAAGGCAGACACGGTTGAATCGAAAATCCTTAAAGTAGACTCTAGCAATACGGCCATCATCTACAACGATCAGTATTTCTTCAAACTGTATCGAAAAATTGAAAGCGAAATAAATCCAGACCTCGAGATTGTACGCTTCCTGTCAGAGAATACCAGTTTTCGCAACAGTCCTAAATTCTCTGGAAGTGTCGAGTACCAGCAGGAAGATCAAAAGACGATGGTCTTTGGATTGCTTCAGGAAAAAGTTGAAAATCAAGGAGATGCCTGGAACATGACCATTGACTCAGTTGGGAGGTTTTATGAGCGCGTCATGGCCAAGGCGAAGAAAGAAAAACTACCAAAACTTTTAAACAATCCTGCGATCAAGTTTGAAGAAGCGCCTGAGCTATTGCAGGAATTTATTGGAAGAGGATTTTATGAAAGGGTAGTCCGGCTGGGGCAGCGCACGGCTGAAATGCACATCGCCCTGGCATCGGATACCACCAATCCTGCATTTGCACCTGAGTATTTCACCCCTAATTATCAGCGTTCGCTTTACTCCTCCCTGCGCAAACTTTTAAAGGATAGATTTAAACTCCTGCGCCAATCGATGGGTAAACTCAACGTGGAGGCACAGCAGTTGGCTGAGCGTGTGCTGGCGTTAGAAGACAGAATCCTCGAATGCTTTGGGGAGATTTATCAGGTCCGCATTCAGGGAATCAAGACACGCATCCATGGTGATTACCACCTCGGCCAAGTGCTGTTTACAGGAAAAGACTTTGTGATCATCGACTTCGAAGGTGAACCTGGTTTTAGTTTTAGCGAAAGGAGACTGAAGAAAAGTCCTTATAAAGATGTAGCTGGGATGATGCGTTCATTTCACTATGCGGCTTTTGGAAAAATATTATTGAATGAAAATTACAGGGAACAAGATTTGAAGTTTCTTGAATCCTGGGCCGAACAATGGCAGCACTACGTGAGTCGGTTCTACCTGGGCGCATACATGGAAAAGATGGGGCTTGGCACGGTACTTCCTTATGAAGATGATGTCCTCATCCGCACGTACTTGATTGAAAAGGCGGTGTATGAACTCGGGTATGAACTCAATGGTCGCCCGGATTGGACAGTCATTCCTTTAAGAGGAATTGAATACCAAATGCATCGCTATTTGAATGAGAAGGATGATAAGAAGAAGGTTGGAATTGTAAGCAAGTGAATTTCTGTTTCGAAATCGTAAACAATCAAGATTATGGGAAAGAAAGCTCCGTTAAAAATTAAATCCGCCAATGAGCAGAGTTTTACCCTCCTCACTGATTTTGATGTGCACTTGTTTAAATCAGGCAAGCACTTCAAGCTTTATGACAAACTAGGCTCACATGCCGCAGAGTTTAAGGGAAAGGAAGGTACCTATTTTGCCGTGTGGGCCCCCAACGCTAAAGCTCTTTCGGTCATTGGAAATTTCAACCAATGGCAGGACAATGTCCATAAGCTAAAGCCCCGGTGGGATGAATCAGGAATATGGGAGGGATTCTTTTCTGATATCCGCATGGGGGAGGCCTATAAGTATGCCATTCATTCCAATACTGGTGAATACCTGGAGAAGGCTGACCCTTTCGCATTTTACGCCGAGACACCTCCCAAAACGGCATCCATTACATGGGAGACCGATTACTCCTGGAAAGATGGTAGCTGGCTTGATGAACGAAAGAAATTGACTGGAAAGACAAGGCCCTATTCAGTCTACGAAGTACACATAGGCAGCTGGAGGAGAAAAGTGGAAGATGGCAATAGATCTCTATCATACCGTGAGTTGGCAGTAGAAATGGTAGACTACGTGAAGGAAATGGGCTTTACACACGTGGAGTTCTTGCCTGTGATGGAGCATCCTTTCTTTGGCTCTTGGGGTTATCAGCTGACTGGCTATTTTGCTCCTACGAGCCGTTTTGGGCCTCCTGAAGATTTTATGTACCTGGTGGACGCATTTCATCAGGCCGGTATCGGTGTGATTTTGGATTGGGTACCGTCTCATTTTCCGGGCGATGCTCATGGCCTCTATAATTTTGATGGCACACACCTTTACGAACACGCTGATCCACGCAAAGGCTTCCATCCTGACTGGAGTAGTTACATTTATAATTATGGCCGTCCAGAAGTGAGATCATTTTTGATCAGCAACGCATTATTCTGGTTGGAGAAATTTCATGTTGATGGACTGCGGGTAGACGCCGTGGCTTCGATGCTCTACCTGGACTATTCGCGCAAAGCAGGAGAATGGATACCCAACGAACATGGAGGCAATGAGAATATTGAAGCGGTCATGTTCCTGAAAGAATTTAATGAAACGGTCTATGGAGCATTTCCTGACACGGTGACCATTGCAGAAGAATCTACTGCGTGGTCAGGCGTTTCACGGCCTACCTATTTGGGAGGCCTTGGCTTTGGGCAAAAGTGGATGATGGGTTGGATGCATGACACATTGAAGTATTTCAAAACGGACCCCATCCACCGGCAATATCACCAAAATGAAATCACCTTCAGCATCATGTATGCTTTTACGGAGAACTTCATGCTTCCCCTCTCTCACGACGAGGTGGTCCACGGCAAAGGTTCGCTCATCGGCCGGATGCCGGGCGATGAATGGAAGAAGTTTGCCAATCTTCGCCTGCTGTTTGCCTATATGTTTATGCACCCTGGCACCAAATTACTTTTCATGGGCGCGGAGTTTGCACAGACTGCTGAATGGAATCACGATAGTAGCCTTGACTGGCATTTGACAGGGCATGGCTATCATAAGGGTATTATGGAGCTGATCAAAGAAGTTAACCGACTTTATCTCCTGGAGCCAGCCCTTCACGAATTCCAATTTGACAATCGTGGTTTCGAATGGGTTGACTATGGAGACAGGGAAAATAGTGTGATTGTATTTATAAGGAAAGGTGAGAAGCAGGAAGATTCCCTGGTAGTCGTGTGCAATTTCACACCGGAGCCCAGGCATTCCTACAGGGTGGGGGTTGCAACCAGGGGGTCATGGAAAGAAATTTTTAATTCTGACAACCTCAAATACAGTGGAAGCGGACTCTTAAACCAGGCGATGATGAATACTTCGCCTGTCAAGTATCATGGGAAAGACTTTTCGATTACGTTTACACTCCCTCCACTTGCCATTACTGTTTTGAAACTACATGAGGAAGTCAAAGAATTTGAAATCGGCAGTTAATAATTTGTTACTTATCAACTTTTAAAAGAACATTCAATTGTCTGAAAATAAATACATCTGCATCCACGGTCATTTCTACCAGCCACCGCGTGAGAATGCCTGGCTGGAAGTAATTGAAATTCAGGATAGTGCCCATCCTTACCATGATTGGAATGAACGCATCAGCGCTGAATGCTATGCGCCCAATACTGCTTCCAGAATTCTCGATAAGGTGGGTGGAGTGATCAAGAATATTATTAACAACTATTCGCGCATCAGCTTCAACATCGGCCCGACGCTTTTGTCATGGATGGAAATTTACGATCGGGAGACGTACGAAGCTGTTTTGGAGGCTGACAAAGAAAGCCTTGTAAACTTTGACAACCATGGATCAGCCATGGCGCAGGTATTTAATCATATGATCCTGCCATTGGCCAATCGGAGAGACAAAGAGACCCAGGTGACCTGGGGCATCCGCGATTTTGAAAGGAGGTTTAAACGTAAGCCTGAAGGAATGTGGCTTGCAGAAACGGCCGTGGACACAGAGTCTCTGGAGATTTTGGCAGAACAGGGGATCACGTTTACGGTCTTGGCTCCAAGACAAGCGATGGCTACGCGCGAAATTGGGAATAAGGATTGGTCATACGTCAATGACCAGACGGTGGATACCCGCAAGGCCTATCGATGTAATTTACCTTCCGGAAAGAGCATCACACTCTTCTTCTACGACGGCAATATTGCACAGGGTGTCGCTTTCAACGGACTTCTCTATGATGGAAAACATTTTGCAGAGCGGTTGGTGAACTCTTTTAATGAGCACGATGATTCTCCGCAGTTGGTAAATATCGCCACCGATGGTGAGACGTATGGACATCATCATAAGCGCGGCGACATGGCACTCGCCTTTTGCCTGGATTACATTGAAAAGAACGAAAAGGTTATCCTCACCAACTATGCCTCCTTTTTGGCGAAATTTCCACCAAAGCACGAGGCTCAAATTGTAGAAAATAGTTCCTGGAGTTGTGTTCATGGAGTGGAGCGCTGGAGAAGCAATTGTGGATGTAATTCTGGAAAACCAGGCTATACGCAGACCTGGCGTAAACCGCTTCGCGATGCCCTCGATTGGTTGCGCGATGCGCTGGCAGAAATTTTTGAAGAGGAGGGAAGAAAATTGTTCCGTGACCCATGGGAGGCCCGCAATGAGTATATCAAAGTGATCTCAAAGCGTACCGACGAAACTGTCAAGCGGTTTCTTAAGAACCAGGCAGTAGCGGATGTAGATATTAATAAGGCTCTGCGATTGATGGAGCTGCAGCGTCATGCCATGTTGATGTACACAAGTTGCGGATGGTTTTTTGATGAAATATCAGGAATTGAAACCGTTCAGGTGATTCAGTACGCATGCCGGGCGATTCAGCTTTCGAGGCAGCTCACCGATCTGGATATGGAAGGAGCATTTCTTGCCCGTCTTGAGCAAGCCCCAAGCAATGTCGCTGCCTATGAGAATGGAGGGAATGTTTATAGAAGACTGGTGTTGCCTTCAAAGACCAACCTGACCCGTGTGGGAATGCACTATGCAGTCTCCTCCATCTTTGAAGAGGAGCCTGAAAATTTACCGTTGTTTAATTACGAGGCAACAAACGAGTTCTTTGTAAAAAAGGAAGCGGGAGAGCATAAATTGGTATTGGGTGTCACCCGAGTGCGATCATTGGTGACGCGCTCCGAAAAAAGATTCTCGTTTGCAGTCATTTATTTGGGAAAACACGATTTGATTGGTAGCCTGTCGCTCGATATTGAGTTTGATAATTTTGCAAGCATGCAGTTCAGGATGGTCAATGCCTTTGAAGATGGCCGCCTGGGTGACGTGATCGGAATTATGCAAACTTATTTTGGTCCGGAAAAGTATTCGATCTGGTCTTTGTTCAAAGAAGAGAAGAGAAGAATCTTTGACAAAATTGCAAGCCAGGGTATGGAGGATATTGAAAATTCCCTCAGAAGAACCTATAACAGAGACTATCCACTTGTAAATGCGTTGTCAAACAATGAGATACCCATTCCTGAAGCTTACAAGATGACGTTCGAGTACATTCTGAATGCAGATTTTCTAAAGTGCTTCCAGCAAGATCGCATCAATGTAATGGCACTCGAGCGAATTGTGGGAGAACTGGATCGCTGGAGTCTCAAAATTCAAGACCATGAAAAAGTCGAGCGCATTGCCGGTGAAAGTATTTTCAAAGAGCTTCAGCGGGTTAATCGTGAAAGGGAAGATTTGAAACGCATCCAACGCCTCAATCGGCTTTTCCCGATTCTTCAGAAATTCAAACTTGAGCCCAAACTCTACCTCAGCCAGAACTTGTATTTCCAGATGTCCCTTGACAATAAAGAGGTTAAGCCTCTTGAATTAAAGCCAGAGTGGCTGGAACAGTTTTCGATGCTGGGGGATAATTTGGGGGTGAAAGTGGAGCAATCAATTCAACTTTGAATTGAACGATCGTCTTTCATCTAAGCCACTACAGCCTTTGCCTTCTCCAAATGATCCCACACTAAACTGCTGGCACCCAGAATTGGCGCTGCCTGATTCGACATTGCGGAGGGTAATATTTTCACCTTGCCCCTGAAGAGTGGCATCAGGTTTTGCTCCATGTGGTAGATGGTGGGGTTAAAGATAAGATCCCCGGCAAGGGCCAGTCCACCGAACAAAAAGATTGCCTCAGGGTCAGTGTGAACGACCGTGTCTGCCAGTTTCATCCCAAGTATCCGACCCGTATATTCAAAGGCTTCCTTCGCAACAATGTCGCCGCGGTTGGCAGCTTCAGAAATCATTTTTGTATTGAGATCCTCGAAGCTAATCCCACGCAACTCGCTTGGTTCGAGATGATCGGCGAGAAGTTTGTAGACGGTCCGCTTGATACCAGTGGCGGAGACATACGTCTCAAGGCAGCCGCGTTTTCCGCAATTGCAGTAACGGCCTGTAGGATTAACAGAGGTATGACCAACTTCCCCGGCGATGCCGTGATGTCCATTGAGTAATATGCCACCGCAGACGAAACCACTTCCTAAGCCAGTTCCGAGCGTGATGACAACAAAGTCTTTCATGCCTTTGGCGTTCCCGTAAATCATTTCTCCAACAGCTGCCGCATTGGCATCATTCGTAAGAATACAAGGCACTCCAAATTCTTCATGAAACATCTGGGCCAATGGCAACACGCCCTTCCACTTCAGGTTCGTGGCTCTTTCAATAGTCCCTTTATAGTAGTTTCCGTTAGCAGCACCGATCCCGATCCCAACGATCTTGGCGTTGCCGGAAAGTGCATGGAAGGCCTCGCGAAGTGCGTCGGCCATCGAGTCGAAAAAATCATGAAATTCTTCGTAGTCAGTGGTGATGATATTCCCTTGATGGTAAACTTTCCCATCGCGGTCAACGATGCCAAACTTAGTGTTGGTACCACCAATGTCAATCCCTACGGTAAGCTCTTTCATTTCTTTCCTGAATTAAATAGATAAAATCTTGGCTAGCCTCAAAGATTCCTGATCAATTTCATGGTGTTGGCCACTCATGATCGCCGCAAATTGATTGAATACAATCTTATTATTATAGATTCCCACCATGGAATCTTTTTCTCCATTCAGTAATCCTTCTACTGCTGCCACTCCCATACGGCTTGCCAACACCCGATCAAAATACGTTGGCGCACCACCTCGCTGAAGATGTCCAAGGATGGTGACTTTGATATCAAAGTAATTTGATCGGGCTGCAACCATCTTTGCCAATTCAGTGGCGCCCCCGATTTTCGACCCTTCGGCCACCACTACAAGGTTTGATTTCTTACTCGTTGCACCTCCCTCATCAAGGAGCGTATATAGTTCATCGAATGAGATATCCTGTTCGGGTATGATGATGGCGGCAGCTCCACCTGCAATGCCGCTGTTCAATGCTATGTATCCCGAATGTCTGCCCATTACCTCGATGAAGAAAAGACGGTTGTGGGAGAGTGCAGTGTCACGAATGCGATCAATAGCTTCTACCGCGGTGTTTGTCGCAGTATCATAGCCTATGGTATAATCAGTACCTGCAATGTCGTTGTCAATCGTTCCTGGGATGCAGATGGAGGGAATTCCAAACTCCTCATAGAACCGATGAAGGCCAGTGAACGTTCCGTCTCCACCAATTGCCACGAGGCTGTCAATGCCATTTTTCTTAAGCGACGCATAGGCTTTCTGACGTCCCTCTTTACTTCTGAAATTTTCACTTCGGGCAGATTTGAGAATCGTGCCACCACGCTGAAGAATGTTTCCAACAGAGCGGGCATCGAGTTTCTCAATCTCTCCTTCGATCATCCCTTCATAACCATGGATGATCCCAAATACTTCCTTTTGATAATAAATGCTTCCTCTCACCACTGCGCGAATGGCCGCATTCATCCCGGGGGCATCCCCGCCTGAAGTAAAGACACCGATTTTAGAAATTTTTGTATCTGCCAAAAGCCAATATTAAGGCTTAAAAATAGGATGAGATTAAAGGTTTTTCAAGGACTAACTTTTCAACCGTTTGAAATAGCCAATAAGCCCGTTTGTAGAGGCATCGTGCGTATTTACCTCGGTTTCTGAAGTCAATTCTGGAAGGATCTTCTTAGCGAGGACTTTCCCCAGTTCTACTCCCCACTGATCGAAACTGAAGATGTTCCAAAGCACACCCTGTACAAATATTTTATGCTCATACATTGCAATCAAACTCCCCAATACCCTTGGAGTAAGCAATCTAAACATGATTGAGTTGCTGGGTTTGTTACCAGCGAACACCCGATAAGGAAGATGGAATGAAATTTCTTCTTCTGTCATGCCTTTGCTTTTTAATTCGAGGCAGACTTCTGCCTCTGTCTTCCCCATCATCAGCGCCTCCGTCTGAGCAAAGAAATTGGAAAGCAAAATTGAATGGTGATCACCGATGGGATTGTGACTGATCACCGGAGCAAGGAAATCGCAAGGAATCATTTTGGTTCCCTGGTGTATTAATTGATAAAAAGCGTGTTGACCATTGGTACCTGGCTCACCCCAAATCACCGGTCCGGTTTGATACAGCACGGGTTGACCATTTCGGTCGGTTGATTTTCCATTGCTCTCCATATTTCCTTGCTGGAAGTAGGCTGCGAACCGATGCAGATATTGATCATATGGAAGGATGGCCTCGCTCTGGGCATCAAAGAAATTGTTATACCAAATTCCAATCACAGCAAGGATGATCGGAATGTTTTTATGGCCGGGTTCATTTTTGAAGTGATTGTCCATGGCATGAGCCCCATCAAGCAGCTCTATAAAATGATCGTATCCGATCGTGCAGGCAATGGACAGGCCAATGGAAGACCATAAAGAATAGCGTCCGCCCACCCAGTCCCAAAACACAAACATATTTTCGGGTGCAATGCCAAATTCTTTTACTGACTTTTCATTGGTGGAGACTGCCACGAAATGTTTTGCTACATCGCCACGCTGAGAAGTTTTTTCAAGAAACCACCGCTTGGCGGATTCCGCATTTGTCATGGTCTCCTGCGTGGTGAATGTTTTGGAGGCGATGATGAATAGAGTTGAATCCGGATCCGCTTGCTTTAAAGTTTCTGCAAGATGTGTTCCGTCAACATTTGATACAAAATGAGGGCGGATGTGCTTATGGTAGGGGCGCAAGGCTTCTGTCACCATAAAAGGTCCCAGGTCAGACCCACCAATGCCTATATTTACAATATCAGTGATCGGTTTGCCTGTATGCCCTTTCCACTCCCCTGAAAGCAGGCGTCCGGAAAAAGATTTTATTTGATCCAGAATTTTATTCACGTCCGGCATGACATCCTTCCCGTTCACAAGTATGGTGCGATTGCTACGGTTCCGCAAGGCTATGTGTAATACAGGCCGCCCTTCCGTTTGATTGATGTTTTGCCCTGAGAACATCGCATCGATTGCTTCAGCAAGATTACATTCATTTGCCAATGCAAGCAGGTCCGCGATCGTGTCTTCCGAAACAATGTTCTTTGAGAAATCAACAAGAATATCCTCAAACTGCAGGTGGAACTTTTCGAAACGCTTGGGATCTTCTTCAAAGAGTTGACGCATCTGCACTGCCTGCATTTCAAGATAGTGCAGGGTGAGCCTTTGCCAGGCTTGGCTTTCTACTGGGTTTACTGTGGGTAGCATGCTATAGTATTTATGGACAAAAATACATATCGACCGTTTGATTTGGCCATAAAGGAGATTGATTATAAAAGAATGTGTTCGGGAAATTACGACTTCAGCACCACATTAGTAGATCTCGTGCGATTTGGTTACGCAGAAGAGGTGGCCACGATTTGGCTAAAAAGAAGCGTGCCGTTGAAAGTGAAGTTTTGGTTTGATAATTAGGGCAGTCCGTATGGTTATCCGCCTACTACTTTCTTCAGATTTTCCACCAATCCCAGCCAGAGGTCCTGCAATTCTTCCATGTCAGCGAAGTCAGAGTAGTCATACACTTTAAGGAATGTCATTTGTGTGAGCTCATTCACTTCCAGACTTAATTCAAAATAGGATGGGTCTTTCTTGTCTTCTTCCACTTCTGGCAAATATTCAAACCTTACGAAGTGGTTGGTCCGGTGGGAAATCATAGTCGCTTTATGCTCTTCGTTGTCCCATAGGAATGTGAAAACTTTCTCAGGACTTATTCGGACGTCATCAGCAAACCATTCAGATAAACCGCTGGCAGTCTGGATATATGGGTACAGCATTTTTGCTGAAGCATGAAGTTCGAAATCGGCAGTAAATAATTGCTTTTTGACCATTTGGGTTTCCATCTCTCAGATTTTATTGGAATATAGCGAAATTTCTTAGACGGTCAAATAAATGGACACAAGACATAAGTAATAATATAAAGACTTAAGAACCGGCCATTTTTTGTCCTGGTTGTTAAGTCTTGCGTCATATGTGATAAGGAGTAGCGAGGAGGAGATTTGAACTCCCGACCTTCGGGTTATGAATCCGATGCTCTAACCAACTGAGCTACCTCGCCGTAAGGCTTTAGCTCTAAGTTGTGGGCTTAAAGCTCGTAATGAGGCGCAAATTTATAAACTTTTATCATTTGAATGCATTTGAGCTCGAAAGGGAAAAAATGGCCTTATTTTTGACTTCATGAAAGAGGGATGAAGAAGATTGATAAACTTATACTGACTTCATTTATAGGACCGTTCATCATGACGTTCCTGGTCGTGGTGTTCATCCTCTTGCTCCAGCACATGCTGAAGTATTTTGATGATATTGTCGGCAAGGACCTGGGCTGGGATGTAGTAGGGGCTCTGCTATTCTATTTTGCGATTTTTATGACACCGTTGGCTCTGCCGCTGGCCGTCCTCCTCTCTTCATTAATCACCTTTGGAAATCTTAGCGAACACTTTGAAATCACGGCCATCAAAAGCCTTGGTATTTCCTTAACCAGGAGCCTGGTACCGATTTTCATATTTGTCCTCATGCTTACTGTGATCGCATTCTATGTAAACAATAATTGGGTGCCCAAAGCCGCGTTGGAAGCCTATAGCCTTATGTACGATATTAAGCAGAAGAAGCCTGCACTTGACCTGGAGGAGGGGGCCTTTTATTCCGGCATCCCTGACATGAGCATCAAAGTAGGCAAGAAGTTCAAAGATGGCAGGACTTTGAAAGATGTGATTATATATGATCACCGGGGAAGGACGGGAAATAAAAAGGTGACCATCGCAGACTCAGGGAAGATGTATACGGTTCTTAACGATCAATACCTCAAGCTTGAGTTATTCAATGGCTTTGATTATTCCGAAGGCACAATGGAGCAAAATATTGGGGCAGGAACGACGGGTGGCTCTCAGGAAACACTTCAGAAGACAAGTTTTGGGAGGATGGAGCTGGTTTTTGATTTGTCTTCGTTCGGCCTCGCCAGGACCGACAAGAAATGGTTTCAAGGCAATCGGATCATGCGCAACATAATTGAATTGGATAAGGATATGGATTCTGTCAAAAATGAGATCAAGGGATCGCTGCTTTCTTCCTACAACTACAAAGACCAAATGTTCAATTACCATACAAAAGCAGATACATTTTCCCTTCCTGCTGATCTTGTGCCTGTCAAAAAGCGAAGAGATTCGATCATGGAGAAGGCCAATCCTGGATCCTCACATATGTTGACCAGCTTAAATTTCAAGTTGACCAAACGAAGTGATATCAGTAAGAAGACAGTAATGATGAGTGACAGCATATCCAAAAGGAAACTGACGATGGATGAAGTAACCATTGCGCTCAACCAGGTGAGAATGATGAAAAGCCAGCTCTTGAACAACAATGCGACCAGAACAAACCATGTGACAGAATTTAAGGTCTTCCAAACCCAATGGCACAAAATTCTTTCAAACTCGGTAGCCTGTATCGTGATGTTCTTAATTGGAGCTCCCTTGGGTGCGATTATCAAGAAGGGTGGGTTGGGGGTGCCTGTCATTGTCTCAATCATGTTCTTCATTCTGTTTTATTTGATCACCAGCACAGGCGAAAAGTGGGCTGGCCAGGATAAGATCAGCGTGCCGGTAGGCATCTGGGCAGCTGATTTCTTCCTGACCATCGTCGGTCTTTTTTTTCTCCGTCAGGCGCGCTTGGACGCACGGTTTTTTGAGGCCGACTTTTATCATGTCATTTGGGATAAGGTCAAAAGGCGGTTTGGACGTCAAAACATGCCTACAACTAATCCAGCCTGATTTGGTGGTTTTGATGATTTGCCTTACTTTTGCGCGATTAAAAAAAGATTAGAAGCAGTAAATTTTACACGATGATCATCGATTCAGCAAAAAAACAAGAACTTTTCACTAAACATGGTGCCGGAAAATCAAAGACTGATACCGGTTCACCCGAATCTCAAATTGCCCTTTTTACCTACCGGATTAATTCATTAACCGAGCATTTGAAAGGTCACAAAAAGGACTTCTCCACTCAGCAGGGGCTTCTTAACCTCGTAGGGCAGCGCAAGAAACTTCTTGGGTATCTCCAAAAGACCAATATTGACCGTTATCGGTCAATTCTTGCTGAACTCGATTTACGTAAATAAGAAACTTATTAAGACTTTAGGGAACCTGTAACAGGGTTCCCTTCTCTTTTCTAAAGAGGCGTTATGCCTCAATAAACTCTATGAAACCAACCCCAATTACAAAATCCTGCTCTTTGCCTGATGGCAGAGTAATTACCATCGAAACTGGCAAGCTGGCACGTCAAGCTGACGGCGCCGTGGTGTTAAGAATGAATGACACGATGCTGTTAGCAACCGTAGTGTCAAACAAGGAAGGCAAGGAAGGTGCTGATTTCCTTCCATTGTCCGTTGATTATCAGGAAAGATTTGCTTCTACCGGAAAAATCCCCGGAGGGTTTTTGAGGAGGGAAGGACGGTTATCTGATTATGAGATATTAATTAGCCGATTGGTAGATAGGGCCATACGTCCCTTATTTCCAAATGATTACCATGGTGAGACTCAAGTAGCAATTCAGTTAATTTCTGGTGACCCAAATGCATTACCAGATTCATTGGCGGCTTTTGCTGCGTCTGCGGCCTTGTCTGTCTCTGACATTCCTTTTCATGGACCAATTTCAGAAGTGCGGGTATCCAGAGTGGATGGAAAGTTTATTGTCAACCCAACCCTTGAGCAGAAGGAAAAAGCAGACCTTGATTTAATTGTGGCCGCTTCCATCGACAATATTCTGATGGTGGAAGGTGAAGCTAAGGAAATGAGCGAAGATGATATGCTGGAGGCATTGAAAATTGCCCATGATGCCATCAAAGTTCAATGCCAGCTACAAATTGAATTGACTAAAGCTGCCGGCAAGTCAGAGAAACGCACCTATAATCATGAGAAGAATGACCCTGCTTTAAAAGAAGAGTTATTTAAACTTCTTTATGATAAGACGTATGCAGTTGCGCTTTTGCAAACACCAAATAAGCATAACCGCTCGGAGCTGTTTGGTAAGATTGCCGAAGACTATTTGGCCTCACTGCCTGCAGACACCACCATTGATAAGAGCCTTGTAAAGAAATATTACCACGACATCCAAAAGAAGGCTAGCCGTGATCTGGTACTCAACAATAAAGTGAGACTTGACGGAAGGAAAACAAATGAAATCCGCTCTATCTGGAGTGAGGTTGATTATCTCCCTTCTTCCCATGGATCTGCCGTTTTCACAAGAGGTGAGACTCAGTCGCTGAGTACGGTTACACTCGGGACGAAACTGGATCAGCAGATGATGGATGGTGCCATGTTCTCGGGATATAACAAATTCATACTTCACTATAATTTCCCTGCATTTTCCACAGGTGAGGTTAAGCCCAACCGCGGTCCTGGCAGGCGGGAAATCGGCCATGGCAATTTGGCCTATCGTTCATTAAAACAAGTATTGCCTGCCGATGAGAATAATCCTTACACCATTAGGGTTGTTTCTGATATTCTCGAATCAAATGGATCATCTTCGATGGCAACCGTATGTGCCGGTTCTTTGGCACTGATGGATGCAGGAGTTAAGATTTCGTCTGCGGTCTCAGGTATTGCAATGGGTATGATCTCTGACGGAAGCCGTTATGCAATTTTGTCTGACATCCTCGGAGATGAAGATCATCTGGGTGATATGGATTTTAAAGTTACAGGTACCGAGAAAGGAATCACAGGCTGTCAGATGGACCTCAAGGTCGACGGACTTACTTACGAAGTACTCAAGGAGGCATTGATGCAAGCAAAGGAAGGGAGACTTCACATCCTCAACGAGATGAAGAAGTCGCTTCAAGCTTCTCGTCCGGACCTGAAACCGCATGCACCAAGGGCCCATACTATATTCATCGAAAAAGAACTCATCGGCGCCGTCATCGGACCTGGTGGCAAAGTGATCCAGGATATTCAGAATACGACTGGAGCTACGGTCGTGATCGAAGAGAAAGACAAGCGCGGCATCGTCAGCATTTTTGCTACCAACCAGGCCGCAATGGATGGCGCACTGAGGCGGATTAATGCCATTGTAGCGGTTCCCGAAGTTGGAACAGTGTATGATGGAGTAGTAAAATCCATTATGCCTTTTGGAGCATTCGTAGAATTCATGCCCGGAAAAGACGGGTTGCTTCATATCTCTGAAATAAAGTGGGAGCGTTTAGAAACCATGGACGGAGTCATGGAGGTGGGCGAAGCTGTCAAAGTAAAGCTGGTGGAGGTCGATAAGAAAACAGGTAAATTCCGCTTGTCTCGAAAGGTATTGTTGCCAAAGCCTCCGGTGAAGCAAGAGTCGGCGCAAGCCTAACTTGCAAAAGCAGGTTTTTCGAACTAATTTTTCGTCTTCATGTATTTTATGAAGCGCTTGAAAGGCCATGAGACAGCTTAAGATTAGCAAGCAAATTACCAACCGCGAAAGCCAGTCGCTGGATAAATATCTGCAAGAGATTGGTAAGGTAGACTTGCTTACTCCAGATGAAGAAGTGGAGTTGGCCAAGCGCATTAAAGAAGGTGACCAGATTGCTTTAGAGAAATTGACGAAGGCAAACCTCCGCTTCGTTGTTTCCGTAGCCAAGCAGTATCAGAACCAGGGCCTTTCATTAGGAGACCTCATCAATGAAGGTAATCTTGGACTTATAAAAGCCGCTCATCGTTTTGATGAGACCAGGGGCTTCAAGTTTATATCCTACGCGGTATGGTGGATACGTCAATCCATCCTTCAGGCACTGGCTGAACAATCGCGCATCGTGCGCCTTCCTTTAAATCGCGTCGGTTCATTAAATAAAATCTCAAAAACTTTCTCAGAGCTTGAACAAAAGTTTGAGCGCGAGCCTTCGCCCGAAGAATTGGCTGATGTCCTTGAAGTGACAACGGCAGAAGTTGTGGATACCATGAAGATCAGCGGTCGCCATGTGTCCATGGATGCCCCGTTTGTTCAGGGAGAAGAAAATAGTTTGCTGGATGTGCTCGAAAATGATGGTGAAGAGAAACCAGATCATAGCTTGATGACCGACTCCTTGAGAAGAGAAGTTCAGCGGGCTTTGTCAACGCTTACCCAACGGGAGTCGGATGTTATTGCGCTTTATTTTGGATTGAACGGTGAGCATGCGATGACACTCGAGGAGATTGGAGAAAAATTTAATCTCACTCGTGAGCGTGTGAGGCAGATCAAAGAGAAGGCAATCAGAAGACTCCGTCATACTTCAAGGAGTAAGGCTTTGAAACCTTATCTGGGTTGATTATTGTATGGATGTAGAGAAAGAAAAAAAGTCTCACCATGAGACTTTTTTTGTGACAATTAATGTTATAAGCCTATGACCCATGAAAAAGTTAAAGTCCTGATTATCGGATCAGGTCCTGCTGGCTATACAGCAGCAATCTACGCGGCCAGGGCTGGCCTAAACCCCGTCCTTTACACTGGAGGACAGCCGGGGGGACAACTGACCATCACCGGTGAGGTGGAGAACTTCCCGGGATATCCAAAGGGCATTGATGGCCCTCAAATGATGATGGATCTACAGCAACAAGCGGAGCGATTTGATACAAGCGTAAGGCATGGGCTTGCTACCAAGGTTGACTTCACCGGATATCCTCTGAAAGCCATTATAGATGATACACATGAAATTGAAGCCGAAGCCGTCGTGATTGCAACAGGGGCAACCGCAAAATATTTGGGGCTTCCTTCTGAGCAGCAATTCTTCAATAAAGGTGTTTCTGCTTGCGCTGTTTGCGATGGCTTTTTTTATCGTGGGATGGATGTGGCGGTAGTAGGGGCAGGTGATTCTGCGGCCGAAGAGGCAACTTATTTAACTAAACTTTGTCCGAAAGTATACCTCATCGTGAGGCGCGGCGAGATGAGAGCCTCCAGGATCATGCAGGATCGCGTGAAGAAGAATCCAAAGATTGAAATTCTATGGAACTCTGAAACAGAGGAGATCATAGGTGACCACGAAGTCAAGGGAATAAAAGTGGTCAATCGCCTGACTGGTGAGCATAGGGTCATTCCGATAAGAGGATTTTTTGTTGCCGTCGGACATAAGCCAAACACCGACATCTTTAAAGACCAGATTGATATGGATGAGACTGGCTACATCCAGGTGAAGCCTGGAAGCACCCGCACCAACATAGAAGGAGTTTTCGCAGTAGGCGATGCAGCAGATAGAGTATATCGGCAAGCGGTGACTGCTGCGGGTACTGGCTGCATGGGCGCTTTGGATGCGGAGCGTTTTCTGGCCTCCAGGGAATTAGAACTTGCGCACGTATGAAATTGGACATACTTGTCATGGCGGCCCATCCTGATGATGCTGAGTTGGGCTGTGGAGGCACCATCATTAAGCATATTGCTGCTGGCCGTAAGGTTGGAGTGGTTGATCTTACGCGTGGTGAATTGGGCACCAGGGGTACAGCTCAAACAAGAGATCAAGAAGCCGCCGACTCAGCAAAAATTCTTGGTTTGACGATAAGAGAAAATCTGAATCTTCCTGATGGATTTTTCCACAATAGTAAAGAGCACCAGATGGAAGTTATAAAAGTCATTCGAAAGTACCAGCCTGAGATTGTTCTTGGCAATGCTACTTACGATCGTCATCCTGACCATGGGCGAGGAGCTGATCTAGCCTTCCATGGATGTTTTCTCTCGGGGCTTTTGAAGATCGAAACAGAAAGCGGAGGGGCAACGCAAAAACCGTGGGTACCCAAAGCGCTGTATCATTACATCCAAAGTCAATTGATCGAGCCTGATTTTGTGATTGACATTTCAGACAGTTGGGACAAAAAACTGGAAGCCATCAGGGCATATAAGACGCAGTTTTATGATGCCAACAGCAAGGAACCCAATACTTATATTTCCAATCCTGGGTTTCTAAAAATGATAGAAGCTCGCGCAATTGAAATGGGACATGCAATCGGCGTAAAACATGGTGAAGGATTTATAACTCGAAGGTGGTTGGGAGTAAAGTCCCTGTTTGATATTTTTTGATGTGTCGCCCTTCGCCTCCGCTCAGGGTGACATATTTGAATAGTCTCCTTCGAAGGGTCAGACTGAGCGGAGTCGAAGTCTGAGCGGAGTCGAAGTCTGAGCGAAGTCCCTGTCTGTCGACAAGCATGGAAGCCTAAGGAGCCAACCTGCTAATCTTCCAATCCTTATCCTGTCGAGTGTACACAATTCTATCGTGCAAGCGGCTTGGACGTCCTTGCCAGAATTCAATCAGGTGAGGTTCCACCTGAAATCCACCCCATTGTTTTGGCTTGGGCAAAGTAGTTTGCCCTTCATATTTCTTTTCAATTTGTTTCACGCGTTCTTCCAAAATGGACCGATCAGAAATGACCACGCTTTGAGGTGAAGCCCAGGCGCCGATCTGGCTTGAGCGTGGCCGAGATTGAAAGTAGGCGGTGGATTTCTCTTCAGAAACACGTTCGGTGATTCCTTCGATCCTTACCTGTCGTTCTAATTCAGGCCAGAAAAAATTCAAGGCGCAGGATGGATTTTCATCAAGCTCTTTCCCCTTTTGACTTTGGTAGTTTGAATAAAAAACAAAACATCGGTTTTCAATTCCTTTCAACAGTACCATCCGTGAGGTTGGTCTCCCAATTTTTGTAATCGTTGCGAGATTCATGGCATTGGGCTCGGGTAGCTGGGCTTGCATGGCTTCGGCAAACCACAGCTCAAATTGGGCGATGGGCTCCTTGGCAACCGTTTGAATGTCCAACCGGGCCTTCGAATATTCTTTGCGCAATGTTTCCAATGATGCCATCGAGTTTTATTATTTACCGCAAAGATGGTGACTCTTTTGGGGCTTTCCGGCTGCCCGGATTAAATTTTCATCTTTCATTTGGAGGTATTGCGAATCGTTGGTTTATTAGGAGAGACAATGATGGAATTTTTTAAATACCGCAACAAATTGGCGCCGGAGAAAGGCAGGCTCCTGATCTCAGAGCCATATTTGCCTGATCCTAATTTCGAACGGACCATCATTTTGCTATGTGAAAATAATGAAGATGGGTCCTTTGGATTTGTCTTAAATAAACCCTCACTGGCCAATGTGAACGAGGTGATGGAGGATATAAAAAATTATGAATCACCTGCCATGGTAGGGGGCCCCGTCCAACAAGATACATTGCATTACATTCACCGATTTTCTTCGTTGGAAGATGCCGTAGAAATTGCACCTGGTATTTTTTGGGGTGGGAACTTTGAGAAACTGCTCTTCCTTCTGGAGACCAGGCAAATGCCTCACAAAGACATCAAGTTTTTTCTGGGCTACAGTGGATGGACTGCGGGACAGTTGGAAGAGGAATTGGAGCAGGATTCATGGATTGTTAGCGACCAAGTGTCCGAGGAATTAATATTTGACACAGCACCTGAGTCTATGTGGAAAAAGACCCTCACCATAATGGGGGGACGTTTTTCTGTTTATTCCAATTATCCTAAGGACCCACGATTGAATTGAATGAAATCTTATATTTTTGTGTATTAAAGTTCTAATAGAGACGTATAAGCCAAATATGATGGAAATCGAAGCGAAGGAAGAATTGGCAACGCTAAAAAATGATCAGGAAACTGATCTGATTATGCCTCCGGCAATGAACGGATCGCATGACGAGATTGAAGGCGCTATCCTCGCCAATGACTATGCTCAGTTTTCTAAAGAGGATTTCGTCAATTTGATGAAAGAACTTTCCCTTCAAAATGATTTTAGAAAAGCCGAACCGATCCTTAAGTATGCAAAACATCACTTTGAAGTAATCCAGGATAAGGAGCGTTCTGAGGCATTGAAAAGATTCATTGATGATGGAGGCTCACCGGATGATTTTGAATATCGTCCCGATTCTCTCGACAATGCATTCGATGCATATTACAAATTATTGAAAGACCGGAAGACGGAACATTACAGAAGCCTCGAAGAGCTGAAGAATGAGAACCTGAAGAAGAAGAATTTACTTTTGGAAGAACTGAGAAAATTAGTGGATGGTGAAGATGACCGACACAGCTTCGATAAATTCAAAGAGATTCAACAGCAGTGGAAAGTGATCGGTCAGATTCCACTAGCACAGATTCGGCCACTGTGGGCTAGCTATCATGCACTCATGGATCGCTACTATGATAACCGGAATATTTATTTTGAGCTCAAGGAACTTGATCGAAGAAAGAACCTCGAAGCAAAATTGGAATTGTGTCAGCGCGCAGAACGATTAAAAGAAATTAGCAATATCGGAGAGGCTGTCAGGGATCTTAATGAGTTGCACGAAGATTACAAGCACATTGGTCCGGTGACCAGGGAAATGAAAGAGGGACTTTGGGATCGATTTAAAACTGCCTCTGATGCTGTATATGCCCGTAGGGATGCATTTGTTGCAAACCTCCATCAGGAATTGACAAATAATCTTGGATTAAAGGAGCAGATCATTGTGGAGGTAGGTGCAATTTCTGCATTCCAGTCAGATCGAATTAAAGAATGGAATCAGAAGACGTTCGACATCCTTTCTCTTCAAAAAAAATGGGAAACAGTCGGAGCGGTGCCTCGCGCCAAAGCCAAGGATATTAACAAACATTTCTGGGCAGCTTTCAAGACTTTTTTCAACCACAAAGGATTGTTTTTTAAGAAACTCGACGAGTCACGTGTTCAGAACCTGGAATTAAAGAAGGTGCTTGTTAAGCAGGCAGATTCGCTGAAGGTCAGTAAGGATTGGGATAAGACGGCGAATGATCTCAAACTCTTGCAAATTAAGTGGAAAGAAATTGGTCCCGTTCCGGAAAAGCAGCGGGAGAAGATTTATCAGGAATTTAAGGTTGCATGTGATTTCTTCTTTGAACAAAGGCGATTGCACTTTGAAGAGTCAGACAAGCTGCAGGCGGACAACCTTCTGAAAAAGGAAGCCATCTGTACAGAACTGGAGAAGATGACTTCAGAAAAGACTGGAACCATTGGCCAATTGCGTGAAATGCAACAAAGCTTTCAATCCATCGGCTTTGTTTCGCGTCAGATGATGGCTCCCATCAAATCCCGCTTTTCAACTGCCATGGACAAATTTCTGGCTTCCCTGGAGCAGGTGCCACAAGATGAAAAGGATAAGCTCGTACTCGAGATTCAGTTAGAGACCCTAAAAACCGATCCCGATGCCAGCCATAAGATTTATTTGAGGGAGCAGGCCCTTCGCAAGCGGATCATTAAATCTGAAAATGACCTGTCGATCCTGAAGAATAACCTGGAGTTCTTCGGCCGGTCAAAGAATGCCGATAAAATGCGGGCTGAGTTTAATGAGAAGATCGATGCGGGTACTCAGGAATTGGTTCAATTAAAGGGCCAACTTAAACTTCTGAAGGCTGCCCAATAACCACTTGCAATCCCGGTTTCTTCACGTATTTTTGTGGCCCTTATCTGCTTTCCCCGATCACTGTAGGGGTGAAGGCTACTAGAGACGAGGGAGGATTGACATAGGTTTCAAGCTTTCAAAGAATCTGCGAAATCAACCTAATCCTCGTAATCAGTGTTTTGCCTCCTTAGCTCAGCTGGTAGAGCAACTGACTTGTAATCAGTAGGTCGTTGGTTCAATTCCGACAGGGGGCTCTTAATAAAAAGGCAGTTACAGAAATGTGACGGCCTTTTTTGCTTTATGGTATAAATAGTCTTATTAAGACTTGCATCAGTTTCCCACCTTTCTTAAAAGCTAAGAATGGAGTGTTTTTTTTGCAATCCACCCTGGGATTATTGTGGAAAGATTCTGGAAGCCGCAAGGAGACATTATTATTTGCGATTTTGAATTAGCGATTTATAATAGGATAGTCTATTGACGGTCCGATCACAACGATAGACTTACCCGAAATGGAAAATCAGAAAAGCATCACCCTTACTTACACACCAGCACTTTCGCCAGATCATGTTTTCTTTACTCAAGGGGTCTTGGATCCCTGGTTTATCCAACACCTAATTTGACTGAGCTCCATGGAAGTCAACTGAGGCATATTTTTTGGAGGCATGGCATGATTTGAAAGCTGAGTGATGATATCGCCGCTGTTGCCCTTGAGTTGTTGAAACGTGTTCAAGGGAGGGAGTCCCGAATTAGATCCATTGTGACATCCCTGGACTGCACATTTTGTTTTGATAACTGGACTCACTACCACTTCATAACTCACCAAATTTTTAGGATTGCAGGTGGAGACCAATTCATCAAGCGATTTGTATTCGCATCCAGTAACGACAAATAATAAAAACATTAGACTCACCCGCACCACCAATCGTAATTAGGCTGCAAAGTTAGCCTTATGAGCCCCCTTTTAAGTTTAAATGAATGTTAGCCTTATGTTAACGCAAAATGAAGCAGCGCGTTTTCCAAAGCCGATTTGCCCTAATTGCCAACGAGGCAACATAAGGGAAGATAAGACCCGCACCATTTCCTTCTCGTACATATTAAGGGAGACTTTTCCTAACCCTATCCAGCAAGTACGAAGCTATTTGTAAATTGCCTTAGGCTACCTTCTCCTGGGCATTTCTTTTCTTCCCTCGCCATTCATATACGGTTAATAATCCAGCAACCAGGTCGAGTCCGGCACCTAGCAACATGTATGATGCTGCCCTTTGCAAATCTGGATGATCCTGATAGGTGAATGCTCCGCCTATCAGCATGAGACTGAATACGACGAGCATCAGCCCAATGATGAGAAGCAAATCCACATTCATCCTGCCACTTCTTTGATCAATGGCAATCATCCACATAAAGTAGATTGCAATCAGTAAGTGGCCGATCAACAATGCCCTGAGGGCGGGTACAGCTCTTTCCTGCCACGCATGATGGGACGTATCCATAATTACATCTGGGATAACGATGACTGCGAGAAACGCGGCAGCAAAGATTACCAGTGCGCACCCTGCAAGTAAGCGCCTGTTTATTGACTTTTTCATATTGAGATATTTACTTTACCAGTATTAAATTTATGAACAGGTACGCTCAATATCCAATGACAATTGTCATGATGGCCAACTTATAGATGGTGTGTTTCAATGAAGGATTTAGAAACGATTACCATATGATTTTTTCCAATGACTTGCGTAGGAATTGGCTGTTTTGGGCAAAGTTCACTGCCGCATTAATAACCCAAGGACGGTTGTTAATAAGTCTTTGAACCCGGTAGCGTTTAGAATGATCCTTCCATAATTTGTCATACACCATGGCATCATAATTCTTCAGGAAAGCACCGGTGAAATCATTCTTTTTGAAACATTCAATCGCTTGCCAGCCTGCAGATCTGCCTGCGATCATGGCTGGGCCAATCCCTTCACCAGTGGCAGGATCGATGAGCGAAGCAGCATCACCACAAAGCATGAAGTGGTCGCCTGAAATCGCAACCTTCTGTGATCCCAGGGGCAAGCCGTATCCTTTAATATCACTTAACCTTTCTGCATTCGCGAAGCGTGCCGCCAGGTATGGAACGGTTTCGATGAGGCGTACCATTTCACTTCTGAGGTTTATCTTTCTGTCAGAAATAGCTTGCGACAACATCCCCAACCCGACATTGGCGTAATTGTTGGGCAAAGGGAATATCCAGAAATAGCCCGGAAGAATGTCTTTGAAAAAATGGAATTCGAAAGTATGGGGAGGAATTCCTTGCACGTTTTTGAAATAGGCCCTCACAGCGCCAGAGTAGTGTTTCAAGTCTACTTTTGTGTCTGTCAGCTTCTTGCTTACGATGCTGTGTGCTCCATCACAGCCAATGACCAACTTGGATTCGAATTTTAGATTTTCGCCGGCACTGACCGTGACGCCATGTTCATGTGTTTCTACATTGTTGATGGGTGTTTCCAGGAATACTTTTACCTGGGGTAATTGGGATGCTTGCTCAAAAAGGAAATTATCAAAATTCACCCGGGTGCTGATGAATCCGCTTTCTGAGAATTTTATGTCGAGTACTTTTTGATTGGGTGCAACAATCCTAACAGAATTTACCTGCTCCTTATCGGTAAACTTTCGCAAGGCATCCGCATATTCTGGGTTGATGGCATTTAGCACTTTCGGGACATAGGCAGCGACGGCATCCCCGCATATCTTGTCGCGCGGGAATTTGCTTTTGTCAACCAAGGCTACCTTTAGCCCGGAATTCCCGAGTGCTAGGGCACAAGTACTGCCGGCTGGGCCAGCTCCACATATTACGACATCGAAACGTTCTACAGTGACCAATTTGATCTCAATTTGGAGCAGCTTCTAATTTCTTGCAATGTAGCCGCACGGGTCTCAGTGGCATACAAAACCTTTCAAAAATCATCTTATAACCTGAGGATTATCATATAAAGAGCAGTCATCATCCATGACTTTTGGCGTGCAAAGTTCTGCAATATTTTATGAGAGATACTTCCTGTATCCTTCTATTGCTGGTTTTATTTCGTAAGCCAAGTTAAAGATACCACTATGAAAGTCGAACAACTTTATACCAATTGCCTTGCGGAGGCAGCCTATTACATTGAAAGTGATGGTGAGGTTGCCATTATTGATCCGCTCCGGGAAACCAAACCATACATTGAGAAAGCAAAGGCTGGCAAGGCGAAAATAAAATACATTCTAGAGACACATTTCCATGCCGATTTTGTTTCGGGCCATGTAGACCTCGCAAAGAGTACTGGCGCCACCATCGTATTTGGACCTACTGCACAACCTGCCTATAAAGCTCATGTGGCAAAAGATGGTGAAGTGTTGAAATTGGGGTCTGTCAAGATCAAAGTACTTCACACCCCTGGTCATACCCTGGAATCTGCAACCTACCTGCTGATCGATGAAAGCGGGAAGGACTATGCCGTCTTCACCGGTGATACTTTGTTTGTCGGTGATGTAGGCCGGCCGGACCTCGTACAGAAACTAAAAGCCGATGAGACACCCGAAAGGTTGGCGGGGTATTTATTCGACTCACTTCGAAATAAAATCATGACCCTCGCCGACGATGTCATCGTGTATCCTGGTCATGGGGCAGGGAGCGCATGTGGGAAGAAAATGGATAAGGAGACTTTCTCTACGATTGGCCATCAGAAGAAGTTCAATTATGCTTTGCGTGAAGACATGAAGAAACCTGAGTTTGTGTTGGAGGTGCTGGATGGGCTTGTTGAGCCACCAAATTATTTTCCTGCCAATGTATTGTTGAACGTGAAGGGTTCACCCAGCATTGTCGATGTGATTCGCCAGGGTTTGAAGCCTCTGGATTCTGAGGCCTTTCAGTTTGTCTGGGAACAAACCGATGCGTTGGTGATCGACACGAGGTCAAAAGATGAATTTCCTCACGGATTTATTGCTGATTCTATTTTTATTGGAGTGGATGAAACTTTTGCACCATGGGTGGGGACGCTGGTGCCGGATTTGAAGCAACCGATTTTGATCCTTGCGGATGAGGGTCGTGAGGAAGAGGTAATCATCCGATTGTCGCGAGTGGGTTACGACAATTGTGTTGGATACCTGAACGGAGGCATTGAAGCCTGGCGTGCATCAGGCCATACACTGGATACCATTTGGGAAATGTCTGCCGATGAGTTTGAGAAACAGGTCAAGAAAGATCCGGATGTTCATTTGCTTGATGTTCGTCGTGAAAGTGAATATACCACCGAGCATTTGGAAATGGCGGATTATTTTCCACTGGATTTTATCAACCGAAATATGAGTCAATTGGAAAGCCATATGACGTATTACCTGCATTGCGGTGGTGGATATCGCTCTCTGATCGCAGCCTCTATGTTGAAGTCGCGGGGAATTAAGCACGTGATCAACATCAAAGGAGGTTATGCTGCTCTTGCCAAAACAAGATTGCCGCGCACCAAACCTGTAGAGGTTAAGACAGCATTGTAGGGTTTCTTGGCCTGTAGGCCGACCGGGACTCCCCTCAGCCGGACGCACATGACGTCAGGCTCAGCGAAGCCGACGTCAGGCTGAGCGCAGTCGAAGCCAAGACTCAGCGAAGTCCGGGCAGGTCATAGTTCACCCTTTCTTAACCAAAGCGCACAAGCCTTGCCCAGCTGCTCGACAGCCATCTTTTCATATTTTTCACTTTCTTCATTTGAAAGAATATCCTTCCATCTTCCGTTCGTTCCCTTGTTGATAAATGTGTCAGAGCCTCCGTCCCAAAACGCTCCTCCCAGGGGAACGCTTTTTTTTGAATGGAGCTTCATGTAGTCAAAGCTACAATGCTTCAATATGGATTTCCATTTAGATGGGTCAATGGGGATATTTAAAAATTCCGCAACCTTTATTATTTCACCTGGCATATCTTGTTTCATGTTATGAAAATGTATCATGTGAACATTGGGCAAATTCCTGATGGCCCACCACGATTTTATATTTTCCCAGAATGGCCAAAACGGATATCCGTCTTTATCGAGCCAGTCATGATAGTATTGGACGACTGAATCAACAGGTTTTTCAATCGGAGGTCCAACACGGCCCGGGGTATCGTTCAGTGCATGGTACCAGAGGTCATTTGCATTCTTATGGTGATTATACATGCTCCATACTACGTCTCTGCCATCGCGACCGATGTAGATATATTTTGCTTTGGGTGAAAACACTAGCGCATCCACCGGCAAATGTGTTTTGAGGAATCGCCGGTGCTTTTGACCTTCCACAGCAGGTAACTTTACTTCTTTAGGAGGTACACGCAAATCAATCCACGGCGACATCTCAGCTACTTCAAGATCTTCCGCCCCATTAAAAATAAGCTGCGAAATGATTTGCTGGAGCCACGTTGTACCGGATTTGGCATACGTCGAAATGATAATATCATCACCTCTAAACTTGAAATCATTCCAAAACGTAGAATCGAAATGATGACTTTGCATCTCCCTCGTTTTCTTTGGCCAGGTGATTTGGGTGTCCATTTGAATTTGATTTTGGTGGATTGGGATTTATTTTCGAGATTTAAAAGGTAGCTATTAATCCAGAAAAATAAAATACCAACTTAGTTACCTTATGTTTCTTACATCCTTTATCATGTACGAAATCTATGCTTAAGTCGCGTGCCGCCATTGCTGACGGGAATGGAAATTTCTCCATTGAGCAAATAACCATCGATGATCCGCAGGGAGATGAAGTGTTGGTGCAGATGAAAGCAGCCGGGATCTGCCACACCGATTGGGATTCTCAATCATGGGGCAAGACACTGATCATGGGGCATGAGGGAGCGGGTGTAGTAGCTAGAATAGGTCCTCAGGTTTCCACTTTGAGAGAGGGTGACGCTGTGATCCTCAACTGGGCAGTTCCTTGTTATCAGTGCTTTGCATGTAGGGAAGGAAACCAGCATTTATGTGAGGTTAACTCAGCGGTTGTAGCAGGTAATAAAGTAAGTGGTGGTCACGCACGTTTGCAGGCCAGTACGCGCGGGGGAGTTCCCATTGAACGAGCCTTTAGCCTTGGCACGATGGCAGAATATGCGTTGGTGCGTGAATCGGCTGCCGTTAAAATTGTCGTTGATATTCCCTTTCCTTCCGCTGCGATTATTAGTTGTGGTGTGATGACAGGGTATGGGTCAGTAGTGAATGTAGCGAAAGTCAAACGAGGAACATCGGTTGTGGTCTTAGGTGCCGGTGGTGTGGGCCTCAATGTGATCCAGGGTGCCAGGATTTCGGGGGCTGCTAAGATTATAGCGATTGACATCAATCATTCTCGACTTGAAATGGCAAAAGAATATGGTGCTACCCATACCATACTGGCATCAAAAGATGACATAGGCCTTTTGCAAGCCTCGAAAGAAGTAAAGGTTCTCACCGAGCGCGGAGCGGACTATGCCTTTGAGTGTACCGCCATCCCAGCATTGGGTGCCGCCCCGTTGGCGATGATCAGAAATGCTGGAACGGCGGTTCAAGTCAGCGGTATTGAACAGGAAATTACAATAGACATGCGCCTCTTTGAATGGGATAAAATTTATATTAATCCGCTCTACGGAAAAACAAGGCCGCAAATTGATTTCAAAATTTTACAAGAGCTATATGCCAGTGGAGAATTAATTCTTGATAAAATGGTTACCAGGACGTATAATCTTGACGAACTTGAAAAAGCTTTTTCAGACATGCACCATGGACTAAATGCAAAGGGGGTTATAAGCTTCTAAACTAAAGACCATGTCCAAATTCTTCACAACAGAAATGTCTTATCCGGAAAATGAATTTAATTGCCTCCGTTGGATTACGGTGAAAAGCAAAGCGCTGCAAAGAAGGGCCGACATTACAATCTATGTTCCTCAAAATGTTAGCATAGCGCTTTCCCATGATGTCGTGATTCTTCTTCATGGCGTCTATGGCTCCCACTGGGCGTGGTCCATGAACGGAGCTGTCCATAAAACAATGGAACACCTGCTCCATGAAGAAAAGATAAGACCCATGGTTCTGGTGATGCCTTCTGATGGTCTCTATGGCGATGGCAGTGGATACCTGCGTCACCAGACTGAAGATTATGAAAAATGGATTGTGGAAGAAGTGATTGCAGTAGTCAAAGAACAGATAGTATCTGTTAGTGAAAAATCAAAATTCTTTATCACTGGCCTTTCCATGGGTGGATATGGCGCGATGAGGTTAGGGGCGAAGCATCCCACGTTTTTTCACTCTTTTTCTGGACTTTCATCCATCACTGAATTTTCTCAGATGGCACTGTTTCTGGAAGAGGGTGGATATGCTAAGCTCAGTGCGGCTGTGGAGAAGCAGGAGAATGTGATAGACTGTTTGCTGGCCAATAAGGATAAGTTGCCGTATTTTCAATTTGACTGCGGCACAGAAGACCTTCTCATTGAATTCAACAGGAAGCTCCATCAAAGTCTTGTGGAACATGATATCAAACATCGCTATTTAGAGCACACCGGTGGCCACTCTTGGGATTATTGGAGAAAAAATATTGAAGATTCGCTTCTTTTTTTCAATGAAACCTCTGCTGCTTCCAACTTCTCACCAAATAAACAGCAGCGACTCTAGTTCAGTCTTTCAATTTTTGAAAAAAATAAGTCCGAAGCAAATGCCCCGGACTTATGAATGGATGAGCTTTAGAACAGCATCTCTTGAGGTGGCGTCAGGCCTTGTGCACGAAGGTATTGCGTGGCCTGACCACGATGATGGGTCTGATGTTCAAATGCCTTGCCGATCATTTCGCCTTTTGTCATCGTTGGTTTAAAATTCGGACCAAGCTGAATGGAACAGGTATCCATCAATTGCGTGTCATTCATATCTTTCAAAGCTGCAAGTACATAATCATAGCTATCAATGACTGCTTTTGTGAGGTCAGCTTTTGTTTTGATCTGATCGTTCTTTTCAAGTTTTCCAAAGCCCATTTCTGTAGACTTTCCAGTGGCCGCTTTACCAAGCCCGTAATTGGCTTCTGCCAAATGAAGGAGCTGATCGCCAAAAGAGCGTGGCGTTTTATCAGACAGTTTGTAAGTGACAGATTTATCATTGGACGAATCCAGATAGGCCTGGGTGAATTTCTTTGCGCGCTCCCAATCCTTGACGATCATGTTAATGTGGTCTGTAGAAGGTGCAACGGCTTCGGTGGTGGCGGCAGGCTTACCGCAGGAAAGCATCAAGTACGCCACAGCCAGTGTGGTAATAGCGGCATAGATCGTTTTTCTATTCATAGGTTTTGGGGTTTGGTTATAAATTGGCGAGCGAAGTTAGCACCTTTGTTTTAATGAAACACGACTTGCGTCACAACAATTTGCCAGACAAAGACTTATGATTTACGATTTTGGATTAACGATTTAAGTCTTTAACAACTACAATCGTCCTTCGTAAATATAAAATCCCGCCTCTTTGATTTACGATTGCTGATTTTTGGATTGACGATTTTCGTCGTAGCATCGCCAATCGTCCTTCGTAAATATGAAATCCCGTCTCTTCGATTTACGATTGTCGATCTTGGATTGACGATTTTCTTCGTAGTAGCGCCAATCGTCCTTCGTAAATATAAAATCCCGTCTCTTCGATTTACGATTGCTGATTTTTGGATTGACGATTTTCGTCGTAGCATCGCCAATCGTCCTTCGTAAATCTAAAATCCCGCCTCTTAGATTTACGATTGATGATTTTTGGATCGACGATTTGCGCGGTCACAGTGTCAATCGTGCTTCGTAAATCTAAAATTCTTAAAATGGTCTGGTTTTCCGTTGCCTACATTTCTCCAGCCAGTAATACGCTTTGATTATTTTCGATGTGCGATTTTAGATTGACGATTTGCGACGTTAAAGCGACAAATCGTCCTTCGTAATTCGTCAATTACTCGCCAATCCCAAAATCCGATGACGCCTGATGAACTAAAAAATAGAACTAAACAGCTTGGGATCGCTATCATCCAGCTTTTGGGTCAGGTTCCCAACAGTGTAGCAGGTCGGGCGATTGCTAATCAACTTGTGCGGTCAGCCACATCCATTGGGGCAAATTATCGGGCTGCCTGTCGGGCAAAATCTGACGCTGACTTTCTATATAAGCTGAAAATAGTTGAAGAGGAAACCGACGAGACGATTTACTGGCTCGAAGTGATGGAGGAAACGAATGTGGTGACTGATGAAAAATTGGAGGCCCCTAAAAAAGAAGCGAATGAGGTACTCTCAATTATAGTAGCATCGATCAAGACGGTGCGGGCGAAAATTGAAAGTAGGCGTCGATTGTAATTAGCCATTGCGGTCGATCAATGTGAGCTGCTGAGATTTACGATTTTCGAAGGACGATTTTAGCTAATCATATTTCGTAAATCTAAAATCCCGCCTCCTCGATTTACGATTGATGATTTTTGGATTGACGATTTTCCTCGTAGTAGCGCCAATCGTACTTCGTCAATCCAAAATCCCTTCTCTTTGATTTAAGATTGATGATTTTTGGATTGACGGTTTTCGTCGCAGCAGCGCCAATCCTCCTTCGTAAATCCAATATCCCAAATCTTCCCTTAGCTTTGTGCCCGATTTGAAATTAGAAAAAAGAACGCGCTTCGTCATCATCCTTATCCTCGGACTCCTATCCGCGATAGGACCCTTTTCTATTGATATGTACCTGCCCGGGTTTCCAGCCATCGCGGCAGACCTTCATACAACAGTGGATGCAGTTTCTTATTCTTTATCCAGTTTCTTTATCGGCATCAGCGTTGGCCAATTGATCAGTGGCCCTTTGTTAGACAGGTTTGGAAGAAAACGACCCCTCTATGCCGGGCTCATTTTATATCTATTTGCCTCCATTGGTTGTGCCTTGTCTACGTCGGTGGAGGTGCTCATCGCGTTTCGAGGGCTTCAAGCTTTGGGTGGCTGCGTAGGAATGGTGGCACCAAGGGCCATCGTACGCGACGTATTTCCATTGAACGAGAATGCCAAAATATTTTCGTATCTGATCTTAATCCTGGGTGTCTCGCCAATGTTGGCACCCACGGTGGGAAGTTATGTGATTGCCGAATTTGGATGGAACTATGTATTTGTCATCCTTGCCGGCGTGACAAGTTTGGTATTGATTGCAGTGGCTCTTTGGCTGCCGGAAAGCAAGGAACCGGACCCTACTTTTTTATTAAGGCCAAAGCCAATTCTCGATAGTTTTATGAGGGTATTGAGGGAGCCTCAATTTTATACTTATGCATTAGCAGGGGGGGTAGCCTCCGCTGGTTTGTTTGCCTACCTCGCAGGTTCTCCTTTTGTATTTATGCAATTGTACGGAGTGACCGAGCAGCAATATGGAGGAATCTTTGCCCTCATCGCGGCCGGACTGATTACCAGCAGTCAGATGAACAACCTGTTGTTAAAGAAATATGATAGCATGCAGATCATGAAGACGGTGCTCATACTACAAACAACGTTCGGCATCCTGCTTTTTTCGGGGACTGTCATGGACGTACTCGGACTGTATGGCACGATTGCCCTCATCTTTTTATTCCTAAGCTGTCAGGGATTTTGTTTTCCGAACTCGGCAGCTTTGTCGATGGCTCCCTTTACGAAGGAGGCAGGAAGCGCTTCTGCATTGATGGGAGCCATCCAGATGGGATTGGGTTCATTGGCATCAGCTTGCGTTGGGTTGATGGCGGCCCGGACAGCGATGCCCATGACCGGAGTAATGGCATTTTGCACGTCTGCAGGCTTAATCATCTTGTTGGTAGGAAGTGGAAAGATTAGATACAAAGCAAAGAACAGAGATATCGAAGAACAGACGCTTGACTTGATAGAAAAGTATTAGCAGGCACGGGATTGAACAATTTCATAGCGCACTTTTAATCCATCCACCATCCACGGCAAGGGATACTCCTGTGATGTAGCTGGCCCTTTCACTTGCAAGAAATGCAACGGCAGCAGCGAATTCGTCAGGATTTCCAAATCGACCCAATGGTATTTCCGAAGTAACAGAAGCAAGCGCCGGATTGCCATCGATGAGCTTCATGAGCCGTGTTGTTTTTGTATATCCCGGCATGACATTATTCACTGTTATTTGGTGCTCACCCAATTCATTAGAAAGTGTTTTCATCAAACCCACTACCGAGGAGCGTACAGCGTTTGACAAAATCAGGTTATTGACGGGCTGCTTAACGGCTTGCGAGGTAATAGAGATGATGCGTCCCCATTTTCGCTCCTTCATTCCTGGCAGGAATCCTTTTACAAGTCCCACCACGCTTCCTAGCAATAGCTGAAAGGCTTTGTCCCAATCTTCAGCAGCGAATGCCTCAAACTTGCCTGTCGGGGGTCCTCCTGTATTGGTGACGAGAATATCTACGCGACCAAACGTTTTTAGTGTTGCTTGAATAAAATATTCCCGGTCCTGAGCGATGGATAGGTCGCCGGCCAACGCGAGTACTGCGCCACCCTTTGTTTTGACCTCTGCCTCGGCAGCTTTTAACGTCTCTTTGTTTCTTCCGCAGATAACGACACTCGCACCTTCGCTGGCAAGTTCCATTGCAACGCTCTTACCCAGTCCCTGACTGGAGGCGCCGACAAAGGCCACTTTATTTTTTAATCCCAGATCCATTACTTCCTAAGGTAGTGATCCGATCCATCGAGCCAATCCTGCCGTGGTGGTGCCCAGGTATCAACTTCTTCTACATCACCGATCATAAGTGCTTCATGGGGAAGGTCGGAGGGAATGACCACCACATCACCCGGACCGAAGTCCATCGTTTTCTCTTTATTTTCTCCAAACCAAAATCGCATCTTGCCTGCTACGACCTGGGTAACCTGCTCGTGCATGTGACTATGCAGCGGTACAAGGAAGCCGTCCTTAAAATACATTCGGGCAATCATAAGCTTCTCACCCGTTATGATTTTTCTTTTCATGGAAGGGTTAACTTCTTCTACGGGAACAGTGTCCCAATTAAAATTTTTAAACATGATTTTTTATTTTATTTCAATTGCTTCTTGATCTCTTGCACAATGCGTACAGCGGCTCTTCTACCGCAATGTCCCGATTGAATGACGAATTCATTATCATCAAAACTTGCAATGCGGTAGTTTGATCCGTCCTTATTTTCGCCTGCGGCAATTTGCCCGACGCTTCGTGATTTGGTGAGCTCTTCATTTTTATCTTTATCAGCAGTCCAGGTTACCATATTGCTACTTCCGGCTTTCACTACGGTGCCCGTGGTTTTCAATTTAGCCACCGTTAATTCTCTTGTCATCCAATTGTCTTTTGATGTGAGGTCTTTCACCGTGTCAACTTTGGTGCTCTCGATCAATTCAAGTGTAGTAATCTTAACCACGAACTCGGGCGTTGCCTGATCGACGATGATGGATCGTTTGCAAATTCCGCCATCATGTCGTTGATATATTGCTTTCTGTATTCTGCTTCAGTATGCCTGGTAGAAAAGTTGGAGTTACCCTCATTTTTAATCGTGATCGGAAAATCGGTCGTAATGGAGATGCGCACATCCCGGTCAAGTGGTTTCGCCACGTAGCAGCTTTGACAGCATAGCAGGGCAGCGACGGCGGAAAAGATGGTGAGGAGTGGCTTCATTTAATGAATACTCTAATTTTTTAAATCCTAAATCCTAATTCATAAATCCCAAATCATTTCGCTTTCAAAATTACCTGAATACTTTCAAGCGCTGCTAAGTATTCTTCAACAACATCCATCGGAATCGGTCCGAACTCTGCGGATAATTCGTTTCTGATGTCAAGGGTGGTGCGGGCCCCATCCACAAAATTCAACGCTTCATAAGAATATTCGTGGCCCCATCGTCCCTGATAGTTCAGTAGGCGAATGGCGCGTGACTTCTCAATCCCAAAATGGTCAACGAAATAATCATACGAGAACACGGACATCGGACCTTTGATCGCTGGATTCCTTTTGTAAACAGGATAGGACATCATATTCCTCACCTCAACTAGTTTTGTTCCGCTGGCTTCAGACAATTTTGAATAGAATGCTTCAGCTTCTTTTGAAAGCGTAGGAGAGACCGTAACAAAAGAATTGAGGGATGTGAATACGCCCCGTTCGTGACGAAAGTGGCTGACCCTCATATTCTGACCTTCGTTTGGTGGTAGTCCGTAAGTCCGTCCGATCATCTGCGATGTCCTTTTTAATGTTTGTTGTTGAATCAAGTTCCATACCTGCGACACGCTGCTCGCATTGAGTGTCGCAAGGAAGTAGCCGCTCGCTGCTCCAATAAACCCAGCGCGTTTTAATTTAGTTGGGTCGATGTTCGCCGGAACATCAGAGTTGGTGTGTATATACCGGTCCGGCCAGTCGTGGAGGTATATGCTGGGGATTCGAAAGGAACCTTCACTGTATACTTCATGATCGCTGCCCAGATGAAACTGACCGAGAACAGCTTGCAAGGGCTCTTTGCCTCCTTCTTTTGACACGAAGGGGTAGGTGTGGAGATAGCCACTGGCATAAGCATCGGACTCCTCATTTACATATCGCCCAAAAGCTTCGCCCACATCGCTGACGAACGTGGGAAGACTTTTTGGTGAGCCTGCCACATGAAAGATTGATTTGGTTACCGGTCCACCACCGACCATGTCCATGTGAATCACTGCTTTGATCCTGGTAGCATATTCAGGGCGTTGACTTAGCAACGCGCTGGTTCCTTCAATCTCGGGAGACCAGATAAAGCGCAACGTCCTCTGCGGGCGGGATAACCTTCCTTCAGAGATGAGCTTTGATATCGTTCGCGCGATCTCCAGGATCGTCATGCTGCCGCTGGCATTGTCGTTGGCACCTGGGCGCTGATGATCCAGGTGACAGGTGAAAGCAATTTCCTCTTCTTTCAACTTTGGGTCGGTTCCTTTAATGACCGCTGTTGCGAAACTGTAAAAGCCCTCATGCTGTCCCGCCCTTACTTTGGCATTTAACATGATCGACTCTCCTCTGTTTAAGCGCTGCTGAAACTCTCCTGCCTGCTTTAAGGAAATCATAAAGCAGAATGACTTTATTTTCGAGAAGCTGTTGAAGTGCCCCCATCGAATAAGATTTTGGTCTTCCCTCCACCAGGCAGTGATTTGATTTTGTGCTGAGCTGACAATCCCCGCAGCGCCATATTTTCCGATGGCAAGTTCTGTGACGGATTCGGGCGAAGAAGAAGTAAGTACCAATTTACCTTTCACACTTTTGCCTTCGAAGTCTTTTTCGCTGGTGCCGGCACCAATATCCACCAATTCAGCAGTTGCTTCCCCGCTTTCACTATCCTCCGCCAGTGTAATCGGCATGGACTCCCAATCCGCAATTCGAACTTTTGGTCTCCATTGTCCAGTTACTTTTTCAAGTTCCCACAATTCAGCAAACTCCGCTTCCCATGCCATTCTCGCCTTCTGCGTGCCATAGAATATTTTGCCATCGGTAGGTATCTGAAAGACTTCTACCTGTTCGAGTCCGTACGCTTTAAGTTTTGACTCGATGAAGTCAATTGCCTTTTTGAAGTCTTCTGATCCACGCATACGGTGTAGCCGGGTGATGTATTCTAAATTCCTTTTGGCAGACTCACCTGATAATTCTGAATTCAACGCTGCGACTACAGAATCACTCACCAGAGGAATATCCTGTGAATAGGAATTTTCACAGACGAATAGAATGGCAAGAACAGCCCACATTATGTATTTGAGACTTAATTTCATGTGAATTTGTTTAGGATGGAAATATACTCAATACCTTAATTTCCTCATGGAGCCAGGGACTTTAGGGTGTACGACACTTTTGCAAAGCCATTGCAGGGCTAAAGCCCATGAGGCTTGTAGCTGAAATAACCCCGTGCTTAAGCACGGGGTTATTGTAGCTTTCGAAAAAGGGCTTTAGCCCAAGAGGCAAAACTGTCGTACACCCGGACTTTAAGATAACCGATGTTCAGTAATTTATTGACTTTCTTCTGGCTACTATTTTGTAAATTGCGGCATGTATAAATCTAGCATCCTTTTTCATTATTTTATGAAGCACTTATCGTATTGCCTATTGATATGTTCTGTTTTCCTGATGATCGTGTCAGGTTGTTCTAAATCAAGTCAGGACCCAGTACTCAATTATTCAACCCTTGCATTCTTTCACGGTGCGCCTTCCAGCCCGCCTTTGAATGTTGTACTCGATGGTTCTAAGCTTAATTCATCTGCATTTGAATATGGAAGTTTTAGCGGTTCTATCTCTGTAACGTCAGGCACCAGAATTCTGCAATTCACCTCTTACGTAAACAACCTTACCTTAATTGATACCACTTTCACCCTGGGAACTGCAAAGGGCTACTCGGTTTTTGTCATTAACAAGCAATTTACCATCAAGCCGCTAATAACCTTGGACGAAGCGGAATTCACGTCAGCAAGCAGCAACATGATGATTCGGTTTATTCATTTATCTCCTGATACGCCGGCTGCTTATGTGGCCATTGCAGGTGAGACTGCTTCGCTGCTTCCAGCCCGGACCTATCAGCAGGTAAACGCTTTTACAGAAACACCTTCAAAAACATACATTTTCGAAGTTAGGGCTTTAAGTGATAACAGTTTGCTGGGAACAACAGCATCACTGAATTTTCAGGCTGGGGCATATTATACCGTTGCACTGTATGGCTATTCAAAACCTCCTGCCGGTAACACCAATAAGCTAGCAGCTAAAATACTGGAGTTTTAAAGCTAACAAGAAGAAACAATTCTTAGTTATGTTCTTTCTGATAATGCTCTTTTAAAATATCTTCAGCAAAATCGTTGGTCAAATCTCTCACTGCAGCATGAACATGATTGTTGTTATTTTGAGTATTGTCGTATTCAATCAATAGCATCGACCCCTGGATTCGATAATAGAGGCCAGCGCCATGAGCGAAACCTCCCGCCCAGGCAAAAGTCAGGTTCTCGATGCCGGCTTTCTTAATCTTGTTCATCAAAGTTTTGGCGAAGCCCAATTGATAGTTTTTCACGTATACCTCCAGCAGTTGGGAGAGTAATTTCTGTTGCGCTGCATTCATTTCTGAATATAGTAATCCAAACGGCTCGAGACTGCTGGCCTTTCGTTTGTTGAATGATATTATGTCTGGAAGGGCCTTCTCAGCAAAGACGGCTTTCAATTTTTGCTCAGGGGTAAGACTATTCGCCAATGCAAGGCCAAGTTCTGTTTCTAACTTCAGGATTTGTTTCCCTTTCTCCGGTCCAATCGGTACGATCCCTGGGTTGCTTCCGAAAAACGATGGTGTGGACGAGACTAACTCATTCTTTTCAGAAGAGAAATTGAGTGCAATATGATGCCCTTCAAACCTCCAACCCCACGCTTTGTCCTTGGACGGAGTTCCAAAAATGGTGATGTAGTAATTGAGTGGGTCGCGGTGCTTGTCATCCAGGCTCCGTCCTTCAATTTCCCTGAGAACATTCTCAAGCTCCATGATGGCATTGGCTTTTTCAAACCCTGGCTCACCGATCGAACTCTTTAACAACGCCAAGCCAAGGCTCCGTTGCTCTGCCGTAAAGGTCCTAAAGCATGCGCCATTTCTCTCACGTGGTACAAAATGCCAGTTGAAACGTTCAGCATCATCCAATACGTATTGTGCCTTTTCCTTTTGTTTGGCATCCAGCGCATTTAGAAATGCATTGGCAGCCGAGGCCACGTCCTGGGCTGAAACATGTAAACTTAAAAGGTAGAATAAAATGAAAAGGATTTTGCTTTGTGAATTCATGGATCAGGGGTATGTGATTATTATAAAGGTAGTGAACTTAGTGAGGAAAGCTAGAATGCATTCACCACAGAATATTCCAATGGGGATATAATATCATGAGGATAAGAACTGCATTTGCCTCGCTCGCCTCCCGATAGCAATCGTGGTATGAAGAAGCCACGCGCAGGTCCCTTCAGGGAAGGGAAGCGTGCGGGTGGCTGATCCATTTTTTCAATAACTGAATTCTAAGGAAGTCACACAGAGGAATACAACGGCCGACCGTCACAAAGAAGCACGGAGATAAAGCATTCTCAGTGGACCTCCTTATGTTTCTTCATTGGCTCTTTAGTAAAACCTGTTCAAGTCTCTATCATTCTAAAATATTAATAGCTTTGTGACAATCAATTATGCAGCTACCTGGATTAATCATATTGGCTTCTGTCATCATCCTAATTACGGGATGCAGCAAGAGTGCGTCCGGCCCCACTTCTGCTGAGGGCAAATGGACGTATACTACTACCGATGGCAATATGCAGGTTGATTTTGAGTTGATTAAAACCGCTTCTGGCTCGTTGGATATCCAAAATCAGACAATGAAGGTCAAAAGCACATTGTACAATTCTGAAAAGCAAATTGCAGGTGTCAATCTTCCAACCGTGGCAAGCATACGAATCAATGTCAATGACGCCAAAGCAGTCTATCCATATTACATCCAGTTCTTAAATGGCAAAGTGAGCAGCGATTTCAATCGCATCGAGGTTCCAGATGGTGAATATTCCTTTCCCTGGGGTACGACCGTGAAGCTGAAGTCTGTTTCAATCATTCGGCCCTAGGAGTTGGGTAATGGGCATTAGTTTTTATCTTGCTATTCAAACTAGCTTCAATGACTTTTTCCATATTACTTGTTCTATTGAGTCTTGCATGGCAGGAGGAAGTACCGTTTAAGCCGAGTGATGAGTTTCAACTTGAACTGGAGTATACGTTCAAGCAAAAGCCCGGCATCGACCATCAGGTGTTTGATTTTGAGGAGTCGGCCTCGGATAAAGCTAAGAAGCAATCTCCGGGAGGGCCTTTGCCTTACCTCATCATAAACTTCAAAACGATTAAGTTGAATGGAGAGGAAGTGAGGGTGAAGTGCGTCAATAACCTGGGACACCTGGTGGTTAGTAAAAAGGTAGAGGTTGGCACTTCGTTTAAGATGGATCTTGGATACACCGATGACATCAAAGACCGTGTAACAGCACATGAATACAATATCTTTTATCTCTCGCCCAAGAAGAAGGAACTCAGTCGCGTCCATTTGTTTATTTACGAGGATGGTACCTTCCTGGTGAATGACGAAATCCGGGGAAAATTTTGAGCTCATCCCGACCAGCCGCCTATAGCATTATTTCCAGAAAATATTCTATTCTGGATTAAATTTGTATGCCGTTAACATTGGGCGCTCGCATGCAAGCCGTTTATAAAACGGTAGTAACTTGCCCCACAATTCCCCGTAAAAAGAACATGATGCAAAGAATCGTCCTCCTCCTTCTGACAATAGCGATCTTTCAAGTTGCTGAAGCGCAATACAAGCAGCCGGATGCCGCTGCCATTCATTTGAAACTTAAAAAGCTGAATGTGCTCGCTTCGGTTTTGTATGTAGCAGCGCATCCAGATGATGAAAATACAAGGGCGATCGTCTACATGGAAACGGATAAGCTCGCATCCACTGCTTACCTGTCCATGACCAGGGGAGACGGAGGTCAAAATCTAATTGGCCCTGAAATGCGCGACCTCCTTGGATTGATCCGCACCCAGGAACTGTTAGCCGCCAGACGCATCGACGGAGGGGAACAGTTTTTCACACGAGCCAACGATTTTGGCTTTTCAAAGAATTCTGCTGAGACATTTGCCATCTGGGGAAAAGAAGAAATTCTTTCAGATGTGGTGAAAGTCATTCGGCAATTCAAGCCAGACATCATCCTCACACGCTTCCCACCTGACGAGCGGGCAGGGCATGGTCATCATACAGCCTCAGCAGTATTGGCGCTGGAAGCCTTTGATTTGACGCCCCGTGCAGATTATCTGCCTGAACAGGTGCAAGAGTTTGGCACCTGGCAGGTTACAAGAATCTATACGAATACAGGTAGGTGGTGGAATCAGACCATTAATGAAAATACACCAGGTGTGGTGTCGGTGAATATGGGCAGCTACAACACGCTGCTCGGGAAATCTTATTCAGAAATCGCTGCCGAGAGCCGTTCTCAGCACAAAAGTCAGGGCTTTGGGTCATCTGGAAGACGTGGCGATTCACCAGAATACTTTGAATATGCGAAAGGGGTGAAGGCCAATAAAGATCTTTTTGATGGAATCATAACGACCTGGGCCCGTGTGAAAGGTGGGGAGAAAGTACAGCCTTTGGTAGACAAGGTCATTAAAGAATATAATCCAATAAATCCTGCAGCCTCCATTGTCGGATTGCAACAGGTAAGAAAGCAGATTGAAAGTCTCTCCCCGTCCATTTGGAAGGAAAGGAAGTTAAGGGAGGTCAACCAGCTGATTCAGGATTGCGCGGGACTTTACTTTGAGGTCACAGCAGACCAGCCATGGAAGGCGCCTGGTGAGATGGTTGTCAATACATTTGAGGTCGTCAATCGATCAGTTACACCAATCAAACTTTTACAAATCAAAAATGCGTCATTATCAATAGATTCTGCTCTAAATACAAATCTTGACTTTAACAAACTTTACAATTTCAAGACAAGAAAGCCGCTGTCGCCTGACAGCCGATATTCTGATCCGTATTGGTTGCGTGCAGACCACTCACAGGGACTTTTCAAAGTGCCGGATACTTCTTTCATTGGGAAACCTGAGAACGGTCCTGCCGTCATAATCGATTATATCATTGAGGTGAATGGTGAAAAGATAACCCTTGCATCCCCACTAATCTATAAATGGACAGACCCTGTGAAAGGGGAATTGATGCGGCCATTTGAAATCGTACCACCTATATTCATTAATCTATCGCAAAAGGTTTTCGTGTTCAAAGATTCAAATCCAAAGATGGTTGGGGTACTTGTTAAATCGGCTTCCGGAAATAAGTTGTCGGGGACTTTAGCGCTTGCTTTGCCAGCTGGCTGGAGATCGGAGCCTGCATCGGTGGCGATCGAACTTATCAGACAAGGAGAGGAGCAGAAGATTGATTTTAAGGTATTCCCTGCCGCTGGGGAGGGCTCGTTTACCGTTACGGCCCGTGCAGAAATTGGAGGCAAAGCTTACTCCTCCGCCCTTCAAACGATATCCTACGACCACATTCCCTTTCAAACACTGTTGCCCGTGTCGAAGGCTAGCATCGTAAGGTTTGATATCAAGAAAGAGGGCCAGGTGGTCGGATATATTCGTGGAGCGGGTGATGAAATTCCCGATGCCTTGAGGAATATCGGCTACGAAGTATGGGAGATGAAAGATGAGGAAGTAACGCCCTCTAACCTTAAAAAGCTGGATGCTTTGGTTCTGGGCGTGAGAGCGCTGAATACAAATGAACGAATTCAGCACTTTATGCCAGACCTGCTGGAATATGTCAACAACGGAGGTACAATGGTCGTGCAATACAATACCAATCACGACCTGGAGGTAGACAAATTCTCACCATACCCCCTGACTTTGTCACGCGACCGTGTAACAGAAGAAAACAGCGAAGTGAGGATTTTGAAACCCGATCATCCGGCCTTAAACTATCCAAACAAAATAACATCGGATGATTTCAAAGGATGGGTTCAGGAGCGGGGACTTTACTATCCAAACAAGTGGGATCCGAACTTTGAGGCATTGATATCCAGCAACGATACCGGTGAACCCGCCAGGGACGGTGGCTTGCTCGTTGCCAAGTATGGTAATGGGTACTATGTGTATACCGGACTATCATTTTTTCGTGAATTACCAGAGGGTGTTGCAGGTGCTTATAAATTATTTACCAATCTTACGTCGTTGGGCAAAGTTCCCAAGCCTCAGAGTCAAAAGGTAAAAACCTCTAAGTAATGGAATCTTCATCAAATGAAAAGCCTCCCGTCTTCCAGCGTTGGAGTCACTGGTATTGGCTTGTGGTAGTGGTGCTGATTGTCCAGTTATTCATCTACTCCCTCATTACTTTTTATTTTTCATGAATGCCATAGACTGGATTATTCTCTTTGGCACGCTGGCGCTGATTGTCGGTTATGGTGCATGGAAGACCCGTGGCGCCAAGAATATGGAAGGCTACCTGTTGGGCAATAAGAGCCTTCCATGGTGGACGGTTTGTCTTTCTATCATGGCAACCCAGGCCAGCGCCATCACATTCCTTTCAACTACCGGACAAGCCTACGAAGATGGGATGCGTTTTATTCAAATTTATCTTGCCCTGCCTTTGGCAATGATCATTCTCTCCATTACGGCAGTGCCATTGTATCACAAACTCAAAGTCTTTACAGCTTATGAATATTTAGAGACTCGTTTTGATCGTAAGACCCGAACCCTTGCTGCATTTTTCTTTTTGATGGGTCGTGGTCTGGCGGTAGGCATTACATTGTATGCTCCGTCACTCATCCTTTCTACGATCCTTGGATGGAACATTAATCTTACGACAGTTTTAATAGGATCATTGGTGCTCATATACACTTTTACCGGCGGGACAAAGGCAGTGAGCATTACACAGAAATACCAGTTGGCCGTCATCATGACCGGAATGATTACAGCGGGGTGGATTGCTTTTTCAAAACTGCCGGAAGGAATTTCATTTGGGAATACATTTCAACTGGCAGGGGAGATGGGTAAATTAAATCTTATCAACCTGTCATTCAATCTTTCAGACCGTTATAACATTTGGTCAGGTCTGATCGGAGGGTTGTTTTTGTTTCTGTCATACTTTGGCGCAGACCAATCGCAAGTGGGACGATACTTATCCGGGAGCTCCATCGCAGAGAGTCGTATGGGCCTGCTATTTAATGGGTTACTGAAGATTCCGATGCAGTTTATCATTCTTTACATCGGGATTTTAATTTTTGTTTTTTACCAATTCCACCAGGCTCCGTTGTTCCACAACCCTGGCATGCGTGTGCAAGCAATGCAAACGGGAGCGTCTGTTGAGCTACGCCAACTGGAGTCGCGGTACGAGAATATTTTTGCACAGCGGAAGGAGACTGCCAGCAAGTTGATGAGCGCTATCCAATCGCATGATGAACAACAACTGGCAATTTCCAAGGAAACATTTGAAGAGATACAGAGGTCCGAACAAGAGCTTAGGGTGAAGACGAAAGAGGCGATTAAGAAGAGCATGCCTGGTGCCAACACACAGGACAAAGATTACGTCTTCATCAATTTTGTGATGAGCTATTTGCCACATGGGTTGATTGGCTTGCTTTTGGCCGTTGTCTTTTCTGCGGCGATGTCTTCCATGGGCTCCGAATTGAATGCACTGTCGTCCACGACGGTGGTTGATATCTATAAACGTTCCATGAATCCAGCACAAAGCGATCAACATTATGTGAAGGCATCTAAGTTGATGACAGCAGGCTGGGCGGTATTTGCCATGATGTTTGCATCGTTGGCAAATCAATCTGAGAACCTGATTCAATATGTCAATATTGTCGGGTCATTGTTTTATGGTACGATCCTGGGGATTTTTCTTTCAGCTTTTTATCTGAAGTATCTGAAATCAACGGCAGTATTTTGGGCAGCGATCATTGCGGAGATGATCATTCTTTATTTGTATTTCTTTACAGATGTAGCTTTCCTATTGTACAATATCATCGGATGCCTGGCCGTGATTGGAATGGCGTTCGTGTTTCAGTTTATTCAGAGTAAGAAAGCAACATTGGACGATTAGAGTAGGGCAAAAAGAATGAACTTATTGTATCGAGCCCTGAAAGGTGAATGGTTAAGTCCGTGTGTTCTCAAATTGAATCGAGTTTTGTTAGTTCGCCCCTTCAGGGCTATATGGCATGATGCTTCAGATAACAGGGCTTCACCCTGTTGTAAGGAATAACGCCCTTTCAGGGCTTGACCTTGTTGGATTAAGCCCTGAAAGGGCGAATAATTAAGTTAACGAAGGGTGGAGCCCTTCGTTAACAAAGTGGCTGCTAGTATGAACCCTGAAAGGGTGAAATTTGCCTGTGGTCTGGTGTTTTCACCGACCACCCTGACATCTTTCCATTTTGCCTGTGGTCGTGTGTTGTCACCGACTACTTGCTATCTCTCTAGTTGCCCGGTCATTTACCAGATCATTTGTCTGAGCCGGAATTTATTGAGCTCCGTTGGTGATCGGTGAAAAACAAACGACAGGCTGAATGGTAGCTGATCATTGGTAACCAGAGCCAGGTCGTGCATTTTACTAAACGCTCAACATTCCAACGACCTTTTTTCTGGATGCGCCAAGTGCAAACAGTGATCTGAACATGAGGTCCATAGTGACGGAGGTATCCGCGGCCTCCATCTTGGCTACTCTCGATTGACTTGATTTTATACGTTTGGCGACGTCAACTTGAGTTAGTTTTTTGGATCTGCGGAGATCCTGGAGAGCTTTGCTCAAGGCAAGTTTAAGCTCAACATAGGCAGCTTCTTCGGGCGAAAGGTTCAGAAATTCTGCGGTACTACCAACCTTCCATCCATTTGCTTCAAGACGTTTTTTCTTTGCGCCGTTCATTTCTACATCTTTTTATCAGTTACGATCATACCTTCGAATCCTTTGCTTGCAATTGTTAATCACTTGCTGGGGCGTTTGTTGGGTTTTCTTCTCAAAAATTTCCAAAACGACAATCGCATCTTGATCGGTCCGATACGCAATTCTCCAAGTTGCATTCGCATCATCTATACGAAGTTCGTGACACCGCTTGCCGATGGAGGGCATCGGACGCGAGTTTGGCATGGACAACTTTTCACCCTGCTGAATCTTGCGCAGTAACACACCAGCCTCAATGCGAGCGGCCACTGAAAACGGTGGTGTTTTTACTTCACCGTGTAGCCAAACAAGCGGCTTATCCATAATGCCTCGCTTACAAAGATATGTCATATTTGACATATCCACAAGTTGGTGCTTTGGTATTGGGCCGGGTGCAAGAAAGTTCTTGAAGGGCCAAGATAACCCGCGCTTGCGCGCAGGTCCGAGCCAGATGGACTGTAAGTTAGAATCTGTTTGCGATCGTCTGGCTTAAGCAGTGATTGCCAGGACAAGCAGGTTGCGGTGAAAAATTGCACTCCATGAAGCATGTGCGAAAGTAGAGTTCATTATTATCGAAGTAGTTATAGATCCCACCGGTTTACCTGATCATTTAGCCTGTGGTCAGGCGTTGTCACCGACCACTGATATCTCTCCATAGCTTGCCCAGGCATTTAGCAGACCATTTGCCTTAGCAGGAATTTAGTAGTCTGCGTTGGTGTTCGGTGAAAACACCGACCACAGGGGGAATAAGAGTAACACCAGAGATTTGTGATTTTGTGATTGAGGGTTTTGCCTGTGGTCGTGTGTTTTCACCGACCACCGGACATCTCTCCATCGATGCCCAGGCATTTAGCAGATCATTTGTCTTAGCAGGAATTTATTGGTCTGCGTTGGTGATCGGTGAAAACACCGACCACAGGCTGAACCGACCACCTGACATCTCTCCATTATACTTCAGTCTTTATAGATGCTGTTCATAGTTTGCTTTCGCTGGAATCTAATGGTCTGCGTTGGTGATCGGTGACAACACCGACCACAGGGGGAATAAGAGTAACACCAGAGATTTGTGATTTTGTGATTGAGGGTTTTGCCTGTGGTCGTGTGTTGTCACCGACCACCTGACATCTCTCCATCGATGCTCAGGCATTTAGCAGATCATTTGTCTTAGCAGGAATTTATTGGTCTG
>JAYVQY010000111.1:0-5576 GCA_043776715.1 Cyclobacteriaceae bacterium | reverse complement strand
TGAAGGAGGGTTCCACGATCTATGAATTTGTAGAATCAAAAGTTGAGCTGTCGCATGTTGGGGTCGTCCCGCTCTATGCCAAGGAAGGTTACATGTTTATCACGCAGCCACCTGAGAAAGAGACAAATGTTTATCGATATCAAGTGACTGTTTACCAAAGCAGTTCAGAGTCTATGAGGGGACTGCAGACACAATTGATTTGTACTACCCAATACAACCTCACCAATACGTATGAACACATGAAAAGGGAGTTGATTCGTCAGTATGCCAACCTTCCCAATCCTGCAGCGTTTCTTATTTTGTCAAAAATGAAATTTCCCTATCTCCAAACCCTTGTCCCTGTGGCAAAGAGATTGTTGGTAAAGCACCTTTCGAATCGGGAATAGAAACTACTTGGGATTAGAAGTCGAGGCCGAATCCGTTTGCTTAAGACCTTGATTTTGGACAGGTACCCCTTGCTGCTCCTTGGCACGTTCCAAAAGCTCGTCGGACGAAGCACTTGCACTCGGTGTGGCAAAGTTGGTGGCCAGCGTGAATACCATCAAAGAAATGGCCAGGCCCCATGTCAGACGCTCAAGTAAATCGCCTGTTTTCTTCACGCCAATCAGGTTGCTGGCACTGCTGCCACCGAACTGACTCGACAATCCACCGCCTTTTGAGTTTTGAGCTAAAACTACAAGAACCAAAAGAACAGCAGCGAAAATCGTAAGGCTAACGTATAAAGTGTACATAAGTTAATTTTTCAGTTTCTCAATTTGAGCGGCAAAGTAAGTCTTTTTCTGTGGAAACTTCCAAATCAGCTTCTTGAGGACTTCAACTGCCTTTTCTTTTTTGCCCTGCTTAAGTAAGATATCCACGAGGGTTTCGGATATGATATTATCGCTGAAAATGCCCGAGTCTTCTGAGAGATCTTCAGAGGCACCGACAGGCTTTGGCTTTGAAAGAACCGGTTTGGTCTTTATGAATTGCTCGATGATTTCGTTCTGTTCTTTTTGCTTGGTTCCACCTACCTTCAATTTCTTCTTCGTCGACTTTAATTCTTCAAGCAGAGGGTCTCCAACAGGTTCTTTTGTACCCTCTAATGGTGGGCTGGTTTGAACCCCATTTCCAATTGACTTATTGAATTCATCAACACTCACCTCGAAATCGTGTTTAAGCCTTTTTAATTTTTGAAGCTCGCGAATGAGGTCATCTCTCAAGGCATCGCCATCTAAGGATGCGGTCTGAAAAGCAGTTTGAACAGGTTGTGATTTCTGTTCTTCAATCAATGGCTTCAGCGTTACCGCTCTGGGTTCTTCAGGCATCGGCTGCGGGCTTAAAGCGGGATGGCTTATTCTTTCAGATTTACCCGCGGTCATTACCCATTTCAAAACATTTCGATCAGTAGAGTAGACGGCACTCTGATTTAATATCTCTGTTTTTTCAGGAGACTTCAGGTCCAGTGCGGCCCTTGAACGAAGAAGGTGAAGCATTTGGCTGTAGGGATGTTCTTTCGACAGTTTGCCAACTTCTGCAAACTCATCCTCAGTGAGGTTAGTAAAGTTTTTTACCAGCAAGTGGAAACTGGAAGCATCCATGAAATCAAATAGGTTGGTTGGTAAATCTAATTGAAAATCTGAGCCTGTACAAATTGCTGAATATTACCAACTTGCCACAGTGGCGTTGAAAATGTCAATCAGTATCTGTTCAAATATCTTCTTCTCCAGGTCCTCCTGAACTGTAAGGAAATTCAGGTTATTGTCGAAATCACGGTAAAAGCTAAATGTGCGGTCCTTAAAACCATTCTTTGGCTCAATATTGTCCTCATAGGTGATTTTCACTCCGATTGTTAACCTCGACAGCGCTGCTATGTTAGGGTCGTTGGGGTTGCCAGTTGATACAGGAGCAACTGGATTGATTCGGTATTCAGAAACGACTCCATCAATATGAAGCTCTGCGCCCTCTGGGATTACTCTTAGGCTGGAATTCTGCAAATAATAGTCTTTTAATTTATTGGTAAAAGTTTGTCCTAAGTTGGCCGGTGCCAAGTCAGTATTATTGAGTATTGGCTCGATGGCAATGGTCTTGGCGGAAGTAGCCGCGCCTGAAAATGAGTACACGCCACAACTTTGCGCAGTCATCAATACCAAAAAAAATGAGAAATAGATTTTAGCGTTCAAGTTCGTACTCTTTGATTTTGCGATAGAGTGTTCGTTCAGATATTCCCAAATCACGTGCCGCATATTTCCGTTTGTTGTTGTTCTTACGCAAGGCCCTTAAGATCAGTTCTTTTTCCTTCTTATCAATAGAAAGTGAATCATCCTCTGCCTCATGACTTATGTCCTGAACTTCTTCTGTTTCCGATTCAGAAGGAGGGACATTCCCATTAATGTTTAATACCATGGGCTCCTGCGACGTACTTTTATCTGACTGCAATTCAGAAAATAGATGCGGATTTTCTTTCACTATTTGAGCCGCATGAGAAGGATTGGCAAAGCTTTCAAGGACAATTCGCTTCAATTCATTCACATCCTTCCGCATGTCAAACAAAACCTTATAAAGAATTTCTCTTTCTGAAATATCCTGCGCTGAGCCATCTTTATATAATGTTGGAAGGCTGCTCTGTCCTGGCAAGTATCCTTTTAAAACTTCGACACTGATTTCTTTGACATCGCTGGACAGAACAGAGATCTGGTCCACTAGATTTTTTAGCTGCCGGATGTTTCCTGGAAACCGATATTTAATAAGAACCTCTTTGGCTTCTTCTGTTAATGCAATGGGCTTCACCTTATAGCGCTCGGCAAAATCGGAAGCGAATTTCCTGAACAACAATTCTACATCTTTGCCACGCTCGCGGAGAGGAGGGACAAAGATGGGTACGCTGTTGAGGCGGTAGTAAAGGTCTTCCCGGAATTTTACATTCTCTACTTTGTACATCAGATCTACGTTGGTAGCAGCCACGACACGTACATCCGTTTTTAATACTTTGGAAGAACCGACTTTTATGAACTCGCCGTTCTCAAGCACCCGGAGCAGACGCGCTTGAGTTCCCAATGGCATTTCCCCAATTTCATCCAGGAAAATCGTACCTCCATTCGTTACTTCAAAGTAGCCCTTGCGAGACTCATGTGCACCTGTAAAAGAGCCTTTTTCATGGCCAAAAAGCTCTGAATCGATGGTTCCTTCCGGTATGGATCCGCAGTTGATGGCAATAAATTGCCCGTGTTTCCGGGGACTGAGAGAGTGAATTATTTTTGAAAAAGATTCTTTTCCACTTCCACTTTCTCCAGTGATCAAAACGGACATTTCTGTGGGCGCTACCTGCATGGCCACCCGCACTGCATTATTAAGCATTGGAGCGTTGCCAATGATGCCAAACCGTTGTTTTACGCTTTGAATTTCGTGCTCAGTAATTGCCATTTTCTATTTCTCTTTACACAATTCTGCCCTTCAATGTTGCCTTAGAGCATTCTTCTACGGTCACATTGACGTATTCGCCTGGCTTTTTATTCTCCTTGGGGAATATGATAACTTTATTCGCTGAATTCCGCCCTTGCAGAAATTCATCAGAGCGTTTTGAAGGGCCTTCAATGAGCACTTTAAAAGTCTTGCCTAAATCGAGCTTATATCGCTCGAGCGAATCCCGATTTTGCTTTTGAATGATCTCTTCAAGTCTTCGCTTTTTTATCTCCTCTGGCACATCATCCTCAAACCTTTTTTCTGCCATGGTGCCTGGCCTTTCGGAATAAATAAACATGTAAGCGAAATCATACTTCACAGCATCCATGAGTGAAAGGGTGTCTTGATGATCTTCCTCCCGTTCTCCACAAAATCCGGAAATCATGTCGGAGGCGATGCCACATTCAGGGCCAAGAATTTGATGAATGCGATTGATTTTTTCCAGGTACCACTCCCGTGTATACCCACGGTTCATGCCATCCAAAATTCTGGTACTACCGCTTTGCACAGGGAGGTGGACGTATTTGCAAATGTTTTCGAATCGCGCCATGGTGTGCAGCACTTCATCCGTAATGTCCTTAGGGTGTGAAGTCGAGAACCTGATCCTCAAATCAGGATGAACATGTGCAACTTTTTCCAAGAGTCCGGCAAAGTTGATCACGTCGTTCAAATCTTTCTTCTCCAGCCTCGCTTTGTTGTTTTCTTCCTGACTCCATTTATATGAATCAACATTTTGTCCCAGCAGCGTCACTTCGCGATACCCTTTTTCGAAGAGGTCCTTCGCTTCAGCCACAATGGATTCAGGGTCCCTGCTGCGTTCACGTCCACGGGTGAAAGGCACGACACAAAAGGAACACATATTGTCACATCCTCTCATGATTGAAATAAACGCTGTCACACCATTCGAGTTCAGACGTACTGGGCTAATATCTGCGTAAGTCTCTTCCCTGGAGAGAAGGGTATTAACGGCTTTTTCTCCATCGTCCACCTGCGCAATGAGTTGGGGCAAATACCGATATGCATCGGGGCCCGCCACCAAGTCAACAATTTTTTCTTCTTCAAGAAACTTTGCCTTTAGACGTTCTGCCATGCAGCCCAATACACCAACCAGCAGCTCTGGCTTGTGTTTTTTTAGACCGTTGATGTGGGTTAGTCTATAGCGCACAGTTTGTTCCGCCTTTTCACGAATGGAGCAAGTGTTGAGCAAAATGACATCGGCCTCTTTGATTTCAGTGGTGGTGTCAAACCCTTCTTTGTTTAGAATCGATGCGACGATTTCACTGTCAGAGAAATTCATCTGGCAACCATAGCTTTCTATGTATAATTTACGCGGCTTTCCGGAATTGATTTCGCTTGAAATCCCCTTAGTCTGGTCCTCAGGCACAGTATCCAATACACTCAAATCCTCAATCAAATCCTTCATTTTCAATTCTTGAAACCGCAAAATTAAGAACTTTCAACCATTCGTGACATCTTGTCAGTCAGGAATTTGATGTTTCAGTAGTAGTTTTGAAAATGGCGATCATTAAATCTTTGCGGGGGATGACACCGCAGTTTGGCAAAGACTGCTTTCTCGCTGAAAATGCGGTGGTGGTGGGGGAGGTGAAAATGGGGGACAATTGTACCATCTGGTTCAATGCAGTTGTCAGGGGAGATGTTCACTCCATCACACTAGGAGACAATACAAATGTCCAGGATGGAGCCATCATTCATGGCACCTATCAAAAAGCAAAAACTGTCATTGGAAGCAATGTTTCGATTGCCCACAATGCAATTGTTCACGGCTGCACGGTGGAAGACAATGTTCTGATAGGCATGGGGGCAATTGTGATGGACGATGCTGTAATTGGTACTGGTTCGGTGATTGCCGCAGGTGCAGTTGTTTTGGCTGGCACAGTGGTGGAGCCCGGAAGCATTTATGCCGGTATTCCCGCCAAAAGGATCAAAGACATTGGCCCGGAAATGAAGGAGGTGATTGCCAGGACTGCCATGAATTATCCTCTGTATGCAAAATGGTACAAAGTAGAGTAATACATTATTCCAGCTATATTTGCGGCCCTAATAAATTAAAAATGAAAAATATATCTCTTGCACTTAATGTAATACTGCTCGTGGCAGTCGCTTTCCTGTATTACCTG
>JAYVQY010000110.1:0-120134 GCA_043776715.1 Cyclobacteriaceae bacterium | reverse complement strand
CCCCATGTAAAGTTCCTTTTGGCTGATTGACCCCATAGTTACTTCGAGTTTTTCAAAATTAACCAACTTAATCCCTAAACTTGTGTCCTAACGGTAGGGCTTAAGCCTGTGGTTATTCATATTCATAATGGATGCTCGAGGACTTTAGTCCAAATCATTCACTTTTTAATTATTAATCACCCCCTCCTTTGTCTCGGTCATGAGCGCAGGAAGATTTTTGTCTTTAAACATTTTGTTGTAGTTGGCCACATCTTTCAAAACAATGTCATTCATCTGCTGTTTGTGCTTCTGCCAATCGGCCTGAACGTCGCGAAGGCGGTCGAGGACGCCCTGCGTGACACGCGGATCATGTGCATCCAGGTTCATTCGAAGCTGGAAGAACTCTGAATTGAGTTTGTTTTGGAAGTTAATTACATCCTGAAAATTTTTCGAGCGTATTTCAATTAGATTCGCTTCCCACTTGTCAATCTTCTTGACGAGTTCTTTGCCATTGTCAACAATGTCTTTTACGTCCTTATTGTTTTTCATGACATCATTATAGGTTTCTATCTGCTTCTTCACTTTGCGCATTCCATTGATGGACTTGTTCAACTCATCCAGACTTCTCTCCACTTGATTTAACGTTTCTTGTTGCATGGTCCAATCTGCCGAAGATGCTTTCAGGTTGGGATCGGCTAGTATTTCAAATTCAGTTTCTGATCCTTCGTTTTTGAAAGTTATCCTTGCCCGATATTTACCAGGTGCTACCCGATGTCCACGATAATCACCATAGATATAAACGCCGGGCACATCAAGCAAATTCTCTCCACGGAAATCCCACGCAAATCGGTTAACGCCTGCTTCAGCAGGAACAACTTGCGGATCTGGCGGACCCCCAGGATAGGATTTAAGGATCTCATCTTTCTTGCTTGAGTATTTTCGGATTGATTTGCCCTTGAGGTCAAGGACCTCAAATGATAACTTGTTTGTATCCGCTTTTTCTTTCAGGTAATAATCAAATACAACACCCTCTGTTGGATTTTGCCCAACTCCCGGACTTTCATTGCCACTAGTTGCGGCGGAAGCAGGGGCTCCACTCAGACGATAGGTAGGCTTGGGCTGATAAATTTTCACAACCATGTTTCCAAATTCTCCTTTTGATTGTTGAATGGCCCCCAGGTCATCCAAGATCCAAAATGCACGCCCTGCTGTAGCTGCCACCAAATCATTGTTCTTGATAATTAAATCCGTAACAGGAACAACAGGAAGATTGATCTGCATCTTGTTCCAGTTCAATCCTCCGTTGAAAGAAACATAAAACCCTCTCTCAGCACCGCCATATAAAAGGTCTTTCACTTTCTTGTCTTCGCGGATTACTTTTAAGAAGTCATCATTTTCAATTCCAGCCCCGATCTTTGTCCAGGTCTTTCCATAGTCTGCCGACTTATAAGTCATGTTGGAGAAATCATTAAACTTGTAACGCGACGCTGATATATAAACCGTAGCTTTATCATGGGGCGAAACTTCTATTGAGTGGATCAGGCATTCAGGCAAACCCGCTGGCGTTATGTTTTGCCAGTTCTTTCCGCCATCCTTTGTGATGTGCACCAACCCACAATCACTGCCAGTATAAATGACACCCTTCTCCTCAGCTGACTCTTTTACATAGTATATTGTGTTATAATTCTCTCCGCCCGCCCCTTCATTGGTGATGGGCCCTCCGCTCACATCCTGTTTGGTTGTATCATTTCTGGTAAGATCAGGGCTAATTACATCCCAGCTCATGCCCCCGTTGATCGATTTAAAGAGTACGTTGCCAGCATGGTACATCGTTTTGGAATCATGGGGCGAATTGATCAATGGAGCATTCCAATTGAAACGATATTTCATCCGCTTAGGGGCCCATCCCAGGTTGGTGGCAGGATACTCCATGACATCTTTAGTCTGTCCCGTTTTTATGTCAAGAACAGTTAAGAGGCCCTGATAACATCCGCCATAGAAATAGCGCGGGTCATCGACGTTATCAAAGACAATATATGCGCTCTCACAGCCAGGACCATTGATCCAATCTTTTTCAGTAATGCTGGCGCCACTGGTACGGCTTTGAATCATCACAGAATTATTGTCCTGCTGCCCCCCGTAAACCCAGAAAGGAAAACGATTATCAACATTCACGCGATAGAACTGCGCGGTGGCCTGATTATCAATCGATGACCACGATTTGCCAGTATTGAAAGTGATAGATCCCCCACCATCATCTGCCAGCGCCATATTCTGGCTGTACTTGGGATTGATCCAAAGATCATGGGTGTCGCCGTGACCGATCTGTACATTTTGGAAAGTTTTCCCAGCATCGATTGATCGCATCATCGGTGCGTTGAGTACGTACACCACATCGGCATTCAAAGGATCAGCAAAAACCTCCATATAGTACCATGATCGTGCGGTGATGGCCTGATCGCTTGTCATTTGATTCCACTTCTTTCCGCCATCGTCCGAACGATAAAGTCCAGCTTTTGATTTTTCAGCTTCGACAATGGCATAAATGCGATTTGAGTTTGCTCTCGATACAGAAACTCCCATCTTGCCAACTTCTTTCGGCAGGCCTTCGATAATTTTTATCCAGGTCTCTCCACCATCGGTTGATTTCCACAATAAACATCCGGGACCACCGCTCTCTACTTTCCAGGGATAACGCCTGTGTTGCCAGGTGGCAGCATATAATATTCTTGGGTTTGTCATATCGATGCTCAACGAAGACACCCCTGTATTATCGTCGACAAACAAAGTCCTCTTCCATGTTGCACCGCCATCGATGGATTTATAAACTCCGCGCTCACCACCAGGACCATGGACAGGTCCTTGTGCTGCGACCCATACTACTTCCGGGTTGTGGGGATGGATAGCGATGTCAGAAATATGCCTGGACTTCTCCAGGCCTATGTTTTTCCAGGTTTTGCCTGCGTCGGTTGATTTGTAGATGCCATCGCCATAGGATGTCATCACTCCTCTGACAGCATGTTCGCCAGAGCCAACGTAAATTACATTTGGGTCTGACTCAGACACGACGATCTTACCGATAGACCCCACTTTAAAAAATCCATCAGAAATATTTTTCCAGGTGATGCCTGCGTCCTCCGTCTTTGAAATACCACCACCTGTGTAGCCAACATAGTAAGCATTATCGTTACCCACGACACCTGAAATCGTATTGGCACGTCCCCCACGGAAAGGGCCGATGTTACGCCACTTGACGGCTTTGAATTTGTCAGCATCAAATTTTGCTACCGCCTGCGCCTCAGGCTTGGCTTTGGATTTCTGTGCGGGTGTAACAAATGAAATCAGCAGTCCCGCGAGGATGAGTAAAGGTAATTTCTTCATGGTTATTTGGCTTTCAACTTACGATTTACGAAATGTTTATTCAAATCTGATCCAATATGTGACTGTAATGTTCGCCCCCGCTGGGGTCGCAAATTTAACTTAGGACGACGCTACTATTAATATCTGATCCCGCTCGGGTCGGTAAGAATGGGCCATGCAATCCCAAATGGATTGAACATTTATAGAACAAGACAGGTTTCCCTTCGGAGCCTGTAAGCAGCGGCCAAACAATCCCAAAGGGATTAAACGTTTATAGAACAAGACAGCCGTCCATTTCTAGACGACCCCGAAGGGTGTCGAACCATTAAAGGTCAATTTCTATTGTAGGAAACATGACAAAGCAGGACTAAGCATTGACCTCAATAAGTAAACGGCTATCTGCTACCAAGATTCTTAATAGCCGAAACAAATTTTTGCTTGATCGAAGCTTGATCCACATGAACTTGTTGTTTCACAACCCATTTACCATTCACCAATGTACCCAGGTTACAGCTTGCATCCCCTGTGTAAACAATGGTTGAAAGAAGGTTTTTTAGTGAGGAAGTTAGGATCAAGGGAGATTTTGAATCAATAATGATTGCATCAAGAGGTTGTCCCATCGCGAAGTGATCTGTATCCTGTTGCCCCATCGCTTTTCGTCCACAAGAAAGCGCCTCATTCACCAAATACTTTGCTCCATCTACTTTGAAGATACTTCTCAGGTTCGTCACCAGTCTCTGACGATAGTCGATCATCCTGAACTCTTCCAATGGATTCAAGCCAATGTGGCTGTCGGTGCCTATGGACCAATGACCGCCAGCCTGATAATATTCTCTCATCCTGAAAATTCCATCTCCAAGATTTCCTTCTGTGGATGGACAGAGCACAACGTTCGCTTTTGAAGCCGCCAATCCTTTCAACTCCGAATCATCCAGGTGCGTGGAATGAACAAGATTAAATCGCTCATCGACCGGCAGATTTTCCAGAAGCCACTGCATAGGTCTCTGTTTGCAATAGGCCAGACAATCAGCGACTTCTTTTTTCTGCTCAGATACATGAAGGTGAAATGGCAAATCTTTAGGCCCCTGTTGAAAAGTCTGAACAATATCACTTAACTCAACCGCCCTCAATGAATGCACACTGAATCCCAATCGTGCTCCATCATAATTTCTTATTACATATTTCGACGCTTCCAGAAGTTTTAAATAGTGATCCACAGTCCTGGAGATGAACCGTCGCTGACGTGGCTGCGGGTCAAGTCCGAAACCACCTTTTTGATAGAAGACCGGTACCAGCGTGATTTTTATTCCGGCAGTTTTCGCGGCTGCGACCATCCGCTCACCCATCTCGGCAAGATTCTCATACTGCTTCCCATCTTTATCATGATGCAAGTAGTGAAACTCGGCAACGTGAGTATATCCATGCCTCAGCATCTCGGCATACAGCATGGCCGCGATAGCCTCAGCCTCTTCTGGTCCAACCAATAGGGCGCACTTGTACATTTCCTCACGCCAGGTCCAGAAGTCGTCCTCCATCCCCGATGGATGATTCTCCGCCAAACCCGTCATGGCATATTGAAAGGCATGCGAATGTCCATTTTGAAATCCGGGAAGTGTGTAGCCAGACACGGCTTCTATAGCAGAACCGTCAGGGTTTGGCTTGTTGGATAAATATTGAATCCTTCCATTTTCATCCACGCCTACATAGGCCGGGGCAAGCCAGCCTTCCCGCTGAAGGAGCGCTTCAAACCGAAAATATTTTAACTGGTTGGCTGAGTTCATGCTTGTTGTTGAATCAATGATCAGAGCTGGTCAATCAGTTTTTCAAAATTTAACTTAAGCAACTCACGCATTCTTGTAGCCCGGCCATGATCGTAATGAGTCTCACCATCGTCCATGTAATTTACTTTCGTCATCTCGAGTTGTAGCGCATGTTGATTCCTTGCTGGCTGGCCGAAGTGACGTGTAATGTAACCACCTTTGAATGGATGGTTGTGATTGACTGCGTATTGGCTGTGATCCAAAACTCCAAGAACGCTTTCAATCAGCCCGGGTGAAGCTGAGGTGCCATCCGCATCACCCAAAATCAGATCAGGAAATTTCTCTTGCTGGATCGTGGTAACAGATTGGCGTATGGAGTGACAATCCCACAGCACCACTTTTCCAAACTTACTTTTCAAATCATCCATCAAAGCTTGAATCTTCTGATGATAGGGTTTGTAATAAACATCTACCCTTCGTTGGACTTCGGCTGTTGCAACTTCATTTCTTCCATCGCAATAAATCGGATCGCCTAAGAAAGTGGTGGTGGGGCATAGTGAAGTAATTATTCTTCCATCAGAGTAAAGAGGTTTGCTTTGAGGATCGCGGTTGAGGTCGATGACCCAGCGGCAGTTGCGTGACGCGATCATAGTGATCCCCATATCCGCTACAAAATCATAGAGGGTATCCACATACCAATCGGTGTCGTCGGGTGACTGGATAAATTCGGGCTTAAATTGATCGGTTAGTTCGGATGGAAAAAAAGTGCCACAGTGCGGCACACTCACCAGTATTGGCACTGCGGAACTTTTTGGTGGAATAATTCTGAATAGGTCAGCCATTATTTTCCGCTCTTTGCATTTGAAGATTGTAGTGATGCCAGGCTTCTTTCGCAAGCTGCCGATTTTTCCATTTCGACGAGGATCTGTTTTTTCATCACTGCTGTAAGCTCTTCAGCGACGACCTTATTTCTTTCCGCTATGACAATCTGCATATTGGCCTTTGCTTCCTGAAAAAAGAAATAAACCAAAGAAATAAGAAAAACTGTAGCTAAAGTCCCAAATACAAAGGCTGCTTTTCGCTTCTCCCTAAGCCGTACTTTTTCGCTTTCTTCAAGTCGCTTGCGCAGATCGATGAGTTCCTCTTCGGTTGTCATGGCAGTCTATTTATATCAACGAAAATGACTTTACTTTTTGGTTTTTTTATTATTGGCATTCGTTAAGCTGTCAATTTTTTCAAGAAGCCTAATCGAACGTTCTGTTTCCGTTTTTAATACTTGCTCTGCAGCGTCCGCTCGCTTCTGACATTCCATCAAAAGGCGCTCCTGAAATAGAGATAGGTCTCTTTGCTTTGATGCCTCAATGCTTTGGGTAAAGCCGTACATCATAAATAGAATAGCGATGACGGCCGCGTCACCCAATACAATAGATGTCATTCTCGCCCGCTTCAGGGCTTGAAGCTTAAGACCTTTCAGTTCTTCTTCCGCACTCATTTTCTTGTGGTTGATTTGTTATCTCGCTCCCAGGCTTTTCCATATTCTTCTTCTGCATATCGCTGGGCTTCATGGGCAGCGTTCAATGCATGCTCAAGCTTTTGATTTGCATTCAACAGTTCCAGCTCTGCCTTCTCAGCGCGGCTTTTGTATGCTTCTAATTGTTCGACACATTGCTGTAATTGAACATCGCGTACCTGCACGGCCTCCCTTTGAAAAAAGGCAAAAACGAATGATATCAAAGTGATAATGCTCAAGACGCCGAACACCGTGGCTGTTCTTCTTGCAAACTTCACCCTATCCGCGTAGCTGCGTTGCTTGAAGAAGGCTTCCCGCTCATCGTGATCATTCATTTTCTCTTATTGGATTGCTTACAATCTTCGGCTGCCTTTCTGGCTGCAGCGTTCTCTGCTTCCATACGCTTTGCAAAAGCTTCTGCCTCTTGTTGGAGCTTCATGCTCGCATTGGTGCATTCATTCACTTGGGCTTTCAGTTGCAACATCTCCTTTTGCACCGCCTGAAAATCCGTCTGTGACTGCACCGCATACATCGCAAACAAAATAGTCACCACGCCCATCACCACCACGGGTAGCCAGCGATTAATTTTGGTCTTCTTTTCGTTCATGGCCTACGATTTTTTCTTTTTCTTCTTTTTCCCTTCCTCTTCCTTGGGATTTGCGACTGGCACCATACCAGAAGGCTTTTCAATTTCTTTTGATTCCACTTTGGCCTTCTTTAATGTCTCCACCTCAACTTGAGCAGCATTCAATTCGCGCCTTAAGTTCTCTTCCGTCGTTGACCCGATCCCGAGCTTTAATTTCATGATGCGATCAAACGACTCGACAATGCGCTCCCGTTTGATCTGTCCGCTTTCTACCAGAGCCCGGATGATGCCATGAACTCTGTTCACAGATCGGTTTTCACTCCCCTGGATGTTATTTGAAAAGCAAAGGATATCCACACCGGCGTTAATGGCCAACTTCACCGTTTCCTCCAGCCCATATTGCTTGGCAATGGCCTGCATCTGCATGTCGTCAGAGAATACCACCCCATTGTAATGAAATTGTTTGCGAAGGAGGCTGTCAATCATTCTGGAGGACAAGGTCCCAGGATAGCCACGCGGATCGAGTTTGAAGTTTACAATGTGGCTGGTCATTACCGCATCCATCGTACCGGCGGCAATCATGCGTTGATAAGGAATGAGTTCGGCAGGGCTCCATGTTTTTGTGACATCCGCCACACCAAAGTGCGTATCAGTCAATGAACTCCCATGGCCAGGGAAGTGCTTCAATGCCGTAATCACGCCAAATCTTCTATGAGGCTTGATGTATGCTTCTGCGAGGAGCACCACCGAATCCGGATTGGCAGAAAACGAGCGCCCTGCTTTCACAATCACCGTGTTTTCAGGATTGACGGCAAGATCAACATCGGGTGCAAAGTTCACATTGAACCCGAGTCCGGCGAGTGTAGCAGCAGTGGCCTCAGCATAAAACTGTACGGAATCCAATGTTCCTGCTTTCCCCATCTCCCGTGCGGTGATGGATCGCGTGAACCCATATTTTTCTTTCAACCGGTTTACCTTCCCACCCTCCTGATCGATGCAGACGAACAGCGGAATGGGTGAGGTTTTTTGATACGTCCAAATCAGTTTCTTGAGTGCGGCAAATGATGCCGTACTTTTAGGAACGTTCTTTTCAAAGAAGATAATCGATCCCACGTGACCTGCTTTTATTTCCTGCAAAACAATAGGATCAACTTCCGTGTTGGTGAGCCCCATCAAAAGCATCTGCCCGATCATTACATCGAGCATGTCTTTCTCCTGGGCTTGAACTGAAAAGTTTAGAAAGCTACACAGCAGAATACACTTAATAATTCTCATAAATTTTCTTTAATACTGTTTCCATTCTGATTCTAACATCTTTTGTTGGAGCCGCAAAGTTATTGTTCATCCAGCTAAATATGAGGGTACGCCCCCGTTTGGTAACCAGGTAGCCACTCAAGCAGTGGTTGTTGCTCAAGGTGCCGGTTTTAGCAAAAATATAAGGCTTTTCTGCCTTGTGGTAATTCTTAATCGTGCCACTTTCTCCCCCTGCCGCGAGTAACTTAAACAATCGCTCCCCTGGAACGGCTGTGTATATCTTGTCCCAAAGTCGCACAATGGATCTTGGAGTAAATAAGTTATAACGTGACAACCCAGACCCATCTACCCAAATCGGTTCATCGGGCAAATCAAACAGAAATTTCTTTTTTACATAGTCAATGGCGATTTCACTTTTAAGGGTATCACTCACCTTATCCGCACACACCAGGAGCAATTGTTCTGCAATGAAATTATCACTCTCCTGCATCATCTCCTGATACAAACTATCCGGAGTCATAGAATAAAATAATTTTGAATCCACAGGAAGTGGTTTAGAAATCAATTTTACTTCTCGTTTCAATGTGTCGCTCAGAAGTTTTATGAGCAGTTCATCGCTATAGCGAAATGGCATGCTCCATTCGGTGGGCGACGTTCTCTTTCCGGACGTGTATTTCACATGGTTGTTGCTGATGTCCCTGAGCATTTCAGGTCTTTCTTTCATGATGGCGGGATCAGCCAACGTGTATTGAAAAATTCCTAAAGGAGATAAGAATGTTTCACCCAATTTTCTCACTTGTGCCCTGTTTCCATAAATCGGAAACGGTGTACGCTCCACCTGATAATCGTAATTGTAATCACCCCATGCCCATCCCGGCCCAAAATGTTCTGTCTGAAAATTGTCGGATGAAAAAAAGAGTTTCGCAGGGTGGGTTTTCAAAAAATTATATACGCTATTTTCTCCATGTGCATTGTCATACAAAAAACCTGGATCTCCTGTTCCCCAAAAAATTAAAGAGTCATTTCGCTGTACATAGTGCAAGGCGGGCACAGAATCGCCCAGCAATTGGAGCGCTGCATAAAAAGTGAAAATTTTTGTGTTGGAGGCAGGAGTGAAATAACGGTCTCCCTGATGATCGTAAATGGTCTTCCGAGTCGCGGGGTCAAAAAGAACAAAGCCAATATGATCTTTGAAGTCTTGTTCGGCCTGATGCACCTGCACACTCAAATACTGCTGTGGAGAACAAGCAGTGGCAGCCACAACCAACACGAACCAGTACCTTCCAGGCATGGTCATCAAGCGCTCAGGTAACGCTCCTGCAGGATTTTGCAGTGATGGGTTTCATGACCGGCAATGATAAACCCCAAGGCGACCACGGAAAGTTCATTGTTGCTTGCCGTTCCTTTTAGTTTTAACATGTCTGCACTAAAGCTTTCAAATAAGTCCACAGAAGAAACCCTCAGATGTTGCATTTCGTCTCCAATTTGTTTCAGGTTGCGGCTCGTGGCATTCAGGTGCAAGGCATATTCATTCTCATCAAAGCCTGACAATGGCGTCTTGTCATTCCTTGCAAAACGAAGTGCGCGATAGGCGAAAATCCTTTCCGCATCAATCATGTGACACAGCACTTCACGAATGGACCATTTGCCTTCGCCATATCGAAAGTCACTCTTTGCTTCGGGTATCGAATGGATAAGTTCCATGGTACGATATCCGGAAATGCGCATCGCCTGCAACACATCAGGGTGCTTTACCAACTTTACATAGGTCTTATAAAAGGGTGGTATTGTTTCAAGATTGATGAACATACTATTGAAATTCAGTAAATGTTTTGTCGGGTACAGTCTCCTCTACTCTTACACTCTTGGGTCCGGCTCCGTCAGATCGGTCGCCCGAAAGTAAAATGTTCCCATACTTTTGGTAGTTATCCCAGGGGCGGGTGAAATCGGCGGTATCCTGTTTGTTGTCTTTATAATAAGACCAATACCGCACCAACTTGTCCTTCACATCAACATAGATTTTGTATTTGTTTTGAGGTGTGTCTCCCACTTGCTGGAACATTAATTGAATCACGTTATAGCGGTTGCTTTTCAATGTGTCTTCTCCAAGGTATTTCAGGGTCACGCCAAAATCTTTAAGCTTGTAGGGCATGCATAGCCAGTACATATCATTGTAATACATTGACCGGGCGCGCTTCAGCATCTTCCGAAGTGAGTCAGGCTCCTTCAATTCCTGACCTTTTACCTGGACGCGACCCAGTGTATCGTTTGCGTTTGCTAAATAGATGATGCTGTCCTTTATACTTTCAATTCGGATTCTTCCGGTCTTCTTATCCCACATCCAATTCCTTCTGCCAAAGAAATTCCATCCTATATACCGGGTATTTTCCCAGTTTTCGCGTCCGCCCATGGCAATCATGATGCTGTCGGCCAACTCAACGGCCGCAGGGTCAGAATCAGCAAGATCAAATCCCTCGGCTGGGGGATTTCCCATATCTGTTTTTTTGGTTTCGCAGGAGGAAATGATCAATGCCAGTGCGAAAAAGAAAATAGAAGGCTTCATAAGGGGTCTATATTTAGAGTGAATTTAGCAATTGCCTGCGCAATTCAAATTTTTTTGGTAGCCTTTGGCTACTCGCACTTTTGTTTTGGGTCAACTTACGCCAATGGCTAAAAGCCAAAGGTCAAACGCCTTCTTTACCACATCAGCTCAAACACACCATTCAAGATTTATCCCCAGCCCCCGCCCCCGCCTTCACAATCCTGCTCCTCAAAAATTCCTCTACTGGCAATACCAATAAGGCAATCACCACTTGAATAAAAAAGTCTGCAACAGGAGTACTCTTGAGCGTAATATTGGCTGTTGCGATGGTCTGAACAAACTGGATCAAAAGCACAATCGTCAACGCAGACAGAAAACGACTAAGATAGCGGTGCCGCGATTTGGCCACGTTCAGTCTCAACGACAACACCACCAGCGAGCCGAAGACCAAAAACTCAAGCGCATAAAACCACGGTCGCTTCCAATAGGGTGGCACCACATCGAAATCGATATTATCCAGCTTCGTGACCTTCCCGAAAAGTTCTTTGGCCTCCACCAGTACTTTGTATTTGCCGGGAGGCAAAAATGAAAAGTTAACGACATAGTTGCCCGTCGACCACTCCGACCATGTAGTATGTACGCCCTCCACCAGATACCGATACTCAATGGCCTGTAAGCTGAGATACTCGGGCTGCATAAACTCAAAAGTGAGTGCGCTTTCACCCTCTTCTACCATAAGCTTATGACTGGGCGAAAGTTGATGCTCCAGGGTCTTGACGTTCTTCAGGAACAATGGATTGGATTCCGGGACCTGACCCTGGTCGCTTGAAAATTTGTAAAGTTCATTGGCAGCAGTAATCACCCAGAGGCTCTTGCCCTGTTCTGCCGGTCCGAGATACCGAACATCCGGGAACAAAGTGAGCCATTCTGTTTTTATGGTCCCCTGCAAATTCTTATCAAACGTCCTCCACTTGTGCCCGTCATAGAACCAGAAGTAGCCGGCGGATGCAAAATATTTTTTGGCAATGGGAAACGTATCATACTTGAGAAACTGATTCTTAAAACTTGCATAATGGTAGAAGGCTCCATTCTGAACAAGATAAACTTCCTGTCCGTAGGACAGCCCAACGTTCTTGTCAACCGAAACATGGGGAAGTGGGATTGAATCAGAGTCCAGGATCTCACCGGCCTCAATGCCAATTTTAACCATTCTGTCGCGTTCGCAAATCCACAGGTTTTGAAGATTGTCTTCAAAAAAATAATCCGCGTAAGCTGAAAGGGTATCCGGAAACTCTGTTTGTTTCCATCCTTTTGCCTCAGCCCGGAATGTTTTTATTTCGTCATCGTAGGTGCTGACCAGCAGTTGCTTTAAGTTCTTTGAAAAGAAAATGTTCCTCACCGGCTCCCGGCTAAGAGGCGTCGACAACAAACCCTTGATCTCAAAAATTCCTCCCACTCCGGCGCACAGCAATTTATTTTCAACCGTGATGAGTTCATCCACCTTTCCGTAAATGCCAGCCACGGGTTTATAGACGTATTCAACTCCCTTCAACACTTTCCTGGTTTTCTTTACCTGGGTCTTCACATCCGTGGTGACTGACTTTGTCTTTTTTACAGGAGCTGCTTTCACAGCGGGTGCTTTTACAGAAGGAGCCTCCACCACCTGTGGATCCTTTTTCTTTTTCAAAATATTCAGGAACCCAAATTTTTTCTTCTTGTGCTCCGATTGTTTCACCTCCTCCTCTGGCAATGGCAGCTGAGCCTCAGGTTCATCCACTTCAATGACTTGAGTCTGGGTCCTTACCTGAGTCACCATGTAGGCCCGATCTTCAAAGAACTCTTCCTTTGTTAGCCGGAACAGGCCGAGGGTCGTTCCTACATATACCTGGTCGGCGAATGATTGAACGCAGAGCAAATTCCCGGCAAGGCCAGGGTAATGGTTGTAGGTGCGGAAAGGAAGAAACGGAGCCACCCTGGTGAATCCATAATCGTGAGCAGCCCATACACCCTGCCTGCCATCGGCATGAAGAGCATACACTTCGTTGTCTGGTAAGCCTGCGTAATAATTTAGTACCTCTTGTGTTTGACCCGTTTCGCTGTCCACGAATACAATGCCTCCGCGCAGTGTCCCTATGGCCAGCAGTTTTTCAGTCACCCACGTACCATTAGCCACCACGTTATCAAAAAGGTAAACGGAGTCCGCCGGCTGGAATGACCGCAATGGTTGTCCTTCCTTAAGTATGAAGAAATGACTGTCGCCCGTTGCGATCAAATCAGTTTTCTTGTCCGGTGACCGTTCAACAAAAACGATTTCCTTTTTCTGCAGTTCGGGTAATCCTGTTGCCATCAGAATTTCTTCCTGGATCCTCTTAAGCCCGCCTTTCTCAGTATTCAAATAAATATTCTGGCCGATGCGAAAAATACTCGTGAATGCGCCATGGGGTACGTTTGCTGAAAAGAGGATGCGCGCCATGTGCGTTTCCGTGTTATATTCAAAGAGCTGACTTTCAGTGAGAAAGTAAACCGCATTTTCGTAGGCCAGTGAGGCAAAAATATTCTTGGCCTTTGGCAGTGAATCTGATAAGGAAATGTAGCTGAGTTCGTTCGACTGATTCAATCCAATTTTTCCGAAGCCTGTGATTCCGGATGCATAGATTTCACCACTTTTGGTCACGGCAAGTGAGTAGACGCCGATCACGGGCACCATCGTCCAGGTGCGTCCGTCAAACTGCAAAACACCCGACCGGTTGGCGAAATATAGGATGCCGTTGTTGTCCTGCCGGATGTCGAAACTCAGGTAACTGATGTTATCATTTCCCGGCTTGTAATGGGATAGAAAATAGTGGCCCGTTTGGGCGAAGGCTAATTGAGAAGCAATACCAGCGAAGACCAATACAAGCAGAAGTTTTTTCATACACGGAAATAGATCATAAAGTTAGGCGATCAACATAACTAATCAGCTGATTTTCGCCCAATTGATGGCCGTCTTTCGCAATAGGGCCAGTTGGTTCTTAATAGGCTGATGTTCGGGTTTTGTCAGCTCAGGGTCGCTTTTGAGTATCTCTGCTGCTGCTTCACGCGCCTGCAAAAGAATTTTTCCGTCTTTGCCCAGATCGGCAATCATTAGATCCAACAAACCACTCTGCTGCGTCCCCATCAAATCGCCCGGCCCGCGAAGCTTCAGATCGGCGTCTGCTATTTCAAAACCATTATTGGTACGCACCATTGTCTCCATACGAAGTTTCGCTTCTGCACTCAGCTTAAAGCTCGTTAGTAAAATGCAATACGACTGCTCCGCACCCCTTCCCACCCTTCCTCTCAATTGATGAAGTTGTGAAAGCCCAAACCGCTCAGCACTTTCAATGACCATCACAGAAGCATTCGGTATATCCACGCCGACTTCAATCACGGTCGTGGCCACCATGATTTTTGTTTCTCCTTTTGCAAAACGACCCATCTCAAAGTCTTTGGCTTCAGACTTCATCTGCCCGTGCAGGATGCTGATGGCGTACTCGGGAAATGCCCGCGCAATGCTTTCATATCCATCCATCAGGTGTTTGAGATCAAGCTTTTGCGACTCTTCAATGAGTGGATACACAATGTAGACCTGCCGGCCTGATTGAATTTGTACTTGTAGAAAAGCATTCACCTGTAGGCGATGTGAATCATATTGGTGTGTGGTCTTAATTGGTTTGCGTCCCTTTGGCAATTCATCAATGACGGAAACTTCGAGATCACCATACAAGGTCATCGCCAGCGTGCGGGGGATCGGTGTGGCGGTCATCACCAACACATGAGGGTAAATGGAACTGTTTTTTTGCCACAGTTTTGAACGCTGGGCTACACCGAATCGGTGCTGCTCATCAATGACCGCAAGTCCTAAATGATGAAACTTAACTTCTTCTTCCAGGAGGGCATGCGTGCCCACCAGAATTTTCAGAGATCCTTCCTCAAGTTGAGCATGAAGAATTTTTCTTGCTGCTTTTTTGGTGGAGCCTGTCAACCGGCCGATGGTTATCCCCATGGGCTCAGCATATTTCTTCAGACTCCGAAAATGTTGTTGTGAAAGTATTTCGGTAGGGGCCATTAAGGCCACCTGTGCTTCTGCTCCAACCGCCAGGAGCATGCAAATAAAAGCGACAATTGTTTTGCCACTCCCCACATCACCTTGCAACAGGCGATTCATCTGGTGTCCGGATTTCATGTCGTGATAAATTTCACGAATCACTTTTTTCTGGGCTTCTGTAAGGGAAAAAGGTAAGTGGTGGTTATAAAATTTTGTTAGAATGGATGTGTCGCTGAACACCTGTCCTTTGAATTTCTCATACCGCACGAGCTTCATTTTCAGCAGGCGCACCTGGAGGTAAAAAAGTTCTTCAAATTTCAGCCGACTCTGCGCTGCTGTGAGGTGGCCAAGATCCGATGGGAAATGGATCTGATTTAAAGCTTCCTTCTTGGGGATGAATTTGAATTTCTTCAGGAGAAAGTCTGGCAAGGTCTCGCGAATATGAGGCTGTGCCATCCGCAATACTTCCTCTTGCAGTTTAGAAATAACCTTGTTATCGATGCGGCGGGTGCGAAGTTTTTCGCTGAGTGGATAGACTGGTTGAAGATATCCAGTCTTATCACCTGCCATGGTGAGGGGTTCTACTTCAGGATGTGCAATCGTCAGATTTTTCCCAAAGCGATTGGGTTTGCCAAACACCACATACTCAGTACCGGGTTTTATTTTCTGCAAGACCCACTGTACAGCCTGAAACCAGACAAGTTCAACAGTGCCTGTTCCATCGGTAAACTGTCCAACCAACCGCTTCTTAAACCCACCTCCTACGATTTCCATCCTCGTAATCTTACCCACGATCTGGACATACGGCATCTCTTCGGTAACTTCTTTAATGCTGTAGAATTTCGTGCGGTCTTCGTAGCGAAAAGGATAATGTTGAAGCAAGTCGCCGAAAGTGAAGATCTTCAATTCTTGTTGCAGCAGAGCCGCACGTTGAGGGCCAACTCCCTTTAAGAATTCAATTGAGGTGTCGAAGAATGAGGCCACAATTATGAAAGTGCTAAAGTGCTTGGGTGTTTAAGTGCTTAAGTTAGTGATTCAACTCTATTGCACGTCTATTCTTTTACGGTGGTCTGGTCTTAGGACGGCCACAGCAAATCTTAGCACATTATTTTTTCCATTCCAGCGTATTGATCAAATGCAATGCGTCTTTTTTCACATATTCAATCGCAGGCTGCAATGAATCATTCTGAACTTTAATGTTGAAATACACCGCTCCGCGCAGAAAATTTTGCGTTGAGTCGGTCATAGTAAACTGGAACTGACTTGGTACTTCGCCCTCCAGTTCCGCAACGACGGCTGTTTTCCCGGAAGGTGTTCTTACAATGGTTTCGTCTATTGCGTAAGCTTTGATCTGATGTTTGGAGGTCAATACATAAGCATCCTTCAAATATTCCCTTAAAAGTCTTTCATCATGATAAATCTTCTTGTAGGTCACATGAATGGTTGCTTTTAACTCGGGATAAGAAATTTCTACCCAATTCTTGTCCCGCACCCTGGAAGTGTCTTTCATAAAGATCGCACGATTGGAATACTCAAAACGGTAAGGCAGCGTGTCGGGTGAGAGCGTATAAGAAGCCTCCGGCAGGATCAATCTGTTATACCCTTTGGGCTTGGGTTGATAGTCGCGCGAACAAGATATAACAAGCAACCCGATCATAACGAGCGCATAGAATGAATTTCGTGTGCAGCAACTACTCCTCACCTGTTTCTGCGTCTGCAATCGTGACTCGAATTCTCTTGATTCGTTTCTGGTCTACGGATACAATCGTAAAATGAAACCTGTCATAGGTGATCTTGTCACCTGCATTCGGCATAGAACTATGTAATTCGAGCATCAATCCGCCGAGGGATTCGCTTTCTCCTTTCACATCATCAAAATATTGGGGATCAAGTTCCAGCGTCTTGCAAAAATCGTGGAGTGATGTCTTGCCCTCAAATACATAGCTGCTATCGTCAATTTTTTGAAATGATACGGCCACTTCGTCAAACTCGTCATTAATCTCTCCAATAATTTCTTCAATTAAATCTTCGAGTGTGACCAATCCACTAGTACCTCCATATTCATCCGCCACAATTGCCATGTGTACTCGTTTGCTTTGGAAATCTTTAAGCAAAGAGTCTAATTTCTTTGTTTCGGGGATAAAAAAGCCTGGCCTGAGTAGCTTTTGCCACTCAAAGGTTTCTTTTTCACCCAGGTATGGGAGCAGGTCCTTGGTGTATAAAATGCCTTCGATGTGATCAACCGTCTCCCGAAACACCGGGATTCGCGAGAAGCCGGACTTGCTCACAGCGTCCAGAAGTTCTCTGAAATTTATGTCTACTTCTACCGTAGACATCTCAAGCCTTGACCGCATTACCTGCTTCACAGTTAATGTGCCGAAATTGACAATCCCTTTCAGTATTTCTTTTTCATCCTGAGATGCGGCATCATCGCGTGTTGTGAGGTCGAGTGCCTGATTCAATTCTTCTACGGTGCTGCTATAGCCTTTCTTTTCAATCCTTTTCTCAATCAAGCTGCTCATGCCCATCAGGACATAGGAGATGGGGCGACAAATTCTTTCCAGGACTGTCCACACCCCTGCCATCATATGAGCAATAAAAATATTGCGCTGGGTGGCATAAACCTTCGGGATAATTTCACCAAAAAAAGTGATGGCAAAGGTGGTCGCAAAGGTGACGACACCAACAATGGCATCAGCTGGATTACGAGTGTTGGCCATTTCCCACATCATAAATGTGGAGATGGTGACGACCCCCACATTCACAAAGTTGTTCATGATCAGGATGGTGGCCAGCAAAAGACGAGGCCGTTTCAATAGCTGAATGATGTTTAGATACCCTGTATCTTCTGATTCGCGACAGCGCTCCAGATCATCCGCTTTGAGCGAGAAAAACGCAACCTCAGAGGCAGAGATCATCGCAGAAAAAAAAAGCAAAACTGCAATGGCGAGAAAACTGAAAACATAAAAAGAATTCACCTCCACCAAAAGGAAGTGAGCAAGGAATAAACTAGGAGGCTCGTCCAAAGTTATAGGGGGTTCCAAAGGTCAATAACTTATTTTTCGATCAAAAGGGAAGATCGTCTGAGCCATGATCAGAGGCTGGCTTATCACGAAGCGATGGGCTTCCATAATCCTCTGGTGGGCTGGTGTTTTGTTGGGGCGCCGATGGGCGATATTCCTGATTGGTTCCGCCACCTTCCCTTTTCGGGCTCAGCATGGTCATGTTATCGCCCACAACTTCGGTAATATATCTTGTCACGCCTTCTTTTTCCCACGAGCGTGTGCGCAACTTGCCCTCCACGTAGATCATTTCTCCCTTGTGAAGATATTTGGCCGCAATCTCCGCCAAGCCGCGCCACAGGACGATATTGTGCCATTCTGTTATCTCTTTCTTCTCTCCTGTGGTTTTATCTTTATAAGATTCAGAAGTGGCAATGGTAAAATTGGCTACTGTTGCGCCATTTTCAAGGTTCCTTACTTCCGGGTCTTTGCCCAACCGACCAATTAAAATAACTTTATTAACGCCTGACATAATACTTTGATTTTCGTTTATAGGTTTTCGATTACTTTTCGATAGCGAGCACCAACGGCCTCGCCCGCCTTAGCTTCGACCGCGGAGGGATGTAAAATTACCAAATCCTTGTGACTCCTATAAAATACCGCGTTCTACAAGATAACGAGCGATCAAGATCGGTTTTGGCGCTTTTTCGATTTGCCTGAGGGTGAACAGCCTGGCTTGCGTAAAAAGCGGAGAGGAAGGTAGTCTTTTGCCAACAGGCCAATTAAATTCCATGAAGCGCACATGAATCAATTGGTGGGTTAAAATGTGTTTATATTCATTTGAAACATAACTGCTTTGTTCCAGCGGGAACTCTTTCCTTAAAATTTCTCTGGCACCCCTCTTGTGCCTGGTTTCCACCAGTGGAAAATCAAAGAGGCCTTTCCAAATATCCTTTCCTTTTCGCTCGCTCATCAGAATTTTATCACCAATCCGAATGAGAAAATAGTGAAAGTATCTCCTTGCCTTTTTCAGTCGCTTGATTTTCACCGGGAGCAGATCAATCTTCTCTTGCTGAAAGGCAATACAATTTCTCTTGAAAATACAATTGTCGCAATGGGGGTTCTGAGGAAGACAATGACGAGCCCCAAACTCCATTATTGATTGGTTATAAGTTCCGGGTTGGTCGGGTGGAATAAGTTCATTGGCTAAAGTAGAAAAGAACTTTTTACCCTCGGGGGAAGCAATGTCATTATCAATACCAAAAATGCGTGACAATACCCGGTATACGTTGCCATCCACAACCGCAACCGGCACTTCAAAGGCAAAGGAGGCAATGGCCGCTGCAGTATAATCGCCAATCCCAGGAAGTTTCTTCAGTTCCTGAAAGGACTCTGGAAATTTCCCGGCGTAATTCTTCACTACTTGACGGGCACATTTTACGAGGTTTCTGGCACGGGTATAATAGCCAAGTCCCTGCCATAACCGCAGTACTTCCTGTTCTTTCGCTTCCGCCAGGGAATTAATATTGGGGTAATGTCGAATAAATTTTTTGTAGTACGGTAGGCCTTGCGCGACCCGGGTTTGTTGCAAAATAATTTCCGAAAGCCAGATTTTATATGCGTCTTGCGTGTTTCGCCAAGGCAAATCACGATGATGGTCGTGATACCATTCGATGAGGTTTTTAGAGAAATCTCCCTTCTTCATTTCGTTGATACTCAGAAATTTTCAATATTGTTTTTAATTCTGGCTGCGCAAATTAATTTTGCCATCCCAAAATCCAAGGAATAACACCCAAGCATCGTGACGAAAGCAGACGTTATCAATCAAATTGCGGACAAGACAGGCATCGACAAGGCTGATGTCACAGCATCCGTAGAAGCATTCTTTTCCATCGTAAAAAATTCCATGTCTGGCGGCCACAACATCTATGTGCGTGGTTTTGGAAGTTTCATCAACAAGAAGAGAAAGAAAAAAATTGCGCGCAACATTTCCCGCAATACAGCCATCGTCATTGAAGAGCATTACGTCCCCAGCTTCAAACCGGCAAAAGTCTTCATCAACAAGATTAAGAACAGTGAGAAGGTAAAGCAACTTGCTGAAAAATAATTTTAGTAATTGGCCGGCGCTGTCGCCTTCCTGAATACCATGTTGAAAACCCGGCTAATTTTAATCGCTGTCTCCATCTGCCTCATTGTAGGGCTCTTCTTCCTTCCAAAATCGGTGGTGGAAAATGATAGCCAGTTACAGACCGTCGAAGATGCTAAAGTCTCAGGCTCCCTGCCTGCCAGTCCCCATGGCCAGACTCCACAAGGAATTCGAAAAGACATTAACCGGTTGAGGGCCCGATACTTATCTGGTTTGCCGGAAGAAAAAAATGCTATCTTTGCCGACTCTTTGACAAGCCTGTACCGTGAAGCGGGTCTTTTTGACAGCGCCGCATGGTTTGCCGAACGAGCAACAACGTTCTTTAACACAGAGGAGAGTCTGCTGAAAGCCGGCAATGCATTTTACGAGGCTTATACTTTCGCAATTGATCGTGAAAAGCAAAATGCATTGGCTGAAAAAAGTCGGGATTTATACGGAAAAGTATTGGAAAGGAATCCGAAAAACCTGGAGGCTAAGACGAAGATGGCCATGACTTATTTCAGTTCAACATCACCCATGAAGGGTATTGCCATGCTGAGGGAAGTTCTTGCCGATGACCCAAAAAATGAGTTGGCGCTCTTCAACATGGGAATGCTGTCGGTGCAGTCGGGCCAATATCCGAAAGCGGCTGAATGGTTAGAAAAGCTTGGCGCAGTAAACGGTCAGCACCTGCAGGGGCAGCTTTTGCTTGGGGTCGCTTACATGAATTTGGGACAAAAAGAGAAGGCGCGTCAGCAGTTCGAAAAAGTAAAAAAGATGGATAAGGACCCGTCGGTGCAAGCCACAGCGGATTCATATCTTGATGAACTTAAATAATTTTTAATCTCCCCTTGCCGCTGTTGCGGGATGGTCTAAAGCCAGAAGGGGGTAAACTGTAAAACACTATGCCGAGCGGTAAGAAAAGAAAAAAACACAAAATGGCGACCCATAAACGCAAGAAGCGTTTGAGAAAGAATCGTCACAAGAAGAAATAAACATCCTGCATGACCGTGAGTAACGAATTAATCATCAGCGCTACTCCGGAAGGATGCCGCATTGCCCTGTTGCGTGACAAAACGCTGGTTGAATTCCATGAGGACATTGGAGGGGGAAAATTTTCGGTTGGTGACATTTACCTTGGCAGCGTAAAAAAAGTTGTTCAAGGCCTTAATGCCGCCTTCATCGATATCGGGTATGAGAAGGATGCTTTTCTTCACTACCTGGATCTCGGGCCCCAATTTGGTTCTCTTCAGAAATTCACCAAGCTGGTACGCGCAAAAAAGATCACTGGTGGCCGACTTGATAAATTCCAAGCTGAAAAAGACATTGACAAGCATGGAAAAATCGGCCAACAGCTCTCTAAAAGCCAGTTCATTCCTGTTCAGGTTGTAAAAGAGCCGATCTCAACCAAGGGCCCGCGCCTTTCTTCGGAGATATCACTTGCCGGACGATACCTGGTGATGGTTCCTTTTGCCCATTCTGTAAACGTCTCTAAGCGAATTAGCAGCGCAGATGAGCGCAAACGCCTTCAGCGGCTTATACAGTCTATCAAGCCGGAAGGTTTCGGCGTGATTGTCCGCACGGTTGCGGAGGGTAAAGAAGTGGCGGAGTTGGATAAAGACTTACGCAACCTGGTGAAGACCTGGGAAGATGGTACGACCCGTCTGGCCACCGCCAATCCACGCGATAAAATTATTGGAGAACTGAGTAAAACTTCTTCCATCCTGAGGGACTTGCTCAATGAGTCCTTCGACAACATTCATGTAGACGATAAGAAAATCTTCGAAGAGGCAAAAGCCTATATTCACAACGTCGCCCCTGACAAGGAAAAAATTGTCAAACTCTATACCGGCAAGGCAAAGATCTTTGAACATTACGGCGTTGAAAAGCTGATTAAGTCCGCCTTCGGACAAACGGTGAGTTTAAAAGCCGGAGGGTACCTCATCATCGAACACACGGAGGCATTGCACGTAATCGATGTGAACAGTGGCAATAAATCCAATCGGGAAGAAAACCAGGAGACCACGGCATTGTCAGTAAACGTGGAGGCTGCCAAGGAAGTGGCTCGCCAGTTACGCCTGCGCGACATGGGTGGGATCATCGTGATTGACTTCATCGATATGCGCAGCGCAGAGAACAAAAAGCTCATCTTCAAAACAATGATTGATGAGATGGAGCAAGACCGTGCCAAACATACCGTGCTTCCATTGTCGAAGTTCGGCCTGATGCAAATTACCCGCGAACGGGTTCGTCCACAGATGAACATTGCTACCAAAGAGGTTTGCCCTACTTGTAATGGTACGGGCAACATCAATGCAAGCATTCTCATCACCGATCAAATAGAGCAGCATATCCAGCACTTATTTGAAAAACAGAATGAACCGAACCTGGTGCTTGCGCTACACCCATTCCTATTCGCCTATTATAGCAAGGGCATCATCTCAAAGCGGGTGAAATGGTTTTTCAAATACAAACGTTGGATAAACCTCGTGAAGGATACGTCGCTCGGGATTGTCGAGTTCCACTTTCTAAATAAAGATGGGGAAGAGATTGTTTTGGCAAAAGCCAACAATGTCGCGCCTCCAATCGAAGCCTGAAATTTTCGGCCATGAAACAGATAATCGTTTCTCTGATACTGCTTGGCCTACTCATCGGATGTCAGGAAGATGTGGTTGTTTTCAAATTGCTAAAGACCTCATGGGTCAGTCAGCCTTCCTTTACCTTAACAAACAAAATCAAATTCAATAGTCTTTCCTCTGGACAAACATTGTTGTTGCATGGTCCCGGTTACTTTTCGGTGCTAAAAAAGAATCAGGTAGCTGTTCATTACAATACATTTTTCGACTATCCATTCGGTAAGAAATTGCCGATGAATGATGTTTACTTTCTTTCCGTTACTCCCGAGAATGGATTCCTTGGGTTTTGGCCTGTCGCACAGCCTGACTTTGCTGCGGCTTCAGTCTATTTCAATATGAAAGATTACGATGAGTATTTTAATAAGGTAAATCTTACCGTATCATCTGGTAAAGAAAATATGAGCATTAACAAGCTCAATCAGTGCCTTGTCCCATATTATTCCAATCATCCTGATAATAAGATTTCCTTGTTTCTGTTTGAAATTGGCAACCCCACACCTCCCTATTTAATTCTAAAAAAAGCTCAAAGAATCTCAATCAACGAGCCGGGCAATGTCGCAGGTGCAAATGTTACCTATATCAAGGCAGTGGAGGATTTTTTCATCGTTTCAACAGCATCCAAAACATATGAGATTCTTGCCGATGGAACGGTGAAACAAATATTAGCCAACACCATCAAAGTGGCATTTAAGTGGGCTGGAGAAATTTACCTTGTAAGCAATTCTCAGATCACCAAGTCTTCCGATGGAGGAGTTACCTGGGTTCAATTTTCTGGTACTTCTCCATCTTTGTCGAATGGCACGTATTATGTTTTTGGAGACAGCCTTGTACTGAACAACAGTGATGCGATCTTTTCAGCCAAATTCAAATTGCCGAATTATTCGCTCCGCGAGCTGAGAAATGATGGAGTGGAGGGGAACCTAGTCACTTCGATATCTGAATTTAATGACTCAATTTATGCCACTACATATTCTGGCGTCTATTACAAGTCCAAAAGGGAATTCTTCAAGTCAAAATAGGAATAGTCCTGCCATCCTGTCATTTTAAAATAGCTGGAACATTTTTTGAAATCGTTCAGCTCGCAGATCTTATAATCTTAAAGCACGCACAATGGCAGAAACAATGGAAAAAGGCACCATCTCCATCAATACGGAGAACATATTTCCCATCATCAAGAAATTTCTTTATTCCGATCATGAGATTTTTCTAAGGGAACTGGTAAGCAATGCTGTGGACGCAACTCAAAAGCTAAGGAAATTAGCTTCCATGGGCGAATTCAATGGTGAGTTGGGCGATTTGCAGATTGAAGTAAGCTTCGACAAAAAGAAAAAAACAATCACGGTTTCAGACCACGGCATCGGGATGACCGGGGAGGAGATAAAGAAATATATCAACCAGATTGCTTTCTCTGGCGCTACTGAATTTATCGAAAAGTTTAAAGACAAGGCCGACGCCAAAGACATCATTGGCAAGTTTGGCCTGGGTTTTTATTCAGCGTTTATGGTATCCGATCGAGTGGTACTGAATTCCTTGTCTTACAAGGCCACTGGTACGGAAGGCGCTCGATGGGAATGTGACGGCTCCACTGAATTTGAATTGACCTCCACAGTTAAAGAACAACGTGGTACAGAGGTCGTATTACACATCAACGCCGATGCTGAAGAATTCCTGGATGAATTCAGGTTGAAAGGCATTCTGGAAAAATATTGCAAGTTTCTGCCCGTTGAGATCAAGTTTGGCACCAAGGAAGAACGCGTTGAGGACGGCGTCGACAAAGACGGTAAGCCTGCTTATAAAACGATCACGAAAGATCGGATTATCAATAATCCTTCCCCACTTTGGGCAAAATCACCAAACGAACTTAAGGACGAGGATTACTTAAAATTCTATAAAGAACTTTATCCCTTTGCAGAAGATCCTCTTTTCTGGATTCATCTCAATGTGGACTACCCATTTAATCTCACTGGCGTTCTTTTTTTCCCGAAAGTGAAGAACGACTTTGAAATGAACAAAAATAAAATTCAGTTGTATAGTCGCCAGGTATTTATCACCGATGAGGTGAAGGATGTTGTGCCCGACTTCCTCATGTTGCTGCACGGTGTACTTGATTCACCAGACATCCCACTCAATGTATCGCGCAGCTATCTTCAAAGCGACTCCAACGTAAAGAAAATAAGTCAACACATCACGAAAAAAGTTGCTGACAAACTTGGAGACATGTTTAAAAAAGACCGCCCAGATTTTGAAAAGAAGTGGGACGACATAAACATCTTCGTGAAGTACGGCATTATCAGTGATGAGAAGTTCTACGATCGCGCCAAAGACTTTGCCTTGTTGAAGAACACTCAAAAGAAATATTATACGCTGGATGAATACCGCGAGTACATCAAAGATTTGCAAACTGATAAAGATAAGAATGTCATCTACTTGTACTCAAGTGACACTGGCAAGCAGCACAGCTTCATTGAAACCGCCAACCAAAAGGCCTATGATGTAGTGGTCCTGGATGGTGTATTGGACAGTCATTTTATCAATACGCTGGAACAAAAGCTTGAGAAAGCACAGTTCAGGCGTGTGGACAGCGATACCATCGATAAGTTGATCGTAAAAGATGAAAAAATGGAAAGCGTGCTCAGTCAGGCTGACCAGGATAAATTGAAGGCTGTTTTTGAAAAGGCCATCAACAATCCAAGCATGACGGTCGGTATCGAATCTCTGGCTCCCGATCATTTTCCAGTAACGGTGACGATGAGCGAATGGGCCCGACGAATGAAAGACATGGCCCGAACCGGAGGAGGAGGCATGTACAGCTTCATGGGTGCCATGCCAGACCAGTATGCGGTGTCCATCAACAGCAATCACAAAGTGGCACAAAAGATCGTGCAAATCGAAAGCGAGGAGCTGCAAGCGGAGGTCGCAAAACAAGCCTATGACCTTGCCCTTTTGTCACAAGGGATGCTTACCGGAGCTGATTTGACCAATTTCATCAAAAGAAGCGTCGCCATCGTTGCCCAGCCCCAGTTCTAAAACACGAAAGGATTAAAATATCCTTTCTCTAATTTCGTTTTGAGATTATTATGCTGAAGGGTTCGGTTCTGTTTGTTTTTCTCTGCATGTCTTTCCTCGCAAATGGTCAGGAAAGCAAGGATCCGTTTGGAAAGGAAGGTCAGTTTACTTTTGAAACCGAGAAGCCTTACAAACTTCTTGAGCTGGATGAAAAGACTTCTGAACCCATCGTCACCAAAAAGAAAAAACCAAAGAAAAAAACATTTTACGGAATAAAGACCCGCAAGAGTTATACACGCAAGGGGTTTGGCGATAAGACCATTACCGAACTTTTTTATGTTCTGAAAAAACCTTCAGTGCCCACTGCTTTTGTGAGGGACATTTACTGGTATGATTATACCAGACGCGAAATTCGTCGAACCGGAAACTTCGATCCGAATAAAGGAGTGCTCATTCACGGACCTTACAAAAAGATGCAGGGCACTGTGCTTTTGGAAGAGGGGATTTTTTATAAAGGTGCCAAGCACGGTCGGTGGATGAAGTACAACCGCCAAGACCTTTTGGATGACAAAGAAAAGTACTACAAAGGATGGCCGAAGGAATCACTCGTCACCTATTATGATGCTGTGGAGCATAAAAAGGTAAAAGAAATGATCCCCATAGAGATCGATGAGCGTGAGGGGTTCTATTTTCTCTTTCATGAGAATGGAGCAATCGCAGTGACGGGTGAATATAAGTGGAACGAGAAAGTGGGAGACTGGATAGAAAACTACCCCAACGGCAAGCGTAAAAAAATTGTGTCCTACCCCAAAGAGCCTTTTGAAAAGGAGAGCAAGCCTTTTGTAAGAAAAGAGTGGGACGATAAAGGAAAAGAGATCTTTTCGTCTAACAAAGGTCAATAAAACGCGTCCTCAATATGATGGATCCTTGGGCGGCCATTCACAATATTGATCGCGACAATGTCATATCTCACATTTCCCTGCCAGTTTTTCTCATACATGTACTGCAAAGCCCCTTTGAATATCATTTTCTTCTTATTGTAATCAACAAACTCTTCCGGATAGCCATAGTAAGTCGATGTTCGGGTTTTAACTTCAACAAACACCAACCATGTGCCGCGGCTCACGATAAGATCTATTTCTGATTTCTGATGGCGATAGTTTCTTTCCAGCACTGTAAAGCCTTTCAGCTTTAGAAAATCAGCCGCCAGATCCTCGCCTTCATTGCCTGTTTTGATTTTGTCGCTCATGCTCTACCTTTGAATACGAATTTCGAACGAGAAAAGGATAGATGAAAAAATTAATCGAGGGATTTACCAGACAATTAAATGAAGCCCTGCGGATCGGTCATGTAGTGGATATGGTGAGGCAAGGAACCGACATTCGCAACGTCCTGATCACGGGTATGGGGGCCAATGGAATTGCAGCCAATCTGGTTGAGTCCCTCACTTTTGGGAGGGTCCCCATCCCAATTACTGTTTGCAAGGGTTATGATATCCCACAATTTGTAAGTCCGCATACACTTTTTATTGCCTGCTCCTATGGTGGCAACACAGAAGAGACACTGGCAGCAATTCAAAAAGCAATGCTCAAACGAGCTCATATCATATGCATAACTTCCGGCGGTTCTATCCTGGAGCTGGCCAAAGAGAATAACTTCTACTACATCCTGCTACCCAGTGGTTATTCCAATCCACGCTCGATGATCGGTTACATGATGGTGTCTCTGCTCTTTGCCCTTTATCATACCAATTTGATCGGAGCAGCCTTTATAAAAGAGACTGAAAACGCTATTGAATACTTAGACAGGAGTGAGAAATCCATTCAGGCAGCGGGCGAATTGGCTGCAAAGAAGCTCAAGGGAAAACTTCCTTTTATCTATTGTGATGGTCGCCTGGAGGCGATGGCGATCCGCTTCCAGCAACAACTCAATGAAAACTCCAAGCAAATTGCCCATGTCGCCACTTTCCCTGAAATCAACCACAATGAAATGGTGGGATGGCGTTTCCCGGAGGATATCTTGCACCGGGTACAGGTAGTTTATTTATACTCCGATCATGATCACGACCGAGTAGAGAAAAGGATGGAGATCTGCAGAGAAATTTTTGAAAAACGCTCCAATCCAATTATCGATATCATCGCGGAAGGCGCATCCTTGCTGGAACAATATTATTATCTGATTCACCTCACCGATTGGATTTCATATTACCTCGCAAAAGAAAACCAGGTAGACCCTGACGCGGTGGAGGCCATCAATTTTCTAAAAGAGGAGTTAGCCAAGTTAAAGTGAACCTGCTCTCAAACAAAGAAACAGAAGTCATTGACCTGGGCCGGATTGAATATCAAGATGCCTGGGATTTTCAGACACTTCGGTTCAATGAAATTCTCGCTGTAAAAAAAGAAAACCGGGATCTGCCCGAGCCTGAACAGCGATTCACAAAAAATTATTTGATTTTCTGTGAACATCCGCATGTATTCACTTTGGGAAAAAGCGGTGCCGAAAAGAATCTGCTCATTAAAAAAGAAGAACTTTCAACCATTCAAGCGAGGTATTACACCATCAATCGTGGTGGCGATATTACCTACCACGGACCAGGCCAGATCGTGGTGTATCCTGTGATCGATCTGGAAAATTTCTTTACCGATATCCACCGTTATATGCGGTTATTAGAAGAGGCTGTCATTCTGACGCTGAAGGAATTTTCTATCCCAGCGGGAAGAATACAAGGTCTTACCGGCGTCTGGCTCAATGCCTTCGATGAGAAGACCCCAAGAAAAATTTGTGCCTTCGGGGTGAAGACAAGTCGTTGGGTAACCATGCATGGGCTTGCCTTAAACGTCAATACAAACTTGAGCTACTTTGATTACATCGTCCCCTGCGGCATTGCCGACAAGGCGGTGACTTCAATGGAGAAAGAATTGGCCGGTTTACAAGACATGCTTGCCGTTAAAAATACTTTGAAAAATAATCTGATTACCCTTTTTGGCATGGAGCCACGTAAAATGGAAAAGGGTACGACTTCTACCAAAGCATAGTACGGCTTCACTTTTAAATAGCTATATGATAAAGGACATCCCGCTTCCTGTCGTGAAGAAAGTAACATTGGCTGTAGCTTGTAAAAAAAATATTCTTCTTCAGAATGAATGGAGCGTTTACCTGATCAACAACAATGAAGTGCCTATTGAAAACACGCTCGTGTCCAGTACTGGCTACGGAGAGAAGAATGGAGAGCAGCAAAGAACCTCCACCCTACGCCATTTTCTGCAGACAGTACCAGCGAATGGTGCGGCACTGGTGGAATCGATCAATTCAGATGTTTTTCATCTGAACAATGAATATTGGGTGAGTTACTATATTGGGCAGGAGTTGTTCGACAAACGTTTTGTCTTTGTGCCTGACACCATCGAGATAGAAAATCTCTCATTTATCAAAGAGTTGGGTCTGGAGGGAGTATTGCACTCTTAGCTCAGTTTAGCATTATCTTAGAGTCCGATTGAACTCAAAAGGAAAATTATTCTTACTGCCTACCATTCTTGCTGAAGGAACCCAGCTGGAAGTAGTCCCACTTTCCGTTAAAGACGCCATAAAGAATATACGGTTTTTTCTTTGTGAGGATGTTCGCACGTCGAGGAGATTCATTAGTAGCCTCAAAGTCCATGATTCAATTGAATCGCTCCATTTTGAAGTCCTCAATAAAGACTCCGATTCAAGAGACCTTCCGGGTTTATTTTCTCCCATCTATGAAGGACATTCAATTGGTGTGCTGAGCGAATCAGGTTGCCCAGGCATTGCAGACCCTGGCGCTATGGCAGCAGCCTATGCTCATCAGCATGATATCATCGTTGCCCCCATGGTGGGGCCATCGTCCATCCTATTGGCCTTAATGGCGTCGGGACTGAATGGGCAGCAATTTGCATTCCATGGCTACTTGCCCATTGAATCCAAGGATGTTGCTGACAGGATCAGAAATCTGGAGCGGGAGTCAAAAGAAAAAAATCAAACACAGATTTTCATTGAGACCCCTTATCGCAACAATGCGTTGATGGCACATCTGCTAAAAGTATTGCGTCCGAATACAATCCTTTGTACGGCCATAAACCTTACTTCTCGATCGGAAAAAATCATTTGCCAGGAGATTAGCAAATGGAAAAAGAATCCGGTAACGTTTGAAAAAGTACCAGTTGTATTCCTTTTCCTGGCTGGCTCCTGAGGGTGTGGAAAATTCTGAAACCTCATTATCTTTGCGGCCTTTACGAATAATCCATATAAACAATGCCATATCTATTTACTTCCGAATCAGTATCTGAAGGACACCCAGACAAGGTGGCTGACCAAATCTCAGATGCGCTCATTGACTATTTTCTTGCTTACGATCCGAATTCCAAAGTGGCCTGTGAAACCCTTGTCACAACAGGGCAGGTTGTACTGGCGGGCGAAGTAAAATCTGAAGCCTATCTCGATGTGCAAGACATTGCCCGTGAGGTAATCCGCAAGATCGGCTATACCAAGAGTGAATACATGTTTGAAGCCGATAGCTGCGGAGTTTTTTCAGCCATTCACGAACAATCAGCCGACATCAACCAGGGCGTTGAACGCAAGAAGAAAGAGGACCAGGGCGCCGGTGATCAAGGTATGATGTTTGGTTATGCCACGAGCGAGACTGATAATTACATGCCGCTTGCTTTGGATTTGGCTCACCACCTACTTCGCGAACTGGCCGTCATTCGCAGAGAGGGAAAAGTGATGACCTACCTTCGCCCCGACGCCAAATCACAAGTGACCATAGAGTATGACGATGATAACAAGCCCTCCCGCATCGATACCATCGTAATCTCCACCCAGCATGATGACTTCGATAAAGACGCGGTGATGCTTAAGAAAATAAAGGATGACGTGATCAACGTGTTGGTACCCCGCATCAAGAAAAAATTGCCAAAGCGCATTCAAGGCATTTTTGGCAACGACATTAAGTACCATGTGAACCCCACTGGAAAATTTGTAATTGGTGGTCCCCATGGCGATACCGGCCTTACAGGTAGAAAAATTATTGTGGACACGTATGGTGGAAAAGGTGCCCACGGCGGCGGTGCGTTCTCCGGGAAGGATCCTTCGAAGGTTGACCGTTCTGCAGCATACGCCACTCGCCACATTGCGAAAAATTTAGTCGCAGCAGGTGTATGCGATGAGGTATTGGTACAAGTCGCATACGCAATCGGAGTTGCCCAACCTGTGGGCTTGTATGTCAATACGTATGGCACTTCAAAAGTGAAATTATCCGATGGCGAGATTGCATCGAGTATTTCAAAAATTTTTGATATGCGTCCTTATTTCATCGAAGAGCGCTTCCATTTACGCACTCCTATTTATTCAGAAACGGCCGCTTACGGCCACATGGGACGGGAGCCTCAAATAGTAGAAAAAGTATTCAACAAAGGAAAGAGGACAGAGAAGAAAGTGAAGGTGGAGTTGTTTCCGTGGGAAAAACTGGACTATGTAGATAAAGTAAAGAAAGCATTCAAATTAAATTAAAGAAGAAGGCCCCAAATAATCGGGGCCTTCTTCTTTCTATACCCTTCCACTCTTTATTTGAGTCTTGAATTTTTTAAGCTGATTTTTCAACGCTTCGATTGCCAGTTCTGCGGCGGCTTCAAATGAACGGGCTTGCTCCTTGGCAAATAATTTCTTGCCTGGAACACTCAGTTTGATTTCTACTGTTTTGTTTTCAACCCCCTCGTTGTTGATCTTCAAAAAAACCTCCCCTTTTACAAGACGGCTGTAAAATGTCTCCAGCTTGTCGACACGTTGCTGAATAAAGTCGATGAGTTTGCGATCTGCAGAGAAGTGAATGGAATGAACTTGTAACCTCATACATTTTAGATTTAAGTGAAACAATCGAAATCCTTCAAGTGATCTGTATTAAAATACTATGCTTGTCAACCATTTAATCGAGGGAGGATCATGCCTTTGGGTGGGCCTGATCAAACACCTTCTTAAGTTTTTCCATTGAGTTGTGCGTATAAACCTGGGTGGCGGCCAAACTGCTGTGACCCAATAAGTCTTTCACTGCGTTGATCTCGGCTCCCTTGTTAAGCAAGTGTGTCGCGTATGTGTGTCGCAGTACGTGCGGGCTCTTCTTTTCGACCGAAGTAAATTTTCTCAGGTGTTTTTTAACAATCCGGTTTATCAGCATCGGGTAGCATTTATTCCCTGTATCGCTAACGATAAAACAGCCATGGTCGTGCGTTTCAACTTCTTTATTTCTTGCTTTGCGGTAGCCATTAATTATAGAAACGATGGAATCAGAAAAGGGGATGACGCGCTCTTTGTTGCGTTTACCCAGTACTTTGATCGTCTGTTCGTGAAGATTGATGTGATTTTCCTTCAAATTGATCAGTTCCGATAAACGTATGCCCGTGCCATAGAGAAGTTCAAGGACCAGGCGGTCTCTCCATCCTTCGTGCGTGTCATCAAATTGTTGCTGATCAAGCACAACGACCATATCGGGCTCTTTGACAAAATGTGGCAACTTCTTTTTCGTTTTCAGAACTTTAATTTTCATCATTGGGTCCTTACTGACAATTTCCTGACGCATCAAAAATTTATAGTAGCTCCGCAGGCTCGCTATTTTTCTGTTTACGGACAAGTGGTCCAATTTCTTCTCAACCAAGTCGACAATCCATGAACGGACCATGCCATAATTGGCAGATTGAGGAGGCTCCTCATAATTTTTCTTCAGGTATGATTCAAATTGAGAAAGGTCATTTTGGTAAGAAATGACCGTATGTGCACTAAATCTTTTTTCGAAACGTAGATAATTGAGAAAAGAATCGATCATGCTGGCACGGACTTCATGAGTAATGTACCAAAAAAATCCCCCCAGGAAAAGAACCTGGAGGGATATATAGTTTTATCCGAAGACGGATTCTAATAGTTCTCCTGAACGAATTGTGTTTGGCGGTAAACAGCCCTTAATACTTGTCCCCTTCTTCTCACAGATGGTTTTTCAAAAGACGTACGCGCGCGGAGTTCCCGTAACACGCCGGTTTTTTCAAACTTCTTCTTAAAGCGCTTGAGGGCCTTATCAATTGACTCGTTTTCTTTAATGTTGATGATCAGCATGTGATTGAATTGTTTGGGCCGCAAATATAATGGAAAGACCCCCTCTTTTGCAAAATCACCTCAGAATAGGTAGTGTCTCAGTTTGAAAATTAAGTTTTAGGCCCGAAAGGGCCTTTTTTCTTACCTTTACTTCCATGCCGAAAAAGGACGTAAACCAGCTTGCCCATCTGATTGTAGCAATCGCTACGGGCGAAGCCAAGCCGATCAAGCCTAAAAATCCAACACATCCAAACCAGCGATTAGGGGGCCTCAAGGGTGGCAAGGCGCGTGCTAAAAAACTCACACCAGAACAACGTAAGGAAATAGCAAAAAGGGCGGCCCATAAGCGTTGGGAAAAATAATTTTTGCGATTTTTCATTACTATTTATTATTAAACAAGTTCTTCAATTTGAGTTACTTATGTGATTGGAATCCTTGTGGTTATGCTTGTGGTGAACACAAGAATTAAATAAATTGTATTACAATTGTTGTGGTTGAACACAAGGACATAAATCTTTATATATCTCTTTCTATGTATCTTTGGGATATAATTAAAAGAGTTATGTCTTTATCGAGATACGAATTATATCAGGAGTTGGAAAGAAAACTGGTTGCCGAATTGGACGCAGTAAGAGCCCAAATGGAGGAGTTCATGCCACAGGCCACTTCTTCAACTCCCACTAAAAAAGATAAAAAACATCCTTTAAAAGGTGAGGGGATTGCGAAAGAAGAAGCAAGCTGGGAAGCTTACGTGGTAGAGGTTTTAAAGGAACTTGGTGGCCAGGCTAAGACACGGGAAGTTGTTGAGTATGTTGTAAAAGCAAATCCAAAGTTGGATGAAGAGACGGTATTAGACGCCGTCAGGGGAAAGCTTTCCAAGCTGTACAGGGCAGAAGTAATTGGCGCGCAAAAAAGTGCGGTAAAAAGCGAAGGATATGTATTTCATGTCAAATAAAATAAACAAAAAAGCCCCTTTCGGGGCTCTAAATGATACTTTAAGTAACTTGGAAGTAGAGGTATCGGTGTATGCTAAGTGCGGTCAGCAAAATCGCATAATCACTTCAGCCGAGAAAATTCCAACTTAGTGTCTATTAGCGTAGATGACTAAGATCAGGGGGCTTCGGCCCCCTTTTGCTTTTACAAAAGTCTATAAAAACCCTGTTTTTCGCTAAATAAATTTAAAGTTAGTTTAAATATATGATTATCAAATAAATAAAACTGAACTATATGCTTGACTAAATCAAATAGTTCACATACATTTGATTTATGAACAAGCTACCAATCGAAAAAAGAGTCCAGATAATCAACCTTTTGGTTGAAGGAAACTCTATGCGCGCCACGTCCAGAATCACTGGAACGTCAATCAATACCGTAACCAAATTGCTTATTGACGTTTCAAGGGCGGCTGAACGTTTCCACGATCTGACAGTAAAAAACGTTAATTCAAAACGCATTCAGATGGACGAAATCTGGTCTTTCGTGTATGCTAAGAGCCACGAATTGCCAAAGGAAAAGGAAGGCATGGGCGGGGATGTTTGGACGTGGACGGCTATTGATGCCGATAGTAAATTGATGGTCTCTTGGCTTGTTGGTGACCGTAGCAAATGGAGCGCCCACAGCATTGCAAAGGATTTAAGGAGCCGTGTTTCAACTGACAGAATACAAGTCTCTACAGATGGATACGGCCCTTATAGAGAGGCTTTAGACCTTGCGTTTAATGGTTTCATTGACCATGTTCAGGTAGTGAAACAATATGCAACTGACAAGGCCAATGGCCCAGCAGCACGTTACGGGAGTATGCAATTATCAAGCGTTGAGAAGACTGTTATTATGGGCGATCCTGATATGAAGCATGCGTCTACAAGCTACGCTGAACGTCAAAATCTGACCATGAGAATGAGCAATAGAAGGTTCACCCGTTGCACCAATGCTTTCTCCAAGAAAATGGAGAACCATTGGCTCGCTATCGCATTGCATTTCGTGTATTATAATTTTGTAAGGGTTCATAAAACCCTGCGTGTCACTCCCGCTATGGAAGCTGGATTGGCTAAGAAACCAATGACACTTGAAGAAATTGTACTTTTATCTTCCAATTCCTGAGTTTTACTAAATATTTTAGTAAAAAATGGAACTATATTTGGCCCATTCAGTTAAATAGCCTAATTTGGCTTACCCAACAAAACTCAATCCAATGAAAGCCCTTGACATTTCAAAGGCGATTATTAGCCTTTATCCCCCGGAATTAGAGGTTATTTCAAACTTGAAACTCCAAAAACTGCTCTATTACGCTCAGGGATTTAATCTTGCGGTATTCAATGAGCCATTATACGATGAGAAAATAATTGCATGGCAGTACGGGCCAGTGGTGAAAATTGTCTACGCTCAATACAAAGACAATGGTTCATCAGGAATTGAGTTAGAAAATAAAGTGAGTATAAAATCAATTTTAAAGGATAAAAAGCAAAGAGATCTATTACTTGAAGTAAATAAAGTATATGGTCAATATTCGGCAATTAGATTGATGAATATGACTCACAGCGAGCCTCCCTGGTCAACTACAAAATTGAACTACGAGATTACCCATAAGAAACTCAGAGATTATTTTATTACCAGATTGAAATAAGTTTGGGTAAAAACAAACACAATACTTTTGTAAAAAGACCACATGATAAGGGTGGAAAGTTAATAAAGGCTCCAAATTTCATCGAAATGGAGCCTTTTGAATATCCCATATTTTGCTTTAGACACTTACACAAAGATTACGGGATTGATCATTGTGATGACGAACAGAAAATAGCACTCCTCAATAGAATTTCTCTATTGAGTAGATCAAGCTGGAATCAAATTCAGCAATCGCATAGGCATGGGATTGGTACAGAAAAAATTTATGTCAACCAATTGAAAGCCAAACCGCCCGCATTTATTACAGATGATATTGACCACCTTATTGCATTTCGATTCAGTGGTAAGGCCCCAATGTTGTGTTTAAGGCGCTTTTTTGTAATCCATATAATATTCTTGGACGCTAAATTCAGCCTATATGATCATTAGATGGATTTTCAAACTGAGACACTACCTCAGAATACACCTTGAAATAACCAATTTCTGGATTTCTGACGTCCCTTCGCCGATTGTACACAGTTTGGCATCCCTGTAGTACTTTTCTGCGGGGTAGTCTTTAATGTATCCATAGCCCCCGAATATCTGTACTCCTTCATTGGCAACGTCTACAGCCACTTCTGAGGCGAATAACTTGGCCATCGCCGATTCCTTGTTTACGCTCTTACCCATATTTTTCAACTGTGCAGCACTGAAAATAAGCAACCTGGCAGCCTCGATCTTGGTGGCCATGTCTGCGAGTTTAAATGAAATACCCTGAAATGTCGAAATCGGTTTATTGAACTGCTGCCGCTCTTTTGAGTACTGGAGCGCAGCATCAAAAGCTCCTTGAGCAATTCCCAAACTAAGGGCGGCAATCGAAATGCGGCCGCCATCCAACACTTTTAATGACTGGACAAACCCATCTCCTTCATCCCCCATCATTTGATTTTTATGGACTTTACAATCCTCAAATATCAATTCGGCCGTTTCAGAGGCTCGCATGCCCAACTTGTTTTCCTTCTTACCCGCCGAAAACCCTTTAGTTCCTTTTTCAATGATGAAAGCTGACATTCCATGGGAGTCACCAACTTCGCCCGTCCGCGCAATAACAACTGCTACTTTGCCGCTTCGGCCATGCGTAATAAAATTCTTTGACCCATTCAATATGTAGTAATCTCCTTCTCGCACAGCAACTGTCCTCATATTGCCAGCATCTGAACCTGTATTGGGTTCTGTCAATCCCCAGGCTCCAATCCATTCACCAGAAGCAAGCTTTGGGAGATAGAGTTGCTTTTGTTCTTCATTTCCAAATTGCAGTATATGATTTGTACAAAGTGAATTATGCGCCGCCATGGAGAGACCAATGGATCCATCTATTCTGGATATTTCCGCAATGGCTGTAACATATTCCATGTAGCCAAGCCCAGCGCCTCCATACTCCACTGGTACCAATACACCCATCAATCCAAGCTTGCCCATTTCGTGGAAAACCTCGATGGGAAACTCTTGTGATTCATCCCATTTCATCATGTCTGGGCGGATAAATTTCTCACCAAAGTCCTTTACCATCTGGGCCACCATGGCCTGACTTTCCGACTGTTCAAAATCAATTCCTGTTGAGGTTTCTATCATCATTTCTATTCCCTTGAATCTTTTGGGATTACAAAACTACAACTTTTAAGTTTGAACCCGAACGAGTGTTAGTTTGTTTATTTTATTGACAATGGCCAACTTCTAATAGGCCAAAACACTATTTTTGGCCCTCCAAAATAATTTGACATGCGAATATCGGTTGTTGGTACGGGATACGTCGGTTTGGTGACTGGGACCTGTTTTGCCGAAACTGGCAACACAGTAGTTTGTGTAGATATCGATGCAGAAAAGGTAGCCAATCTTTCCGCTGGGAGAATCTCGATCTATGAACCCGGGTTGGAGATGCTTTTCGAGCGGAATATTAAACAGGGACGATTATCTTTTACGACAGACCTCAAAGAAGGAATCAAAGATGCTCAGATTATTTTCCTCGCCTTGCCAACTCCACCGGGAGCAGACGGATCTGCCGATTTGAAATATGTGTTGGGCGTAGCAGATCAATTGGGAGAACTGATCGAGAAATATGCAGTCATTGTTGATAAGAGTACTGTTCCGGTTGGAACTGCAGAAAAAGTAACTGCGAAAATAAAAGCTAAAGCAAAAGTTGCCTTCGACGTGGTTTCTAATCCCGAATTTCTACGCGAGGGAGTGGCTGTGGATGATTTTATGAAACCTGACCGCGTCGTAATCGGAACCTCCTCTGATCGCGCACAAAAGATTATGGAAGCGCTGTATGCTCCATTTGTCCGGCAGGGTAACCCTATCATCTTTATGGATGAACGTTCGGCAGAATTGACAAAATATGCTGCCAATGCCTTCCTGGCTACTAAGATTACATTTATGAATGAGGTGGCTAATCTATGTGAAAAACTCGGTGCTGATGTAGATGCCGTGCGTAAAGGTGTGGGAACCGACAGCCGTATTGGTAAAAGGTTTTTGTTCCCTGGGATAGGCTATGGCGGAAGTTGCTTTCCAAAAGATGTGCAGGCCCTTGCAAAAACTTCTGATGATCATCATTATGATTTCAGAATACTAAAGTCGGTCATGGACGTAAATTCCGATCAGAAAGTCAAACTTATACCTCAGATAAAGAAACATTTTGGAAACTTAAAAGGAAAGGTAATCGCGTTTTGGGGTCTGTCATTCAAACCGCATACAGATGATATTCGAGAAGCCCCCTCCCTATACAACATCGAGGCTCTGCTAAGGGAAGGCGCTTCCATTAGAGCTCATGATCCAGAAGCCATGGAAAATGTGAAAAAGATTCTCGGAACAAGAATTTCCTATCACAACACACCTCATGAAGCGGCCACTGGTGCTGATGCAATATTGATTGCCACCGAATGGCCAGAATTTCGTACACCCGATTTTGCCAAGCTTGCCTCAGTCATGAATGAAAAAGTAATTTTTGACGGACGTAACCTTTATGAGCTTAGGGATATGAAGGACCTGGGATTTACTTATTTCAGCATCGGAAGACAAACCATATATGCCTAAGCCAAGAATATTAATTACTGGAGGAGCTGGATTCCTGGGATCACATCTGTGCGATCGTTTTATCAAAGAGGGGTTTCATGTCATTGCTATGGATAACCTGATTACAGGTGAATTAAAAAATATCCAACATCTTTTCAACCTTCAAGATTTTGAATTCTATCATCATGACGTTTCAAAATTTGTACATGTGCCCGGTGACCTAGATTACATCCTGCACTTTGCCTCACCAGCCAGCCCTATTGATTATTTAAAAATCCCAATTCAAACGTTAAAAGTAAGTTCATTAGGAACTCATAATTTATTGGGCCTTGCACGCGCCAAAAAGTCCCGCATTCTTGTTGCGTCAACTTCTGAAGTTTACGGGGATCCCCTGGTGCATCCACAGGTTGAGGAGTACTATGGGAATGTAAACCCAGTAGGGCCTCGTGGAGTGTATGATGAAGCCAAACGGTTTCAGGAAGCCATTACAATGGCCTATCACACCTACCATGGCCTTGAGACTCGGATCATAAGGATTTTTAATACCTATGGCCCCCGCATGCGACTGAATGACGGGCGTGTACTCCCTGCATTTATTGGGCAGGCCTTAAGAGGTGAGGATTTGACAGTATTTGGTGATGGTTCTCAAACAAGGTCCTTCTGTTATGTGGATGATCTCGTAGAAGGAATTTACAGATTACTGATGTCAGACTATCCCCTGCCGATGAACATAGGGAATCCTGATGAAATTACCATTCTGGATTTTGCACAAGAGATTATTAAGCTCACCGGCACAAAACAAAAAATTATTTTCAATCCATTTCCAAAAGATGACCCCAAGCAACGGCAACCCGACATCAAAAAGGCAAGAAAATTATTAGGTTGGGAACCCAAAGTCTCACGTGCTGAAGGCCTGAAGATTACTTACGAATATTTCAAAACATTGTCTCAGGATGAACTTTATCAGCGTGACCACAAAAATTTTGATGAGTACATACGATGAATAAAAAGATTCTAATCACCGGTGGCGCAGGCTTTATCGGATCACATGTGGTCCGGCTTTTTGTGAACCGCTATCCGGATTACATGCTTGTCAATCTCGACAAACTGACATACGCGGGAAACCTTGAAAACCTAAGGGAAATAGAAAACAAACCCAACTACCGCTTTGTAAAGGGAGACATTGTAGATTATGAATTTTTAAAGGCGTTCTTCGAAAAAGAACAATTTGATGGTGTGATCCATCTGGCTGCAGAATCACATGTAGACCGATCTCTGGAGACGCCAGCGGAATTTGCAATTACCAACATTGTAGGAACTCTGAATCTGCTCCAGGCAGCGAAGGCAACGTGGGGGAAAAATTTCTCGAACAGACTGTTTTATCACATTTCGACTGACGAAGTATATGGTTCATTGGACCACGGCGGGTATTTCACAGAAGAGACCCCCGTAGATCCACGATCTCCCTATTCAGCTTCTAAAACGGGAAGTGATCATTTTGTAAAAGCATTCTACCATAGCTTTGGGCTCCCTGTCATTATCAGCCGTTGCTCCAATAACTACGGGCCCAATCACTTTCCTGAAAAACTGATTCCACTGATGATCCATAATATCATTCACAACAAGCCGCTGCCGGTTTATGGAAAAGGTGAAAATGTGCGTGACTGGCTTTTTGTAGAAGATCACGCCATTGCCATTGATGTGATTTTCCACAAAGGAAAGCCTGGAGAAGTTTATAACATTGGCGGCAACAACGAATGGAAAAATATTGACCTTGTCAAGATGCTATGCGTGATCATGGATCAAAAGCTTGATCGGAAAAAAGGCAGCTCAGAAGGTTTGATTACCTACGTAAAAGATAGGCAGGGTCACGACCTTAGGTACGCCATTGATTCCTCTAAGTTGAAACGTGAGCTTGGATGGGAGCCATCGGTCGATTTCCATAAGGGGCTTGAAAAAACTGTGGATTGGTTTCTCGCCAATCGCGTGTGGCTAGATCATGTAACGTCTGGCTCCTATCGCGATTACTATCAGAGCATGTACCATAATCGATAAGTGATGAAAGGGATTATTCTTGCTGGAGGGTCGGGCACACGGTTACATCCCCTTACCCTGGTGTTGAGTAAACAACTCATGCCGTTGTATGACAAACCGATGGTGTACTATCCACTATCCGTGTTGATGATGGCCGGCATTCGCGAGATACTCATTATCAGTACCCCTTCCGACCTTCCACTATTCAAAAAGCTATTGGGAGATGGGAAACAATTAGGCTGCGAATTTTCTTATGCAGAACAACCTCGCCCAGAAGGTCTGGCTCAGGCTTTTATCATTGGAAAAGACTTTATTGGCAAAGATTCAGTCGCGTTGGTACTTGGTGATAATGTCTTCTACGGTTCTGGTCTGATTGAACTTCTGAAAGAAAATACTACCCCCAATGGAGGCGTTGTCTTTGCTTACCATGTTCAAGATCCGGAGCGGTACGGTGTTGTCGAGTTTGATAAAAATCATAAAGCAATTTCAATAGAAGAAAAACCGAAGAACCCGAAATCAAATTTTGCCGTTCCTGGACTGTACTTCTATGACAATGAAGTTGTGGCCATTGCCAAAGTTTTGAAGCCAAGCCCCCGAGGTGAACTCGAGATCACAGATGTTAATAACGTATACCTGAAAAATGGGAAGCTCAAAGTGGGTATCATGAGCAGAGGTACTGCCTGGCTTGATACAGGTACATTTGACTCACTCATGCAGGCAGGCAATTTTATTCAGGTGATTGAGCAACGTCAGGGACTGAAAGTTGGGTGCATTGAGGAAATAGCCTACCGCTCAAACTTTATATCGAAAGAGCAATTGCTAGCACTTTCGCAACCGCTTGAGAAGAGCGGCTATGGAATCTATCTGAAGAACCTTGTGGAACAAGGGGAGTGATTTACTCCTCGTAATAAATCACATTCATCACGACATTGCCAACCGCGCTCAGCGTTTCCTTGCTGATGAGCGACAAATTATCTTTTTGCGAATGGTGATAATCGCCAAAGTAGCCAACCACAGGATCAAAATGCACTATGTCAATCATCGGTATTCTCGCTATTTCATTGACATAAAGATGATCATCTGTAATGGGGGCTTCTTTTTGCCTCACAAAAAGGGAAGCGTAACCTAATCTCGAAGCTGTGCTCCAGACCTTCTCTACAACCTTGGGAGCGTACTCCAAAGAATATCCCTCTTGAAAAAAATGTGATTCTTTCGAGCCAACCATATCGAGAAGAATTCCATAGTGCGCTGTATAATTCGGTTGATGGATATTCTTAGCCCAATGCTGGGATCCAAGGCACCACCAGGAATCCTGTCCCTCGGGCAGTGACATTCGACCGGTTGAATTTTGCTTCTCTCCCCAGTCTTCTCCATCAAACAAGATAATATCTATGCCTACCTCTGGAGGCGAGTTATTTCCGAGCGCCCTTGCAACCTCCAGCAAAACGGCTACTCCACTGGCTCCGTCATTGGCCCCCTCAAATTTTGCATCTGGCTTCTGAAGGTCTTTGTCTGCAAACGGGCGGGTATCCCAATGCGCTGCAAGGAGTATGCGCTTTTGTTTCTCTGGAAAGTAGCTGGCGATGATATTGCGAAGAAAGAGCTTATGTCCATCAAAGGTGACGGCTTCAAATTCTTGCACAAAAATCTTTGCGTTGAATTCTTTGAACTTGGCAATGAAATAGTCTCCCGCTTGATGGTGGGCTTGAGTATTTGGAATTCTCGGTCCAAATTTTACTTGCCTTTGAGTAAAATCATAAGCTGAATCACTATTGAAGACCGGGACCTTTATGATCTTTCCAGCTTTTTCATCTTTTCCTTTTTCCTTATTCCCACCGCAAGAAAAGAACAAACCTATAAGGGCATACAATAGAACTGATCGTAACATTGGTGATGGTTTATGGTCCTAAAGCGGCCAAAGAACACAATTATTTGCGATAAAATAAAAAAGGCCTACCTTTGTGTACTTCTTACGGAACAGTGAAAGAGGGGACCCAAAAGTCCCCTCTTTGTTTATCGAAAAATGGATATAAAGGCAAAATTAACCGAATTGGTAGAGGCCAGCCTCACGAATCCAACCTTGTTTCTGATAGAAGTGGTGATTTCTAGCAGAAACGTCGAGAAGATCTCAGTGATAATCGATGGCGATGCAGGGGTGACCATTGATGATTGTACGAGAATCAGTCGGGAAATGTCAGCGAAACTTGACGAGTTGAATTTTGGTACTGACCGGTATGTATTTGAGGTTTCTACACCTGGTCTGGATCATCCGCTCAAACTTAAGCGACAGTTTCAAAAAAATGTAGGCCGTGGTTTGAAAGTGCATCGTAAAGACAAAAGTATTACGCTGGGTAAGCTGAATACCGTAGATGATGGGAAGATTGTATTAATGCAGGAAACAAAGGAAGGAAAGCTCATCAAAGAATCAGAGGTGGTGATTCCTTTCGAAGATGTAGAAAAAGCGTTTGTAATGGTTTCGTTTAAATAATTTGTAAAATGGACATAGCAAATTTAATTGAGTCCTTTGCGGACTTCGCCAAGCAGAAAAACATCGACCGGCCCACCATGATCCGTATCCTGGAAGATGTATTCCGCACCATGATAAAGAAGAAATATGTCAATGATGACAACTTCGATATCATCATCAATGCTGACAAAGGTGATTTGGAAATCTATCGCATACGCGAGATTGTCGACGACGATTCGGAAGATATCTGGGAACATGACAAGATTAGTTTATCTGAGGCGCGCAAGATCGAACCTGATTTTGAAGTGGGTGAAGAAGTCTCTGAGCCCATCGAAATTGAACACTTCGGCCGCAGGGCGGTGACCACCGCACGGCAAACATTGATGCAAAAAGTTAAAGATCTTGAAAAAGATATCCTCTTTCAGAAATACAAGGAGATTGTTGGAGAAATTATCACTGGTGAAGTATATCAGGTTTTGAGTCGTGAGGTCTTGTTGACAGACGCTGAAGGAAATGAAATCTCAATTCCGAGAAGCGAACAGATCCCTAAAGATCGATACCGCAAAGGTGAGAATGTGCGGGCCATTGTCCACAAGGTGGAAATGGTAAACGGCAATCCTAAGATTGTGCTTTCCCGCACATCGCCTGTGTTGCTTGAGCGCTTGTTTGAACAAGAAGTTCCAGAAGTCTACGATGGCCTCATTACCATCAAGAAAGCGGTGCGTGAGCCAGGAGAAAGGGCTAAAGTTGCTGTTGAATCCTATGATGACCGCATTGATCCAGTGGGTGCATGTGTCGGCATGAAGGGTTCCCGAATTCATGCCATCGTGCGTGAATTACAAAACGAAAATATCGATGTGATCAACTACACTGAAAACCTCGAGTTGTTCATTCAGCGCGCATTGAGTCCTGCAAAAATTGTAAGTATCAAAATCGATAAAGACACCAACCGCGTCTCTGTTTATCTGAAGCCTGACCAGGTTTCCCTTGCGATTGGAAAAGGTGGACTAAATATCAAGCTGGCCAGCCGTCTTGTAGGAATGGAAATTGACGTCTTCAGAGAATTGGGTGAGCCAACAACTGGTGATGAAGATGTTGACCTTGATGAATTCTCAGATGAGATTGAAAGTTGGGTCATCGATCAACTAAAACAAATCGGACTCGATACGGCCAAGAGTGTTTTGGCTTTAAACAAAGAGGAGTTAGTACGGAGGACCGATCTTGAAGAAGAAACGGTAGAGAATGTAGTAGCGGTTTTGAGTAAGGAATTTGAATAATTTCACCTCAAAATCAAATAAATAAGTAAAACATAGTCAACTTTGAACATGGCTGAAGAAAAAATGATAAGGTTGGGGCAGGCATCGAGGAAGCTCAACGTGGGCCACAATACCATTTTGGATTTTCTGGCCAAGAAGGGCTTTGTAGTGGAAAACAATCCTAACGCAAAGCTTAGTGCCGATCAGTTTGCCATGCTCGCCAAGGAGTTTGCCTCTTCTGCTTCAGAAAAAATTGAAGCCTCTGTGCTGACCATAGGAGCAAAGCACGCTGAAACACTTACCATTCAAAGTGACCCAACTGCCCACCGCAAGAAGTCAGATGATGATGACAACATCATGATCAAAAATCTTGGCTCGAAAGAGATCAAGGCAAAAGAAGAACCTAAACAGCCCGAGAAAGTTGAGCGAGAGAAGACAAAACTTGAAGGCATCAAAGTAGTAGGGAAAATTGATCTTGAGAAGAAGAAAGTAGAAGCACCTAAAGAGAAAGAGAAAGAAGAACCTCCCAAAAAGGTGGAGACTCCGGCACTTCCCGAGGTGGTGGAGAAAGCTCCGCCTCCAGAATTAGAATTGATCAAGGCAAAAGCCGACAGACTTCAGGGGCTGAAGGTCGTAGACAAAATAAGTTTGCCCGAAGAAAAGAAGCCTTCTGCTCCAACATCGGATAGCAAAGAAAAAGAGGATGCCCGCAAAAAAAGGCCGCGCAAACGAATCCCATCTTCAAACAATGATAGTAAGAGTCCGTCACGGCCTAGCGGCGGTGGGACCAGCACAGCACGTCGCGCTCCGGCGAGGACCGAAAAAGGGGAACCATCAGAAAAGGAAATTCAAGATCAAATACGCGTAACCCTTGCAAAGTTAAGCGGAGGACAGAAGAAGTTTACCGGAGCAAAATACCGCAAGGAAAAGAGGCAGGCCGTCTCAGACGCAAACGAAGAAAAGCTTCTTCAAGAGCAAGAGGCCTCGAAAATTCTTCGCGTTGCTGAGTTTATTTCGGCCAATGACCTTGCCTCCATGATGAATGTGTCGGTGAATGAAATTATTTCTACCTGCATGGGTCTGGGTATGTTTGTTTCTATTAACCAACGGTTGGATGCAGAAGCAATCACAGTAATTGCCGATGAGTTTGGATATGAAGTTCAGTTTATTACTTCAGAGGAAGAGATTATTGAGGAAGAAGAAAAAGAGATTGAAGAAAATCTTAAACCCAGGGCGCCCATTGTTACCATTATGGGTCACGTTGACCACGGCAAGACCTCGTTGCTTGACTACATTCGCAATACAAAAGTAGTAGCCTCTGAGGCCGGCGGCATTACACAGCATATCGGTGCTTATGATGTGACCACCAAGAGCGGTCAGAAGATTGCCTTTCTGGATACACCCGGTCATGAAGCGTTTACGGCTATGCGGGCACGCGGTGCAAAACTGACTGATGTAGCCATTATTGTTGTGGCGGCGGATGATGATGTGATGCCTCAGACCAAAGAAGCGATCAACCATGCTCAAGTAGCAGGTGTGCCGATCGTTATTGCAATTAACAAGATGGATAAGCCGACAGCCAATCCTGATAAGGTTCGTGAATCTCTTTCAAAGAACAACATCCTTGTAGAAGAGTGGGGAGGGAAATATCAGAGCCAGGAGATTTCTGCAAAGACCGGGAAGGGTGTGGATGAATTGCTTGAAAAAGTATTGTTAGAGTCAGAGTTGTTGGTACTCAAAGCCAATCCAAACAAACCCGGATCTGGGTCTATCATAGAAGCCTCACTGGACAAAGGGCGTGGGTATGTAGCTACACTCATGGTGCAAACCGGTACACTCAAGGTAGGTGATATCATGGTTACTGGATCTAACTATGGCCGCGTGAAGGCCATGTTTGATGATACCGGCAAACGCTTAATCGAAGCGGGCCCATCCTCACCGGTACAAGTACTTGGACTAGATGGCGCACCCCAGGCTGGCGAAAAATTTGCGGTCTATGAAACTGACCGTGAAGCGAGAGAAGTGGCAACCAAGCGTGCCCAACTGGTTCGCGAACAAAGCATCAGAACCAAAAAGCACATCACGTTGGACGAAATCGGGCGTCGTATTGCCATTGGTTCATTTAAACAGTTGAACGTGATCGTCAAAGGCGATGTGGATGGATCTGTCGAGGCGCTTTCGGATTCATTATTGAAGCTTTCCACACCCAAAATTGTCGTTGGAATTATTCATAAAGCTGTAGGTCAGATTTCAGAGTCAGATGTCTTGTTAGCATCCGCATCAGATGCCGTGATCGTTGGGTTCCAGGTTCGGCCTTCTGTTTCCGCAAGAAGGTTGGCGGAGAGTGAGGAAATTGAAATCCGCCTGTACTCCATTATTTATGACGCCATCAATGACGTAAAGAGCGCCATGGAAGGTATGCTTGAAAAGGAGATGGAAGAGGTGATTGTAGGGAATGCGGAAGTGCGCAATGTCTTCAAGATTACAAAATTTGGTACAGTCGCAGGTTGCATGGTGACGGATGGCTATGTCAAACGCTCTAATCCCATCCGATTAATTCGTGATGGTATTGTAGTCTATGCTGGAAAACTGAGCACACTGAAACGCTTCAAGGATGACGCCAGTGAGGTAAGATCGGGCTTTGATTGCGGTATGGGCATCGAGAGCATTAACGATATCCAAGTTGGGGACGTGATTGAAAGTTACGAGAATCGAGAAGTAAAGAAGAGTCTGTAGGTGGGAAGGCACGGTGAGCTTCCTATTCCCAGACCTTGCAGAAGGAACGCGGCAGAAGCATCGGGAACCGTTGTGTATAATGATCCAAACCCGATAAGGCGTAGCCGACTCTTGACATTTTAGGGTTCAATAGATTCAACAAAAAAGCACCCTCTTGGGTGCTTTTTTTATTGCAGAAATATTCCAAGTTGTGTGTTTGAAAGAAAGGGGCACTATGTCCCCTTCAGAGAACGAACTAATTTTTTACTTAAGAATCAGAACAGTACCAATATCCGTTACGCTGCCTACTGTGACTGATACATTTTGTTTCTTCAGAGGTATATAGACACCCTTAGGTTGGAAAGACACCGTGTAGCTACCAGTTCCCAGACCTTGCAATAAGAATGCACCTGTAGCGTCAGGGTAGGTTGTGGATAATGTATCTGATCCAATTATGGCATAAATAGATGGACTTGAATCCAATGGCGAAATCGCTCCTTTGATGGCACCATTCTGAGCCTCCGCGACAACACGGATGACAGGTTTAAGATTGTACTTGCCACTTCCGGTGGAAACAATTGAACGGCTTGCATCAAAATCCAGCAACAGTTTATACAGTACTCCTGCTTTCAAATCAGCATTTACCTTAAGTTTCAAACCGGACTGTTGGGCACTCGGGGTATTGAGGGCAATGATTACGCCGCTAATTTTTACTGTGTTATTAGGGCCCAAGATGAGTCTTACCTGTGAAAGTTTGCCCGCGGGAAGGTCAACTTGTCCTAAAAGCACGTCCAATCCATTGGTTAATTTCAATAGATTGTAAATGCCCTTGTTCGCGCTCAGCACTGTCCATCCATCATTGCCGCTGGTGGAATTTACTTCAACCCCCTGAACGTCAATATTCACCTCCTGAAAATCGCCAGGAGCATCCGTGAGCCTGATCTGAACAGTTGAAGTTGATGATTCTTTACTGCAGCTAAAAAGTGTCAGGGCGAAAAACCCTAAGACAACCGATAGCATGTTTATTTTCTGTAACATAAAAATTTGGTTTAAATAAATTTAAGTTCACCCATCAAGATCAACTTCTATGCCAGGTCATATCCAGGCCGGAAGAGGGCATTTCATTGAGCTAAACGGGAAAGTAGTTCATCTTATTGGGTATAATATACCCCGCTATCAGCCTTCAGCCAAAGGATCTATATCGATTCATGCGTGAAGATGTTTTGTGTTGACTAAAAACAATAAAAAATAGCCAAGGCAAGTCAGCAATGTCCTTAATGAGCCATTTGATCTAAAAAGGTATATCCAGAAATGGCACAAAAAAGCCTGACCGAGGGATCAGGCTTTCTTACGAATTGCCTTGATTTAGAATTTTACTTCAGGTGCTTTCTCTGATCCTGCCTCAGCTTTAAAATATCCCTTCTCACCAAAACCAAACATCGAAGCAAAAAGAACCGCAGGGAATGATCTGCGTGATTTGTTATAATCATTCACAGTATCATTGTACCGTTGCCTTGAAACATTGATGCGATTTTCCGTTCCTTCCAGTTGTGCCTGAAGGTCAAGAAAGTTTTGGTTCGCTTTCAGGTCTGGATAGTTCTCTGATACTACCAACAATCTGCTCAAGGCAGAACTTAGGCCACCCTGCGCTTGCTGAAATGCAGCAAGGTTTTCCGGCGTTAGATTATTAGCGTCAATCTTAACTTGCGTGGCAGAAGCACGCGCTTCTATCACCTTCGTCAACGTTTCCTGTTCAAAGTTTGCATAACCCTTTACAGTATTGACAAGGTTTGGGATGAGGTCAGCCCGTCTTTGGTAGTCCGACTCAACATTCCCCCATGCTTTTCCTACATCTTCTTGTTTACCAACCAGTCCGTTGTACGAGCTGAATCCCATAATGACCAGCACCCCCAACACACCTATAATGATCCATTTTGTCATGTTATTTATTATTTAATTTTTACAAAGATACGGCCAAAATTTCATCGTGGGAAATTCCAATGTTATAGTCGGATGATGTGGGTATTTATTCTTAATGATATCTAAAATCTGGCTATTTGATAAGGTTATGCGAAAGGTTGCGAGGGGAGCCGAAGTCTCAAATTCGAATCAGAAATAGCGATATTTAACCCTTGTAAATGATTCAAGAGGATCTCTTCTGGACCCCCTCTCGGGTGCCGCGAACCTTAGCTCCTACTATGAAATAAAGAGTCGCCCCGCTCCCGTAAAACCATTCAAACCAAAATAATTACTTGTACTCACCAATCGCAATAAACACATCATACTTAGTTTACGTAAAGTACCAGTCCCTTTAGATATTCTCCTTCCGGATGATAAATAGAAACCGGATGATCAGCAGGCTGAGATAGATGATGCAGTACTTGCACCTCGCGACCGGATTGAATGGCCGAGGAGACCACTGTATCATAAAACAATTGCCGGTCTACTACTTGCGAGCATGAGAAAGTAAAAATAATACCACCGGGTTTAATAACCCGCATGGCTTCCGCATTCAATCTTTGATAACCCTTCATAGCCTGATGCCGCGCCTCTTTGTGTTTTGCAAATGCGGGAGGATCGAGGATGATTATATCATATTGATCTTTTTTATCTTTTAGAAAATCAAAAGTGTCTGCAACAAAGCTTAGATGTTGTGCTGAATCAAAGCCATTGAGTGCAATGTTTTTCCTGGTGAGCTCGATTGCTTTTTCAGAGGCGTCGACTGAATGGACCAATTCAGCTCCGCCAGCCAATGCATAAACCGAAAACCCTCCTGTATAACAAAACGTATTTAACACTTTCGAACCCCTTGACATCATTCCTGCCAGCTCGCGGTTCTCGCGCTGGTCGAGAAAGAAGCCGGTTTTTTGACCCTCCTCCCAGTCTACGAAAAACTTAAGGCCGTGCTCCAAGACGACATGAGGTACTCCAGTCATCCCAAGAAGGTACTCACTTTCGTTCTTCCCCTGCGGGGTACTTATGCTCTTGAAATAGATCGAATGGACATCGTCTAAAAGCACGTCCTTGATAGCGGCTGCAATCAAATGGCGGTCACGATAAATGCCCAAATGATGGGCCTGCATTACGGCAACGCCATTGTACATGTCGATGATCAGTCCCGGCAGCCCGTCACCTTCTCCATGAACCAACCGGTAGCAATTTGTAAGATCACTCTTAACCTTTGAAACGATCCTCTGATGAAGGGCTTTCGCTATCGTAATGACGTAGATACTTTCGCTGGGAGAAACAATAGAGAAAGAGAATAGTCGTACAGTGATTGTCCCCTTTTGATAGTGGCCAAAGCCAAGCGTCTGTTTTGAAGCATCTCTAACTTCCACCCAATCGCCATCCTGAGGATTCCCATCAATAGAGTGAATGGCACCTGAGAAAATCCAGGGGTGGAAACGTCTGACAGAGGCCTCTCTCCCCTGCTTGAGCTCAACGGTGCCGTGTATTTGCATAATCAACCCTATTTTTGTTCAAATCTATGAAAACGCAGATGAGAACATTTTTTTGATTTCAGTTATTACTACGAACAAGAATTTTGTATTAAAATAGCGAACAAATCCACAACAAATTTTATGAAGCATCTGATTCCTGTTCTTATTTTAGTCGCATGCGCATGTTCACCACCCTCGTCAGAAGAGAAAATAGAAGAGGCAACGATTGTGAACCCAGCTGACGCTCAGGAAGAATTTTCGGATACAACCGGTTTACAAAAAGTGGAAACTAAAAATGCAGCAGGTACCATCACATCCACTGGCTATCTTTTGCATGGTGGGAAGGAAAATTCCTGGATAGAATATTATGACAATGGTTTAATTAAGACTATGACAACTTATTACCATGATAAAAAAGAAGGGCCATTTCTTGAATTTAATACCAGCCATCAAGTTATCAAAAGATGCTTCTATCATAACGACTTGCGGCAGGGAGAATACAAAGAATTCAATTCCATCAATGTAAAAGAAGAGCGCTACTATGAAGGTGGAAAACAAGAAGGCCTCACGAAGATCTATTATGACAATACCAAGGTCATGGAAGAAGGCCTTTACAAAAACGGGTTGAGAGATGGGGTGTCAAAATGGTATGATCAAAATGGGAAGCTCACCATCGAATATGAGTACAAAAATGGCCAATTGATCAAAAAATAGAGGTTTCCGGACGAAGTTCTGAACCTTATTTCAACGCTTTTCGTATTAACGCTATCCTGTAAAATTGTCAGGATGTGAGGTAGATCAGAGGAGTAAAATTGTCTGCAAATCCTTTGGCACAATTTTTTAGGTGATCTCTCCAAGTAAAAGTTAGTTTAAACATTTTTAAAAGAAAAAGACTATGAAGCGTTTTGGATCTCTCTTACTGGCTGCCGTCCTGGGCAGCGGCATTACTTTATTCACCACTCAGTGGCTTAGCCCTGAAAAGGAAGGCGTAAAAATCGAACGTATTTCAACGATGCCTTCTTCGCAGGTGGCATATCATGTAAATGAAGATGGAGTTGCAGTCCCTTTGGATTTTACCTCGACAGCTGAAAAAGTTACGAAGACCGTGGTGCACATTCGTTCTACCTCAGAAGGTCAAGTTGCCTCGCGCGAAAAGGCTCCCGAGTCAAACGATCCGTTTCAGTTCTTCTTCGGTCCACAGAATCCCCGTCAGCGCGGCCCAAGTCAAAGTAGCGGCAGCGGTGTCATTATCAATGAAGGTGGGTATATCGTCACCAACAACCATGTGGTTCAGGATGCGGATCTTATTGAGGTTACCTTATCTGATAACCGAACATTCAAAGCAGAAGTTGTGGGTACTGATCCAGATACCGATCTGGCAGTAATAAAAATTAATCAAAAAGCATTGCCCTATCTCTCCTTTGTAAATTCTGACAATGCAAAAGTTGGTCAATGGGTATTGGCCGTTGGCAACCCTTTCAATCTGAACTCTACCGTTACAGCTGGCATCATCAGCGCAAAAGGAAGAAACATCGATGTTATTAACGGCAGCAACGGGAATGATCCACAAGCGAGGACGGCAATTGAGTCATTCATTCAAACTGACGCTGCCATCAATCCTGGCAATAGCGGCGGCGCCCTTGTTAATCTCAATGGTGAACTTCTCGGTATCAATACAGCAATCGCCAGCCAGACAGGATCCTACATTGGCTATGGGTTTGCGGTCCCCTCGAATATCGTCAGCAAAATTGTCGAAGACCTCCTCGCCTATGGTACTGTGCAGCGGGGATGGCTTGGCATCCAGGTAGGAAGTATCACCAGCGAATTTGCAAAAGAAAAAGAGCTTTCTGTGATTGAGGGCGCTTACGTTAGTGGCTTTGGTGATATAGAGAATAAGAGTGCCGCCAAAGAAGCTGGCCTTGAAAAAGGTGACGTAATCGTAATGCTGGATGACATCAAAATTAAAACAAGTACCAGCTTAATTGAATACATTGGACTTAAACATCCGGGTGATAAAGTGAAAGTCACTATTAACCGGGCAGGCAAAGAAAAGGTATTTACGGTGACGCTCAAGAACCGAGACGGTAAATTCGGCACAGTAAAACGCGAAGAGAAAGATGCTGTCGCCACACTCGGACTGGACCTTGAGAATGTGGAAAGCAAAGTGCTGAAGAACCTGGAGCTGACCCACGGAGTAAAAGTAAAGTCACTTGAGAACGGAAAGATCGCCCGTTATACAGACATGAAGGAAGGATTTATTATCACCCGAATAAACGATAAGGAGGTTAAGACTGTGGACGAGGTAAATGCAATGATCAAAACCAAAAAGCCCGGCGATCTTATCACCTTTTCTGGCGTTTATGAAGATTTTCCGAGGGAATACATTTATGCAATAAGATTGTAAATTAACTATTGGTAGAAATGAGGAGACTGTTTAAAAAAGGAGAGCGTGTCCGCAGCAAGATTGATGGTAAAATCATGGAGGTGCTCAAGTATTTCAAAAAGAACCTGGTGGAAGTCAAGTCGTTTGACATCAACTCCAAAGAAGTGCACACCAACAAGGTGAAAGAAGGCAAGCTGTCCAAGGCAGCCTGAGAAACAAATGACGCCTGATCATTTACGACTGGCGTCATTTGTTTATAAACACCAGCCAACAAACCACTAACTTTACGGTTGGTCGTTAAATCCATTTTATCAAAAAATTCCAAATACCCGCTTACTACCGGTCATCCATTACAGGCCGGATCAAAGAATCCCGAAGGTTGAAAGACTTGCGCAAGCAGGACTTTTCTCCTTCCGTGCTCGACTTTGGTCCGGTGCGATTTATCCTCCCGAGACATTTTGGTTTCTGTTATGGTGTGGAAAATGCCATAGAGATCAGCTATCGTGCGCTGGAAGAAAACAAGAGCAAGAGAGTTTATTTGCTAAGTGAGATGATCCATAATCAGGAAGTTAACAGCGACCTGCTGGGCCGGGGAATCAAATTTATTATGGACACTGACGGTACCCAGTTCATACCCTGGCAAGACATTGGTAAAGACGACATCGTCATCATACCTGCCTTTGGCACCACACGGGAAATTGAAAAGTTACTGTCAGACAAGGGTGTGCAGATACATCAATACAACACAACCTGTCCATTTGTCGAGAAGGTGTGGAATCGCGCTGAAAAGCTTGGTAAGGAGGCGTACACGACAATCATACATGGTAAACCAAACCATGAAGAAACACGAGCCACTTTTTCGCATAGCATGGCCAACGGGCCTTCCGTCGTGGTGAAGGACATGGAGGATGCCATTTCCCTCGGAAACTATATTTTGGGAAGTAAACCAAGAGACAGCTTCTTCGAGGAGTTTGCAGGAAAATATTCCGATGGCTTCCTTCCGGAAACACAATTACAAAAGGTGGGGGTAGTAAATCAGACCACCATGCTCGCCACAGAAACCCAGGCCATTGCAGATTTCTTCAAACAACTGATGATTAGAAAATATGGTGAATCAACCATCAAAGATCATTTTTCCGATACGCGTGATACGCTTTGCTATGCCACGAATGATAATCAGTTTGCTACCTACGAGTTATTGAAAACAAATGCAGACCTGGCAATTGTGGTGGGTGGGTACAACAGTTCGAATACTTCTCATATCGTAGAACTTTGTGAACGGAATTTTCCCGCCTACTTCGTCAACTCAGAGCTCGAAATTAAATCACGCGAAGAAATTCATCATTTCAATTTTCGCACGAAAGACAATATCGTGACACATGAATTCCTTCCTGACAAAAGTCCTGTCACCATTGTGCTTACCAGTGGTGCTTCATGCCCTGATACAGTGGTCGACAGGGTGATGTTAAAACTGACAGGGTATTTTGAGGGGTCAAAATCGGTAGAAATGGTCATCGCCGGTGTATAGTTTACAAATCCAAGAACAGTCTACATTTTATCCTTTACAACCCCGGGATGCATTTTGTTCAACGTCAGCCGCTTCTTATTTTCGCTGATTGAAACTCAAAGCTTTGTTCCTATTTTCTCTGATGTGGTTGTTCACAACTTCATCAATTCTAGCCCAGAAATCTTCATCTGAAGACTCCGTTCGTCTACTCAATGAAGTGATTGTGAAGGCTTACGCTTCCGATCGGTCAATTCAGGAAGTTCCTGCGGCCATCGGCGTGCTGAAAGAAAGTGATCTAAATCGTTTCAGTCCTTCATCCATACTGCCAGCGGTCAATATGGTGCCAGGGGTGCGCATGGAAGAACGATCACCTGGTAGTTACCGGTTTTCTATCCGGGGAAGTACGCTTCGCGCTCCATTCGGAGTACGCAATGTGAAGTTTTATTGGAATGGTCTGCCGCTGACGGATGGGGGAGGCAATACGTATTTGAACCTAATTGATTTTAGTTCCATCGGAAATATGGAAATCATAAAAGGACCCGGTGGTAGCTTATATGGCGCTGGTACTGGTGGAGTAGCGTTGCTCTCCTCCCCAGGAATAACCAGGTCTGACCTCCGCCTTTCTCTCATGACTGGGAGTTACGGACTCTTTCGATTTCAGACCTCGGTTGCCCTGGCACCTTCAAAAAAATTTCAAATTCAACTTGGAATAGGTGCGCAGAAATCGGATGGTTACCGTCAACAGACAAATATGGAACGCGTGATGACGAGCATCAGCTGGAGAAATGTTCTCAGTGCTAAAAGCTTTTTGTCCGGAACCCTCTTTGCTACAAACCTGTACTATCAAACTCCCGGTGGTTTGACCGAGGCCCAGTATGATCAATACCCTCAACAAGCCCGGCCCACCACGAGTCCTACTTCCCCTGGCGCAGTCGATCAAAAAGCGGCCGTCAAAAATCAAACGGGCTACCTAGGCCTTTCCTTTGACCATACCTGGAATGAGAAATGGTCCGCTCGGATTGGCATATTTGGATCAGTCACAAATTTTGAAAATCCTGCCATCCGAAATTATGAAAAACGTAAAGAAGAAAACTGGGGAGGTCGCGCAGATGCCCAGTATAAATTTGAGAATGGGTCAATAAAAGGGAAGATCACGTTGGGTGCAGAGTATCAGCATTTTTACTCACCAGTTTCTGTATTTGAGAATCTTTCGGGAACCTCGGGCAAACTTCAAACCTCCGATATTCTCCGCTCCCAAATCGCCATAGGATTTGCTCAAGCTGAACTAGACTTGTCAAGAAATTTTTATCTCACCCTTGGTGCCAGTGGCAATTTCATCAATTACAAATTTTTACGGACATCCGTTTCTCCTGAAGTCAACCAGGAGCGGAACTTTAATCCCGTTGTGTCTCCGCGCATCGCCCTATTAAAAAAGATTTCTCCGGATCTATCTGTTTATGGAAGTATTAGCCGCGGTTTCTCGCCACCATCTCTTGCCGAGGTCCGACCTTCCACAGGGGCTTTCAACAATTCTTTGAATGCGGAACGCGGGACGAGTTACGAGGTAGGACTAAAAGCCAAAGTTCTCCAACAATTGCAAGCAACCTTGGCACTTTATGATTTCCGCTTACAAGAAGCGATCGTTATCCAACGGGATGCCAGTGGAGCGGACTATTTTGTGAATGCAGGCTCTACCACCCAACAGGGTGCTGAGCTCATGCTTGGCTGGACTCCAGTATTTTCTACCGCGCAGGCGGCTTCGCTTCGGGTGTGGGCCAGCTATACTTACAATCATTACTACTTTGATGAATATATAAACGACGGCAAGGACTTCTCAGGGAATGCACTTACTGGTATCTCTCCTTCCATTCTTGTGTTCGGCGTCGACATGAAGTCGCAAAATGGCTTCTATTTCAACGTCACAGGAAACTATAGCGAAAGGCTTCCACTCAATGACGCCGGCACAGATCATGCCGCTGATTACTTTCTACTCGGTGGCCGGGCAGGGTATCAATGGGCTCTTAAGACGCCTTTGGAATTCTTTGTTGGAGTAGACAATGCCTTGGACCGACGCTATAGTCTTGGCAATGATCTTAACGCAACAAGTGGCCGCTATTATAATGCCGCGTCAGGAAGAAACTATTACGCGGGCCTGGCCTTTCGTTTAAATTTCAAGCCTCGGGATAACTAAGAGGTGTGTAATCGTTAGGAAGTGTGATGAATGAACTTCTTATCGATCCAGTGAAGGGTTAGAATAAACAAGCCCCCAAAGATCAATAATCCGGAATAGCCTGAAATAAATTTAAAGGCTCCGAAACTAATTTTGAAGTTACTGATCGCTATGACAACCCCCCGGCGATCACGAAGAAAACCAGTCCTACATACAGCCATGCCATATCTTGTGAGGAGGATTTTTGGGAAGCCTTCTCAATTCTGAGCATCACTTTGTCCGCAAAGTCGGAAGGTAATTTATAAGAGGGCTCTTTTTGCACCACATCGATGACAATATGATAGGCACGGGCATCATAATCCTTTCCCTTAAATCCTTTCTCGACGCTATTTTGTAGTTCTTCCTCAGTCATGTACTTCTTCTTTGCCAAGATACTCTTTAACTTTTTCTTTGAGCAAGACCCTTGCTCTAAAAAGATAATTTTTTACTGTCCCTTCCGGCATTTCTGTCACGATGCCCATTTCAGCATAACTCATACCTTCTATGTGATACAACGTAAGCACAGTTTTGTACTGCGCAGGCAGTTGATCTATTAATTTCAGCTCCCATTCTTCAAGGTCTTTGTCCGACAATATTCCTTCAGGATCTTCTCTTACGATAAACCCTTCCATCCAACGCCCATCTTCCGGCAACTCTGTGTAGTCCATCTTCTGCTTTCGCAGGTGATTGATTGCATGCCGGTAGGCTATCGTTGCGATCCACGTACTTAGCCGGGATTGAAAATTAAATTCCGGAAGCTTGTCATAGACTTTTAAAAACACATCCTGACAGAGTTCCTCCAGGTCCTCTTGTTGCTTTATGAGCCTTCCCACCATATGACTCACCAGCCTCTCATTTTGCTGAATAAGAAGCCGAAATGCCTGTTTATCCCCATTTTTGACCCTGGAGACAAAGGCACGGTCATCTGTCATTAGGGGGTTAGACACGGTTTTATAAGCATATGTTGCAACAAGAACGAAAATTAATGGTCTTTACGCATTTGAATACAGGATAAGCCCACAGCATGTCAGGGCTAAAGCCCATTTGGCTGTGCTTGTCAATAACCCCAGATATAAGTCTGGGTTATTTAGAGACCAAGGTCATGGACTTCAGTCCAGACATGGTCATGGACTTCAGTCCAGACAAAAACTATCTCACCTCAATCTAATTCAATCGGCAATAACAAAAACTTCTTCAGGCCTGCAACATCACACGATCTTTCCGTGTCATACCCAGTAACTTAAAAAATAAAACTTATGGATTCTAACTTACGTGAAGTATTGCAGCCCATTGCCATCATGGGAGGTTTTGGAGGAGCGGTTTATTTCTTCACAAAAGTAATGACCGACTATATTCTGAAAAAGAAGATGATCGATAAGGGCTTTGTCAATGATGACACACAGGCAATTTTTAAACAGCATGCGAAAGACGCTACCGACAATAAAGCCTCTTCGCTTAAGTGGGGTTTAATCATATTCTTTGCCGGCCTCGCATTGATTATCATGGAGTATGTTCCCGTCGGGCCGGAATCTCCATTGCCTTATGGACTATTTGCCATATCGGTGTCCCTTGGCTTTCTCATTTACTACTTCATGGTGAAGAAGGATTCAAACTAATCGTTCTCATCTTATTGTAACAAATGAACACAAAAGGCCGTCTTAACAACGGCCGTGCTTTTCCCTTTGCAATAAATTCAGCTTTATGTTAAAGAATTATCTCAATACCGTCCTTCGCAGTATGCTGCGACATCGTTTTTTTTCTTTCATCAATATTTTTGGCCTGGCGGTAGCCATGGCATTGTCGATGTGCATCATTATGTTGGTGGCCGATCAGATGATGTACGACCGCTATAACACAAAACGGGACCGCATCTATAGAATTAACAGCATCGTTATCGGGCGGAACGATGAGAATTTCAACGAAACCTCTACCACCGCATTGCCACTGAAGCAAGATCTTTTGGAAAATTCGCTGACCCGTGCCCGAGAAATTGGTGTGCGAAAAGTTACGGGCGCTATGAGGTGGCAGATTTTTTTACAGTTCTTATCTGAATCTGTCGTTGTGTCTTTGTTTGCTCTTGGCCTTGCAATCGTCTTACTGATTGTATTGAAGCCCCTGATGTTGCAACTCAGCTTTGCCCGCATTCTCTGGTGGGACCTGGAAGCCGACTACCTGATATTCGCAATTTTCTTTGCCTTTGCGCTTGTTGTGGGCATTTTAGCCGGGTTCTTCCCCGCTGTTGTGCTGAGTCGTTTCCAGCCGATCAAAGTGTTGAAAAGCCTCAACAACGTAAGACTCTTTTCCAATATGCGAATGCGCAAGACGCTATTGGTGGCGCAATTCACCTTCTCCCTCATATTCATTCTATCCGTCATCGTCGTATTCAATCAACTACAACTCTTCATGCGGGCAGATCACGGATTTAACATGAAGGAGAAAATGATTGTAAGCTTGAACAATACGAATCATCAAACCTTAAAAACCGAATTACTAAAATACAATAACATCGAGAGTGTAACCGCTGTCTCGCATATTCCTGCTGCTGGTTTCACTTTTGGCGACGGATTTAAAAAATCATTGGATGAAAAAGAGTGGGCCTCGCTTTCCTATTTCGCTGTTGATGAAGACTACCTCAAAAATATCGAAGTAGGTTTAAAGGCTGGCAAGTATTTTTCTTCAGAAAATGGCGCCTCCAACAAAAACTTTATTGTGTTGAACGAGTCTGCCCTGGAAGTATTTCGTTTCAAATCTTCGGAAGAAGCCATCGGCCAGGAGATCATCCAGCAAAAGGATTCTTCCCGCAAAATGATTATTGGCGTCGTGAGGAATTATAACCACCAGATGCTAATGGAAAAACTGGAGCCAATGGCTCTTGTGTATAACCCGACTGAATTCAGGATACTCCAGGTAAAATACAACGGCACCTATGAAGAAGCCGGCAAAACCATAGAGTCTGTCTGGTCAACCATTAACCCATCGCTGAAAGTAAATTTTCCATGCCAGTAGAAGATCCTTACAAGATGCTTTTAGCGTTGCCACAAAGATCGAAACGATAACCGGTTTTGCAGAGGCACCTACGCTTTCTCCGGACGGTCGGATTATATACTATCACAAGAAAGAGAACGGGAAGTTTGTAATTTATTTGGTGAGGAAGGGGTGAATGTACTTCAACCTGAAGTGAACCTAAAGCGAAAAAAGGAAATTTAAATATTCAGATACTTCATCAGCATATCGAGTCGTTCCTTGCTGTCATCATCGTGGGGATCCTCCTGGTAGCGGCCGATGACACGATACCCAAAACGTTCTAGCGTGGCAACAATGCGGGAAAGATCAAGTTGATTGATTTTCAGCGTGACTTTGATTTTACCTTTATCAAGCGCGTCTTCCATCATATTGCTGCTGATGACCTTGGCGTTGTTTTCTTCGACATATCGGCTGATTTCCGCCAGCGAATAATCAATCAAATCCATAGAAAGCACAAGAATTCCGCCTGGCATTTGGACTGAAGCCGTTTGGGCGAAGGACGCCATAATGTCTTGCACGGTGATGATGCCGGCATACTGACCTTCCTCATTTATAACTCCTACAATGTTGAGCTTGTGTTCTCCTGCAACTCTCAGGATATCAAAAAAATGAGACTCAAGGCCAACGACGCAATCTTTCCCCACCAGATCAAAGTCTCCAAGATTCTTATCAATATCGTTTGATTCAAGAATAATCTCCTCTGAGATAAATCCCAGCAATACCCCACCCTCTACGACCGGTAAATGATTGCAGCGAAATTCCTCCATCCACACAATGGCCTTGTGCGCATCGTCCGTCACTTTCAATGGCGGAATCATGTGATTAATGAGTTCTTCTGCAATCATATCCCTTCTCTCGTCACCTTTACACGGTTTGAATGGAGGCGCTCAAAAACTCTTCAACAATTTCATTAAATTTCTCAGGATGTTCCATCATCGGAGCATGACAACATTTGTCAATGAAGTGCAACTCCGAGTTCGGGATCAGTCTGTTAAATTCATAGGCGACCATTGGTGGTGTAATTGTATCGTTTAATCCCCAAACAAGCAAAGTAGGAACCACGATTTGATGTAAATCGTTTGCAAGGTTATTTCGTTGGGCCGATTTAGCGATTGCCACAATGCGCATACATTTTGGGATGCTTTTGGTTGTTTCAAAAACTTCGTCCACCAACTCTTTCGATGCCACCTCCGGGTCGTAGAAAGTGTAAGCCACTTTTTCCCTTACATAATCATAGCTTCCTCTTCTCGGATAAGACCCACCCATGGTGTTTTCGAAAAGCCCTGAGCTGCCTGTCAGTATCAGTTTATTCACCTTGGCAGAATTATGCAATGCATACAGTAATGCGATGTGGCCTCCCAAAGAATTGCCCATGATGATCATGTCGTCCAGCTTCTTTGTTGCCACGAAATCCTCTACAAATTTCTGCAATCCTTCTAGTCCAGCTTCCTTAATTGGCATTTCATAAATTGGCAGCATGGGTATCACCACTCGAAAATTTTGAGAGAAAAGATTGACGACACCCTCCCAATTGCTGAGCGCACCAAAAAGACCATGGAGAAGCATGAGCACTTGCCCTCTCCCTTCATCCACGAATTTGAAACCGTTTTCCTCTTTAATGTTGAGGGCCATCTCCTGGTATTTTCGTCCGATAAGTAAGCGAAAAAAAAGGGTAGTTAGAACTGCCGGAAGATTTCCTTGAAAATCGGTATGAATCCTCCAATCCAATCTGCGGTACGGGGAGCTAAAAGGGCGGTGAAGGGATAAAGCCATGAGCCTTCTACCCACTCAGTTTTGGGTGAGAACTTTAGTGAGTCCATAATCCAGATCACAATGCTCAGCATAAAAAGGGTTTTGAACGATCCCAGAAAGCCGCCCATCACCTGATCCACAGTTCCAAGAAAAGACTTGTCGATCGAGTGCTTTATCAAATTTCCCAGGAAGCGAACCAATATGACAATAATGATGAAAATGACAGCAAAAGAAAGATAAGGCAGGGTGCTCTTGTCCGCATTGAATCGCTCTTCCAGGAAAATCATTCCCAAGCCCATCAATTTAAAGCCCCCTAAAACACCAAGTATAATGGCAACGAGGGAAATGAGTTCCATAATAAATCCTTCTTTGTAGCCGCTCCAGGCTCCGAGCAATACAAGAACGATCAGTACAATGTCGGCAGTACTCAAGCGATTAGAAGTTTTTTTACTATTTCAGAAATGAGTTTCCCGTCGGCTTTCCCAGCCAACGATTTTGTTGCCAAGCCCATCACTTTACCCATGTCCTGAGGGCCCTTTGCTCCTGTCTGTGTTATGATTGTCTTTAATTCCGTCGTGATCTCCACTTCAGAAAGTTGCTTGGGCAAATAACGGCTGATGATTTCCAACTGTTGATTTTCTCGTTGGGCCAAATCGTGCCTTCCTTCCTTTTGGAATATTTCAGCGGACTCTTTTCGTTGCTTGGCCGCCTTCATCAGAAGTTTGTTCTCCACGTCGGCAGCGAGGTCACCACTTCCTCCCTTTTCTGTTTCTGACAGTAGTATCATCGCCTTGATGCTGCGAAGGGCATCCAGCTCCTCCTTGTTCTTGGCAAGCATCGCTTTTTTAATGTCGTTGTCGATGGTAGTTCTCAGAGACATGATTTTTGTATTTTCGCTTCAAAGTTATTTTAAATATGACACATCTGAGTGTTAATATTAACAAGATTGCCACACTCCGCAATGCGCGTGGGGCCAATAGCCCGGATGTGATTAAAACCGCCCAGGATTGTGAGCGATTTGGGACCCACGGCATCACCGTACACCCTCGCCCTGATGAACGGCACATTCGCTACAGTGATGTTATGCAACTTAAAGATGTCGTCACCACAGAATTCAACATCGAAGGCTACCCTGACGAACGCTACATGAAACTCATACGTGAAGTCAATCCGGCCCAAGCCACGCTCGTTCCAGATCCACCCGCCGCGATCACCTCAAATGCAGGCTGGGATACAGTACACCATCAGGAATTTTTAATACGAATTATAAGTACAATTAAAAATGCCGGCGTGCGAGTTTCAGTATTTGTCGACCCTTCGGTGAAAATGGTAGAGGGTGCAGCGCGAATCGGCGCTGACCGTATTGAGCTTTATACTGGACCTTATGCCTCTCAATATCACAAAGACCGGGAGCATGCAGTTGCGCCTTACCTCGCAGCGGCCAAGGCGGCGCGAGATCTTGGTCTTGGATTGAATGCAGGTCATGACCTCGACCTTCAAAACCTTCGCTTTCTGAAACAATCAATACCGTCGCTGGACGAGGTTTCTATTGGTCATGCACTGATATGCGATGCGCTATACTTCGGGCTGGAGAATACGATACAGATGTATTTGAGGGAGTTGAAGTGAAATCTTACGCCCCTTCAGGGCTCACCGAACATTTTGGCTTGACAACGAAGGGCTGCACCCTTCGTTGTCTTCTCGTCGCCCTTTCAGGGCTGATGAATTCCGTCAAGAAAATTAGAGAACTTAAAAGCAACTTGTAACCGTAAAAACCCTGAAAGGGCGAACTCCGGGAAAGACAGGGCGAAGCCCTGTCGCTCAATGCGAGCATTGCGACAAGCCCTGAATGGGCGAGATAAAATTCACAAATAGATAGTCCAGATTTCAGTATTAATAACTCACTGAGTGATGGCAACCGCCTAAATTTTATTTATACAGATCAAAGTGCAGATATCCTTCCTTTGCCCGCTGCTCTCCGCGCCTTACATAAAATTCTCGGTCTTGCGGAGCCCAGGTACCAAGGCCATCGACGTAGCGGTTGAACATACAAAACGCCGCCGCTATTAAAACCGTATCATGAATTTCTAAATCAGAGGCTCCCACGTCTTTTGCTTTTTCAATCTGTTCTGTTGTAACATTTCTCCCTCCTTTTTGCACGCTGGCGGCAATTGATAACAACGACTTCAATTTATCAGATATTGGAGTTGACTCGAAATCAACTTTCACCTGGTCGATGAAGTTCATGTCACATTGAAGATAATGCTGGGCAATGCCACCGTGCGCATTCTGACAAAAGAAGCAGTCGTTCAGAGATGAGACATAGGTTGCAATCAGCTCACGCTCCCCTCGGGTTAGTGAGTTCTCGCTTCGCAATAATACCTCTGCTAATTCATTCAAAGGTTTTGCAGTCTCGGGTCTAAAGGCCATGGGGCCTCGGATGCCGGGAAGTTCGGGTGGGAGGTTGATGTGGGGCATAAGAGTGGAAAGTAGAAAGTTAAAAGCTTAAAACGGAAAACTAAGGTTTTGGGAGGACGTAGCCTTTTTCGCCGAGACGCTGGCCCATGGCTTCATAGGCTGCCGGGTCAGTGGGGGTCATGGAGGCCAAGCCATCAACGTAGCGGTTGAACATTGAGAAAGTGGCAGCAATCAAAACAGTATCATGAATTTCTCTGTCAATGGCACCATGGGTTCTTGCTTTGGCAACATCGCCTTCAGAAACTGCTTTGCCGCTTTGTTGTACCTTGTCTGCGATGCTTAAGAGTGATTTTAGTTTTTCAGAAATGTCAGCAGAATGATAATCATTCAACACGAAGTCAACAATTTGCTTCTTGTCTTTGAACAGATACCGAGCAGCCGCAGCATGACTACTCATGCAGAAAATACATTCATTGCGCGAAGAAACATAAGCGGCAATCAATTCGCGCTCCGCCTCCGACAGGGGTGACTCGCCTCGTAACAACACCTGGGCAAGGGCATATAAATGTTGTCCGCTCTCCGGGCGAAACATAACGAGGCTTCGAATGCCGGGAACTCCTTCGGGTACAGAAATGTGTGCCATCGTTTTGTTTCAGGTTTTAAAAGCTTCTTTCTCTTTTCTGGAAAAAAAGGTCGCGACCAATCCAATCAAAAATACCAACGAAAATATAAAGATGGCATTTCCATAGCCACCCAGTATGACAACCAACGCTCCCACAAAAAATACCACTGTAGCGGTGACAAACCTTCCAATGTTAAAACAAAAACCGGTTGCCGTAGCCCGAATCAAGGATGGAAACATTTCTGGTATATGGGCTGACAATACTCCCTGGCTTGCCCCGAAGAATATCGCCAGAAATGAGATCTCGACATAAATTATCTCAGAAAAAGTTGTGTTGGTTTTAAAAAGCAAAAAAGACATGATAAAGCAAACGACAAAGCACAACATCATTGCTCTCCGGTAACCAACTGCATTCGTAAACCATCCAGAAAAAAATCCACCTATCAATCCACCTCCGCCCAATACCATCATAGCAATCCCCCGTTCCTGCTGTCCATCGGATGTGGTGAGGAGTGTCTGAACCCAGGTAGGCAGCCATGAGAAAATTGCCCAGAGTCCAATGAGCATCGTACCGAATGTAAGAGAGCCTATAAACAAATCACTCCGATGCGTTTTACTAAACAGGATCGTTAAATTCTCTGAACTCCGATACTTTTTAGCTGAGGCCCATTCTCCGGATTCGCGCAAAACCCAAATACAAAGTATTGCCATGCCCATCGGAATAATTCCCACCCAAAAAGCCTGATGCCAATTCGCAACAAAAAGATCAATAAGTCCAGCGGAAAAAATGCCGATGGGAATTCCAATGGACAAAATGCCGATGAAGATAGATCGTGTCTTCTCAGGCCAAACCTCAGACAGAATCGTGGGCGTGATCACCAACACGCCGCCGACCCCAAAGCCAGAAAAAAACCGGCATGCCATCACGAGTGGCCAGGAATCTGTAAAGCCGGTTAACATTGTAAATAGTCCATATGATCCCATAGAAAAAATGATTGCCCGGGACCGTCCAAAGCGATCACTCAGTACACCCCAGACCATACCACCGATAGCCCAGCCGAAAATGTAAAACGAATTTACGTAAGCGCTGATGAAGTTGAGATTCTCCAGTTCGCTGTCACCCAAAAGATCCTTGACAGCGACGGGCAAGTAGACAGACATTAATGTTGAGACGGTGCCTCCGAAGACATTGGAGAGGAAACAGATCGAAAAGAGGAGTAGGTGGTAGGGGGTGATTTTTTCTTGCATGGCGTTGGGAGCGTAAAGCTGAAAGACAAAAGCTTAAAGCTCTTTTTACTTAGCTTTCTTCAGATGATCGTAGCCGTGAGGAGAGCGATGGTAGCCTTTGGAGATGCGGTCGGCAAGGCCTTTGTAAAAATTGGGATCGGTAGGCGTGACGGTTGAGAGTCCATCGACATAACGATTGTATAGGCAAAAGAGGGCGGCAATCAGAACCGTGTCATGAATCTCGGTGTCGGTAGCGCCAGCTGCCTTTGCTTTTTCAATGGATTCATTTGTAACCGCCTTACCGCTTTTCTGTACCAGCACCGCAACGTTCAGTAGCTCCTTCATCTTGTCACTGACGGGAGCCGTTGACAAATCTTTCTTTATTTTCTCACTGGTCTCACATTCACCGAGCAGCACATCGGCTGCAGCTGTGTGTGCCGCAGTACAAAAGCGACATTCGTTTCGGTGCGAGACAATGGTGGCGATCAATTCGCGCTCTGCTGCGGTAAGCGTGTTTGGACCTCTAAGCAAAAACTGAGTGAGATCACGAATTGGTTCTGCTGTGTCACGGCGATATTCGAGTAGGCCTGTGATGCCGGGTAAGTGTTCTTCTAGTGGGATGTGTGGCATGGTTCCAAGTTATGGGGGTAAGTTCGTATGTCAATATAAACTCAAAATAACAAATTGCAGATGATTTCCCTTGTTGTCTCTTCGTGGTTTTTTGATGTCTCAGCAAAAATACCGCGACCTGGAAACACAATTCAGTGTGGTATGTGACCAGGCCTTGCTGAACTCTGTACTTTGCAACTTGCCAACTCTTCATTTCATTGTTGAGTTCAAAGATCGCGGCACCTGAGACAGGGCCGCGAAGACACCCCACCTTGATTGACCAAATCCCTTGGGTAGTCTTCCCTGTTGTTTAATAGCAATGCATCGCCGCTTGATTGGGTGCCTAGCTAATTGATGTGGAAAGACTAATTTTATCTCCATCATGGAAGAATCTAACGAGCAACCCAGTAAAAACAAATGGCCTGGTCGTCTTGCCATCTTTTTCCTTTTGCTTTTTGCCATCTTCTGGTCGCTGGGTTCATTCTTCTTCTGGTTATTGTTTGGCCTCTCGTCATACTTCGTTTTTCTTGCATTCTATTCATCGGATGTAAAGTTTTCCATCTTTGAACAAAAGCGAGCACCAGAAAATCCTTACCGCGCTTATCAATCTTCTGACCGGACCTCTGCTCCTCCTCAAGTTATAACCTTGCGAAAAGTCTTTCGCCTGATTATCCTTTCCTTTCTGGCCCTGTTTGTATTTTTCTTTTTAATAGGGGTTTTCTTCGGCAAAGACAATGAGACGGATAACAATACTTCAGAAAGTGAACCCGTAAGAATTGAATCCGAAAGTTCGGAGGTGTCAGAGAGCGATCAGGTGAACGCCTACACAAACAAAGGCAACGACTTTTTCAATCAGCCGCAGTACGATTCTGCTTTAAAATATTATGAGAAGGCACTGGCAATTGATCGCAATGATCAATACGCTCTTTACAATAAAGCTCTGGTCTATTATATGAGGAAGGACTATCGCAGGTCGATGCCCATCGTGAAGAGATGCTTGCGTGACCATCCTGATTACAATGAGGCCTGGTGGCTTCTGGGGGACGACTACTCTTCTATCAACAACAATGATTCAGCAATTTATTGTCTTGAACGGGCCTACAATAACAACTACACCGATCCGGGCTTTCTCCAACTTATGGCCGAGGTGTATCTCAAAAAAGATAACCGTGAGCAGGCGAAAGTGTTTTATTTGAAAGTGATTGAACAAGATACAACGAAAGCAGAGGTGTATAAAAAGCTGGCGGAGCTAGATCCGGGGAATGCAGAGCGGTACCGGAGGAAGATAAACGCATTGGAGAGATAGGAATGCACTTCACCACAGAAGGCACAGTGAACACAAAGAAAACACACAGAGTTAACGCAATCTCTGTGGCGCTCTGTGGTGCATTTTCTCTGTGTACTCTGTGGTGAATGCATTGCCTATGATTAAGAACCGCTACTTCATCGCCATTGTCCCACCTCCTCCCTACCTAGAGCAGGCTTTCGAACTTAAAAATTATTTCAAAGATCACCATCAAAGCAAGGCCTCCCTCAACTCACCACCACACATCACCCTCCACATGCCCTTTGAATGGAAGGCTTCAGATGAAGGCGAACTTGTAGCCGCACTTCAAACCTTTTCATCCATGACGCTCGCTGTTAAGGTTGACTTCAGCAACTTCGGATGTTTTCCACCACGTGTCATTTTCATACAAGTAATTTCAACCATGGAACTCACTGCCCTGCAACTCCGCCTGCGTCAATTTTTCAAAAATGAAATGGGACTATTCAATGCCGATTATAAAGACCTTCCTTTTCATCCGCACATAACGGTTGCCTTCAGAGACTTAAAGAAACCAGCATTTAAGAAGGCTTGGGAAGAATTTAAAGATAAGAAATTTGAGGGGGGATTCTCAGCAAACTGCATCTCATTGATGAAGCATACGGAAGGAAAATGGAATGTGTCAAAGGAGTTTGGTCTCCTCAATCTGGCCTCAACAAAATCTTAAGGCAACCATCCTTTTTATTCGCAAAAATATCATATCCATACACTCCTTCCGAAAGCTTCATCTTGTGCGAGAAGACAGAAGTGATGTCGTATTTCTTTCGCTGCACAACAGGAAGTAGTTTCTCCATCATAAAACGGGCAGGACACCGACCGATTTTATACGTTAGGTTTTTGTTGTAGGCTTCTACCGGTGAGAAAGCAAAGTGCTCATCATTGCAAACGCCTACGGAAGAGATAATGCCACCGGCCCTCACGAGATCAATGGCCAATCGCACCGCTGAATTGCTTCCCACGGCTTCGAGTACCGCATCCACACCACGACCCTCCGTTGCATCGCGAATGATTTCAGGTGATTGATTACGCCCATCGATGGCTGTTGCCCCAAAGGCTTCCGCCATTGCCAATCGCTCCTGTACCGTGTCAATGGCGAATATCTTCTCCGCCCCGAGCTCGCGCGCTCCAAGGATGGCCATTAATCCTACCGGTCCACAGCCGACCACGACATACGTTCCCTTTGGTTTTATCTCTGCTTGTTGCGCGCAGAAAAATCCCGTGGAGAGAATGTCTCCCAGCAACAGGCCTTCTTCTATAGAGATGCTCTCCGGAATTTTCATGAGCGTACTGTCAGCAAGCGGCACCCGCACATATTCGGCCTGGCCGCCATGCAGGCCATTCCCTTTTTCAACCCAGCCAAACAATTCATTGTGAATACACCGGCAGGTAAGGCCGGAGCGACAATAATAGCACTGGCCGCAATTGGTCGTAAACGGACTCATCACCACATCTCCTTTGCGAAGCGTGCGAACTGCCTTTCCAACTTCCACGATTTCACCCGCAAACTCATGGCCCATGGCCGTGCCTGCATCAATTCCTTTCTCCCGTTCGTGATACACATGAAGGTCAGAGCCACAGATGGCACAGGCTTTCATTTTTACAATCACATCCGTTGGTTGAAGAATTTCAGGATCAGCGATTGATTCGTACCGGAGGAGTTGTTTGCTGTGGAACGTGAGCGCTTTCATATAGAGTTACAGCATTTATAATGGACAATCGTTGTGTGCATCGCCCGCCAAAAGTATCAGAAGGCGGGGAACGTGAGGGCTTTCATAGGATTTTACACACATCGATATAAGGTCGGTGACAACAGCCTCAGTTTTAGTACGAATAGCGTTTGGTCGGTGTTGTCACAAGTGTTGTCACCGACCAATAGAAGCCAAACTAAATAACTCTTTCATTTCACTTTCTGACTTCCTGAACGTTTTCTTTCAGGAAGACCAGGACTCACGTCACTGAAAAGATTATTCAACTCAAGATCTACCCTACCGACAATCATTGAAAAATCTTCTACTCGCTCTACGAAGTCAAGCTTGTTGACGTCGATCACCAACAGCTTCCCTTGCTTGTACCCTCCGATCCATGTTTCGTAGTGTTCATTTAACGTCCTCAGATACTCCAGTTTGATGTTGTATTCAAAGTCACGGTCCCGTTTTTGAATCTGTTGCACCAGTTTCGGAATGTCTGCCTTGAGGTAAATCAGCAAATCAGGAGGCTGAACAAAATGGATCATCGAATTAAAAATATCCAGGTAGCTCTGATAGTCACGATCGGTAATGTGGCCACTCTTGTGCAAGTTGGCAGCAAAGATGTGAGCATCTTCATAAATGGTGCGGTCCTGAATAATCGTTTTCTCGCTGTTGCGGATTTGATGCACCTGATTGAAACGGCTATTCAAAAAATAAATTTGCAGGTGAAAGGCCCACCGGGTCATATCAGAATAGAAATCCTTGAGGTATGGATTGTGCTCCACTGATTCATAAAGGGGTGTCCAATTGTAATGCCTAGATAATTTTTCTGCCAGAGTTGTTTTGCCGGAACCAATATTGCCAGAGATGGCGATGTGTTTTAGGGTGCTCATGGATTGTTAAATTTAGGAATTTCATGAGAACCAGATTCATTTTTTTTGCCACGAAGGCACAAGGACACTATGGGATTTGAAAAAAAGTCACCCACAGTACGCTGCTTCGTGTCTTGGTGCCCTTGTGGCCAAACACTGGCCGCGCCTTGCCGCCAATTTCTTTGTTCGTCTACAGATAATTAAGAACACATTCTCGATAAATTCTGATCTTCGCGTGATGAGAATTCTCTTTGCGCTTGCTTTTTGTTGCCTCTTGCTGGCCTCTTGTTCGGATAAAGGCGAGGAGAAATGTGCGTTTATTCCGGAAACATCTTCGATCAACATTAGCTTAAGTTTTGAATCGCTGGAGGATTCCCTGCCCTCCATAACAAATAAAACACAATTGGTCGGGTTCATGACCCGTCATCCTGCCTTGCGCGACCTTTTTTTCAACCGACAGGCTTATCCAAATGACTCGGTGTTAATCAACGAGCTCTATCGTAGGTTTACCAATCCGCATCTTGACACGCTCTTGATGGAAACGCACCGCGTCTTTGGAAATGGTGCGGCACTCAAACAAGAGTTTGAAAAAGCGTTCGTCAATCTGAAATATTACTACCCGGATTTCCAACCACCAAGAATTCAAACCGTCGTCAGCGGACTTGAAACAGACTTGTTCGTAAGTGATTCGCTGGTTATCATTGGTCTTGATTATTTCCTGGGTGATGGTGCAAAATACCGCCCAAACATGCATCAATATATGCTGAGAAGATATAACAAGAGTTTTATCGTTCCTTCTGTCATATTACTCACTGGCATCGACAACCGGTTTAATAGAATCAATCCTGAAGACAAGACTGTGCTGGCAGATATGATGGCCTACGGTAAGGCATACTACTTCACCAAACAAATGCTGCCCTGCACACCCGACAGTGTTCTCATCGGCTACACCAGAAAAGAAATGGATGGCTCCCGTGATTTTGAAAATTTGATCTGGTCAAGATTGATTGAGGACCAGGTATTATTTTCTACCAGTCATCTAGTAAAACAGAAATATATCGCCGAGCGTCCCAAAACGGTTGAGGTAGGTGAACAATGTCCGGGTCGGATAGGTCAATGGGTAGGCTGGCAGGTGGTGAAGAAATATGCTGAAACACATTCTGACGTCGCGCTCCCAAAACTGATGGATATGCAGAACGCATCTGAACTTTTTAAAGATTCCGGTTACCGACCTCAGGTATTAAAGGTGCCAGGGAAAGAGAAGAGCTGAGAATGCATTCACCACACCTGCCTGCGCGTAGTCCCTTCGGCGAAGGCAGGGAGAGCACAGAAAAATGCACGCAGAGAAGCCACAGAGAATGCATTTAACTCTGTGCACCTCCGTGTTCTTTGTGCCCACTGTGGTGAATGCATTTCTTTGTGCCCTCCATCAAAGTAGAATCAATAGTTTTTTCAATATTGATAGTATAAATTACCAAAAAGAACAGTGAGCGTCCCTGCCTTTATTAAACTCTCCCTCATGATGTTGCTCCAGTATTTTATCTGGGGCGCCTGGTTTGTTACGATGGGTACTTACATGTCCGTGTTCTTGCATTCAAGTGGTGTGCAGATCGGTGCAGCCTACAGCGCACTGGCCATCGCCACGATGATTTCTCCTTTTTTCATTGGCCTGGTGGCGGATCGGTTTTTTGCTGCCCAGCGAATCATGGGTGTGCTTCATCTCGCAGGAGCCGCGATGCTTTATCTCGCTACCACGATCGACAACAATAGCACCTTTTACTGGGTGATTTTGGTCTACTCCCTGCTCTACATGCCGACGATCGCACTTAGTAACAGCGTCGCTTTTCACCAGATGAAAGATCCAGGAAAACAGTTCCCATGGATCAGAGTCTTTGGTACGGTGGGCTGGGTCCTTGCTGGCATGATGATCGGGTTCCTCTCGATTGAAAAAACATCTTCCACATTTTTTATGGCAGCTGCTGCCTCTGCGGCACTGGGCCTAATCAGTTTTACTTTACCCAACACTCCACCTAAAGGAAGTAAGGTAACAGCAGCATCTTCGATAGGAGTAGATGCAATCGTGCTGTTCAAAAATCAGTCTTATCTTATTTTCTTTATTGCCGCCATATTCGTTTGCATTCCACTTTCCTTCTACTATGGGTTTGCGAATGTCTTTCTCAATGAATTAGGCATGGCAAATGCTGCCGGCAAAATGGCCTGGGGGCAAATATCTGAGGCTCTTTTTATACTCGCCATCCCCTTTCTGTTCAACAGCATTGGCGTGAAAAAAATGCTGCTCATGGGTATGACAGCATGGATTCTACGCTATGCCTTTTTCGCCTTTGGGAATCTCGGGGCAAACACGTGGATGCTATACGCAGGAATTTTATTACATGGTATTTGCTACGATTTCTTTTTCGTAACGGGATACATGTACACAGAGAAGAAGGCGGGTGAGAAGATAAAGAACTCAGCACAAGGACTTTTTACTTTTGCTACATATGGTTTGGGAATGTTTATCGGTACCATATTCTCTGGCTCCATCACAGACTACTATACAGAAAATGGCGTGCATCAATGGAAACAGATTTGGTTTGTCCCTGCTTACATCGCGATGGCTGTTCTGATTTGTTTTATTTTGTTTTTCAGGGAGAAGAAAGAAATTCAACTAATTCGTTGATGGTTGATTGTTCTTCGTTAATCGAGCGAACAACCAGCAACGAGCAACCAACAACGATTATGAATATATCCATGCTCGGTTCCGGCTTTATAGGCCGTTTTTACGCTGACTCACTTCAAGGGTATAGGAGCAAAGACAAAATAGTGAGCATCTATTCCCGAAAGGAAGAGAGCGCAAAAAAATTTGCATCCGATTATAAGGTCGCTCACTTCACTACCGTACTGGAGGAGGCCATCAATCGGCCCGAGGTGGAGGTGGTGTGCATTTCCTTACCAAATAACCTCCATGAACAGGCGGTCATGCTTTGTTGCAAGCACAAGAAAGCAGTGATGTGCACGAAGCCATTGGGACGCAATGCCACTGAAGCAAAGCGGATGCTTGAGGCAGTGGAGGAGGCAGGAATCTTTAATGGCTATCTCGAGGATCTTGTATACACTCCCAAGTTCTTAAAAGCCTACGAAAGCGTAAAAGCAGGGGCATTGGGAAGAATCTTGTGGGCAAAATCCCGGGAGACACATCCCGGCCCTCACAGCGATTGGTTCTGGGACATTGAACAGGCAGGCGGTGGAGCCATATTGGACCTTGGATGCCACTGCGTCGAAATTGCTCGCAGCTACATTGGCAAGGATATCAAGCCTATTGAAGTTATGTGCTGGGCCGACACACAGGTTAAACCCATCGATGCTGAAGACCATGCCATAGGATTGGTGAAATATGAAAATGGCGCCATTGGTCAGTTTGAAGTAAGCTGGACTTTTCGCGGAGGTCTGGACTTGCGCGACGAGGTGATGGGTTCTGAAGGAACGATCTGGATCAATGGATTTATGCGCACTGGCTTTGATATGTTTACCACCGGCCAGGGCGCGGCTTATGTGGCTGAGAAATCTGAAACTAATACCGGCTGGGTTTTTCCAGTGGGAGATGAATTGAATGAGCTGGGATACAATCACATGTTCATGGACATGTTCAACACCCTGGAACAAAAGAAACAACCGCGTGAAACCTTCTATGATGGTTATGTGGTGAATTCGGTTTTGGATGCCGCCTACAAGTCCGCTAAGACGAAACAATGGGAGCCTGTGAACCTTGATGTCTGGCGAGGTAGAACAGGCGTTTCAAAAGACAGTCACCTACAAGAATATGATGCTGATCATTATCTGGTGAAAGAGGAAATGACACACTATGGCGATAAGAAGGTGATACTTAAAAACAAGAAGTCGGGAAAAATTGTGGAAAAAGTCTTGAAGTAATTTTTTTTACCGCAAAGGCGCTGAGGCGCTAAGAAAATCTTGTGCAAGACGCTATTTAAGAAAGGCTCCTAATTTCTTGGCATCAAAAGCAAATGTATTCCTTTGCGTCTCTGCGCCTCAGCGGTTAAATATTATGACACCCCACGAACAGCATCTTATCGACGTCATATGCCCAGCCCTCCAAACTCGGAATCTAATCAGGATATGGTATCGAAATACTACCTCCGGTCTTCAGGATTGGCGCGCTGCCGAGCCTTACCTAATTGGGTCCTTTCCCAAAAAACACATTCAACTTGCTGCCTGGTTTCTTCCCACACCAGAGCAGATAATGGCAGGACAAAAAGAAGGATGGCGGGCCTACATCCTTAAGAACATCTCTGAAGTCCAGGTCCTGGAAACCCATTTTGAACGAACCCGACTAGATTATGACCCTCAAGGAAATGGAATGAAAAACATCCATTGCTCGGTTGTGAGAGATCCGATCATGAGAATAGCTTAGAAAAAACATCACTCAACTTCCTTCTCGAATACTTCGTCTCTCCCAGCTTACGAGAAGCACCTTTATATTGACTCAGCAATTCCACACTAGAAACAAAGGGTCCAATTTTCTTCACGAAATCAATAGGCTGTTGTGGGTCAACAAATATTCCACAATGATGATTTTCAATCTCCTCTTTTATCCAACCACCAAAATTGATGACGATCAGTTTACCGCCCGCAAGTCCATCAAAAAATTTATTCGGTGAACCTGTCTCGAGGATGGGTACTGACTTATAACAGATAAACGCGGCGTCCGTTACATTCATGATTTCTCTCACACCATCCCGATTGACAAAATCTATGAAAGATAGATTTGGCAGGCCAAGTCTCTTAGCATTGGATTGAAGCCCTTCCAACATCGCGCCATCGCCACACAGAATGAAGTTTATTGGAAGGTCCGCTTTGCGGGAAGCATTCGCACATTCCAAAAAGTAGTCCAGACCATTGGCAACTCCAACCGCACCGATGTAAGACACAACAAATTTGCCGTTGACGCCAAATTTCAATTCAAGATCACTTCTCTTCTTCTCCGGTTTATAGAAATCACAGTCCGCCATATTTGGCACCAGGTGTATCTTCTTTTCAGGAATTTTTTTCTCCACGGCTGATTGAATTGCAGGCGAGAGGGCTACAATCGCATGTGCATTTTTATAAACCGAATGTTCCACGACATATAAAAAGTGTTTGAAAAAATGATTTCTCACAAAACCCATTTGAATGGGCGCGTCCGGCCAAAGATCACCAACCTCAAAGAAGTACGGCATGCCAAATCGAAACCGAATCCACCTTGCGGAAAGCCCAACTGTGAGTGGAACCGAAATGGCATAGCAGCAATCAAAATCCCTAAATCTTCTTGCCCTAAAGGCTGCTCCAAACATAAATCGGATGAACGTAAGGGCACGAGCGTAAAATTTAAATCGGTTATCGTAGGCAATTTTTAAATTATGAACTTCAATTCCTTCGACATCTTCAATCCTGCCTTGTCCTTCACTAGAAGAAGTAATCAACACAACACGATGACCACTGTCCACCAGCGCCTTCGCCAGATAATATGACCTGATGGCCCCACCCTTCTTCGGGTCTTTGAAATGCTGATGGATCATTAAGATTTTCACGCTGCAAAGAAAGGGAAACAAGAGAACAAGGGCTAGCCAATACAAGCCTGCGACTCATTTTAAACAATATATTTTTGTTCTAACATTTCTTTTTACCTTTTGCTGAATGCAACCCCTGGAGCTCATACATGTCACACACAGTTTAGGAGAGGGCGACATCCTTCATGACGTCTCTGTCAGGTTTGCCGAAAATAAAGTCACTGCCATTATTGGGAAAAGTGGTTCTGGAAAGTCAACGCTCCTCAAAATAGTGAATGGATTGGTGAGGCCCTCCGCAGGAGAGGTAAGACTATTTGGAGAAAAATTAGATTACAATGCACTTGGGCTCTTGCGGAAAAAACTTGGCTATGTAGTACAAGGTATTGGATTATTTCCACACCTGACCGCCGAAGAAAATATTCTTCTCCCAGGAAAAACGCATCTCCCTAAAACAGAATTGAATAAGGACCGTGTTCATGAGCTGATGAATCTGGTAAACCTTCAACAAAATCTAAAAGGAAAATATCCCTATCAAATGTCCGGTGGAGAACAACAACGGGTCGGTATCTGTCGTGCCTTGTTTCTCGCGCCACCGGTTTTACTGATGGATGAACCTTTTGGCTCATTGGATCCAATAACCCGATTCGACATCCATCGGGAATTTATTGAACTGCAACGGAAGATGCCCCGCACAGTATTGTTGGTAACCCACGATATGGCCGAGGCGAAAAAACTTGCTGACGAAATCCTGGTACTTGACCGTGGCACCGTGCAGCAATTTGGTTTAAAGCAGGAGATATTTGAGCACCCCGCAACCAACGTCGTCAAAGAACTATTAATTGTTGCCGGCCTATGAATCGCTTATTGCTTTCAATTGTATTCCTTTTCTCCCTGGGTACGGAAGCACAGCCCATACGAGTAGGAGCCAAGCATTTCAACGAAGGCTATATTCTGAGTGAGATCATCTCGCAACTACTCGAGCATCATGGTTTTCAGGTCCAGCGGGTTTACAACCTTGGAGGAACGCTTGTCAGTTTTGAAGCGCTGCGCACGGGCGCCATCGATGTTTATCCTGAATATACGGGAACCATTACGTCAGAAATTCTTAAGTCAAATAAAAACATTTCACAGGAAGAGATGAAAGAGTTGCTCAGGGAATCATTTGAGATGGAGATCTCAAGTCCTTTCGGGTTCAACAACTCTTATGGGTTGGTGATGCTTGAATCTACTGCCAGCCTATTGTACATTGGTAAAATATCCGATCTGCAAAAACATCCTGACTTGGTTCTTGGTCTCAGCTATGAATATCTAAAACGACAGGATGGATGGGAGGCGTTGTCAAGGCACTATGGTCTAACCTTAGAACCGGTTGGACTTGAACATGGCCTGGCATACGAAGCCCTCCGTTCAAAAAAAATTGAAATAACCGACGCTTATACTACCGATGGTGAAATCTCGGTCGATCACCTTACTGTTCTCGAGGATGATCTTGATTTCTTTCCACGCTATGATGCGGTAGCCCTTTATTCAACAAATCTCAACTCCGGCGTGAAGCGCATACTTGAATCACTCGATGGGCTGTTGAAAGAAGAAGACATACAACAAATGAATGCATCGGTACTATTCGAGAAGAAATCTTTCTCCATCGTGGCCAACGCGTTCCTGGTGCGTCATCAACTCGTTCCCGAGACAAATTATTCATCATCAATTTGGAAGGAGATCCTTTCAAAAACAGGTACGCATCTATTGCTCACCTTCATTGCATTGCTCATCGCAATTCTCGTTGCCGTCCCCTTGGGCATCTCGTTGTATTTGCGCCCTGCCGCTTCGAGGCCGATCCTCTACATCACAGGCCTTCTTCAAACCATTCCTTCCATTGCATTGCTTGCAATGATGATCCCATTGCTGGGTGTTGGGTTTGTTCCTGCACTGGTGGCTCTATTCCTGTATGCCTTGCTTCCAATCCTCCGCAGTACCATTACGGGCCTCCAATCTGTCGATCCAATTCTTAAGAACGTATCGCAAGGAATGGGGATGAGCAGGAGTCAACAATTACGATGGGTAGAGTTTCCTCTGGCAAGTCCTATTATTCTCAGCGGCATAAGAACGGCATCGATCATTAACGTTGGTACAGCAACGCTGGCTGCGTTTATTGGGGCGGGTGGTCTTGGTGAGTTTATCGTAGCCGGACTTGCCCTGAATGATTCAAAGTTGATATTGCAAGGTGCCATCCCCGCAGCGTTGTTGGCAATCCTGATGGAACTACTTTTTGAGGGCATTAATCTAAGGATTGTCCCAAAGCATTTGCGATAAAAAATGTATTTGAATCATTGAAGACAAAGCAAGCCTGTAACACGAATTGCATCAGGAAGAATTAAAGCATTGATTGGAAACCTATTCTTCTCATGAACCTAACTACTATTTAGGAGGCTCCTTTCATAGCATGTTGTGCCTTATAATATCGTATGCTCCTTCCAATAAGCGATCCCCCAATCACGGCGGGCAATATCCAAAGTATCCAGTTGAGCTGCCCTATCTGTATGTTGACGACGATAAATGCAGTAACAGCAGATATATAACTGCCTCCCATGCTTGCGATATGACCATACCACCAGTGCATTTTTTCTTTCGGTGGTCGAAAGAAGTTTTTGACATCCTGAAAAAGGAATGAAGCTCCAATGGCCCCAAAGGCAATGCCCACAATCCCCATGGCTTGCCCGATGAATAATTCATACCCTCCCCAAAAAAGTAAGTATAGAATAAATACACCTGAAATAATTGTAATCATCCAATCTAACACGGCTGATTTTTGACCTGAGCTTAACTTCTTAAGGAAGAGGATTCTGTACCCTCTCACGGTCATATAATAACTAAAGAAAGAAACCATGAGTAAAAAGTCCTTGTTGTGACCAACGGCCAGAGCAAGCGCTCCTATAAAGACAGTCGTCATAGACCAAAAGTATACTTTACCAAAATTTCTATGAATTGCGCTGCCTTTGATAGTAAGCATTGCGCCAAGACCAGCAATGAGCGCGGACACACCACCGGCAATGTGCACCCAAAGCATGATGCGAAGAAATGATTCTAATGAGCTCACGCTTCAAAAATAGTTAATGCGATGGGTGGGAAAAATAAAAAAACAACCAAGCGGGCAGTTCTGCCTACTCAGTTGTTGAATATACTAGACAGGATGACTACTGTTTTACTTCCATGCTGTGAGCATACTGCAGTATGTTGGCGACAGCAACCTCTGAGGGCTCGAGTAGAGTTTTGTCCATGTTATTTTTTACAAGCAACAATTCTCTGTAATGCAGCTGTAATTCCAGGTCAAAGGAGAGTACCCGATTAATCTCCTGAGTTTCCTCCTCTGAAGTCTCGTGGTAAATAAACCTGATCAGGTCGTTTTGGGTAAACGTTTTGGTCATAGGCGTATTGGGTTTTAGTCATTTTCTTCCTCAAATTGATGAGTGCATAGCGCATCCTTCCTAAAGCGGTATTGATGCTAACTCCAGTTTGCTCGGCAATTTCCTGGAAACTCATGTCCATGTAGTGACGCATAATCAGGACTTGCTTCTGCTCAACAGGCAATTCCTTAATAAAGCCCCTGAGCCTGCCCTGGGTTTCCTGGGCGATTTGTTGTGTCTCCGCAGAATCTTCTGAAAACTCCATGGAGTTAAAAACACGACTTCCGTCCTCCAGGACAATTTCAGGATACCGACGACTCCTTCTGAAGGAATCAATCGCCAGATTGTGGGCAATACGACTCAACCAAGGCAGAAACTTGCCCTCTTCGTTATAACGCCCGCCTTTTATAGTATTAACCGCCTTGATAAAGGTCTCCTGAAGCAGGTCCTCTGCCTTGTAACGGTCCTTTACGATCAGGTAAATGGCCGTATATATGCGCGATTTGTGACGATATAGAAGCACTGTAAAAGCCTCCTCGTTACCTTGTTGATAAAGCGAAACCAATTGGCTGTCGCTGGATCTGTTGTCTATCATTCTGTCTCACGGTTAGGTAACGTAGAGCTCTATTTCGATAGTGTGCGGGTTGGTTATTATTGTTTTAGGGCTAAAAGGTATAAAGATTCGTCAAATGCCCAAAAAATTTATAGAAAAATCTTGTCTCCTATGGATTTTCTTTTCCTATTTGCCCAAAATTTTTTCAGGACGTATTTCACCCCATGCAAGTCAGTAAAAAGAAAGTGATCAAAAGCCTCGATAGTTTATCAGAGGAATTAAGGGAATTGCTGAAAACACAATACCCCTTGGGGTATGAGAACAGCATTACTCGTATCAATAATGCGAAGAAAGAGCCAATCTTTGTATTCCCTCTTGAAACCGAGGAAGCCACGTACCTCGTGAAAATACCCGCTACCAAAAATAGCGATGGGGGATACGACGTAGAATCCAAGCCAAAGAATGAAGAGTTTGCCCCTGCAGAGAAGGGTGAGGAAGATGATTTTGGCTCAAACGATGATTTTGATGGTGGAGATTTCGATGAAGATGCTGACGGAGAGGGTTCACCAAAAGACCCCAGCTACGTTCCTGACTTTGACAACTAGGCTCTAGAGAAAATACTTCTGGGTTACACCATCTGCCTGGGTGGTGTTTTTTATTAAGTGATGGCAACGAAGTTGTTGCTCTCCCAGCGAACGGATAATCGTAACTTCAAAACTTGTTAATGCTTGTATCTCCCCACCCGAATGACGCTTACCTCGACGACCTCGACCCAAAGCAGTACATTATTATTAAAAGGGCGCGGGTTAATAATCTCAAAAATTTAAGCGTCGCAATTCCTCGTAACAAGCTGGTCGTTGTGACCGGACTTTCCGGATCGGGAAAATCCTCTCTTGCATTTGATACTTTATTCGCTGAAGGTCAACGTATGTACGTTGAAAGCCTAAGCTCCTATGCACGCCAATTTCTTGGACGCATGGAGAAGCCCGATGTTGATTACATCCGGGGCGTCTCCCCCGCGATCGCTATTGAGCAAAGGGTAAATACACGCAATCCCAGATCGACCGTCGGCACCACCACAGAAGTATATGACTATCTGAAACTTCTTTTCGCACGCATCGGCAAGACCTACTCCCCCATTAGTGGCATAGAAGTAAAGCGTGACACCGTGACAGAAGTGGTAGATATCATCAATAAACAAAGTGAAGGTACCCGCATCATGGTGGCTTGTCCTCTGAAAATTGAAAAAGGACGACGACTTGAGGACGAACTAAATTTATTGTTGAGCAAAGGCTTCGCGAGAATTCTAATCAACGGCGAAGTAAAGTTTATTGAGGAATTTACAACCTCTGCCATTGCCATTGTTTCAAAAGGGGATTGGACTGAAAAGTCTGCAGTGGCTCCAAAAGTGAAGGGAGAAAAAGTAAAACAGACGAAAAAACTCTCTTCCGAAGTGAAGGGTACGGTTGAAATCCTCATCGACCGTGCTACTGTCAACGCCGCAGATGAAGATCTCACCTTCCGTCTCTCGGACTCGGTGCAGACAGCCTTCTTTGAAGGTCATGGTGATTGCCATGTATATATTGAAGGGAAAGACAAGCTTCATTTCTCCGACAGGTTTGAACTCGACGGCATCAATTTCACAGAACCATCGGTCAATTTTTTTAGTTTCAACAATCCGTTTGGAGCTTGCCGTACGTGCGAAGGGTTTGGAAAAGTACTAGGCATTGATGAGGATCTTGTCATTCCAGATAAGAGCTTATCACTGTTTGAGGGGGCCGTTGCTCCCTGGCGAACGGAGACGATGAGTGAATGGCAAATGCCCTGGAAAAAGTTGGGGGTAAAATATGATTTCCCCATCCACCGCGCTTACAATGAATTGACTCAGGATGAGCGAGACTTGTTGTGGAATGGAAACAAAGAGATTGACGGCATTCATAAGTTTTTCAAATACCTTGAAACGAAAGCATACAAAATTCAATACCGTGTTTTACTTTCTCGTTATCGCGGACGTACCACATGTCCTGATTGCAGAGGTACACGTTTGCGCAAAGATGCTTCCTATGTGAAGATAGCCGGCACTTCTATTACCGACATCGTACTTTTGCCCATCGAAGACGCAATCGTCTTGTTTCAGGATCTTAAGATCCATTCCTATGATCAGAAAGTTGCCGATCGTATTCTGACAGAGATAAAATACAGGCTTGAGTATTTAATAAAAGTGGGGTTGGGGTATCTAACACTCAACCGGCTTACAAATACCTTATCAGGTGGGGAGTTTCAGCGTATCAAACTAGCTACCTCATTGGGAAGCGCCCTGGTGGGGTCGATGTACATTCTTGATGAACCCAGCATTGGTTTGCACCCAAAGGACACTGCGAGGATGGTTGAAGTTCTAAAAACACTTCGCGATCTAGGAAACACCGTCATTGTGGTTGAGCACGAAGAAGAAATCATGCGAGCCGCCGATCAAATTATTGACATTGGCCCCGATGCCGGCTCACATGGTGGTCTGCTTGTGTTCCAGGGTCCTATCACCGCCATCGATCAAAACACTGCCACCCATACCGCTGACTATCTGAGTGGCAAGGAGAAGATAGAAATCCCGCTGAAACGAAGAAAATGGAAGGATGCTGTCACGGTGAGTGGTGCTCGTGAAAATAACCTTAAAAACCTGAAAGTAAGGTTTCCATTGGGTGTTTTAACCGTGATCACCGGAATCAGCGGCTCTGGAAAATCGACACTTGTTAAGAAGATCCTCTATCCTGCTCTCGGGCGTATGAGTGGGTCGGTTGCGGAAACGCCAGGACGGTACGATAAGCTCGATGGAGATGTGCTGAAAATAACGCAAGTTGAATATATCGATCAGAATCCGATCGGAAAGTCTTCGCGCTCGAATCCAATCAGTTATGTCAAAGCATACGATGCCATCCGACAGCTGTATGCGGATCAGCCGCTGGCAATACAACGCGGTTACAAACCATCACACTTTTCATTCAATGTGGATGGCGGACGTTGTGAAAACTGCGAAGGTGAAGGGGAGATCAAAGTGGAGATGCAGTTCATGGCTGACATCTTTCTAAAGTGTGAAGTCTGTTTGGGTAAACGATTCAAGCAGGAAGTGTTGGAAGTTGAGTACAATGGAAAAACAATTTCAGATGTGCTCGACATGACGGTGGAGGCTGCCATTGAATTCTTTAAGGACAAAAAGCAGGTGTTTGAAAAGATACAGCCACTCTTTCATGTGGGCCTGGGTTATGTCAAACTCGGGCAGTCATCCAATTCACTTAGCGGAGGTGAAGCACAGCGTGTTAAGCTGGCATCTTTCCTAGGCAAGAATTCCCCTGATGGCCACATTCTATTCATCTTCGACGAGCCAACGACGGGACTTCACTTTCATGACATCTCTAAGCTTCTGAAAGCCATCAACGCGTTGGTGGACGAAGGGCATACCGTCATTATCATTGAGCACAATCTTGAAATCATCAAATGTGCAGACTGGATCATTGATCTTGGTCCGGAGGGCGGAGAAAAAAAAGGAGGCTATCTTGTTTTCGAAGGCACACCGGAGGACATGGTGAAGAAGGGTAAGGGCTATACGGCGGATTACTTGAAGAAGAAGTTGGGAGGAACAAAAGTCTAAAATTGTTTGAATGTAAAATGTTAAACTCCCAATATTCAATTTCGAAGTCGGGTCCACTTCAATATTTTACATTAGGCGTTGGAAATTCAGGATTGATTTTTTATGGTCACGCGACCACCTCTTCTCTCAATTCCCTCCTTAGTATCTTCCCCACATTCGTCTTTGGCAATTCTTTCAGGAACTGAATGTACTTGGGCTGTTTATAACCTGTAAAATTTTCTTTACAGAATTTTTTCAACTCTTCTTCGGTTAACGATTCATCACGCTTCACCACACAGATTTTTACGGCTTCTCCGCACTGCGGATCTTTCACGCCTATCGCGGCGACTTCCAATACCTTTGGATGCGTGGCGACGACTCCTTCTATTTCATTTGGATACACATTAAAACCAGAAACAAGAATCATGTCCTTCTTGCGGTCAACGATGCGGAGGTACCCATCTTCATCCATCACGGCCACGTCGCCAGTCTTGAACCAACCCCCCGGATGAAAAACGGCGGAGTTGTCTTTTTGCCAATAGCCTTTGAAAACCTGAGGGCCCCGGGCACACAATTCACCAGCTTCTCCAATGGGTACTTCGTTTCCAGCATCATCCATCATCTGTATCTCCGTACTTGGAATCGGAATACCAATGCTTCCCATACGTTCCTTTCCTGCAATCTGGTAAGTGAGCACGGGGGATGTCTCACTTAAGCCATAGCCTTCGCTGATGGTGATGCCGGTCTTTTCAAACCAGCGCTTATAAACAATTTCCTGAAGGGCCATGCCCCCTGCACTGCAACCTTTCATCTCGGAAAAATTGATGTCAGAAAAATTCGGCTGGTTAAGCAAGGCGTTGTACAAAGTATTCACTCCAATCATCGTATGAAATGGCTTCTTAAGAATCTTAACAAAGCCAGGGAAATCTCTTGGGTTCGTGACTAACAAACAAGAGAGTCCGTTTGTCAGGAAAGCAAAAATGGTGGTAAGTGCATAGATATGATATAGCGGCAATGGTATCACAACAACATCGCCGGCCTCCAATGGGCCTTTCGCCGTATTCTTGAGCAACGGCATCACTTGCCACACATTTGAAAGAACGTTGCCGTGTGTCAATTCGGCTCCTTTTGATAATCCGGTTGTGCCACCTGTGTATTGAAGGAATGCCGTGTCTTCTTTTTTTATTGGAACTGGTTTAAACGTCGCTCCAGCTCCTTTCGAAAGGGCTGTTGAAAAGGAAATGGTTCCTGGCAAGTTGTAACGCTTCACCATCTTCTTGACATTCTTGACTATAAAATTTACCAGCAGCTTCTTAAATCCTCCCATCAAGTCTCCCACTTCAGTGACGATCACTGTTTTGATGGCAGTCTGACCAATCACTTTCTCAAGGTTGTGGGCGAAGTTGGCGAGGATGACAATGGCAATGGCACCGCTGTCTTTAAATTGATGTTCCATCTCCCTGGGTGTGTAGAGTGGATTGGTGTTGACAACAATAAGGCCTGCTTTCAACGCTCCCAGCATGGCGACTGGAAATTGGAGGAGGTTGGGCATCTGTATGGCGATGCGGTCTCCTGGTTTTAGGCGACAAACATTTTGAAGAAAGGAGGCAAATTGATTTGCAAGCGCATTGAGCTCGGCAAACGTGATGTGCTTGTCCATGTTTGAAGCCGCGGACAACGTTGCATATTTCTTGCAGGCATCGTCGATCATAGCAGGGAGGGAATCAAAAGGCGGCGGTGTAATCTCCGCAGGCATATAATCCGGATATTGCTTTAACCAGGGGCGTGTGTTCATATTTTCAATCGTTTGTACGTGGGCTAAAGTAACTATTTTATCTTCCTGTTGGAATGTCTCGCGGTTTTTTGATGCTCAATAAAATACCGCGATCCGCTCGTATATTTCAAGATGCTAGCTTTCGAGCCGCACTCAATTCGTTCATAGCCTTAGGCTAATATTACTTTTTATGGCTAAACCGAAGATCGTTGACCCCGAGAGGGGGGCCGCGAACATTCCCACTTGAAATCGCTTACAAAAGCGAATTGGATAGGCCTGGTCGCCGCGGTTTTTTGATGGCTCAACAAAAATACCGCGATCTTCAGGCGCAATTGAAACAAGCGAATGATCGATCTCCTTTCATTCAAAGCTTTAGGCAGACTTTCATTTCATGGGTAAGTTCGAAGATCGCGGCACCCGAGACGGGGCCGCGAACACCCATCTAATTAAGTGATCCGTGAATTGGATAGTCAACAGAGTTGAATTACCTTATGATACCAAAACCTCCCCACCATGAAACGACTCCTGCCTATTCTCCCACTCATACTTTTGTTGGGATGGCAATGCACACCATCTGCTGAATCAAAAAAGAGCGGCCTTAAATTCTCTATCTCTTTTGTCCCGGAGATGAGTGACCAGGTCCAGGACGGGAGGCTCATGCTATTGCTGGCCAACAATGATAAATCCGAACCAAGAAATCAAATCAATTTTGGTCTCAACACACAACTTGCCTTCGGTGTGGACGTGGAGGGAATGAAGCCTGGCCAGGAAATCGTCATTGATGAAAATGCTTTCGGGTTTCCGGTACGGGCTATAAATAAGATACCTCCGGGCGAATATTATGTCCAGGCACTCATCAATCGCTATGAAACCTTCACCCTTAAAAATGGAAAAACTGTAAAACTACCACCCGATCAGGGAGAGGGTCAACATTGGAATTCCAAGCCAGGAAATTTTTATAGCCGCCCTTTCAAAGTAAAAATAGATCCTAGTCAGAAAGGCCCCATTCAATTGGTCATGGACCAAAAGATTCCGGCCCTGAAAGAGCCTGACGATACCAAATTTGTCAAACACATCAAGGTTCAAAGTAAATTACTATCGGAGTTCTGGGGTCGCCCCGTGTATCTGGGCGCTCACGTGTTGCTCCCCGATGGGTTTGATGAACACCCTAAAGCAACTTATCCCTTGATGCTATACCACGGCCATTTTCCTTCTGACTTTGGAGGCTTCAGCGCAGAACCTCCGCCGGTTGATATGGACACAAGCGATTACAGCGACAGGTTTAGTATTTATGGTTACAATAAGATTCAGAAACAAGAAGCCTATAATTTCTATAAGCAATGGACGGCCAAAAAGTTTCCAAGGTTTCTCGCAGTAGAAATTCAACATGCTACTCCCTACTATGATGATTCCTATGCTGTGAACTCTGCCAACATGGGTCCTTACGGCGATGCCATCATGTTTGAACTCCTTCCCGAGATCGAGAAACAATTTCGTGGCATTGGGCAGGGCTGGTCCCGCTTTACCTACGGTGGATCAACCGGAGGATGGGAAGCACTCGCTGCACAAATGTTTTATCCCGATGAATTCAATGGATGCTTTGCAGCTTGTCCTGATCCAATCGACTTCCGTTCATTTTGTCTGGTCGATATTTATAAAGATAAGAATGCGTTCTGGTATGATAGCGATTTTAAGAAATTGCCGCGCCCCGCTCATCGAAATTATCTTGGCCAAATTCAGGCGACAATGGAGGAAACAAATCATTACGAACTTGTCCTCGGCACACACGGACGTTCAGGAGAACAGTGGGATGTTTGGGAGGCAGTTTATTCACCACAGGGAGAGGACGGGTATCCAAAAAGAATTTTTGACAAAGAGACCGGTGAAATTGACAAGAGCGTAGCCGACTATTGGAAAGAGAATTACGATCTGCGCCACATTTTAGAACGAGATTGGAAAACGTTGGGTCCCAAGCTGCAAGGCAAAATTCACATCTTCTGCGGCGACATGGACAATTATTATCTGAATGATGCCGTGTATCTGATGGAAAATTTCCTCAAGACGACGAACAACCCATTCTACAAAGGAGAAGTAGACTATGGTGACCGGGCAGAACATTGTTGGAATGGAGATCACAACAATCCAAACTACATCTCGCGACTTCGGTATAACACCTTGTATTTGCCAAGAATTTTGAAAAGAATCCAGGAGAGTGCTCCGAAGGGGGCTGATGTAAAGAGTTGGCGGTATTAATTATTTGGTCCTGCCAGGCGCACGAAAGAATCATAATTCAGACTCTGATTATTCGAATTTTATTCCGCCCTTTCAGGGCTTTATAACAACCCTGTTCCACCCCGACAGGGCGAAGTCCTGTCTTGGTTAAATTCCGCCCTTTCAGGGCTAGATCCTGAAGAAGTGTCTCTACTATAAATTTCCCTTTCGATACAGCAATTAATAAGCTACTGTTGACGGATGAGAAAAGAAACAAAGGGGCTCATCAATGTCACGGCAAATCTTTGATAAGCCCTGAAAGGGCAAAGACAAAACAACGAAGGGTGAAGCCCTTCGTTGTCATAGGCAGCATTCCATAGCCCTGAAAGGGCGAAATAATAACTAACAACCTACCCTTTAAAGCTTCTCCAATTACCCTGAAATGCAGTTAAACTGAGTCCAAACACTCCTGTATGCAACCCGATCAGGATCGCAATTGCCACCCCAACCACTACCATTATTTTTCTTCATTTGTTCAAAAGCGATATTTGATATTTAAAAAAGAAGGGAGTCATTTCCGTCCTGCCAAACGTATCCCAACCGTTAAAATAGGCGTGAAATGTTGAGAAAGGAGATTGAAAAAGATGAAGAAGACTTAATTTTCAGTTCGGATTAACCTTTACGTGAGCAAAATCTTCGACCTAATCATTATTGGCGCTGGACCGATTGGTCTTGCGTGTGGCATTGAAGCAAAGAAGGCCGGTCTTTCTTATATCATTGTTGAAAAGGGATGCCTTGTCAATTCCATTTATCATTACCCAACCAACATGATGTTCTTCTCAACCTCGGAGCGGTTGGAGATTGGAGACGTGCCGTTTATTTCACACAACCCAAAGCCCAACCGCATGGAGGCCCTGGAATATTATCGAAGAGTATGTTCCTCCTGGGATTTGTCGGTAAATCTTTATGAAGAAGTGAAGGAAATTAAATCATACAATAATCAATTTCAGGTTATTACTTCAAAAAGCATCTATGTTGCCAAGGCTACTGTATTGGCCCTGGGCTTTTATGACCTGCCGTATCCATTAAATGTTCCTGGTGAAGATTTACCAAAGGTGAAACATTATTACGATGAACCGCACCCGTACTTCCGTCAGAAGCTTGTGGTGGTGGGTGCCGCCAACTCGGCGGTAGATGTTGCGCTGGAAACCTGGCGCAAAGGTGCTACCGTCACGATGGTCATCCGTGAGGCCAATATCGGAAGCGTTAAGTATTGGGTGAAACCTGATATAGAAAACAGGATCAAGGAGGGGACGATTCAAGCATACTTTAATTCGCAAATAAAAAGAATCACGCCCACCACCGTCGAGATATTAACTCCGGAAGGAGAGAAGATCATTGAAAATGATTATGTGCTGGCGATGACCGGGTATCAGCCACCTATGGGATTCATGAAAGCTTCAGGCGTTCAGTTTCATGACGATCCCGATTGTACACCCGTGTACAACGACCAAACCATGGAATCCAATGTGCCCAATCTTTACCTGGCAGGCGTCGTGTGTGGCGGATTGAAAACCAACAAATGGTTTATTGAGAATTCAAGGGTTCATGCTTCCACAATCGTTCATCATATCATTGGCCGGCTCAATCGGGCGTAAAAAAAACCGGTTCCCCGGCTTTTTTTTGAAAATTGTGTGATCTATTACTTGGCCAACCTCACGTTGACCGCGTTCAATCCTTTCTTTCCTTCTTTCAGTTCAAAGGTGACTGCATCATTTTCTTTGATTGTGTCTACCAAAAGTCCTGATACGTGAACAAAGTACTCTGTTCCCGTTGCTGTTTCTTTGACAAAGCCAAACCCTTTGGCATCATTAAAGAATTTTACGATTCCTTCTTTCATTGGTAATTGTTTGTTAAAATATGGAGGTAAAGGTATTGAAATAAAACTATTCAATGTTGAAGTCTCAACTATTCCACGGCTCAGTCAAACGAATTCTCAGTGCCTTTGGGCCTTTGTGGCAATACGCTTTCTAATGTGCCTCCAACCAATTCTTCCCCACACCGACTTCTACCTCCATCGGCACGTCGAGGATGACCGCACATTTCATGAGTTCAATCACTTTCGGTTTGACAATGTCCTGTTCGTCTTTGTGCAGATCGAAGACCAACTCATCGTGCACTTGCAGAATCATTTTTGACTTAAGTTTTTCCTTCTCCAGCCACCGGTGAATGTTGACCATCGCAATTTTGATGATATCCGCTGCGCTTCCCTGAATGGGGGCGTTGATGGCGTTGCGCTCGGCAAAACCACGCGTGGTAACGTTGCGCGAATTGATATCACGCAGGTAACGCCTTCTTCCAAGAATGGTTTCCACATATTCTTTCTCCCGTGCTTCGTTGATGGAATCATCCATGTATCGCTTGATGGCTGAGAATTCCTTAAAGTAGGATTCGATAATCTCCGCTGCTTCGGTGCGGGAAATATTTAGGTTTTGAGATAATCCGAACGCTGTGCTGCCATATAATATTCCAAAGTTTACCTCCTTGGCCTTCCTCCGCATATCAGGGCTCACCTGTGCCAGATCGACTTTAAATACTTTTGCTGCAGTCGTGGTGTGGATGTCGCGCTTGTTGCGGAATGCTTCGATCATGATTTCATCTTTCGCAAACGACGCAGCGATGCGCAATTCAATCTGTGAGTAGTCGGCAGACATGAACAAATAATTCTTGTCGCGTGGAACGAACGCACCACGAACCTGTCTTCCTCTCTCCGTGCGGATGGGAATGTTTTGGAGGTTTGGATTATTGGAACTCAGCCGCCCCGTGGCTGCCACCGCCTGTCTGAAATCGGAATGAATCCGTCCATCGGTCTTGCTCATCATTTTTGGGAGCGCATCTACGTAGGTGGATCGTAACTTCTCAAACTCACGATACTCCAGTATCTTCCTTGCAATCGGATGCTCGGCAGCGAGCTTTTGCAAAATGTCTTCGCCCGTAGCGTATTGGCCGGTTTTTGTCTTCTTTGTTTTTTCCAACAATTTCATCTTGTCAAAAAGCACTTCACCCAATTGCTTCGGTGAGCCTATGTTAAATTCTGCTCCTGCGAGTTGAAAGATTTCCTTTTGTGCTTTTTCAATATCGGTCTTAAGCAAGTCAGACATTTTCTTTAAGACCCCCTCATCCACCCGTACTCCTTCTCTCTCCATGGCAGCCAATGCGCTGACCAAAGGCATCTCTACATCTCTCATCAGCAAACTGTGATGTCGCTGTTCGAGTTCTTTGGTGAGCTTTTGTTTAAGCTGTAAAGTTTGATCCACCCGTTCGCATAGAAGATTAGACTCTTCACCCTCCTGTTGCAATTGATAACCGAGGTATTGACTGCAAAGAATAGAGAGATCATGTGAGGCTTCCGGTTCAATGAGGTAGTGTGCCAGCATCGTGTCGAAAAGTGGGCCCCCAACATTCACATCGTATTTCTTCAGCGCCAGGACAGAGCTCTTAATGTTGTGTCCTGCTTTTTTTATTTTCGCATCTTTAAGAACATCTTTAAAATCATTGATCGCCTCCTTGCTGTTGTTCACAGCAACATTCCACACCTCACCGGGCACAAAAGAAAAGACGAGGTATGTAATGGCGAAATCAAAATTTGGCTCTTCATTGATGGCTGCTTCGAAAGCAAATTCCTTTTGTGTTTTGAGTTTTTCGGCTAATTCTTTTCGTTGGGGCGCAGCTTCAATCAATTTGTAATTGACACTCGCCGCATTCAGAATTTTCCTTTCAACTTCTGGCTGTTCGGAAGAAGAGCCAACGGGACTGCCAAACATCGAAAGCTGTGAGCCCTCAGAAGACGAAGGCGCAGAGGGAAGTTGAGCAGGAGTTCCTGCGGGTGATGAAGCAAGGCTGAAAATCCGCGGCATCATCGTCTTGAACTCAAGTTCTTCAAGAATGGGTTTGAGTTTCTCGGCATCGGGTCCCGTGTAGCGGAGGTTCTCTTCACTGAATTCTATAGGGACATCCAGAATAATGGTCGCAAGTTTCTTGGAAAGGATGGCTTGTTCCCCGAATTCTTCTACCCGTTCCTTGAGTTTGCCTTTTAGTTCATTGCTGTGCTTAATAGTATTTTCAATCGTCCCATATTTCTTGATCAGGTCCGCTGCCGTCTTAGGGCCCACACCCGGAATTCCTGGAATGTTATCCGATGTATCGCCTTGCAGTCCAAGAATTTCTACTACCTGGGAAACATTTTCAATATCCCATTTCTCACATATCTCTTTGATGCCCATGATGTCGACCGAATTCCCCATGTAAGCCGGTTTGTAGAGAAAAACATTTTCTTTCACCAACTGACCAAAGTCTTTGTCGGGCGTCATCATGTACACTTCGAAACCTTGCTTTGCAGCTTGTGTTGCCAATGTGCCAATCACATCGTCTGCTTCAAAGCCGTCCAGTTCAAGGATGGGAATATTAAATCCCCGGATAATCTCCTTGCAGATTGGAACGCCTGTCCTGATATCTTCGGGCATTGCCTGGCGGGTGGCTTTGTATTCCTTAAAAATCTCATCCCGAAAAGTACTTGCTGCTGTATCAAATGCAACCCCCATGTGGGTGGGCTTCTGTTTTTGAATTACTTCCAGCATCGTATTCGTGAAGCCAAACGGGACAGATGTATTGATGCCCTTGGAGCTAATGCGTGGGTTTTTTGTAAAGGCGAAATGGGCACGGTAGATTAGCGCATAAGCATCCAGAAGAAACAGTTTTTTATTGGCTGAAGGCATCGTTAGCTTGCTTTAGAAGATCGATCGATTAAAATTAGCATTAACAATCTGAAGAACATCATGAATTCCAGTCCCCTTGAGAAATTCTTTCATTGGGAAAAGACTACACCCAATACAACTTTCCTTCGCCAACCGATCAATGGACAGTGGATTGAGTATTCCTATTCACAAACCGGTAAAGAAATTCGCTGCATTGCCAATGCATTAAAGGCTCTTTCCCTTCCGCCGGGTAGTACTATTGCGATTTTTTCCAAGAACTGCGCACACTGGATCATGGCTGACTTGGCGATCTGGATGGCAGGACATGTGTCGGTACCCATTTATCCATCTCTTTCGGCTTCCGCTATAAAGTATGTGCTGGAACACAGCGAAGCACGGGCCATATTCCTCGGCAAACTAGATGACTATGACAAGCAGAAACCAGGAATCCCAGAGACTATTCAAAGGATCAGCTTCCCTCAATATGGGCCCAATGAAGGGAAGAATTGGGATGAGCTATTGAAAGGAATTCCCATGAATGAAGATTTTCATCCCAAGTCAGAAGCTCTTGCCACGGTGATCTATTCCTCAGGAACGACGGGTACTCCGAAGGGCGTGATGCTATCTTTTGGCGCGCTTGATTTCTTCGCCGTAGATGCATTAAAGAGTTTTGGGATTGATAAGGCCTATCCGTTCTTTTCTTACTTACCCCTTGCTCATATTGCGGAACGTGCTTACATTGAAATGACGGTTCTGTATTCGGGCAGCACGATATCGTTCGCTGAGTCGTTGGACACATTCGCACAAAACCTAAGTGAGGTGAAGCCAGTGCTCTTTGGCGGCGTTCCGCGTATCTACGCAAAGTTTCAAGAGGGTGCTCTCTCAAAGTTGTCGCAGAAAAAACTTGATTTCCTTTTGTCGATACCTGTTTTGCGCGGTTTGCTTAAGAAGACTCTTCAAAAGAAACTTGGTTTGAGCAATGCAAAAATTATCGTGTGCGGTGCCGCCCCAATTCCGATTTCATTGTTGCAATGGTATCAGAAAATTGACATCAACATACATGAGATCTATGGCATGACTGAAAATTGCGGTTATTCTCATGGCGATCATGGTGCCCATTTCAAGCAAGGCACAGTGGGCAGGGCATGGCCAGGGGTAGAATCAAAGATCAGTGAAGAAGGAGAAGTACTTGTAAGGCATGGTGCTTTGATGTTGGGTTATTTCAAGGACCCTGAAACTACAAGCCTGGTTTTCACCCACGATGGATTTTTGAAGACGGGTGACAAGGGCTCAATGGATAAAGAAGGCTACTTAACCATCACCGGCAGATTGAAAGATCAATTCAAGACGGACAAAGGAAAATTCATTGCCCCGGCGGCCATCGAGATGAAGCTTCTTGGCAACACCGACATTGAACAAGTCTGTGTAGTGGGTATGGGTGTTCCTCAACCCATCGCCCTGGTCAACCTGTCTGCCTGGGGAAAACTAAAATCCAAAAATGAAATTACCCAAAGTCTCACACGAAGCATTACCGTTGTGAACAAAGAAATTGAATCATTTGAGCGCATTGCAAGAGCCGTGATCATGAAACAACCATGGACCATCGAGAATGGTTTGATGACGCCGACCTTAAAGGTCAAACGGAACGAAGTCGAGAAAATTCATCTTCCCCACTATCCAACGTGGTATCAGCAAGAGGGATTTGTGGTGTGGGAATAATAGTAGGCAGCGGGCAAGACAATAGTTGGCGATTATAGCTTAGAATTCTAAGCAGGCAGTAAGCAAAAAAAAGTAGGCAAAGTGTTGGTTGACAATAGAGCTAGCATCACTTACATATTGGACATCAATGACGAACAATTACTCCCTCCCCAACTGCAATCTTTGCCTACTGTGAATTGCCTATTGCCTACTTATTTCAACCTTGCCTTAAAAAATTCAATTGTGTTTTTAAAGGAATCTTCCGTAGCTGCTTTGTCATAGATCGGATTGCTCGGATTGGCAAAGCCATGGTCTGCCTCATATTTTTTCACAGTCACATTCTTTCCAGCGGCTTTCATGTTGCCCTCGAATTTCGTGATGACTTCCTGATTGATATATTTATCCTTTGCAGCAAAGATGTTAAGCACATCACAATTTAAGGTTTTCAGGCGATCTAAATTTTCTTCCGGCATCCCATAAAACATCACGCATGCCACCGCCTGTTTGCTGGCAATCAGAGCTGCCTGTAGCGACCAACTTCCGCCAAAGCACCAGCCAATCGTTCCGATCTTGGCGTTATTTCCCACGTAGGCCATAGCACCGCTTACAATCGATGCGCCTCGCTCTTTCTTAAATTCGCCCATATACTTCCCGGCTGTTTCACGGTCCGTTGCCAATTTCCCATCATACATGTCAAGCGCCAATACGTTCACGTTTCCCAAATCTGTATACATGGTTTCCGAATAACGTTTAATGTTATCATTGAGCCCCCACCACTCTTGAAATACAAAGATCCAATTGTTAGTCTTCTTTTTGGCTTCAATGAGGTAGCCGTTCGCTTCCTGTCCATCAGCCGTTTTGAATTTAATCATTTTCCCGCCTTCTTCCGATACATGCACATACGCCCTTGGGTTTGGATGCTCCATATTGAAGCCCTTGTTGGAGGCAAACAATGCAAATTTGTCAATGGCCGGTGTGTGGCACAATGTAAGGTCATCCTGGGCAAAGCCTGAAAAGGCAAGCAAGAGGGCAGCAATCGATACAAATAGTCTTCTCATATTTATTTTAAGTTAGAGGATATATGAACCACAAAAGTGGTCAGAAGTTTTCTATTCCTTCCACTGTCCACGAATAACCCTGTCGTAGGTGATAAAATCGGTGTTGATCGGCTCAAATCCTTTTTGCCGAAGCAACATCGCGATCTGCCCTCGGTGATAACTTGAGTGATTGACCAGGTGGATCATGATCATCTCCACATTATTCACGTAGGGTTCACCCACATAATTGGTATAGGTTAATTCCCGGTTGAAATCTTTCGTTTTTTCAACAAACTCCAGCCATTGTTTTCCAGCCTCGATTGACAACGTGCCCAATTGTGCCAGGGAGTATTGTCCCCACAATTTAACATCCGGTGGGGGTAGTGCTTTTATTCTGTGAAGCCACAAGTACTGGGCTGCCACCACGTGCCCCATAATCGAAAGGATTTTTTCATCGGTTATTTGTTGCCGCTGCAGACAACGGACGACCCGGTCATTGGACCAGGCATTATATTGAAATAGCTTTAGAAAGTACTCCTTCATCCGTATTTTTAACTAAATTCCTCTTGATCTAAAGGGTATTCATTATGAAAATCAATTTCACGAATGACATTGCAAGTTATAAGGTTTATGGAATTGTTGCTATATTCTTTAGCCTTTCCACTATTGTGTCGGGGCAAGAAAACAAATACCCAACTTCAGAAATTGAACCATACTACGATTTGAATTTTACCAAGGCCGAACGCGATTCCTTTTTTTCGGTACTCCAGAATTATCAAAAATCGATTCAAGCCATTCATCAATACAAATTAGAGAATTCAACGGGGATGTCTTTGATCTTTGACCCGGTGCCCCCAGGATTCAAGTTGGAGAACGCACAACGTGCTATCGATTGGGGTTTACCCAAAGAAGTTAAGGTTCCCGAGAACAAGAATGAGCTTGCTTTCTATCCTGTCTATAAACTTTCCGTTTTGATAAAGTCCAGGAAGATCACTTCTACAACACTTACGCAGCTCTACCTGGATCGTCTCAAAAAATATTCCGACACATTGGAATGTACGGCTGTGATTCTTCAGGAGAGCGCTCTGAAGCAAGCTAAAAAAGCAGATGAAGAAATTGCACAGGGAAAATATCGAGGGCCTTTGCATGGCATTCCATATGGAATAAAAGATTTGCTTTCCGTGGATGGCACTGAAACCGCCTGGGGTGCTGCTCCCTACAAAGGCCAGGTGATCTCTGGCACCGCTACCGTGGTCAAAAAATTGGAAGAGGCGGGCGCCGTTCTCATCGTAAAACTATCCATGGGTGCACTTGCCAACGGTGATATCTGGTATGGCGGTGTCACTAAAAATCCATGGAATCTGAAGCAAGGCTCCAGTGGATCATCTGCAGGTCCCGCTTCAGCCACGGTAGCCGGGTTGGTTGCATTTTCGATTGGTACCGAAACACTTGGATCCATTGTATCTCCTTCTACCCGTTGCGGCGCCAGTGGCTTGCGGCCTACTTTTGGACGTGTAAGTCGAAACGGCGCCATGGCGTTGAGCTGGAGTATGGATAAGATTGGTCCGATATGTCGCTCGGCATTGGATTGTGCGATTGTGTTTGATGCGATTCGCGGCACCGATGGCGTTGACCATCATGTGCGGGATGTTGCTTTTAACTATAGTGCTAAAACCGACATCAGGAAACTTCGGGTAGGATATCTAAAAAATTTATTTGAGGCTGATTATCCAACAAAAGCAAATGACCTAAGAACATTGGATATATTGAAATCATTGGGCGTTGAAATACAGTCAGTTGACATCTCCAGCAACATTCCTGTGGGCGCGATCAGGTTGATGTTGACGGTAGAAGCAGCAGCAGCTTTCGATGAACTTACCCGCTCGAACCGTGACAGTCTGTTAACGGACCAGCGAATAAATGCATGGCCGAATTCATTTCGTGCTGCTCGATTTGTCCCAGCAGTCGACTACATCAACGCTTCCCGAATCCGGTCGGAACTGATACGGGAGTTTTACGAAAAGACAAAAGACTTTGATGTAATAATATCGCCGAGTTTTGGAGGAACACAATTGCTCACCACCAATCTGACAGGAAACCCGTGTGTTGTCGTGCCGAATGGATTTAATGATAAAGGAAGTCCGACAAGTATTTCGTTTTTGGGAAAGCTCTATGGCGAGGCTGCCGTTGTATCACTGGCCCGGGCCTATCAAGAGGCAACAGATTGGGATGAAATGGTGCCACCCATATTCAGGTAGCATCTTATCCAATTCAATGACAAAATGGTCTACATGGAAGTCCGCTGTAGCCCTTCAGTGGCTTCCTTAAGAGAAGGATGACGCTTCAGGGCCGATTCATATAGGTCGTTTAGCGTCGTTTTTATTTCCTTTCTTCTCACTGATTAAATGCTTTATGATCAAAACGATCAATTCCCCAAAGGTTACACAAGGTCAACCGGGTAGGTTTTGATGCAACATGGAATCGTCAAATTGACTTCATAATTTAGTAACGAAATTCTGGTTCCTTTTTTTGTAGGTTGAGTAAACTTTTTTTCCACACTATGCGAATACTATTCACACTCTCCTTTGCAGCGCTCTTGCTATCAGGATGCAAAGAAAAAGGGAAGCAGCCTGCCACGTTCATCGACCCTGTCTCAAAACACTTTGATTCAAGTCTGCAACCATTTTATCACGGCGTGGCATCAGGGGATCCTCTTCCTGATCGCGTGATCATCTGGACGCGAGTCACCCCGGAGGATTCCGTAGCCTCCATCCTGGTAAAGTGGGAAATTGCAGAAGATCCGAACTTCGTCTCAGTCTATCAATCCGATTCCCTCAGCACGACCCCTTCGCGTGACTATACCGTGAAAATTGATGTTGATGCCCTGAAGCCTGACCAGATATATTACTACCGATTTATCGCGCTTGGAAAAACTTCCATCACCGGCCGAACGAAAACTGCGCCAATCGAAGCAAAGGATAGTTTAAAATTCGCTGTAGTAAGTTGCGCCAATTGGGAGTGGGGCTATTTCAACGCGTACGATAAAATCGCCGATCGTGATGTATTGGATGGTGTACTCCATCTCGGCGATTACATTTATGAATATGGCACGGGAAAATACGGTGATACTACCATCGGCCGAATCAACATTCCTCCACATGAAGTCGTTTCGCTGCAAGATTATCGTACCCGGTATTCTCTCTATAGGCTTGATAAGGGGTTGCGACGAGTTCATCAGCAACATCCTTTCATTGCCATTTGGGATGATCACGAGATCGCGAATAATTCTTACGTAGGCGGTGCCCAAAATCACCAGGCTGATGAAGGTGATTATGACATAAGAAAAGCAGTAGCAAAACAGGTGTATTATGAATGGATCCCCATTCGCGAAAGCGATCAACTTTATCGGTCTTATTCCTTTGGGCCGATGGCGGATGTCATCATGCTGGATGAACGGCTTGCGGGCCGCTCGGCTCCTTCGGACAGTCTTACCGATCCAAATTTCAACAGCAAGCAACGCACCATGTTGGGACAGGACCAGTTGACATGGTTTGAAAATAGCTTGAAGAATTCAAAAGCAACCTGGAAAGTCATCGGGAACCAGGTGATTTTCTCCGACCTATATCTAAGTGCTGTCTACCCAAAAATGCCTCGCAACCTTGATTCCTGGGACGGATATCCTGCTGAGAAGAAATCCATCAAAGACTTTATTGTTCAAAATAGAATTGAGAATATTATCATCACCGCCGGCGATACGCATGCCTCATGGGCCATCGAAGCGGCAACGGATGTGAAAAAAACTTATACTCCTTTCGCCGTTGAGTTTGGAACCACAAGCATCTCCTCCGCGAATGGCGATGAATACAAGAATGTAGACACGGTTAAAATGTCTGAGCAGGCTTTGTTAAAAAATAATCCACACGTAAAATATCTCAACGACCGCGACCATGGCTACCTGCTACTCACCGTGTACCCGTTAAAAACGAAAGCTGAATGGTTCTATGTGAAAACAAACAGAAAGCCAGAAACGGATGAGTACTTGGCAAAAAAATATGAAGTGGAGAAGGGGAGTGTGAGATTGAAGTAGATGAATATTTAATAGGTCTTGGGCTAAAGCCCGTACCACTTATGATGCCTTATGCCTCCGCCTTAAAAGGCGGAGTTAAAGTTTCCACCGAAATAAGGGCTTCACACTTATTCCTGCGTTGGACTATTAACTCAGCCATTTATGGCGGAGAAGTAAAGTGAATGGAGCATCAATGGGCTTTAGCCCTACAATCCCAATCCATGCCTCTTAATCAACTCCTGATACTCTTGCATAAAAGTGACTTTCTTATGATGTTCTTCCTGATTTTCTATATAAGCCCTGACCCGATCAAGCATTGACTCACTCACAGAAATCGCAAAATACTCATCAGCCCATTCAAATTTATGCTTGATCAATCCATTCTTATTAATCCAAAATGCCGACTCGCCCTTAATTAATTGCATGGCTTTCGACAAACTCATGGTTGCATTCAATCCAAACAAACAATGTAAATGATCAACATGGCCATTGATCGAATCAACGTATATCTCTTTTGATCTGCAATTTTCTCGAATATGGTCAATCACTTTCGCGCGAAGACCATCGACCAGAAAAGACGCCCTGCCCTTTGTTCCCCAAACAGCATGAATCATCACTTTTACGAAAGGCATAACATAGTAGTTTTATCATTTTTCAAATTTAGTTTCACCTTCGCTTTAGCTACCAATGTTTTGAAAATGATTACCTGATCATTTATCAAGTTCATTTTCGAAAAGCAATTAACTAACTTTGAAAAATGAAATCCATCGCACTTTCCATTCTCTCCCTCTCATCATTCTGTTTTTCAAACGCACAGGTCATTGGAAAAATATTTCCGTCGATGGATGCCGAAACAGTAGAGGACAAGAAAGTAAATCTCCCTGGCGATGTGAAGGGAAAATATACACTCCTTGGACTGGCCTATTCTAAGAAGTCAGAGGATGAACTGAACACATGGTTTGAACCTGTTTTTTCAAAGTTTGTTCAGAAGACAAGTGGACTGATGGCAGGCATGGGCTATGATGTAAATGTGTTTTTCGTTCCAATGTTCACTGGCGTGAATTCGGCCGCGACTGGTACCGCAAAAAGAAAAGCACTAAAGAACATGGACCCTCAACTGCTTCCCTATATCTTATTCTACAAAGGCGAGCTAAAAACATACAAAGACGCTCTAGATTTTGAGCGCCGCGACATACCTTATTTTTTTGTGTTGGATCCGGAAGGAAAAATTTTGTATGCCACTTCCGGCTCATATACAGATGAAAAAATGGATGAGGTGGAAAAAGTAATTGACCAGTAGTGAAAGTCAATGTAGGCGTTCATTGTTGTTCAAGCCTTGACGCACCTCAAATTCCAGGGAGAAAATCGTAGATTCAGTTATATGCCTGTTATGATGATTAACGGAAGAAGAGTAGACCGCAAACGAAAGAAAATACTTGCATTGCAAGCCGCTCAAAAAGAAATCACGCTGACACAAGGTGACTTGGCTTAGTGATCGTGCTCACCATCAGGGTTGGACGACGTGATGAGCCCTCCAAAAAATATTGCATTGAGAAATATCTTGTTGGTACCAAACCAATATCCCCGGAAGTTCATATCGTCCACCATCAATATCGCTCGCCCTTGCCCGTTCGGACTTACGACAATGGAAGCTGTATTCTTGATTTTTTCAAGATTGCCCGGATGAACATATCCGCTCAATCTCGGATTGCTGTTGTATTTCGCCACCGTATTAAAGGCGTTTTTGCTTGGTTCCAGAAAAATGGCTGTGTTCCTCCAGACCGGCAAATCACGGTTAGTATAGCCAAATCCTAGCGGATGTGTAATGTCCAGATTGATACTAAAGATCGATCCTCCCATGGCCCTGGAACCCAAATAGTCCCGCGATGAAACATAATCAAGTCGTTTGGATTCCTTCTTTTCATCTTCCTTCTTGATTTGCTCTTCCACCAGCCTGTTTTGAATGGCCCATGTCACTGCACTCTTTAGAAGAATCAACGTGCCCCCTTGCTGAACCCAGTTCTTTATTTTAGCCACAGCAGTTTTATTCAATAAAGTGTAATTCCCAGCAACCATTATGAGGGTGCTGTAGTCAGTGAGTTTAAGTTGGACAAATTGACTTGTGTTTACTTTGGTTATGGGCATGTTCACCTTTGTATCGAGCAGATGCCAGATCGCTCCGGCATCTGTTGCCGCTGTGCCCTCACCGACCAGCATCACAATTTTCGGGACAGGGACTGTACGAACATTTGCACTGCCCAGGTCGATCCCTTCAAGGTTATATCCGGTCGATGCAGCGTAAATCTCAATGCCTGCATGCTTAGATGCAGCCTCAACCTGTTTTAATAATTCGTCTGCGGTAATATTCTGATCTGCGACGGGAATAACGATAGTTCCATACCCAAAACTTTTTTTCACTCCATTCACGGTTGTTGAAAATGGTTTAAAAGCGGTTTTTGCAAAAATCTTGTTAGACAACAAATGGTACAACGCTTTCGGAGCACTATAATCATCCCACTCCATCAAGTAAGCATAATTAGACCTTGTTACTGGTGCTGGGTTGGCTATAATGTCTTCTGGCTTCACTCGTTCTCCTTTCGAAAATTTAGTGGCAACTGTTAGCGCATCGTGCGGTAACCCATAAGCCAGCGACATGGTCCATGTGGACGCATCATAAAAAACGCTGTCGCTGAATTGTGTTACTTTTTCGAATATGCTTCGCACCATCCTATACTGTCTTTGATCAGTTGGTACAACAAATGCTTTTCCTTTTTCATACTTTGAATTTCCAATGGAGAGGTCGGCTCCTAATTGATAAGTTTCTATTTTGTGTCTTAATAATAAATCCGCGAATGCCCGCGACTTGTTAAGATCTTTTGAATCACCAAATACATATCCTTTTGTGGCTGCCTTCTTTCCTTCGTCCAACGCAGTCCTAAAAAATTCCTGCTGGTGTTTCAGCATCAGCTCTCGATTTTCAACCGAAGCTCTTACGGTGGCAATGCTTGTACGGACATGGTTTCGTATGGTGAAGGCAAATGTGACGTCTTTGGTTGTGCTTCGTTGGACATGCCCCCTTGAACTGGCCTGCTCAAATACCAATCCCAACCCTCCATGGATGTCAGGATAGGTTGAACCGTAGCCTGGGTAAGAATTATCAAAAACTTCTTTGGTGAAATAAAGAGAGCCAATGTCGTCCAGTGCTTTCGAAAAATATTTTGCAAACAAGTTGTTCAGTCCATCATAATTTGACCGAGGAACAACGGGGTTTTCAGAACCGAATGGTTTTGTGGGTTCAAAAAAGTTGGTTCCATCGGTTCCCATTTCGTGATAGTCGGTGCCTACATTGGGCAGCCATTGGTGAAAAAACTCCACTCGATTGCGAGACTCCACGTGAGCAAGCGGCAACCAATCTCTGTTGAGGTCAAACCAATAATGATTAAATCGCCCGCCGGGCCACACTTCATTGTGCTCACGATCCATGGGGTCAGAAACGGGAGGGCTTCCTTTGTGCATGTTGGCCCAGTTGCTGTGACGATCGCGGCCATCAGGATTGTAGGAAGGATCGATAAGAATAACTGCCTCTTTCAAAAATCGTTCGGCCTCCTCTCCCTTGGCTGCCACCAAATAGTATGCTGTGAGAAGCGCTGCCTCACTGCTCGAGGGCTCGTTACCATGCACATTGTAACCATGCAAAATGATTACTGGCATTTTGGAAACATCAACTTTCTGTGTAGGGTCAGCAAGCTTCAAATGCTCTTTCCTAATGTCTTCGATTCGAGCATAGTTATCTGCATTTGTAATGGTCAGTACTACTTGTGCCCTGTGCTCGTTGGTATAGCCGATGATCTGAAAATGAGCCTTTGGTGAAACACGTGCCAGTTCTTTAAAATAGGAAACGATATTTTCATGCCGTGTATGCCACTCCCCGATGGGATATCCCAGAAAATGCTCGGGTGTGGGAATGGTTTCATCAAAATTCCCAGCCGGAAAAAAATACGAATTTTGTGCCGGCAAGGCAAGACTGACAAACAATAGCGCGAAAATGATGATTGATCCTTTCATGAATAATGTTATTCACGAATTTCCAGATAAGATTGATCACTTGAATTTGAAAAGTGATGGACGGCCAAAACAAAAAACCCTGGTCAAGCCAGGGTTTTTCATCTTTCTTAATTCATACTATTTTGGAACTCCAGCCGGAGAGGGCGTGACCCCCATCTTCTTGAGAACAAGTGTCGAGATATCATACTTTTCATCATTGTAAAGCAAAACATCCCCTCCCCCTGCCACCTGTGGATTGATGATAAAAGAGTAGCCATTCTCTTTTGCCACATCTCCAACGGCTTTGCCTACCTTAACAAAGACAGGTGCCATCAGGTCAGTTTGCTTTTTTTGAAGAGAAGTCTGAGCATCTTGTTGAAACTTTTGAATATTCTCCTGCAATTGGGTAAGCTCTGTTTCTTTGTCCCTGCGGACTGCATCTAACATGGTTGCGGCACTCGCCTGGTAGGTTTTCAGTTTGGCTTCGTATTCCTTGTATTTGGTATCCAACTGAATTTTAAGCTGGTCTCCATGCGTCTTCAGCTCACTGTCAATCTGTTTATACTCCGGCATTTGACTAAATATATAGTCCCAATCAGCATACCCTACTTTTTGTTGTACGGCTACCTGGCCGAATGTGGCAGTCGAGAATATGGTTAGTAAAAGGATCAGTATAGTTCTCATGTTCAAAAATTTATTTTATTTAAATTGGGATTTCTGGTGCGATGTTCAAATTATTTTGGCAGGGCCGCTGCAGTTGGAGTGATTCCAAACTTCTTCAATACAAGAGTTGAAATGTTGTATTTCTCATCGTAATAAAGAAGCACGTCGCCACCTCCTACGATTCGTGGGGTAAATATAAAAGTGTATCCATTTTCCTTCGAGACCTCTTCAATTGCCTTTGCAACTTTTGCAAAAACTGGTTCCATCAGGTCTGTCTGCTTTTTCTGGAGAGATGTTTGGGCATCTTGCTGAAATTTTTGAATGTTTTCCTGAAGCTGCGTCAATTCTGTTTCTCTGTCCTTCCGAATGGCATCGACCATGGTGGCAGCGCTCGTCTGATAAGCCTTCAACTTAGTATCATACTCCTTATACTTTGCATCCAGCTGTGCTTTAAGTTGATCGCCGTGTGTTTTTATCGCACTTTCAATGACCTTGAATTCCGGCATTTGACTAAAGATATACTCCCAGTCAGCATAGCCCATTTTTTGGGTGTGGGTAGCAGGCTGGGTTGTTTGGGCAAAAGTCGCAACCGAAATCAGCATCAAGGAAAAGATCAGTACAGTTCTCATGTCAAGTTATTTATTTGATTTTATCATTTGGGTCACCTAATCCAAGTTCTTCCAGTACAAAGTCAGTATAATCATGGCGAGGATCGGTATAAATCATCACCAGTTCTCCAGACTTATCAAAAATGATGGCCAATCTATTTTGTTTGGCCACTTTCTCAACCGCCTCAAACACCTTATCCTGCAGAGGTTTAATCAATTCTTGTTTTTTCAAAAAAAATAGCCCTCCAAATCCAAATACCTTGCGCTGATACTCTTTCAGCTCAGCTTCTTTTTTGTGGATCACATCCATTCGTTCGCCCTTCATTTCATCGGTCAGCAGAACCTCTTCTGCCTTCAATGAGGAATAAAGAGTTTCTACATTCTTTGACATATCTTCCACTTCCTTCTGCCATCCACTCGAAAGTTGATCGATTTCACTTTGAGCCTTCGCATATTCCGGCATTTTGCTGAGGACGAAATTTGTGTCGATATATCCAAACTTCTGACCTTGGGCAAAATTCAGGCCGAAGAATACAAAAATTGCTATTGTGGCAAAAAGCTTCAATTTCTTAACGGATTTGCTGTCCAATTGTAAAGTGGAATTGACTTCCACTGATCTTTGTCGCCCCTGGTAAGGTGTCAAATCCATAGGCCCAGTTCAGTCCAATTAACCCAAATGCTGGCATGAATATCCGGGCTCCAATACCTGCTGAACGATAAGATTTAAACGGATTAAATTCATAATAATTGTTCCAGTTATTTCCCGCTTCCCCAAAGATCATCGTGTAGATTGTGGCCGTCTGCCCCGTGGTGATCGGGTATCTTAGCTCCATCACAAATTTATCATAAACAATACCGCCTTCAATGGCAGTCGCTGTTTGACTATTGCGAAGCGCATAAAGTGGAGGCGTAACTAAGTTATCCGCATAACCCCTTAGACCTACGATCTCCTGACCTAACACGTAGGAATTAAATCCTCCAGCCAATCCTGCCCCTCCCATGAAAAACCTTTCGAAAGGCCCAGCCGGGAGATTCTTATTATACTGACCAATGAAACCAAGGTGGGCTCTGGTTTCAAGTACAAGACTTCTGCCAGTTGGTTTGTTGCTTCCAAAAAGTTTAAGATAGAATTTAGCATCAAACATCACCTTATACAGTTCCAGCCACTTGTAACGCTCATTAATGTCGTTTACATAGGAAGGGTCGCGCCAGAGCGAATATGGAGGGGTCAGTGCAAGGCTTGTGGAGATGGAGGAACCCTGTGTTGGGAACATCGGATTATCAATGCTGTTTCTGGATAATGTGGTATTAAAAGTGAAGGCGTTTGTTTGACCCACAGCAGGCAAAGCCGTTGAGCCATACAGGTAATTGTTGTAGTTATAGACCAGGAACGAAAGTGCGTTCGACAAAGTAAAATAATTATCTGGCCACTCCAGCCGTCGACCCAATGAGAGGGTGACACCACTTTGTCGAAGAGAGAAGTCATTGGTGAACTCATAACGGCTGTTGGGGCGCCTCGAAATAGAGTGACTTAAACTAACCGTAAATGAATTTGGCTTCTTACCGCCGAGCCAGGGTTCAGTAAAAGACAACGTATAACTTTGAAATGACTTTCCATTTGCCTGCGCTTGAATGGCAAGCCGCTGACCATCACCCACCGGCAGCGGCCTCCACTTTTCGAAATGGGGTACGTTGCGCATGGAAAAATTATTGAAGGTCAATCCAACTGTGCCGACAAATCCATAATAACCTCCCCATCCTCCTGAGAGTTGGACCTGGTCATTGGATTGCTCCTGAAGCTTCCACTCTATGTCGACTGTCCCATCGGCTGGGTTAGGTCTGATATCCTGTTCGATCTTCTGAGGATTAAAATACCCCATCGAAGAAAGCATTTGCTGAGTCCTGATGATATCGGATCTCCTGAATTTTTGTCCTGGCACTGTGCTGAGTTCCCTTCTGATTACATGGTCACTTGTCCGTTCGTTGCCGCTGATAATAACCCTGTTAATGATCGCTTGGTCACCCTCAAAAATTCGCATTTCAAGGTCAATTGAATCTCCTACGATGGCTACCTCTACGGGTGTCACCCGGAAGAACAGATACCCATCATCCATGTAAAGGCCGCTGATATCAGCCCCTTTAGGGTTAAAAGAAGTTTTTTTATCGATCAACTCTTTATTGTATACATCGCCTTTGCTGATATCGAGTATCTTATTGAGGGTGGCCGCGCTATGCAAATAATTGCCGGTCCAGATAATATTCCGGAAATAATATTTCTTGCCCTCATAAACTTTAAAGCGGACGTCAATACTATTCTCGCTGTGACGTACCACGGTGTCAGACAAAATCTCTGCATCGCGAAAACCCTGTGTATTGAAATAGTCTACTATTTTCTTCTTATCCTCTTCAAATTCTTTCTTGATATACTTTGACCCGTTTAAGAAATTCAGTTTCACATTTCGATTAATGAACACCATGATTTCTTGCCAGGAGGTCTTTCTACTTGAGTCGAGTGCCGCCTTGTAGTGCTTTGGCAGTGTATTGAGCACGGCACTGATTAAAGCCCGATGCAATGAAATCCTTGCGTGCTCATGCGTTTTTTTCATTTTCTTTTTTAGCTCAGTATCTGAAATGATCTGGTTGCCTTCAAAAGAAATTTCATTGATGCGGACTTTTGTCTTCAGATCTACCTCAATATGAAGCCGCACCCCTCCACGATTCAATGTGTCATGTTCCTGGATGACTTTCACCGCAGTATTGAGAAACCCTTTCTTCGCAAAATATTTCTTTACGGTAAGTTCTGTGTTGCGCACGACCGCATCATTTACAATTTTGCCTTTTATAAGTTTTAAATCATCCTTTAAAGATGATTGCTTACCCTTTGGGATGCCGGTAAAATAAAAGTCAGTGAGTCGAGGACGCTCTGCAAGGGTAACCGTGAGATATGCATTCAGCCCTTCAACACGGTCAACACTAATAGAAACATCTCCAACAAGTCCGTGCTTCCAAAGTTTACGGATCGCGGAGGCTATCTGGTCGCCTGGGATCTTAATTTTATCCCCGATCTTAAGGCCAGTAAGGGAGATCATCGCATTCTTATCAAGAACATTTAACCCGGTAATTTCTATTCCCGCAATAAAGTATTCCGATGGGCTGGCATAGTTAAGAGTGGCTTCTGAAATAGGGGCCGCAGTGGAAGTCTTGTCTCTGCTTTTGCGAAACTGCGCAGAAGCCGAAACCCAGCAGAAAACCATTGTCAACAAAACAAGAATACCTCTTTTCATTTTTCAAACATTCGGTTCCAACACTTTCCCAAATCTTCTCTCACGGTGTTGATATGAATAAATAGCTTCGTATAGATCTTCTTTCCGAAAATCTGGCCACAAGGTCTTTGTGATATATAACTCGGTGTAGGCTATCTGCCATAGTAAAAAATTGCTGACCCTGAGTTCGCCACTTGTGCGAATTAAAAGTTCCGGATCAGGTATTCCAGCAGTCTCCAAAAGGCCCGAAAACATTCGTTCATCAATATCTTCAGCACGAAGGTGCCCAAGTTGAACCTCTGTCATCAATTTTTTAACGGCCTTCAAAATTTCCCATCGACCACTATAATTTAGCGCCAGCAAAACAGTTAGGCCCGTATTGTTTTTTGTAATCTCCTTAGCTTCCTCCAGGTTCCGTTGGCACGCCTTTGGCAGATGGGCAATATCACCAATCGTCTGGAGCCGTACCTGGTTTTCCATCAGGTTACTGATTTCATGTTTTATCGTGTTCACCAATAGCTCCATGAGGCCATCCACTTCATCTTTTGGCCTACCCCAATTTTCAGTGCTGAATGCATAGAGCGTCAAATATTTGATTCCAAGCTCGCCACATCCTTCTGTAACGTCTGTTACGGCTTGAATCGCATTACGATGCCCGAAAATTCGCGCCGCTCCCTTTTTTTTCGCCCACCGCCCATTACCATCCATAATAATGGCGACATGAAGGGGAAGATTGCTGAAGTCTATTTGATCTTTGAAAGAAGCCACAAGACCGCAAAAGTAGCCTATTTCCGACATTTCCAAACTATCTGATGGCCTGTCAGACTTGTGAATGCTACAATGGAATAACAGAAATTGATCCTGGATGGAATCCCCTACTTGTAGGGATTTTTTGGGCATGGAATATCGTAAAAAGTGCGGGTTAGCGTAACGCCCAGGAAAAAATAATTATCGTAATCAAACTTGTTGCCATATTGATAATTCTTTTGCGATACATCTGCGTCAGAAATATTATCCAGATAATCGAAGAACGTCTTTCTCACTCCAAACTCAAGTGCCATATAATACTTTGGATTGAGAACGTATTTTATTCCTCCACCAAAAGGGATCGCCAATTGCACATTGCTGTATTGTGCGGTCTTGGCAGGAACTCCTGAAATACTGAATAGGGCCAGGCCGGCAAAAAGGTAAGGTGTAAACCTGAGCCTGCGACGATCATCCTTCCAATCAAGGAAATGGTATTCATAAACTCCTGATATTTCCATCAAAAATATATTGAAGGATGCATTGCGCTTCGTGGAGAATGCATCGATCGGTTTGCTTGTATCGCTGGCACTCACCTTTCCCACAGTAAGACTGGTTCTAAAGCTAATTACTTTACTAATGTTTGCCCGGTAGAATACAGTGCCGGCAGGTTGCGAAAAAGCAAAATTGTAGGAACGAACTAAATCACCGGTATAGTTGAAGGTACCAAGCCCAATTCCAACTTCTGAGCGTTGGGTAATCTGTGCCTTCCCCGTTATGATAATGGTAAAAAGAATGAATGTACTTAGGCTGGAGAATTTTCCCAGAAATTTCATCTGAATTTGGCCACGTGATAATTGGGAAATAAAATATAACTAAGCCTAACGCTGGTAACCATATAAGCGTCATTCTCCTTGCTGCCACCCCTATTGTTGGTTTTGAATTCACTCCCATAACCTGCTTCAACACTTACACCCGGTATTCCGGAAGGCTGTGGGTTTGTAGGGATGCCACCATTGATTTCGTTGGTGCGATATGACATCGCTTGCGACAATGGACTGGACAATTTTGTCAGGCCAACATAATTTCGACTGACATCGTCCAGATAATCAGTAAACGTGTATCTGATGCCGATATCAGCCGATAAATCCATTGCTTCATTAATTCGGAATCTTGCGCCAATACCAAATGGAATTGCAATCTGAAGAAGTGAATAAGGTTTGATTCCATAATTTGCATCCGTCGGGTCAAGGGTTGAATATTGACCTTCCGTTCCTAAAGGCCTAAGTTTAACCCACTTGCCGGCATCCGCCAATGGATTGCCCTGAAGATCCTTGTCTGGCGCAAGTGCCTGCGGATTATGTAGAAATCCAGCAACTCCAAGATATAGATATGGAGTCCATTTTACCCGACTGATATACGTCGACGGGTTTTCGAAGAGGTCTATCATCGCCACCACCGAAAGTTCCTTAATCTGATTTCTAAACGAGAGGTTGCGGGTATGACGATAAACGCCGCTTTCCAGATCTCCTTGCTTTGCCGATTCAGCATCTGAGCCCTTGAGTGTAGCAAACATGAATTGTCCTTGCAAAGAAATTCTTGGCGCGATGCGGCGACCATAAGAAAAGGCGAACCCCGGCTTCGTGAGTGAAATGTCTGTACTCAACTTGCCGGGATTTGGAGAAAGGTCACCGTAGTAGTTTATGGCGATCAGAGAGAACCCAAGCGAATTATAAACGTTTTGCTTTCCGAAGCTTTTTACCGTTCCCTTATAGGTTCCCACCCTCTTGTTGCTCTTCTTTATTCCACTGCGGTTGATTTGTGCATAAGCATCACTCATGCCGAACAGCATCATTGAAACAAGCAACACAAAAGATAACTTTCTCAATCCGGGGTAATTTGAGGAATTACAAAGCTATAAAAATATATAACTTAACTAAAGCATTCATACAGTCCAATGTTCATAGGTAATCTCCAACTACTTATCATTTATTCCGGATGTCCAGCCCCCAGTTGAGCTTTTGTCGTAATGTCTTGAAATAGTGCTGGCCGGGCAGTTGAATAAGATGGGCTTTGAATCTTTCTTTCTTGATCTTAAGCTTAACACTTTCGTCCACGGTTTCAAACCTGGAATCCAGGGAAACGTGGAATTTCTTGTTCCTTCCCTCAATTTTGAAGGTTAATTCTGATTTGTCTGAAACAACAATCGGCCGCGCAGTGAGGTTGTGAGGGCTGACAGGGGTGACGACAAAGTTTTCTGATTCCGGAAAAACCAGCGGCCCTCCACAACTGAGTGAATAGCCGGTTGATCCCGTAGGTGTAGAAACAATCACACCGTCGGCCCAATAGGAATTCAATAGCTCTCCATCTACTGAAACATGCACTGTAATCATGGAGGAAGTGTCCTTCTTCATGATCGTAAAGTCATTCAACGCAAAGTCCAGGCCTGAAAATAATTTCGGATCAGATACCAGCCGCAACATGGTTCTCTCATCCACCGTGTAGTTTCCTTTCAGCAAATTGTCGAGTGCTTTTTCAGTTTCTTCCCGGCCGATGGTTGCCAGAAATCCAAGTCTTCCGGTATTCACACCCAGAATGGGTGTCTCGTTTTTGCCAACGTATGTAACAGATTCCAGAAGCGTGCCATCTCCGCCGACAGAAATAAAAAAATCAAGGTTCTTCAGATTGTCCCCATGGTCAAAGACTTTCATTTTAAAATCCTTCTTTGATTTAAAATGCCTTTGAAACTTAGAGGATACAAATATTTCTACCTGGTACTTTGTCAACAAAGCGAGTGTGCGCTCGATAAAGCGCGATGACTTCTGCTGAAAATCTCTCCCGTGTATACCTATGCGCATGTGGTGCTCCGGTTGTGATCTTATGAAAAGTAAACTTGCATGTACACTACTGAAAATGCTTCAGCCGGATTACCTCATCCTGTCGCAGAAACCGCCAATGACCACGGGGTAAATCTTTTTTGTCCAGCGTGGCATAGACAGACCGGTCCAACTTTACTACCTGGTAATCGAGTGATTCAAAAATTCTTCTTACAATTCTATTCCAGCCGATATGAATTTCTAGACCGACGGTTTTTCCATCTTCCGAAACAATGGCCAAGTCATCAATGATCGCCTTACCTTCCTCAAGGTGCACGCCGCTCATAATTTTTTGGAAGTCTGCCTTTGTGAGTGGGCGGTCCAATTCCGCTTTATAAATCTTCTTTACGTTATGGGAAGGGTGCGACAGTTTTTCCGTGAGGTCTCCATCATTGGTCAACAGGAGCAGCCCTGAAGTATTACGATCCAGTCTTCCAATTGGATAAACCCGCTCTTTGCACGCTCCATTTATTAGCTGCATCACCGTATTCCGTTCCTGCGGATCGTCCGTGGTCGTAATAAAACCCTTAGGCTTATTTAATAATAAGTATACAGGCTTTTCTGCTTTCAGACGTTTGCCATCGTGTCGCACATCATCTGTAGACTTGACCTTGTAGCCAAGTTCAGTAATGGATTTTCCATTCACGGTGATGAGGCCCATCGTAATAAGATTGTCTGCTTCCCTTCGTGAACACACTCCACTGTTCGAAATAAATTTGTTCAAACGAATCAAATCATCTTTCGGAACGGACGGGTGATCTGTGGCCGTCGGCTGAGATTTAAGTGCCTTATCTAAACGGGATTCGACAAAAGATTTCTTTGGTCCCGGCTTTCTTCTATCACTTCTATCGACGTCAAATCCTTTCTTTGTGAAATCGTCTTTTCGATCAGTCCGTTTTTCACTTTTATTGAAGGAGTTTGATTCATCACGTGAGAACGATCTGGGCTTTCTTTCTAAGGATTCTCGTGGGCTTTTGTCAGCGGATGTAGGCCTAGTCCTGGAGTCTTTGCCTTCATTACCTCGTTTTTGAAAAGGTTTACCCTTTGCTTCAGAAGGCTTAAAAGGAGGTTTTCGGTCTGAATAACTACTTCTGCGCTCACCTGAATCTGATTTGTCCTTCCTTTCCTTTTTAAAAGGCTTACGGTTTGAGGATGGGCCAGAGGTTGAGCTGAATCTGCTGTTGCGTGCCATAGTACTTACAAGTTAGGCACTAACTGCCTTGAAAGGAAATGGGCACTAATTTTCAGGGCTTTCGCCAATGCTATTCACTTCCTGAGAAAAATCCTTTGGCGTTGGCAATTCATTCAATTCACTGATGCCAAAATACTCCATGAATTTTGGGCTGGTACCGTATATCAGAGGTCGCCCAACTGTTTCTCCCTTGCCTTGAATTTCAATAAGTCCTTTTTCCAGCAATTTCTGAACTGCATAATCGCAATTTACACCGCGAATGTTTTCTACTTCTGTCTTCGATACCGGCTGTCTGTAGGAAATGATAGAAAGTGTTTCCATCGCGGAAGTCGAGAGCCTTTTTTTTGACTGCTGTTTCAGCATGATGCCTATGCTGGCTTGGTAGGCTGGCTTGGTAAGAAACTGATAACCACCACCAGACTTATTCAATTGAAACGAGAAGTCTTCATGCTCATACTTCTCCATTAACCGTTGGATGGCGCCAGCAATGTCAGCTTCAGGAACATCTGCGTTGAACATTTCTGAAAGACATGATTTTAACTCTTCGTGATCAATCGGCGACATCGAGCAGAAAATCAGCGCTTCAATATGGTTCTGTAGAAAGTCCAAGGTATTTGATTTGCTCTTGTGTGAATAATTAGGTAGTGATCAATCGCGTTGCATCATCTTTGCTTCGATCGACTGAGTCGTGTGAGGCACAGCGATCAGCCGTTCTTTAGAAATCAATTTTCCTGTCACCGTGCAAATGCCATACGTACGATTTTTAATTCTGACCAAAGCATTCTCCAGATTAGTAATATACTTTAGCTGGCGCGCCGCCAATTGGCTCAGGTTCTCTTTCTCCGCTGTTTCTGCTCCATCCTCCAGCACTTTTGTGTTACCCCCGGAAGTACTATCGGTACCTGCATCATTATTCCGATTGAGGGTCTCTTTCAATATGTGAAACTCTTCCCTGGATTTTTCAAGTTTCCCTTTGATCAGGGCTTCAAACTCCTTCAATTCATCATCGCTATAGCGGGTCTTATCATCCGAAACGGTTGACTTTGCCGGTTTGTGAGCAATGGGCCTTTGTGTTAAGGCTGGGAAAACATTTAAGTGGTGCTGTGGTTTCGGAGCTGACAGAATATTTTTTGAATCAATTTTCTTTGCAACAGGAGCTGATTTGACAGCTACATTCTTTACTGTGTCTTCTTTCTTCAAAGTGGGTTTAGTCTTTACCTCTTTTTTTGCCACCACTTTCTTAACAACCTTAGGCTGAATCTTTTTGGCCTGCTTCACAACTTTCTTGGCCTTCGCCTTCACTTTTGATTTCGATGCTGATTTCACAATTGATTTCTTCACCTTAGTAGTTGATTTTTTAGCTGATTTCGCCATAATGCTCAGTCCTCCAAGACAGTGGTTTGAAAAAGATGAGCAAAAATACATGGCTGGGATTAAAACAAAAAATATCGAGGAACTAATTCCCCCTAAGGCAATAGACAAGCTGTCATGTTTGACTTAGTGGGAAGAAATAATGACCCTCTTTCGAAAAGTTTGAACTAATCCCGCGGAATTGAAAGCTTCAAACCAGATCAAATAATACCCCATTCTTGCCTTGCTTCCATTTTGCATATCCCCATCCCACCGAAAGAAACCTTCGGGTCCAAGTATTTCATTGTTGGCAATTGTTTTCAAAAGATGTTCCTGCTGGTCGAAGACCTTTACATTGGCTACCCATCCACCTTGATCAAAACGATATTGGATTTGAACAAATTCATAGCTCCCTTCTCCAGGTGAAAAAATTTCAGGCACAATCATTACATCTCCGTTGTTCGCTTCATTTCCTTTCCTCCGTTGCGAATTGGCAAAACCAGGAGTGGCAAACCCCGACATTGAACTTGCCGAAGTCCAGTTGCCACGGTCATTCGTAGATCCATCCGTAGCAATTCGCTCTAACGAAACACCTTCTTTGTTCTTGACAAATTCGGAATGCCAGTCAGTTGAATAGGAAAGCTCATCGATGATTTTACCTGACTCATCTAAAATAGCAGCCGAACTCTTGTCATCTTGAAATCCGGGCATCGAAGTTTTGAATAAATACTGCCCAATGCTTTGTGGGTACTGAAACTTAATGGTCTTTGGATCGGTGGTAAAAACAGCAAAGCTTTCAGGCGGGAGCAACTGGTTCTTAGAAAATAAGATCGTTACGTTCGCCGGAAAATTGTTTTCATAATTTCCAATCTTCCAATTTTTTAAGTTCATGAATTTGCTGGAAGAATTATACACCTCAACAAAATCAACACCTCCTGATCTCGGATTGAAAAGAATTTCATTGATCACGACTTCCTTTCCCTCTGCTTTTTCGACAAGGCCAAAGCTTAATAAAGTGGGTAAAATGATGTTGCCACTACAGTCCTGAACGTTCTTCACTTCAAGTGAGTACAACTGACGAATGTTCAGATTTTGTATATCAAGTTGAATGGTCGTCAAACTGATGTCTTTAAATGATGCCTTCAAAATTGCACTCACCGGCTGGATTGAAAAGTTCGTCCTTGCAAGCGACCCACGATCAAGTTTTTCATCAAATTCTATCTCAAGCTTTGAGGACAACACAGGGAAAAGTGAAAGAATTTTCGGGCTTGTTAAGTCGGGTTTATTGGCAAAAACGGAATTCTGCTTACCTGGAGTGCCCCCTTTGGTGCTCTCAGAAGCCGTCCAATTGTCGAACTCACCGCATGGATTATTGGGGTCAATCAACTCAAGTGTCCACCCTCCTTCCTGCTTGTCGCCGTCGCGATACCATTCAAGGGTGTAATTGATGGAATCCAAAATTTGGTTTGCTCCAGTCTTCAATGTGAGACTTTCTCCCCCATTATTGAGTGTGGGGAAATTGGATAGCCCAATGGTTTTGCCAAAGCTGGTGAAGAGGTTTGCGGAAGCCGAAGCTGTGACAATCCAATATTCACCAGGCAAAATATTTTGAGAAGGAAATATGGCCGTCGAACTTCCATCCGATAATTTCCAACCCAACATATTTACCGGACTCTGACTTCGGTTATAGATTTCTACAAATTCGGCATTGGGCAACCCCACCATGGGTGAGGGGTCAGGAAAGATTTCTGTGAAGAGGATGTCTTTATTTTTCACATTAACTGCCTCGTTAATGGCCTTGCGGGAAGTAGACAAAAATGCTGTTTCTGATGCCGAAAAGGCCTGTAATTTCATTTTTCCAGAACTGAATATAAATTCAGAAACGTCCCCTGTTCGAGGTGGCAGATTGGTAAAATCTCCATCCGAAAAGTCATCATGCAACTGAGCCCAACAGCAACTTGTCAAAAGAAAGAATATAATAAATGCAACGATTTCCCTGCTCTTCATCCTACCAAAATACCATTTGTACTATTTTTGCGATGCTTAAATTTAAAAACGTCATGAAAATAGTTGTGGTGGGTGCGACCGGGCTGGTAGGCCAGGAGGTTTTGAAAGTAATGGAAGAGCGCAATTTCCAGTTCGATGAATTGTATTTGGTGGCTTCAGCAAAGAATGTTGGAAAGCATATTTCCTTTAAGAATAAGCAGTATACCATCATCAGTATGGAAGATGCCTGCAATCTGGCAGCCGATGTGGCAATTTTTTCTGCTGGGGGAAACACATCCCTGGAGTGGGCGCCCAAATTCGCCGATAAAGGCACGATCGTGATCGATAATTCATCTGCCTGGAGGATGGACGAAACAAAGAAACTGGTCGTTCCGGAAATTAACGGACATGTGCTCCGCATCGATGACCGCATCATCGCGAATCCAAATTGCTCAACCATACAAATGGTAATGGCCCTTGCTCCACTCCATGTAAAATATAAACTCAAGAGGATTGTGGTCGCAACGTATCAGTCCGTTACTGGTACTGGAAAAGATGCGGTACAGCAATTGATGGATGAACGTAAGGGAGTCGAGGGAATGAAAGTGTACCCACATCGCATCGACATGAATGCGTTGCCGCACATTGATGTGTTTCTCGACAACGGTTACACCAAAGAAGAGATGAAAATGGTGCACGAGACACGCAAAATACTTGGCGATAACTCGATCGGGGTAACGGCCACTACTGTGCGCGTGCCAACCATTGGAGGACATTCAGAAGCTGTCAACGCCGAATTCCATAAAGACTTTGATCTCGCTGAAGTGCACGAGCTTCTGGAAAACACACCGGGTGTGATTGTAATGGATGATGTAAAGAAAAATATCTATCCGATGCCGATTCTGTCACAGGGAAGAGACGAAGTATTTGTAGGCCGTATTCGCCGGGACGAGTCACAACCAAAGACATTAAACCTCTGGGTCGTAGCCGACAACCTCCGCAAAGGAGCTGCCACCAACGCAGTTCAGATTGCAGAATTTATGATGGAGAAGAATCTGGTGTATTGAGGGTGAAAATATAACCGCTGAGGCGCAAAGACACTAAGCTTAGTCGGTAGTGGAATTTAGGATTGCATTTCGCTTCGCGCCTTGGCGTCTCTGCGGTAAAACATTGACATCTCCATAATTGCCCAGGCTTTGCCAGATCATTTGTTTTAGCAGGAATTTATTGGTCTGCGTTTTGCCTGTGGCTGGTGTTGTCACCGGCCACCTAATTATCTCTCCATTAAACCTCAACCTTACAAATGCTGTTATTGCCGGAGCCAAGGATATCGCCGCAGTCGGACTGCCGTTGCCCTTTGCGGGTGAACTGTATTGGCAAAAGCCCGGCGAAGAAAATCGTAAACGCCATTTGTAACGTCAGAACGGAAAACGTCCAGCGTAAGCCAAACGTTGGATATGTCGTTTTACCATTGTTGAATAACAATGCCCAGCTGTTTATCCATTAATGCGAATTCTTTTGCTCCCCATGGACGAAGTGTAACTTCTTTAAGATTTGGGTGCAGAAACTCGGGGTGAGATGAAGCTACTCTTTGGTATACTTCTTCAATATTCGTCGTTACAAGTCTAAATTCAGGGCTGTGTTGTTTTGCTAATTCCTTATTTTCAAAAAGGTTTATACGTAAACCGTCCTTTTCGATTACACAAAATGGCGTCAAGGATTTTAATTCATCATGCTCAATTTTGAAGTCAAGGCAATCTATAAATATTTTTAACGCGTCTTTAATATCTGTGTAAAATACATTTGGGACTAGCTTTGTAAAAATCATAACGGATGTAATTTAAATTTTTAAGTTGGCTCCAACTTAACTTAACCATTTGTTAAGTTTTTCCTTTGCCTGATCTTCCAGAATTTACTTATCTGCATTTTTTTTCGCTACCTGCTAGTTCGATTTATAATCTGCCAATGACCTTTTTCTTTGGACAACGAGTAAGTCATTGTTGTCCTCAAATACTCTTTATCATTTTTACCAAACCTTGAAAAATCCATTAAAACAACTGCAGTATTTATTGATTCGAATATGACTTTTACATCATTAATTTTGGAATAAGCCCATCCAGTTTTTTTAAACTTTTCATAATCTACCACAGGTACATTCTCCTTGTCGTTATAAATTATTTGTCCGTTTTCAATTACAGAGTGTGGGAAATGATAACATTTTTGAACTTCTAAAGTATTTTCGTCATTAAAAACTTTCACATAGTACTTCATAAATTCTTCTGGACTTGAATTGCTTTGAGCAAATAGATTTCCACAAGTAAATAATGTCAAAGTAAATAGTAGCATTTTCATATGGTTTTTTTCCTTTTGTTATTAGATATAAGGATTCTGAAATACCTCAGGTTTAAAAGTAGTTTATAGTATCTACTTTCTCTGATTTGTAGTCGTGTCTTTCGTCACCCGATCGGTTCATACAAGAATTTGTCGAGGGCCTGTCTATCCGGCCTGAATTGACAAAATCGCCACCACGCAATCTCCACTCTCAAAATTTGCAGCGTCGACGTGAAATCATCCAACACTAACTCACCGCGCCAGCTCCACCTCTCACGCCGGACACAACAGTGTTAGTTTTCCACTGGTACGTAGGCTAACGTGGTCTCTTTTTAGGATCTTGTCTTGAATCAAAGAATGTCAAAATAACTATTCGACCCTCTTTTAAGCGATAGAATACCCTTGTCTGCTTTGTAAGTTGAAAGCCTCTCAGGTTTTTACTCTTGATTTCCGCCGTTCCAATTTCCGGAAATTCGAAAAGCAATCATGTGAAGTCTTCTGTCTTTGTCCTGAATGACTGTCTGGCATGATCTCCGAATTCAAGCTGGATGTATTCAAGGATTTCACTAAATCTCCGTTGGGCCTTCCTAGTCCAGACGATTTTCATTTCAGGTCTTTCCAAATATCCTTGTCATCAATCAGGTTTGCATCATTTTCTGATTCTTCATAAGCTTGGAGAACTTCCCTTTTCTGTTCATCTGTTAAGGTTTTCCACATCTGTCCTTCTTCGGAATTCTCACGCACTTGTAAAAAATTATAAATAGCGCTAAGAAGGCGTTCGTCTTCAATCCGATCAACGATTTTGTGCAGATTCGATTTCAACTCAATTGTCCCCATTTGTAAATTATTTAATACCTAAAATAACATATTTTTCCTAAAGCTTGAATGCTGAAAGCCAGTGCCACACATCGTTTGTGCATAAGAGCGGCGGTGGGTCTTCGAGCGCTTCACTGCCTGCCCGTAGCGCCTCGCGAAGGCGGGTCCCACGTGACCAAACCTAATTTGAAAACTAAACTACAAATTTACACTTTGACCCCCAGCCATGTCTCATACACTGTTGGTGGTTCGGCCGTTATCGTTTACTCTTAATTGGCAATTGCTCGTTCTCATTATAGATTGCCTTCAGTCTGTCCGCATTCCCTTCAACGGTGAGAGCAAAACCAATTTTCCTTCTGCGTTCATTTACGTTTTTTGCGTCTTCAATTGGCCGGATCGCCACCTTCTTGTCGTCTCTAAAAACTGTAGCTTGAGTTCCGTAAATCTGCTTTTTACCTTTCCGCATCAGGAGTCTGTCCTCCATCATTGCGCATTCGACTTTGTCAGCCTCTCCAATGTCCGCTAGTTTTTTAAATTCAGGAAACCACTTTATCATTAATGTCGTGTCAGAATGTTGAATTGAGTAAAAAAAAGCCTCTGCTGCCTTTGTCCCGATTTTGCTTTGCCCAATCCAACCATATCTATTCAGAATCAGTCTTATATTTTTTTGATTGTCCGCGTCAATGTCCATCATTTTTCTTATGAAAGGCTGCGCGTTAGGAGAATCAATTCCAACTGAGTCAACAAGTACACGCCTTATATCCTGGTCCAGGTCAACCATTTTCTCGAGAACTATTCTCAATGAATCATAGTTGATCTTTGTAGCGGGTTGTTGATTTGTCTGTCCGCAAGAACATAATGATGTTGTTAGTATAAGAGCTGAAAAAATAATTCTCATTTGCTATTGTGTTAACTCCATTGATAAGGTATTAGCCAATAATCAAAACTAAATAAAAATTCTCGGTCAGCCTGAAAACACCGACCACAGGCAACATAGTCTAATGTAAAATCAAACCGCAAAACACTAAACGGCACACAAAGGCACAAGAATCACTGTAGACCAAATTTTCTCCGTATTTTCAGAAGAATACCCCGACCTATGGAAAACGAGAATCAATCCTCCTGGAACTTTCGCACAGTTGGCTTCCGGGTCATCGTCGCTTACTTTTTATTGTACATCCTCCCGTTTCCTTTGACTAGTTTGCCACTGCTCGGCGAATTATCAGGCGCGATTTCCAACGCGATGTTCCAGTTCACAGACTCAATGTACAAAAACGCAGTAAGCGTCGGAACGGATCCCTTGGTCGCACCCAACGGCAGCGGAGATACCACTTACAACGTAAGCGTCCGATGAAGTACGGGTATTAAATATCGGAAAAATTAATTATTCAGGAGTTGGCCGCCGACCAGTTGTTGGGGAGAAGTTGTTCCAATTTA
>JAYVQY010000109.1:0-5658 GCA_043776715.1 Cyclobacteriaceae bacterium | reverse complement strand
CTCGGAGGTTCCGGGCTTGAAGAAGATAAAGATTTTGATAGGCACTCTTCCGTTGGCCCCAGCTGGCAGCTCTTGATCTTTTTCAACGGTTACACTTTCGACCATGTTACCGGCTCTGCCGGGGTCACCCTGGATTGCCTCTGTTACGCGGTTAATAAAAACGATCCCAGCAACGGAGTCTGTTGGTTTGCCCAATATTTCTGAATTAAAATAGTTACCAAAACGTATGAGGGCGCCAGTCAGAGCAACAAGAATCACAATACGATCCAGGACCTGCAAATAGTTTTGATTTGGCTTTTTCTTTCTAGAATACAACCAGAGGCCGAAAAGAATTCCCACCGCGGCGCCATGGCTGGCCAACCCTTGAAGCCCTGTAAATTTGAAGGTAGGATTGAATTCAAATGGTAAGAAGATGCCCAGCGGGTCGTTCCAGATGATGTCTGGCTGGTAGAACAGGATATGGCCCAACCGTGCGCCAAGGATGGTGGCTACCACCATGTATATTGTCAGCGTCTCAACGTCCCGTTCAGGCTTTCCTTCCTGCCTGAACATGTAATACAATATCTGCTGACTTAAGAGAAACCCCATCGCAAATAGTAATCCATACCACCGAAGTGTAATGGGCCCTACTGAAAATATTTCAGGGCTGCCGTTCCAGATGATGTAAATAAGGCTATTGTGCATAGAAAAACATATCAGGCGGCAAATATAAGGCCAAACTCAGGCCCGACAATAAGTTCAATTCGCACGAGCTGATCGCTCGCCCAACGGCTTAGGAAACCCGTTCCCTAAATTTTGTCCAGTTGTTCCAGCTCTTCTTTGTAGCTACCGGACAGGATCGGGAAACGGCACCAGCTACGGGGGTCAACATTCAGATCGTCAAAATGAAATGAGGGAGCCAGACGTTCGCGCTTCCATTGATTGGCTGCCCAAAGCCGGAAGAACTTTTTGATCCATGTCTTCAGGGCGTCAGCATCATAAGAAGGTGAAAGAGCCTGAAAAACCTCTAAAGGTGACTTCCGCTTCAGGATTGCAAAGTGCTCAATCGCGCTCAGTACTTCGTAAGGCATAAGATCTTTTTCGTCGGTCTGCGCACGGTTCTGTGGTCTAAGCTCTGCTGTGGGCTGCAAATTGTTTACAAGGTTCAGACTCGCATACTGAAGGTTGACTTCAGCCCATCTTAACCATTGTAAGATAAAAGGTTTGTCGATTCCGGCTATGGGAGCAAGGCTGCCGCTGGTATCCCCATCCATTGTTGCATACCCAACGTCACCTTCACTGCGGTTTGAGGTTGTGAGTAGAATCGAACGCTTTATGTTTGCGAGCATCCAGATGATCGGCGATCTTGAGCGTGCCTGAATATTTTGTAGGGCGATGTCATCCTGTTCCCAACTCAATGGCCGGTCAAGCGCTTTTTCAATTTTAGTACGATAAGACTTTGACTCTTCTTCAATGGACCAATGATGAAATTGTGCGCCAATTGAATTGGCCAATTCTTTCGCTGCCTCCAGAGTTCCGTTGGATGAATTAATGGTGCTTTGGTAGGCACATATAAGAATCTTGTTTACAGCTTGTCTTATATCGCTGGGAGCATCCTGATCATAACCTAATAGCAACCAGAACTTTCTCCATCCTAATTCAGCAGATGCCCTCTTCACCATTTCAGAAACGAGCACAGCGCAGCACGAAGAATCAGCACCACCGCTGAGGCTCAAAACAAAACCTTTTGATTTACTTTTTCTTATGTAATCAAAAAGAGCAAGCGAGGCAGCTCTTGCAAATTCTTCGTTTCTTTCCCTGCTGTCAGTGATTGGAGTGAACTCCGACTTTAGCGGATTTTCAAAATCAATGGTACAGGCAAGTAAGTTGAAATTTCTAAAAGAAAGGCGATGATTCACGGCAAGAAGCTTTCCGTTCTGCCCAAAGACAATATCACCATCGTATATCATCCGTCCTGCTTCATTCCCGAGATGATTCACAAACAAATAGGCGCAATTAAAATTTCCCGAACCATCTATGATTACTTCTTGCTCACGTCTGGCACATTTTCCAAGTGCAAAATGACTTGCGCTGGGATTCAATATCAAATTGACCTTTCGCTCCTGAAGTCGGTAACCCGGTCTGTTTTTGCTCCATGCATCTTCGCATATCTCAAAACCAAAGAGGACTCCATGGCTTTCGTAAATTAGATCGCCCACCCTGATCTTCTTATCCCCTTCATTGATCTCAACCACTTTTCCGGCAGGCCAGGCGTCAAACCAACGCGGCTCGTAGTGTACCCCTTCCTTGGCAAGGTTCTGCTTTAAGGTGATGCCGAGAATTTCTTTGTCTTTAATGACGCAAACGCCATTGTAAGTAATTTTATCGATTCTGAGAGGTATCCCTATGCAAACAATCATGTTTTCGCAAGCAGGGAGAATTTTTAACAGATGTTGCCATGCCGTTTGTGAAAGCCAATCGCTCAGAAATAAATCTTCGCAGCCATAGCCGGTGAGGCAGAGTTCAGGCAGGAGCAGTAAATCGGCCGTTTGCTTCCGTGCCTCGCCAATCGCATCCAAAATATTGGAGACGTTATTTCCCCAATCCATTGGAATCTGGTTGACAGTTGCACCTGCTACTTTAAGTTTGCTCATAGGATGCTTTCAATAAACATGATGTGAAATATAAATTGATTAAGCATGTAGTGAGTTCTTTGTGTCTTTGAGGCCTGGTGGCAAAAGAAAGCCTGAATTTAGGCTACAAAGGTACCAAGGCACAAAGGTTATCAAGCAAATATTTTATAATACATTTCCTTTATCATCTCCAGGAAATAAACGCAAAAATTTAAACGATGTTTAATTGATCGCAAGTCTTCAAGGCAGCATCCTGCTCAGCTTTCTTTTTAGTGTATCCATATCCGGTGCCATAGGCCTGATCGTCAATGAATATTTGAATGGAAAACTCTTTCTGGTTGCGTGATTTCTTTATCTCAACCATTTCAAAACGTACCGACTTATTTTGGCGCTGAGTCCATTCGATGACCTTACTCTTATGATTAAAATTTGATTGGATTACCACCTCCAGATCAAAATGAGGAAGAATGAGTTTGTCAACCACAAACTTCTTGCATCGGAGATAGCCCTTGTCAAGGTAGACAGCTCCAACGATGGCTTCTAGCGTATTGCCAAGAACTACCTGCTGGAGTTGCGCATTCTTTTGATCGAATTGCACAATCAGGTTTATCCCCATTTTTCTTGCAAGCAGGTTTAGGGAATCACGATTGACGATCCTTGATCGAATCTCGGTGAGGAATCCTTCATCTTCGAAGGGATATTTTTTAAAAAGGTAATCAGCCACGGCAGCTCCCAGGACGGCATCACCAAGATATTCCAACCGCTCATTGGATTCACGGAAGCCATTGGTCTCTTTCGAGCGGCTGGTATGAAGGGTGGCAAGCTTGTAAAGAGAGAGATTCGAGGGAGTGAATCCAGCGATGTTGCGGATGGCGGTGATTAGCTTTTGCTCTTCTTTTTTAGAGCCTCGATTGGAGATTTTCAGTAAGTTCCACACGGCAGTGTTTTACTCGGCTTTTCTGATAATAATCGAAGCATTATGTCCTCCAAAGCCAAACGTATTGCTGAGCGCAATTTTTACGTCGCGATGCTGGGCTTTGTTGAATGTCAGGTTCAGCCTTGGATCAAGTCCATCATCATCGGTAAAATGGTTGATGGTAGGCGGAACAACGCCTTCATTAAGTGCGAGCAGGCACGCGATGGCTTCGATTGCACCTGCAGCACCCAACAAATGACCAGTCATTGATTTGGTTGAGCTGATATTCATTTTATAGGCGTGCTCGCCAAAAACTTTTTGGATGGCTTTTATTTCACCTAAATCGCCCAGCGGTGTGGAAGTACCGTGCGTATTGATGTAGTCAATATCAGATGCTTTGATTCCTGCATCTTCCAGGGCTAGCTCCATCACCTTTGTGATTCCTGCGCCTTCCGGATGAGGAGCCGTAATGTGATAGGCATCTGCGGTCATGCCACCCCCCAATATTTCGCCATAAATTTTGGCACCCCTTGCTTTGGCATACTCATATTCTTCCAGTACCAAAGCGCCGGCACCTTCACCCAACACAAAGCCATCTCTTTCTTTATCATATGGCCGAGACGCAGTTTGAGGAGAATCATTTCGCTCAGAAAGTGCTTTCATCGCATTGAATCCACCAACTCCCGCTTCGCATATCGCTGCTTCAGATCCACCGGTGATCATGATATCCGCTTTGCCGAGGCGGAGGTAGGTGAAAGCATCGTAAATAGAATTTGTAGATGAGGCGCAGGCGGAAACCGTTGTGAAATTGGGGCCGCGAAATCCGTATTTAATGGAGATATGACCTGCACTCAGGTCAGCAATCATTTTGGGAATGAAGAAGGGATTGAAACGAGGGGTGCCATCTCCTTTAGCAAAAGATTTTACTTCTTCCTGGAAAGTGAATAAACCGCCAATCCCTGAGCCCCAAATGACTCCAACGCGATCATGGTTAAGGGTGGCAAGCGGAATATTTGAATGGGCGATTGCCTCGTCCGCCGCTACCAGAGCAAACTGGCAGAAAGGGTCCAGTTTGCGAGCTTCCTTTCGCTCCATGAAATTCGCTGCATCAAAACCTTTCACCTCACAGGCGAATTTTGTTTTGAAAAGAGAAGCATCAAAACGGGTGATGGGCGCGGCGCCGCTTTTTCCGCCCTTCAAACCTTCCCAGTAAGAAGCACGGTCGTTTCCGATTGGCGTAAGTGCACCTATCCCTGTGATAACTACGCGTTTAAAATTCATACTGAAAGGTTGGGTCCCGATGATCCCGATAGCCCTCGGGACGGGATTTATTTCTTCGCGTTTTGTTCGAGGTAAGCAATTGCCTGGCCTACGGTTGCGATATTCTCTGCCTGGTCGTCCGGTATAGAGATGTTAAATTCTTTTTCAAACTCCATGATCAACTCGACTGTATCCAGGGAATCTGCGCCAAGGTCATTGGTAAAACTTGCCTCTGGTGTCACCTCAGATTCTTCTACTCCTAGCTTGTCGATGATGATTTGTTTTACTTTTTGTGCAATGTCAGACATGTTCTTAAGGTTTAAGGTATTTAAAAAAGCTGCGCAAAGTAAGAGATTTGGAGCCATATTGTCAAACTTTTTACTTTTCCACAGAAAGGTCAAATGTCAGCGAAAATCAAGAAAAATAAGCTTGAGATAGAGTACTCCTATGATTTTGAATTGTTGGGAGTCAGGACTTCGTTAAAAGGCTATAAACTGGCTTGGGAGTTAAATAAGATTTTGAAGATCAACTTAGCGAAGCAAGAAGATTTGGTTATTCATTTTAAGAAAGGTCAGTTGGCTTCCTACGACCATTATTCATTTCGAACAGTGCTAAATGACTTTCATTTATTTCGGAATCGGCCCATTGGAGCTGAAAATGCCATTCCACCGCTGGTACCAGAGTACCCGCATTTTGATTTCATTATAATGACCCAAAGTGAGGAAAATCTGGGTGGCAATCGATTGCAGGAATACTTGAGGGTCATTCCTTCCATTGATTGGGTCACTTTGATACCTTTGACCGCCCTAAAATCGAAGGATAACTTTATTTTTTGATTTAAAGCTTCATTTAACTTCTTTATTGACCTAA